>WGLW01000013.1 GCA_016125405.1 Alphaproteobacteria bacterium | reverse complement strand
TTCCTGACCGCCTTCGGAGGAGTCGGCGCCATCGCGCGGCGCGCCGGTTCCCGAGGAGCCCACGAACAGTTTGCAGCCGTTCGGGAAGGTGATGTCACGGCCGTTGGCCTTGCAGGTGCGGACGTGGGTTTTCGGCGAGATTTCGCAGAGCGCGTCTTTCGACTGGTAGCCGCGCACGACGATTTCCGTTCCGATCGGCAGCGACTTCTTGTTGATGCCGGTGCGCAGCAGCGTGTTGGGCGTGCCGCCCTCGACCTGCCAGTTGATTGTCGAGCCGGGCTTCGGCTTGCCGTGTTCGTCGGTGTCCGGAACCTTGATGTGGATCCAGGTGTGCGGGTTGACCCACTCGACGGTCACGACCGTGCCTTTCAGCAGCACCGGCGCGTTGGCGTCGAACTCCGCCGCAAAGGCGTGGTGAGCATAAGCCGCGCCGCCCACTCCGGCGGCGCCGACGAGGCCAGCCGCCGCGGCCATCAGCGCGTAGCGGATTTTCCTGTTCATTCTCTTCCTCCTGAACGCGCCTGCCCGGATGGGCCTGCGACGCTTGCCTCGCGGATCCTGCCCGGAAGCCCGGTACGTCCCCGTCTGGACCTTGCCAAATTTTCCCCTCCATTAGATCGGAGAAATCCCGATCATCAAGAGGCTTTGCTGTCTCCCGGACCGCGGTCACTGCTAAAACCGCCGCCCGTCATCCGTCCCGAAACCCCCGTCAGATCCAAGCCTACACGGTCACCCGCCGGCTTTGACATGACGTCCGCACAGGACCTGTTCACGAGAACGTTAGGCGACGCCTCGCAATCAGGCCCGTCGGCGGCCAGCCAGCCCCAAGCGCCGGCTGGCCGCCTGAGCGGTCTATTCCTTGCCGAGCTCCTTGCTCTTTTCGAGCGCCGGACCCGGCAGCGGGTTTTTGCGCAGATGGCCGTACATCAGTTCTTCGACGAACTCGACGCACTTGAACTGCTGCAGCTGGGCGTCTTCGCCAACGTGCTTGTAGAGGTTGAAGGCGATCTTCCACGGCTTGGTGAAGGTGGCCGGATCCTCAATCGTGGCCTCATAGCGCATGGTCAGGTCGCTTGTCGGCGTCCAGCGCTCGGTGACCTTGATCTGGTCGGAGTGGAAGTTGCCGGCGCGGTCGAACCAGGTCGAGTCGTTGAGACCGGTCACCTCGACGACGAACGTGTCGCCATCCCAGTGACCGAAGGACTGACCCATCCAGCTGTCGATCGGAGCTTCGCCCGGATCTTTCAGGAAGACGTTGCGAACGGCGCCCGCATATTCATACGCGATGAAGAAGGCGCTGTCCGACTGGAAGATCTGGAAGGGCAGCTGCATGTAGTTGGCGCGCGGAACGCCCGGCAGGTAGCACTTGATCTCGGGATCGCGGTTGATCCAGTCGGCGCGGTTCTCGTCGCGGATTTTCTCGGCATCCGCGGTGTACGGGATTTTTCCGTCACCCTGCACGATGCCAATGCCGGCCGGCACGGCGCCAACGGCGCCAAGGGCAACAACGCTGGCGGCGGGAACCGGGACATACGGACCCGGGCGCAGCTGCATCGCGGACTGAGCCGGATGCGCCTCGATGTTATAGTTGGCGACGTTCATCACCTGCCACACGCCGTTCAGATCGGGATGGACCCCGTCCGGACCGCGCGGCGCGACGTAGGGCTTCATCGCCCCGGTCGTTGGCATGGGCGCCGCGGCTTCCTTGGCGGGCGCACCGGCGCCCCCCGTTTGCTGACACGCGGCCAACGCCACAGCCAGCACACAAATCGAAACAAGCTTCTTCATATATCCTCCCCGTGCGCCCAACACCTGCAGAAACGTCCTCGTCCGAGTGTTTCCGTTTCCGTCGCCTGAAATTTATGGGCGATCGTCGGACAGCCGAGGCGTGCGTCGGGCCGACGCTGCGGGAGGAACATACCGACGTTCAGGCCGAGCGCAAGACGCGCGCTGGACGGTGGGACAAAGTCGCCCATCCGACCGCGACGCCGCCCGCCGCCGCCGAAATGACGGCAATTGACGCAACTGTCAGCACCGGACCGAAAGCGAAGCGCCACTTCGCCTCAATGACGTTTATCACAATGGGGTGAGCCGCAAGCACGCCCATTCCCGCCCCGAGTATCGCAGCGGCCAGGCCGGCGAGGGCGAATTCAAAAGCATAGAGTGCAAGGATGGCCGGGCGCGAGGCTCCAAACGTCTTCAGCAGCGCGGACTCGCGGCGGCGCTTTCTTGCTGCGGCTGCGAAGGCGCCGAACAGGACCAGTATTCCGGCGAGCGTCACCACGCTGGCGAGCACGATCACCACCAGTGAAATCTGATCCAGCAGATCGGCCGCCGTCTCCAGCGTGCGGCGCAACGGAAAGACCAGCACGCCCGGCCACCCGTCGGCGACCTTCGCGATGATCGGGTCCTCGCGGTCCGGCGGCACTTTCAGGATCGCGGTATGGAATGGCTTGGCCGCCTCCAGCGTGCCGGGCGACAGGATGAAGGGCATGTTGGCCCCGAAGCCGCCCCAGTCGACGCGACGGATCGAGGCGACCCGGGCGTCGAGGTCGCGGCCGAAGATGCGGAAGCCCATCGTGTCGCCCACCTTGAGGTCCAGCCCCTTGGCGACGCCCTCCTCCACCGACACCAGCAACGGACCAGAGTAGTCGGCCGGCCACCACTTGCCGGACCGGACATCCGCCTCCGGCGGCTTGGGCCCGATAAAGGTCATGCCCGTCTCGCCCCGCGTGACCCAGCGTTCGGAGTCGGCGACATTGTTTTCGGTCAGCGTCTGGCCCTTCAGCGAAATCACTCGACCGAGAATGAATGGGGCGCGGCGATAGACGTCGGGATTGGCGGTATCGACGCCCATCGACTTCATCAGTGCATCGAATTCCTTCACGTCCTCATGCGGGATCTGCCGGAAGATCAGCGAAGGCGCATTGGCCGGCGCGGTATCGCGGATCTGTCCAAGAACATTTGTCTGGATCACCGCGACCAAAGTCAGAAGAGACAGTCCAAGTCCCAGCGCCGGCGCCACCGTGGGCGCCAGCGAGCCCGGCCCACCCAGGCTGGCCAGCGCCAGCCGCACATATCCTCTCGATCTGCGGGAGGCGCTGCGGGCGAGCCGCTTGATCAGCAGCGCGGCGCCCATCAGCACGCCCCAGGCGACGCCGGCCCCGGCCAGCAGCCCGATCACCATCCATGGCCGCTCCGAACCCAGCGTCGCGACCAGAACAAGACCTAGCCCCGCAAGCATCGCCACGACCCGTTCGACCCAGGGCGCCTTGCCCATGTTTTCGCCGAGGCTCCGGAAGAGCGCCGCCGGCGGCGTCGCCCGCGCACGGCCCAGAGCCGGCGAGGCGAACATCACCGCCGCCAGCAGGCCAAGCACGAACGCCTTCAGCAGCGGCAAAGGATAGAAGGCCAGCACGCTCGGCAGGGGAATCCGGTCGCCCACCGTAAGATCGAGAAGCCATGGCGACAGCGATCCCAGCGCCACGCCGACCGCAGACCCCAGCGCCGCCAGCGCCCCCAGCTGCAGGGCGTAGGCTGCGCGGATCGTGCCGGCATCCGCGCCCAGCGCCTTGAGCGCGGCGATGGACTCCACGCGGGAGTCCAGAAACGACGTGGTCGCCTGGCTGACGCCGACGCCGCCCGCCACAAGCGCCGCGATGCCGATCACCGACGTGAAGGTATTCATCATGTCGAGCAGCCGGCGCAGACCATCCACGGCGTCCTGCGGCCCGACATAGCGCATGCCGGCTTCGCCCCACGCGGCGTTGACGTCCGCCTCGAAGTGCGGCGCCTCGCCCGGCTTCAGCAACAGGCGGTAGGTCGTGCGGTAGAGACGGCCCTGGTCGAGTTGCCCCCATTCGCGCAGCGCGTCGGTGGAGATGAGCGCGCGCGGCTGGAACTCGTTGGCGTTCGACAGACGGTCCGGTTCGCTCGCCAGAAAGGCGCGCACCTCAACGGTCTTGTCGCCGAGCGTAATCCGGTCGCCGGGCTTCACCTTGAAGTCGGACACGAATTTCGGACTGGCGAGGATGCCCCACACCCCGTCGCGTTTCGCCAGCGCATCCGCAACGCCGGGCGACCCCGTCGCCAGCCCGATGGCGCCGAGCAACGGAAACGCATGATCGACGCCGCGCACATCCACCTGACGGATGATGTCGCCTTCGCGGCCCATCATGTCGACGCCGGCGGTCTGTGAGATCTTCCCGGGCAAGGCGCGCTTGGCCATCCATGCCAGCTCCTCGGGCGTCGCCTCGCGCTGGGAGAGGTTGAGCGCCGCATCGCCGCCCAGCAGCATGTGCGACTGGCCGGTAAGGCCGGCATTGAAAGCCGTCGTCACCGATCCCGAGGCCGCGATCGCCCACGCGCCGAGAGCAAGGCATGCGAGATAGATCCAGAACCCGCCAACACCGCCCGCCAGCTCGCGCCGTGCAATCCTCAACCAGGCGCGGGCGGTTGAATTGGATCGGACAGCGGCTTCGCTCACTTGATGCGCCCGTCGTCCATCTCGACGATGCGGTCTGCGCGTTTCGCCAGGTCCATGTCGTGGGTGACGACAATCAGTGTTGCGTTGCGGTCGCGTGCGATCGCAAACAGCATGTCGGCGACCATCGTTCCCGAGGCGCGATCGAGATTGCCGGTCGGTTCGTCCGCGAAGACGATCTGCGGATTGCTGGCCAGCGCCCGCGCCACCGCCACGCGTTGCCGTTCGCCGCCGGAAAGCTGTCCGGGATAGTGATCCATACGTCCCGACAATCCCACCGCATCAAGACCCGAGGCGGCCAGCCGGTCGACGTCGCCGACGCCTGCGATTTCCAGCGGCGCGCGCACATTGTCGTAGGCGGTCATGGTCTGCAGCAGATGGAAGGACTGGAACACCAGGCTCACGCGCCCGCGCCTCAGCCGCGCCAGCGCATCCTCGCTTTTTCCTGCGAGGCTGGTCCCGAGCAGTTTCACCTCGCCTTTCGTCGCCCGTTCAATGCCCGAGGCGACAGAAATCAGCGACGACTTGCCCGATCCCGACGGCCCGACAATGGCCACGCTTTCGCCCGGCATGGCGGAAAAACTGACGCCCTTGAGAATGTCCACCGGCCCGGATGTCGCCGGCAAAGTGAGGTAGACATCTTGAAGCGACAGCGCAGCGTCCAAAATCCAACCTCGTCCGGCACATGTGACCGCGCCGCTGTCGAAGCGCCGCTTGCGTCAGGATATGTGGTGCGCTTGATGCGGCCTTGCATGGGAAACGGCAAGAGCGGAGACGTTATGCGAAGGCCCCTGACTGACATCTGCGTGATCGCTGCGCTCATCCTTGCCGGATGTGGGGACAAGACGAGCGTCGCGTCCGCTCCGGAGGCTCCCGCGCTGGCGACGAAAACAGACACGCCGCCGGCTGATACCCGCCCCATCGTCGTCATGCTCGGCGACAGTCTCACCGCCGGCTACCAGCTTGCCGCAAACGAGGCCCTGCCCGCCGCCATCCAGCGCGATCTCGATACGGCCGGCGTCAAGGCGAAGATCGTCAATGCCGGCGTCTCGGGCGACACCACCGCCGACGGCCTCAACCGGTTCGATTTCAGCGTCACCGCGCTCCACCCCGCGCTCGTCGTGATCGCGCTGGGCGCCAACGACTTCCTCGACAGCTTTCCGCCGGAAACGCCCAGGAAGAATCTGGCCGCCATTCTCGACAAGGCGAAGACGGACAACATTCCCGCTGCGCTGCTCGGCGTTTCACTGCCCAAGGGGGCAGGCGCGGCCGACAACCGCGAAGCAGAGTACGCCGCAATCTATCCTTCGCTCGCAAAGGAATACGGCGTGCCCTATTACCCCGACATGCTCGGCGCCATCGCCGGCAAGCCCCAGCTCATCCAGAAAGACGGGGTTCATCCCACGGCCGAGGGCGTCGAGGCGATGGCTTCGGCGATCTCCGGCTTCATCGCTCCGCTCGTCCCCAGGTCCGAATAGTCTGCACGGATCGCGGCAATCTCGGGCCGCGGCAGCACCAGCCTCCCGGCCCCGGGCGCCAGGACCGCGGGCTGCGAGAAGACCGGCGTCCCGAACCCCATCACCGCCAGCAGGGTTGCGAACACCGAATTGCTGTTCGGCCCAAACCCCAGGAACGGATAAGGCAGACCCGCGCCACCGTCCGGCCCCGCGCTCAATGCATTGATGCGCGTCATCGCCTGCAGCGCCGGCGCCAGCCGCCCAGCCGCACCGGTCTCAGAAAGACCCTCCGCCAGAACGCGCGCAGCGCCGCTCCTGATCGCCGGACTTATATCCCGGCTCCCGGGCGCAACGCCGTTGACCGGCATCCAGGTGTGCGGGTGGCTGTTGGTGTCGTAGACGCGAAGCCGGTCGCTCGGCAGATAGCCGATCGGTTTGTGGCGCCAGGTTCCAGAAGCCCTGTCGAACCAGCTGGCCAACCCGTTGAGCTGCCGCCGCAGGGCGCCCGCTTCGTCCGCAACCACCACCATGCGGTGGGCCGCAAGGGACGATCCCCATGGAATGCGCAATTCCGCCGCCGCGATGATCCAGCCGGTCATGGAATAAAGATGGGCCAGACGGGAACGATGTGAAACCCTAGTGGTCTTCCGGCGGCGCCTTTGTCTGCTGCGCTGCGCGGGCGGCGTAGGCTGCTGACTCCGTTTTCACCAGACCAACCAGATTCCCCATCACCAGACTCATGTCGTAAAGATGCAGCCCCCAGGCGGGCTGGACCTTTCCGCCAATGATCAGGTCGCCCGCAATGGCGTCAGTGCGCGCATCGGTCGGATCGCCGTTGGTGGTGACGGCGAGATAGTTGAACCCGTCCTGCGACACGCACTTCGCGCTCAACAGTCCCGGCACGCGCACGAAGCGCGTTTCGATTGGCTCTCCGGTTGTCGTCCATTCTGGCGGGTCCTGCCCCTGCCCAGTCACACGCGCCGCCGGGAGGTAAGCCTTCAGCGCGCCGCCCGATCCATCGAGGTCCGCCGGATTGACGCAAGCGATCTCCATGCCCTTGTCATCCGCCGCGCCAAAGAACGAGTCGGCGGGCGGCGGTTTGTCGGCCCGGAAGCTGGACCAGCCGATTGCGCAACCGAGATCCTCGCTCGATGTGCAGAGCTTGATGGTCTTGAACGATCCGCCCACGCCCTGTCCCGCCGCCACCGACAGGTTGGCGCCCGGCAGGATGGCCGAAACGATGCGGTCCTCGACCGGCTTGCCGTCAATCTCGTTCGCGATCAGCCGGATCAGCACGCCGGCGCCCTGATCGTGTCCGATCAGCACCACGCCGCGGCCCGCATTGTCGTTGGCGAGATAGCGTTCCCAGGCCGCCTTCACATCGGCATAGGCCATTTCGCGATTTGTCTCCGGCGACTTCCCATCCAGCATCTGCAGCAGGGCTGGTACGGAGACCTGACGATAGAGCGGCGCATAGAGCCGGCACACGGCGCCGAAGCGCGCGAGTTGCTGGACGACCACCGCCGCCTCCTCCGGTCCGGGCGTCATGTCGGCGTTGGGCGTCGGATCGAGCGACGTCGTCGGATAGACGTAGAAACAGTCGATCGGCGGATCGGCCGCCGGCGCGAACGGCTCCTTTGTGAGCTTGCCGTCTGGCGCAACGACCGTCGCGTCGATCTCTGTCTGGCAGGGACCTGGCATGTCCGGACGACACAGCCAGTTCGCCTTGTCGGAATAGTCCGCCGGTTCGACGGGCTTCAGGGCGGCCTCGTCGCCATCGGTCGCGGCCACCGGATCGAAGGCGGCGGCTGTCTCCGGCGCCTCGGTCTTTGCTCCGCAGGCGGACAGCCCCATCACCGCCAGCGCAGCCAGGCAGGCGACGTTGACCCGTCTCATCGGCGCGTCTCCTGGCGGCCCGTCATTGCAGCAATGTGGCGTTATGCCAGCAGGCGGTCAAATGCCATGACGACTCCAGACTAGGCGCACATCAACGCAAGACGTGCGCCGGTCCCTTTACCAGGGCGCGGTCCTTGGGGCAGGTTGCGCCCCGCAAAACCAGGGCGCCGCAAAAGTTCCTGCGAGGAGCGCCCCAGGGCATCGGGAGGAGACCATGGCCACAAGGTTCACCGCCGCGCGCGGCCGCTTCGGCGCATCAGCGATTCTGGCGTGCGTCTCCGCCCTGGCGCTTGTCGCCTGCCAGACCGAAAAGCCGGCGGACAAGATCGCCGAAGCGCCGGCGGCCGCCCCCGCCGCGCAAGCTCCAACCGCCGCCCCACCCTCCACGCCGGTGTCAGCGGCTTCGCCGGATGCGGCGGGTGAAGCGCTTTATCAGGCCAACTGCGCGGCCTGCCATGACCATTCAGACACGACGCGCGCGCCGTCGAAGGATCAGTTGAGGGCGATGAGCCTGCAGTTCCTCAACTACACGCTGACCTCGGGCAAGATGAAGGTGCAGGGCTCGAAGCTGACGGCGGAAGAACGCGGCACGCTGGTGAACTATCTCGCGAACAACCCGGCGTTTGGCCCGTCCAACAAGACGCCGGCGAACTGGGCCGACGATTTCATGTGCCCTGCGGATCGCCGCGCCGTGAACCTCAACGCACAGGTCGTTTCAGCCGGGTTCGGCTTCGATAAGGACAACACGCGCGCGCTGACAGCGAAGCAGGCGGGGCTTACCAAGGCGCAGCTGTCCGACATGGACCTCGCCTGGTCGATCGGCTTCCCCGACATCGCCGAGATGCGCGCCCAGGGCGCCGTTGTGGGCACAACGCTCTTCTTCCCTGTCGCCGCGACGGGGCAGATGTACGCCATCGATCTCGCCGGTTCGAAGCCGTGTTTCAAATGGGTCTACACAGCGCCTGGCGGGGCGCCGCTCCGCACCAGCGCGGCTTACGGCACGCGGGCCGACGGCACGCCGATGCTGGTCTTCTCCGGGCTCGACTCCACGGTTCACGCTGTCGACCCCAAAACCGGCAAGGCCTTCTGGACGAAGAGCGTCGGCGCCTATTCCTACTCGATGACCACGGGAACGCCTGTTGTCCTGAAAGACCGCGTCATCGTTCCCGTCGCCCAGTTCGAGATCGCCGCCGCAGGCGACGACAAGGTGCTGTGCTGCACCAACCACGGTTACGTGCTGTCGCTCGATCCCAGGACCGGCGAACAGCAATGGCGCTACGACACCATGCCCGACGCCAAGCAGGTTCGCGACCGGCCGGATGGCAAGCCGTATTTCGGCCCCTCGGGCGCGCCGATCTGGAACTCGCCCGTCATCGATGAAAAACGCGGCCTCATCTATTTCGGAACCGGCGAAGCCAACTCCGAGCCGACGCACAAGAACACCGACGCGCTGATCGCCATCGGCCTCAAGGACGGCAAGGAAAAGTGGAGCTTCCAGGCCACCGGGCGGGACATCTTCGTCTATGGCTGCCCCGTGCCGACACCGGCCAACCGGCAGAACTGCTCGTCCGACACAGTCTATCGCGACGTCGACTTTGGCGCGTCGCTGATCCTCGGCAAGCTCAAGTCCGGCAAGGAACTCGTCTTCGCCGGCCAGAAATCCGGCGCCGCGTGGGCGCTTGAACCCGAGACCGGCAAGGTGGTGTGGCATACGCCCATCGGAACCGGCAGCCCGCTGGGCGGCGTGCACTGGGGCATCGCCTACGCCAACGACACGCTCTACGTGCCGATCGCCAATATCGGCCGCCCGCTTCCGGGCCAGCCGCCGATCGACCCGTCCCTGAAACCCGGCCTCTACGCGCTCGACGCTGCGACCGGAAAGATCAAATGGATGTACAGCCCGGCCCCGCCGCAAGGCGCGCCGGCCGGACCGCGCGGCGCGCGCAACGCCGCCTTCTCGACTGCGCCCGCCGTTATCGACGGAACGGTTGTCGCTGGCGCGCTCGACGGATCGCTCTATGTGATCGATGCGAAGGACGGAAAATTGCTGTGGAGCTACCAGACGGCAAAGTCATACGAGACCGCCAATGGCATCCCCGGCAAGGGCGGGTCGATCGACGCCAACGCCATCACGGCGGCGAACGGCCTGCTTCTCGTGACCTCGGGCTATGGCCAGTTCGGAGAACTCCCCGGCAACGTGCTGCTGGCCTTCAAGCCCAAGGGAAAGTGATACGGGCGAAGTCGTCGATGTGAGTCCAGCGGTGGTCGCGGTCCGGACAAGGGGCTACGGTCACCGCACAATAAAAAGAAATTGCCCGAACGGGCTGAACCGGATCGCCGGCATGTCTCGCGGTCCGTCAATTCTGGAGGAATTGTCATGAAGAAGATCATGCTGGCCGGCCTCGCCGGCGCCGCCTTGATGTTTTCGACCGCAGCGTTCGCCGATCCCGCCACCGAAGTGAAGACTGCCGCAACGCACGCCGGCCTCGCGGCTAAGGCGGGCGACATCAACATGGTGCACACGCACCTGCATCATGCGCTCAACTGCCTCGTCGGCCCGAAGGGTGAAGGCTTTGATGCGGGTCAGGCCAATCCATGCGCGGCGGCCGGCGCCGGCGCCATCCCGGACACCACGGACGCGGCGATGAAGACCAAGCTTGAAGCCGCCGCCAAGGACGCCGCCGCAGGCATCGCAGCGACGGACCTGAAGATGGCGCAGGACAAGGCCATGGCGACCGCCAAGGCGCTGTCGGAATAGTCTCTCGCTCCAACGACCAACTCTTGCGGCGCACCGGCCTGGCTGGTGCGCCGCATTTCGTTGTGACGGAGCGCGTCCGGCACGGTTAACGGCGCTGCGTCACGGGCGCATCCATCGACAAAGCATCGATCCTCATGCCCACGGACCGATGGTCTTAAGCTCCGGATACGGACTTTTCTGCCGGGCCTCGGGTCACGTGATGATCGACCTCGAACTCAAAAAGCACCGTCGCGGCGGGCTAAATTCCCGGCTCGCGCGTTTTAATGTGCGGGGCACTAGCGTAAACTGCGGAAACGTGACACTATCTTACACATCTTGGCGAACATACACGCCTCCCGGGCGTTTGTGAGCGACCATAAGAAGTCTGCAAACTGAGGAAACTCCCATGACCAAACTGAAAGTGGCGCTCGCCGCGCTGGTCGCGGCATCGACCCTGGCTCCGGCCGCGCTCGCGCAGGTGAGTCGGGACGGCAACGAGTTCCGCGTGGAAACCGCTGACCTCAATCTCCACTCGGCCAAGGACGCGGACGTTCTGATCCAGCGGATCAAAACGGCTGCGCACAAGATCTGCTATGATCCGGTAAGCGTTCTTCACTGGAAGCAGTCGGATTGCGAGCACGAGCTTGTGTCGGACACGGTCGCCCGCGCGAACATTCCTTCGCTCGGCATCGCCTACCGCGACCTCTATCCGGACGAGCCCCGCACGGCCGCCCGCGACTAGTCGACCGACGAGAGAGAGAAACGACGAGAACGGCTCCGCCTGCAAGGCGGGGCCGTTCGCGCTTGCGCGAGGCCTTTGCAAAGGGTTCTAGTCCGCGCTGAATTGCAGGACGAACGCCATGGCCGACACAGACAACGACAAGCTGGTCCGCGACCAGCCAATGGAAATGCCCTCCGAACAGGGCCCGCTTGCCGGCTATCACGGCGCGCAGCCGCCGGCGCCGAAATGGTTCGAGGACGCTGTCGCGACGCACTACGACACGGCGTTCGTCACCTGCGAGGGCGCCCGCATCCACTACCAGCGCTGGGGCGACCGCACAAAACCGGGCCTGCTGCTCGTGCACGGCAACGGCGCGCATGCCCACTGGTGGGATTTCGTCGCGCCCTACCTCACGCACGACTATCACGTCGTCGCCATGACGTTTTCCGGCATGGGCGATTCTGACTGGCGCGAGAGCTACCAGATGGACGTGTTCGCGCGCGAACAACTCGCCGTTTGCGAAGCCGCCGGCCTGTTCGATCACGCCGAAAAGCCGATCATCGTGGCGCATTCCTTCGGCGGTTTCGTCACCATCCTCACCGGCGCCGAGTATGGCGACCGCTTCGCCGGCATCGTCATTGTGGATTCACCGGTGAACCCGCCCGACCGTCCGCGGCGCGGGCCGCCTGCGGTTCGCGGCGGCAAGGTCTACCCAACGCTTGAAGCCGCCCTCGCCCGCTTCCGTCTGGCGCCGCCGCAGCCGTGCGAAAATCACTACATCATGGACTACATCGCCCGCTGGAGCCTGACCAAGCGCGCCCGCCCTGACGGCGCGGGCGATGGATGGGCATGGAAATTCGATCCATCCATTTGGCAACGCTTCCAGGTCAGCCGGCCGCCACAGGAGCTGCTCAAGGAAACCCGCTGCCGCATCGCCCTCTTCAAGGGCGACAAGTCGATCATCTGGGAAGACGATGTCGGCGAGTACATGCGCGGCCTGCTCAACCGCCAGGTTCCCTTCATCGAGATTCCCGAAGCCCGCCACCACGTCATGCTCGACCAGCCGCTGGCCTTCGTGGCCGCCCTGCGCACCCTGCTCCAGGAATGGCGCTATTCGGAGCCTGCACGGGTCGTGGCCAGCCGGTAGGCGGCCCGGTCCCGGGGAAGCGGAATCCAGCCGGGCCGGCGTGAGTCCCGTGGCCTTTCCGCCGGATTCCCGGCCAAATTTCCGGTTGGATGCGTCGTCTCGGCGCTTTTCATCGGGTCACGTTCCGGTTACACCCCAACGCGAATATCGGGCCTCTCCGGGGAGATTCTGTCATGTCCAGCCACGCCGAAGCGTCAACCGGACCGGTCGACACCCCTCCGCCCCATACGGACGCCTACATGGACATGGCGGCCCGGCGCGCCCAGTTCGACGGCTTCTTCAAGCTCGTCCTCTGGATGTCGATGCTGATCCTTATCGTCGTCGGCTACGCCGTTTTCACGCTGACCATGCACGTCACCTGGGTCGGCGCCATGATCGGCTTTGCGGCGTTCGGGATTATCGCCGGTCTGCTCCTGAACATGGGCGGCGCCTGGATCGCGACGGTGGTGGGGCTGTGCGTGCTGGGGATCGTGATCGAGCTCCTCATCTGGCTCGGCTCGGCCCTGCTCTAGTCCGCCGCGATGCGTATCGCCGTTCTCAGAGAGCGACGGGCCGGCGACCGGCGCGTCGCGGCTACGCCTGACACCGTAAAGAAACTTGTCGCCCTCAGGCACGCCGTCAGCATCGAGACCGGCGCTGGCGTCGAAGCCGGCGTTCGGGACGAGGACTATGCCGCAGCCGGCGCGACGGTCGGCCCGGCGGACAAGACATTGCAGGGCGCCGACATCGTCCTGAAGGTTCGCGCCCCCGACGAGGCCGAAGCGAAATCCTACCCGAAAGGCGTCGCCTTTGTCGGGTTGCTGGATCCCTACAACTCCAAAGCCGATGTCGCGCAGTGGGCCGGCATGGGTCTCACCGCCATCGCCATGGAGTTCGTGCCCCGCATCACGCGTGCGCAGGTGATGGATGCGCTGTCCAGCCAGGCCAACCTCGCCGGTTATCGCGCCGTGATCGAAGGCGCCGAACTCTACGGCCGCGCCATGCCGATGATGATGACCGCCGCGGGCACCGTCGCCGCCGCAAAGGTGTTCGTCATGGGCGCAGGCGTCGCCGGCCTCCAGGCCATCGCCACAGCCCGCCGCCTCGGCGCCGTCGTCTCCGCCACAGACGTCCGCCCCGCCTCGAAGGAACAGGTCGCCTCGCTCGGCGCCAAGTTCATCGCGGTCGAGGATGAAGAGTTCAAGGCCGCCGAAACCGCCGCCGGATACGCCAAGCCGATGTCGGCCGACTACCAGAAAAAACAGGCCGAACTGGTCGCCGCCCACATCGCCAAGCAGGATATCGTCATCACCACGGCGCTGATCCCCGGCCGCGCCGCGCCCGTGCTGGTCACCGAGGCGATGGTGAAATCGATGCGTCCCGGCTCGGTGGTGGTCGACCTCGCCGTCAGCCAGGGCGGCAACTGCCCGCTCTCCAAGGCAGACGAACCCAACATCATCGAAGGCGTCACCGTCATCGGCTTTTCCAACCTGCCGAGCCGCATCGCCGCCGACGCCTCGGCGCTCTACGCCAAGAACCTGCTCGCCCTCCTGCCGCTGCTGACCGGAGAGGACGCCGCCTACTCGCCGAAATGGGACGACGAGATCGTCAAGGCGGCGGTCCTCACCCGCGACGGCCAGGTGGTCAACGAGGCGCTGAAGGGCGGCTGACCCGGTCCGACGACCTTTTGCGCCGGGTTGCGCGAAGCCGCCGGGCGATGAAGAACAGGGACGAGATGAGGGGAGTGAACACCATGATGAAGCGCCTCGGCGGTCTTGTCGGCCTCGCCGCGATCATCGCCGCGCCGGCCTTCGCCGCATCCGGCGGCGCCGAGCTGGTCGATCCGCTGATCTTCCGCCTCGCCATTTTCGTGCTGGCGATCTTCGTCGGCTACTATGTCGTCTGGTCGGTGACCCCGGCGCTGCACACGCCGTTGATGGCGGTCACCAACGCCATCTCGTCGGTCATCATCGTCGGCGCCCTCGTCGCCGCTGCGGCCGGAACGGGCCATGAGCTGACCACCAGCCTGATGATGTCGAAGGGCTTCGGCGGCGTCGCCGTGGGCCTTGCCGCCGTCAACATCTTCGGCGGCTTCCTGGTCACCCAGCGCATGCTCGCCATGTACAAGAAGAAAGAGAAGCCGGCGGCCAAGGCCGAAACGAAGTAGCCGCGCCGAAACGCTCCGGGGACGGAACAGACCCATGAACGCCAACATCGCCGCCCTGCTCTATCTCGTCTCGGGCGTCCTCTTCATCCTCGCCCTTCGCGGCCTGTCGAGCCCGGAAACCTCCCGCGCCGGCGCCCGCAACGGCATGATCGGCATGGCCATCGCCATCCTCACCACGCTGTGGATGGCGTGGTCCGGCGAGGGCGGCCTCGACGGCCTGACGCTGGCGATCATCGTCGGCGGGCTGGTTGTCGGCGGCGGCGTGGGCGCGGTGATCGCCCGCCGCATCAAGATGACAGCGATGCCCCAGCTGGTCGCGGCCTTCCACTCGCTGGTCGGCTTCGCCGCCGTGCTGGTCGCCGCCGCCGCGCTCTATGCGCCGGAAAGCTACGGCATCGGCGAGCCGGGCGCGATCCACATGAACTCGCTGATCGAGCTGTCGCTGGGCGCCGCCATCGGCGCGCTGACCTTCACCGGTTCGGTCATCGCCTTCGCAAAGCTCAACGGCAACATGTCGGGCGCGCCGATCATGCTGCCCGCACGCCACCTCATCAACATCCTGATCGGCCTCGGCATCGTCGTCCTTGTCGTGATGATGGTGCAGTCGGGCGGCTCGCAGCCACTGATGTTCTGGGGCCTCGCCGCGCTTTCCCTCATCCTCGGCATCACGCTGATCATCCCCATCGGCGGCGCGGACATGCCGGTCGTCGTTTCGATGCTCAACTCCTATTCCGGTTGGGCGGCCGCAGCCCTCGGCTTCACGCTCGAGAACAACGCGCTGATCATCACGGGCTCGCTGGTCGGCTCCTCCGGCGCGATCCTCTCCTACATCATGTGCAAGGCGATGAACCGCAGCTTCATCTCCGTCATCCTCGGCGGCTTCGGCGGGGATACGGCGGCGGCGGGCGATGGCGGACCGGCCAAACCGGTCAAGATCGGCTCAGCCGACGACGCCGCCTTCATCATGAAGAACGCCTCCAAGGTCATCATCGTCCCCGGCTACGGCATGGCCGTCGCGCAGGCCCAGCACGCGCTGAAGGAGATGGCCGAGAAGCTCAAGGAAGAAGGCGTCGACGTCTCCTACGCCATCCACCCGGTCGCCGGCCGCATGCCCGGCCACATGAACGTGCTGCTGGCCGAAGCCCAGGTGCCTTACGACGAGGTGTTCGAACTCGAGGACATCAACTCCTCCTTCGCGCAGGCCGACGTCGCCTTCGTCATCGGCGCCAACGACGTCACCAACCCCGATGCTGAAACCAACCCGCAATCGCCGATCTACGGCATGCCGGTGCTGAAGGTGTGGAACGCCAAGACGGTCTTCTTCATCAAGCGCTCGCTGGCGGCAGGCTATGCCGGCGTCGAGAACCCGCTCTTCTTCCGCGACAACACCATGATGCTGCTCGGCGACGCGAAGAAAATGACCGAGGAAATCGTCAAGGCGTTGTAGACTGCCTCCGGCGTCATGATTGACGCTAGGAGAGACGTCCATGGGCTTCTATTCTCGCCACATCGCACCCTGGCTGGTCGACTGCGCCTGCGGGACCAAGCCGATCGCCTATCAGCGCCGCAAGATCGTGCCGCGCGCCGAGGGCGTCGTGCTGGAGATCGGCGCGGGCGGCGGTCGCAATTTCGCGCTCTACGATCCCGCGAAAGTCACGAAGCTGATCGCCCTGGAGCCCGATCCCGAAATGGTGAAACGGGGCAAGGCGCGCACGCCACAGGGCCTGGCCATCGACTGGATCGAACGCGGCGCAGAAGAAGCCGGCGTTGAGCCGGGTTCGGTCGACACCCTCCTCACCACCTTCACGCTCTGCACCATACCGGACGCCATTGGCGCCCTTTCCGCCCTGCGCGGCGTGCTGAAGCCCGGCGGCAAACTGCTTTTCTGCGAACACGGCCTTGCGCCCGACGCCGACGTACAAAAATGGCAACGCCGCATCGAGCCGGTATGGAAACCGCTCGCTGGCGGCTGCCATCTCACGCGCGACGTGGGCCGGATGCTCGCGGACGCCGGCTGGCGCACCGGCCAGATCGAAACCATGTATCTCCCCGGCACGCCGCGCTTCGCCGGCTACAACACCTGGGGGGATGCGGTTCCCGCCTGAAACACGTCGCGCCATTGGGCGCCGAAGCGGTTCGCAGAATCGGGAGACGCCGGTTTCCCGGCGCCTCCCTTGGCCAGGGATCAGGTTTGGGGGGTGACCACCCAGCTAATCATAAGGACGCCGCGCTCGCGTCACCGCCTCAGTCCGGCGTGATCCGCGTTTCCGGCAGAGGCCGGTCCCGGACAATCCCCCAGCCCAGCCCCGAAACGTCCAGCTGCTGCGGGCGAACCGAAAAAAGTTATCCGACACCTCAGGCGCTCGCCCGATACTGCCCGGGCTTCGTCTCCATGAAGGGCGGCTCCGGACCGGCCGTGGCGGGGGCGAGGCGGGTTTCCGGGGTTGTCTGGCGGTGCAACGAACCGTCAGGCGGCTAACGGCGCTTCCGGCCGTAACTCGAGGCAGGTCCGTGTGAGCGGATACCACAGCGAGCTGGGGAGAAGACTCGGCCCCATAGGAGCGAAGCAGAGCGAAAAAAGACCCTGCGGGGCGCGTCTTCGGACCGCCCTTATGCCGGACGTGACGACCGGCAGTATCGGACTGAAGATGCGCCCCGCGCCCTTCACGTCTGTGCGTTGAGGATCGAACCGTCAGGCGCCCGCGCGCCGTAACGCTGCGAACGCGTGCTTAGCCGGCGCTGGCCACCGGGCCGCCAGAGAATGACTTGAGACATTCGGCGGCGTGTTCGGCGACGGTCAGCGTCCCCTTCGGGAAAGTATCGTTGACCACCTCGGTTGAGGCCGCGATCGCCTTGGCGACATCCGGCTGCCCATGCAGAACCTGCGCTCCGAGCGCGATGGCCTTGGCCTCCACCGTCGCCAGCGCCGCCTTGATCGCCGTCGGATCCGTCAGGTCCTTGAGGCCCCGGCTCGACCGCGCCCGGTCCAGTGCGAAGGTGAGATGCCCGGCGCAGGACACCGTATCGCCATAGGCTTCCGCCTTCGCCACCAGCGGAAGTATGCTGTCGCCGATATTCTTCTGCGGATTGGACGGCAGGGGCTCCGCCGTCTGGGCGCGCTGCGTGCCCGGCATCGCCTCCCATTTGGCGTGAAGATCGTCCTCCCACTTCGAGATCAGGCCCAGCGCCTCGCTATAGGAATCGAGCAGGCTTTGCCCTCCCCGCATCGCGTGGTTGAACATCGCGTCGCCGAAATAGGTGAAGTCCCGGCTCGGCTCGCATCCGAACGACGTCTTGTCCGCCGCCGCCGCCGTCAGCACCAGCGCGTTGGGATCGTTGAAGAAGGCCGGAATGAAGTTTCCGGAAAAGCAGGCCGAAATGATGAGCACCTTGTTGCGGATGCCCGCAGCGGCGAGCGAGGTGCGCAGGTTCACCGGCCGCAACGCTCCCGAGAGCCGGCCCTTCTCCTGCAGACCGACCGCTCCGTCCGGACCGCCGTGGGACGTGAGGAACACCACGACGAGGTCCTCGTTGGGATCGATCAGCTGGCCGATCTTGCCCAGGGCCGCCTGAAGGTTGTCCGGCGTCGCGGCAGGATAGGTCCGCGTCGGGCTTCCGGTTCCAGCCGACAGAACGATCGTGCGCCCCTCGGCGTCGAAGTGCCGGGCCAGGATGGCGCCCGCTTCCTTCGCCTCATTTTCAAAGACCGGGTCATTCCATAACGACGCCGACACGACATAGGTGTCGATCACGCCCTTGCGCTGCGGCTGCAACGCGGCAAGCGCCTTCCCCATCTTCTCGGCCGAAGCAGCGGCTTCGGCCGGAGACATCGCCAATTCCATCGCGCCGAACTGACCGCCAAACGGGTCGCGCTGCTGGCCTGTGGCGGGAACGCTCAGCCCCGCCATCGCGATCAAAGCAAGCGCGAGCGCAAATCCTGTCCGCATCGGCTCAGTTCCCCGGCAAGACCGCTTCCCCGAAAGCAGCTTGTCGCGAGCCTCGCCCATGCGCAAGCGCTTGTGGAGTCAGCTGTCCTTGCCGCCCGGAATGACCCGCAATCTCGGCCGTCCCGGCGCCGTTTTCGCCTGCTGCAGGGGCGCCTCGCTCGCCTCCTCGGGGACATCCTCGTGAATGTCCCGGCCGCGCGGCGACCTTGCCGGCGTCTTCCGCTTGAAACTGCTGTGCTTGCGGGGCGTGTCTCCGCCGGCCGCATCGGACGACTTGCTGCCGGGCGCTTCGGGTTTGGTCCGCGCGCGGCCCTTCTTGTCGAGCGTGCGCACCACCTGGCTCTGGCGCTGAGACAAAGCCTCGTCCAGCGAACCCTTGGCCGGATCGCGGAAGGCGGACCCATAAGTCTCAAGCCGCTCGGTCACGCCGGCGACGAAGTCCTTTTCCCAATCGGTGAGCCCCGGCGCGCCCTCCGCCGTGGCGCGTTCCGCCGCGCGCTTCAGCTTGCGCAGCGCCTTGCCTGTCCTGCGTTTGTCGACGTCGCGAGCCAGAGCGCGCCTCCCGATTCAGCCGGAAGGATAGGCTCGCGCGCCCTCTCTGTCATCGCCGGGTCAGATTTCGCCCAGCGCCAGCAGGTAGGTGTCGAGGATGGATTGCTGCTCTTCGCGTTCCTGCCGGTCGATCTTGCGCAGCCGAACCACCGCGCGCAGCGCCTTGGTGTCGTAGCCCATCGACTTGGCCTCGGCGTAGACATCCTTGATCTGCGCGCCGACTTCCTTCTTTTCCTCTTCAAGCCGTTCGACCTTGGCGACCACCTGTTTCAGCTTGTCCTTGGCGGCCTGGGTCAGGGCGGCTGCTGCAGCGCCGTCGTCCATGATGAAAGTCTCCGGGCAATGTCTTGGAACAGGCCCGAGTTTAGCGCCCCACGGCTGCGAACGCAGCGCCGGGCGCTGCATTCCCTGTTGATGACCTGTGAGCAGGCTGCCGGCCTGACGCTACATCGGCCGGCCTTCAACGATCACGCTGGTGCGTTTTTCGCCCCGCTTCGCCGCATCGGCGAAGGGATGGATCGCCAGCGCCTTGCGATACGCCTTCAGCGCCGCAGCCGGCTGGTCGATCGACTCGAATATGAGGCCCAGGCCGATCCAGGCGCCAAAATGCCGGGGCTCGTATTTCAGGGTCGTCTCGATGTCGTCGATTGCCTCGTCATACTTGCCTTCGTTGAAGAACAGCGTAGCGCGGCGATTCCAGGCCTCGGCGTATTGCGGGCGGATCATGATGGCGCGGTCAAACATGTCCCGCGCCATGTCCGTGTCTCCGGCCTTCAGGGCCTCGACGCCCCGCTGCATCAGGATATCGACGGTCGGGCTGCCGGAACTCATCCAGGCGTCCCAGATCTCGTCCTCAAGCTTGGCGGCCTCCTGCGCGTCCGTCGCCTTGCCAAGCTTGTCCAGCAGTTCCTGCGCGGCGGACTGCGGCGTGCCGGGTGTCGCCACCCCGGCCACGGCAATCACGATTCCGCTGATGGCGCTGTCGATAAGCATCGAGACACTATCGACCGGCGGCCAGGCGCACGCAAGCAGCCGGGCCCGCCAAGGCTGCGTATCGTCGTCTCAATGTCGCGTGAAATCGGGCCATCTGACCCGGGACGACTAGCCCTGTTTCGCCTTGAAGCGGGGGTCAGTCTTGTTGATCACGTAGGTGCGGCCCTTGCGGCGCACGACCTTGCAGTCGCGGTGGCGCGTCTTGAGCGATCTGAGAGAGCTTCGGACTTTCATTGGACGGACCGCAAAGGTTCGGAAATTGGGAGCGCAGGACCTAACGGCGTCAGACCAGCCTGTCAATGCCGGCAGCGAAATGGCCCAGCCGGGACTCAATCAGGGCAGGAAGCGGCGTTCGGGGCGCCCAAGTAATGTTATCCCCCTGCATCAAACGCGTGACAGAATGCCGCCCTGTGTCGTCGAATGGATTTACCATGAAGGGGCCGTCCGAACGGGGGGGCCGGCAAGAGGAGACGTAAGAATGGCCCGAAACGCTGAGCGACCGGTGATCTTTGCTTTCCGGCCTGTCGCACGCAGCGCCGTCGCCCTGCTTGCAGCCGGCCTTTTCGCCGCCGCCTGCCAGGACGCCCCCGAAGCTTCTCCAAAGGCGCCCTCCCCAAAACCACCTGCCCCTTCGAGCGGAACAGCCAAACCGCCGGCTACGACTCCCTCGTCCGGCAGCTCCGGGTCCACTTCCAGCCAGCCGATCACCTTCAAAACGTCGGGCGACGCCACCTTTGACGCCTGGCGGAAGACTTTCGCCGCCAAAGCAGCCGCCGCGGGCCGCAAGCGCGCTACCATTATTTCTGTTCTGGATGGCCTGACACCGCTGGACCAGCAGGTCCAGATCGCAGCCTTTGAACAGCCAGAGTTCACCAAGGCGATCTGGGACTACGTCAAGTCGGCCGCCTCGCCGACCCGGGTCTCGAACGGCCAGCAGAAGATGGCCGACAATGCGGCGGTCTTTTCGGCGATCGAACAGACCTACGCGACGCCGCGCGAGATCGTCGCCGCAATCTGGGGCATGGAATCGAGCTACGGCGCGTTTATTGGCGATTACGACGCGGCCCGCGCCATTGCCACGCAAGCGGCCGAAAACAACCGCCGATCGTTTTACGAAGGTGAGCTCATCGCCATGATGCAGCTCATCGACGACGGGTCGACCACGCGGGATGAATTCAGGAAAGCCTCCTGGGCCGGCGCCGTTGGCCAGACGCAGTTCATGCCGTCGACCTTTCTCGCCAACGGCCAGGATTTCGACAAGGACGGCAAGAAGGATATCTGGAACGACGCGGGCGACGCTCTCGCCACCGCCGCCAACTACCTTACGAATTCGGGCTGGAAGAAGGGTGAGCCTTGGGGCGTTGAAACCACGATTCCGCAGGGTTTCGACTATTCGCTCGGCGACGGCTCCAAGAAAACCGTAGCACAATGGAAATCGCTGGGCCTGTCGCCAGCTGGCGCCACGTCCTTTGGCGCCGACAATCTGATGGCTGAGTTGTTCCTGCCCGCCGGCTCCTACGGCCCAGCCTTCCTGCTGTACGACAATTTCAACGTCATCAAGAAGTACAACAACGCCGACAGCTACGCGCTCAGCGTCGGTCTGCTGGCGGACAAGATCGCCGGCCGTCCCGATCTGTCGCGGCCATGGCCGACCAACATCACGCTGCCCAATGCACAGCAGGTCACAGACCTGCAGAACGGCCTCAACAAACTTGGCTACAATGTCGGAGCGGCCGATGGCGTTGTTGGCCGCAACACGCGTGCAGGATTGCAGAAATTCCAGAAGGATCACGGCCTTATGGCCGACGGGTTCCCGACCACGGAAATGGTCGCCAAGGTTGTCGACGCCGCCAAGTAAGGCGCCCAAAGCGAGTCTTCAGGAACTTCCCCGGCAAATTGGACGTTCACCTCGAAGCAATTGAGGAGTTGTCCCATGGCTACGCAGCAGACAGGGGAATCCAGGGGTGGATCGAACGGCTTCTTGTACTTCGCTGTCGGCGCTTTGATCGTCGCGGTCGGGGTGTTGGGCTTCATGTATTACAGCAACCACTCCAGCGGTGAGAGAACCATGGAGCGGAACGCCGACAAGATCGGAAACGCAGCGCAGGATCTCGGCGATGCGGCCAAGGACGCCGCAAAAAGCATTCCGGCTCCGTCTCAGTCGCCGCAGCCGGTACAGCCGGCGCCGACAGACATTCCAGCGAACTAGATCGTATACGTGCGCGTGTCAGGACGGCGGAGGGCTTTTGGCTCGCCGCCTCCGCGCGGAAACAAGCGCATAAAATGCGAGGATGGCGGACAGCCCAAGACAGAAGATGAATGGGGACGCCGGCGAAACGTTCTCGTACATCCACAGCCCGAAGAGCGGCGAAACGACAAACCCCATACCGTTGGCGGCCGTCACATAACCGGCGACATCTCCCTGCTGCGCAGGCGTTGCGTTCAAGGAAACGCCCGCTGAGAAACCGGGCCGGGACAGACCCAGGCCCAGGCCGTAGAGAATCTGGGCGAAGGCAAAGAGCGCGAAATTTGCCGCTCCGATCATGAACAGCGCCGACGCGCCGAGGATCAGCGCGCCATACGCCATCAAAGAGCGGGTCGACAGTTTCAGGCGCGGAATCAGCACGAGTTGTGAAATCAGCGTCGCCATCGCCCCCATGGTCATGGCGGGGCCGGTGTATTGAGCCGAGGCGGCGCCCTCCACGTGCATCCGGTCCATGATCGCGTACGGAAATGTCTGGCTCAGCACCCCGATGACCAGCGACAGGCCAACGGCATAGAGCAGGTAGGGAAAGATTCCCGGCGTCCGCCACAACCCCGATTCTTCAGTCCGTGTGAGCCCTGCATCCTCCTTGGGCGGCCGGTTCTCCGGTAGGCCAATCATTACCCAGAGACCGATGCCGATGGCGATCACTGTGATCACCACCACCGGCGTCAACAACCCGATCTCGCTGGAGATCATGCCTCCGGCGGTAATCAGAACAGCCGCCGCCGCCGGCCCGGCCATCTGCCCCAGCGTGAAGCCGGAAGTCAGCGTCGCGATCTGGTCCGTGCGCTCCTCGCGAGTCGTCCGGTCGGCGACATAGGCCTGGCTGGCCGGCGTCGTCGCCGATCCGAAGATTCCGAACAGGGAGCGGGCGAAGAGCAGGAGTGAAAAGACCAGAACCCAGCCAGTAATCCAGTGCATCAGCGCGGCGGCAGAGAACGCCGCAAACAGCAACATTGAAGCGGCGAACCCGAACATGCCGATCGCGGTGACGGGCCGCCGACCCATATGATTCGACCGTGCGCCCCAATAAGGCGCCGCGACCACCCACACCGCGGCGGAAAGCGAGAATATCGCGCCAGCCGTCCAGTCCGGCAGGTGGAGCGTGCGGGTCAGCGGCGGCAGCACGGCAGACACCAGCATGGTGTTTCCGGCGCCTACGGCCAGCTGGCAGAAGAACAGCAGGAGAAACGCCCCCCTGCGATCAGGTTGCGCATCGGGAGGCGAAACAGGGTCCATCGCCCATGCGATAGGGCCGCTCGCGATTCTGCTCAAGCAGGTCTGCCGGCCTGACCCTGCGGCTCTCGACCTCACCCGGAATTCAGACCAGACTGACCGGCCTCCACGGTCGTCCTGCGCAGGACACACGCATAGCTGGGACCCATCCATGATCCGGATCGCCCGCCCTTTCCTGCTGGTCCTGGCCATTCTGGCTGGCGCGGGCGCCGCAGGTGCGCAGAGCCGTATCAAATCGATGCCGGGTTACGAGCAATGGGCGACGATGGCGCCGCACGTGCGCGACTCCGTCGACATGGGAGCGCGCCACCCAGTCTGGGCGGCCAACGGACGGAGTTTCGACTACACGCTTGGCGGACAGCGCTGGCGCTACATGCTTCGCACCGGCAAGTCGGCGCCAATCAACACGCCGTCGCCGACGACCGACTCCGCTTCAACAGGTGCATCCGGCGCGATGGTCGAGGCGCCGCTGGTTTTCGCGCGCGGACGCGGCGCGGACGCCAACGTCGTTTCGCCGGACGGCAAACTTCGGGCGTTCACGCGCGACGCCAATCTCTGGATCACGCCTGAGAAAGGCGGGGTCGAACAACAGATCACAACAGACGGCGGCGCGGCGGCGCGCGTACTCAATGGCGTCGGCAGCTACGTCTATCTCGAAGAGTTCAGCGTGCGTTCGCCCGTCTGGTGGTCGCCGGACTCAACGAAGATCGCGTGGATGCGCTACGACGAACAACAAGTGTCCGACTACTACGTTCCGCTCGACCAGACACAAGCGAACGACAACGTGCTGGTCGAGGCGTATCCACATCCGGGCGCCAACAATCCAGTAGCGGATCTGATGGTTCGCGACTTGCGCACCGGTGTTACGACGCGGATGGACGTTCGCGACGGACAACCGTTTTCCGACTTCGTCGTCGGACATTACATCTGGAATGCGGAATGGACGGCCAACGGCGACGAACTTCTGGTGTTCCGTTCGGATCGTACGCAGAAAACGATCGAACTTGCCGGCTGTTCGCCGACAACGGGCGCATGCCATTCGATCGTCCGCGAAGCGCGTCCACAATCGTGGGCGATGGTTTCGCAACCGGTTTTCCTGAACGACGGGAAACGGTTCATATGGACATCCGAACGAACGAACTTCCGTAACTACTTCCTCTACGACGTTTCGGGACGAATGATCGCGCAGCTGACGCATCATGACTACGACGTCATCGACATTGTGCGGATTGACGAACGCAACAACTACATGTGGTACACGGCGCGGTCCGGCGACACGTACATGAAGACGCAGCTGCACCGCGTGAAGCTGGACGGCAGCGACGACCAGCGGCTGACCGACCCCGCCTATGACCACAAGGTCGTTCTTTCCCCGGACGGCAAGCATTTCGTCGACATCGCGCAGACACACGACCAGCTGCCGGTCACCCGGCTGATGGACAGCGACGGGAAGGTTGTCGCCGAGATCGCGAGCGGGGACGCCAGCGCCGCGGACGATCTCGGGTTCAAGCGCGCCGAGATGTTCACCTTCACCTCGGCGGACGGGTCGACGGAGCTCAAGGGGCTCATCCAGTTTCCGTCGAATTTCGACCCGTCGAAGAAGTATCCCGTCCTGATCGGCCTTTATGGCGGCCCCTCGTCCAACAGTGTCTCGGAGACCTTCCAGCGGCCGAGTGCGCTTGCCGAATTCGGCTTCCTGGTGGTGCGGATGGACGCCCGGACGGCCATGGGCCGGGGCCGGCAGATCCTCGACAGCGTCTATCAGCAACTGGGCGTCGCCGAGATCGACGATTTCGCCGCCGGCATCCGCTCGCTGGCTGCCCGGCCCTACGTCGATGCAAGCCGGGTGGGCGTTTACGGCACCTCCTATGGCGGAACGGTCGCGGCAACGCTGTTGCTGCGCCACCCGGACCTGGTGCAGGCGGCAGCCTCAAGCTCGCCGGTGACAGACTATCGCCTCTACGACAGCGCCTATTCGGAGCGGTATCTCGGCCTGCCCGCACCGGACAACCGGGCCTACGACCAGGCCGCCGTCCTGACCTACGCCGGCCAGCTGCAAGGCGATTTGCTGCTCTACTTCGGAACGTCGGACGACAACGTCCACGCCGACAATTCGCTGCAGCTGATCCGGGCGCTGCAACGGGCAGGAAAGAGCTTTGACCTGCAGGTCGGCCCGGACCAGGGCCACACCGGCGTCGACCAGACCCGGATGATGGAGTTCTTCATCGACCGGCTTGTCATCCGGCCGCGCGGCTGAACAGTCGTTTCCTGAGGCGCCAGCGACGGCAAGCGGGGGCCGGACATTGCACGATGATTAAATCTTTGGAAGATTCGCCCGAATCCGCAGCAATCCATAGAACCCTTTGCCCGCGTCCGTGTTAAAGACGCGGCGTTAGGGCGCGACGCTTGCCGGAGAAGCAGGCGGACAGCGCCAAAGAGGGACCGGAAATCCAATAAGGGGGACAGGTGATTGGGCGGCCGCAGGATGCGGCCGTTGCCTTGAGGGTGTTGTTCGTAAATGCACGTGCAGCCAAATCGCACTGTCGCGCTGGGAGCAGTGGCGTTCCTGGTCGTATTGTCGGCGTTGTTTGCCTCGGCCGCCTCGGGACGCGGTCCGAACGAACAGGATTCGCCGCGCGACGCCGTCGCGGTCAGCCAGCCGCAAGCGGCGCTTCTGACGACGCCGGACCAGCTGTTCCATCTCGTATCCGGCATCGCGCAGGATCTTTCGACGCGTCCCTATCGCTTCGAGCCCACGCCGCTGCCGAAGGCGTTCCGCAATCTGGGGTATGACGGCTATCGCCGCCTGCGCCCACGCTCCGAAAACTCGATCTGGCGCGAGGATGCCGGCCAGTTCGCCATCCTGCCGCTGCCGCGCGGCTACATCTTTTCCGATCCCATCGAACTCAACCTCGTCGAGGACGGCGTCGTCCACCGGGTGAGCGACGCATCCGGCTATGTCGATTTCCAGGACTTCGCCACGTCGACGCAAGCCGACCGGGCGGCGCTCGGCGTTTCGGGCTGGCGCGCGCTTTTCCCCTATGGCGACAACGGCAAGGTGGATGAGGCGGCCGTCTTCCAGGGCGGCGCCTATTTCCGCAGCCTCGCGCAGGGCCTGGTTTACGGCGCCTCGGCGCGGGCGCTCGCCATCGGCACCGCCTCGCGCAAGGGCGAGGAATTCCCCCGCCTGACGCGCTTCTGGATCCTGAAGCCCGCGCCGGACGCGACATCGCTTACGGTCGCCGCGCTGCTCGACACGGACAGCGCATCCGGCGCCTACCTGTTCAACATCCAGCCCGGCAAGTCGACCGTGATGAACGTGCGCGCCGTGATCTACCCGCGCAAGGAAATCACTGAAGTGGGCGTGGGCGCGATCTCGTCCATGTTCATGCACAGCCTCGCCGACCGGGGCGGTGTCGACGACTACCGGCCGGAAGTGCACGACAGCGACGGCCTCGCCATCAAGATGAGCAATGGCGAGATGGTGTGGCGCCCGCTGACCAATCCGCGCGACCTGCAGGTGTCGATGTTCCACGACCGCCAGCCCAAGGGGTTTGGCCTGATGCAGCGCGAGCGTAAGCTCGACGCCTATGACGATCTCGAGGCGCGCTACGAGAAGCGCCCCAGCGTGTGGGTTGAACCCACCGGCGACTGGGGCGCGGGCAATGTGATGCTGATCGAGATTCCGACCCCGAACGAATACAACGACAACATCGTTGCGTTCTGGCGCCCGGACGAGGCGTGGGAGCCGGGAACGCCGCAGAAGCTCTCCTATCGGCTGGTCTGGAGCGGCGGCCCGGGTCAGGCTATGCCGGTGGCACGAGTGCTCGCCACCCGCTCCGGCGCCGTGCCCGGCTCGCCGCAGGTTCGCCGCTTCGTCGTCGACTTCGCCGACACGCCCGGCATCGACACGGCGACCGCCGACGTCTGGGGATCAGCCGGCGACGTGCGAAATGTGCATCTCGAAGAAGGCGAACAGGGCGGACGCCGGCTCGTGTTCGATCTCGACCCTCAAGGCGCGCCGCTTGTCGAACTGCGCGCGGCGCTGATGGGGGGTGGCGTTCAGCAATCCGAAACCTGGTTGTTCCGATGGACGCCCGATTGAGACTTGCGCGCAGCAGCGGCGCGATCCCCACCTGCCCCCCCGAAGCGCCACTGGCGATGCCGGCCCAGCCGGTCGACCTGCCGCGCGTGAAGCCCGCGCCGGAACTGGATGGCCGCTGGCGCCTCGGCGTCATCGTGATCGCTGCGGCGCTGATCACCGGGCTTGCCGCCTACGAGATGTACAACACGCTCAACGTCTCCGGCATGACGGTGCTCGAATGGGTCGTGCTGGTGCTGTTCTGCCTGAACTTCGCGTGGATATCCTCGGCCAGCGCAACGGCTTTCGCCGGCTTCTTCACGCTTCTCGCCGCGCCGCGCGCAAAGCCGGTTCCGGCGGCTTCGACTGATCCTTCGATCGCGTCGCGCACCGTCATCATCCTGCCGATGTACAACGAGCAGCCGGCCCGCGTGCTCGGCGGCGCCGAAGCCGTGTGGGATGCGCTCGTCGCGGCCGGCGCAGCCAGCCATTTCGAGATCTTCTTTCTGAGCGACACCACCGATCCGGAGATCGCGCTCGCCGAAGAAGCCGCCTTCACCGAGATTCGCGCGCGCAGGCCCGGCGCGCCGTTCTTCTACCGGCGCCGCACGATCAACCGGCACCGCAAGTCCGGCAATGTGCACGATTTCGTCGAGCGCTGGGGCGGCCGCTATGATTTCATGGTTGTCTTCGACGCCGACAGCCTGATGTCGCCATCGACGCTGGTTGAACTCGTGCGCCGCATGGAAACGCGGCCGCGGACAGCCCTGATCCAGACCTTTCCCGTGATCGTGAGCGCGCAGACCGTCTTTGCGCGGGCCCAGCAGTTCGCCATGCGCGCCTATGGCCCGCTCTTCGGCGGCGGCGTCGCCTGGTGGGCGGGCGGCGCTGGAAACTTCTGGGGCCACAACGCCATCATCCGCGTGCGCGCCTTCGCCGCCCATGCCGGCCTGCCGAGCCTGCCCGGCAAGGCGCCTCTGGGCGGCCCGGTTCTCAGCCACGACTTCATCGAAGCCGCCCTCCTCCGCCGCGCCGGCTGGCGCGTCGAGATCGCGCCCGACATCGGAGGCAGCTACGAGGAATGCCCGCCGACCATGGTCGACATCGCCGCGCGCGACCGTCGCTGGGCGCAGGGCAATCTGCAGCACCTAGGACTTCTCGGCGCCAAGGGCTTTGACGGCGTGAGCCGCGCCCACATCACCGCAGGCGTCATGGGTTATCTGTCGGCCGTGCTCTGGCTCGGCCTGATCCTCGCGGGCCTCGGCCTGTCGCTTCAGGGCGCGTTCCTGCGTCCGGCCTATTTCGGCGCGGGGGAATCGCTGATGCCGCACTGGCCGGTGATCGACGATGCGCGCGCCTTCCGCCTGTTCATTCTCACCGCCGCGATCGTGCTTTCGCCGAAATGGCTGGCGATGCTGCTCTGGGCGGCAGGCAAGCTTCCCGGCTGGACGCGCAATCCGCGGTTCCTGCTGTCGCTCGTCGCCGAGGCCGTGCTGTCCGCGCTGATGGCGCCGGTGATGATGCTGAACCAGGCAGGCGCCGTCTTCTCGACCCTGCTCGGACGCGACGCCGGCTGGCGCCCACAGGTGCGCGACCGCGAGGGGTTCGCCTGGGCCGACCTGTTGCGCCACTATACGCCGCACATGGTTTTTGGCGCGGCGCTGCTGGGGTCGGCGCTGGCGATCTCGCTGGTGTTCGGCGCCTGGATTGCGCCGGCCGCCCTGAGCCTGCTGCTGGCTGCGCCGCTTTCGGCCTGGGCCGCAAGGCGCCCACGGTCGGGTTCGTTCCTGTGGAGCCTGCAGGCGACGCCCGAAGACCTTGAGGTTCCAGACATCGTCACGGCGGCTGAGGCGTCAACCCGCACGCTGCGCGGCGTCGAGGCCGACCGCTTCGAGGAGGTTGTGGCCTCGCCCGCCGCTGCGCGTCATCACGCAGACTTCGTCGACAGCCGCTGGCCGGTCGAGCCCGGGGAAATCCACGCTCCGACCGCGTTCGTGCTCGCGCGCCTCGAACAGGACAGTCCGGAGACGATGATCGCGCGGATGGGCAAGGCCGAACGCATGGCGGCGCTCAACCGCCCTGACCTTCTGGAGCGGATAGCGGCAGCGACGGCTGCTCCGAGCCACGCCGCCGCTCCGCTTTCGCCTACGCCTGTCTCCGCCTCAGCCGGCTGACCGGACGCCCGTCCCGATCGGGCACGAGACTCCCGTTCCGCCAAGCCCGCAATAGCCCGCCGGGTTCTTGGCCAGGTACTGCTGGTGGTAGTCCTCGGCAAAATAGAAATCGCCGGCCGGCTTGATCTCGGTCGTGATCACGCCGCGCCCGGCCTTGCTCAGCGCAGCCTGATAGGCGGCGCGGGACGCCTCGGCCTCGCGCGCCTGTTCGGCGGTATAGGTGTAGATCGCAGAGCGGTACTGCGTGCCGATGTCGCCGCCCTGGCGCATGCCCTGGGTCGGGTCATGGTTCTCCCAGAACACCTTGAGGAGTTGTTCGTAGGATACCTTCGCCGGATCATAGGCGACGAGCACAACCTCCGTGTGGCCCGTCTGACCCGAACAGACTTCCTCATAGGTGGGGTTTGGCGTGAAGCCTCCGGCATAGCCCGCCGCCGTGACCCAGACCCCGTCCGTTTCCCAGAATTTCCGCTCCGCGCCCCAGAAGCAACCAAGGCCGAACACGGCGACCTGGACGTCCTCCGGATAGGGTCCCTTCAGTGCGTGATGGTTGACGAAATGCTCCGCCGCCGTGGGAATGGCGGCCTGCCGCCCCGGCAGGGCGCGGTCGGCCACAGGCATATCGAGCTTTTTTCCGAAGGAAAACATGGAACATCTCCGCAATCAGGTGCTGCGCAGCATGTGGGGAGCGCGAGGCCAAGCGTCAAAGACCCCTCACGCTTGCGCCGGGCCGAGAGGCATGTAAATACCCCGGGCCTGCTGATGGTGAGGTGGCCGAGTGGTCGAAGGCGCACGCTTGGAAAGCGTGTAGACGGGAAACTGTCTCGTGGGTTCGAATCCCACTCTCACCGCCACGCAGTCCGTCTCTGCCTCCCGATTTTTCCAGTCTCCAAAATTGTCGCGAAGTATCCGGAGGGTGCGCCCGCAAATCGGGAGCAACTGCGCCATATCGCACAGTTGAAAACCGCGGACTGCAGGCTTTTGCCCTACCGGTCTCTCGTAGCCGCATCGGTAGTTCAGGTTGAACCTTTGTTCCCAGTTAGGCGGAAAAACAACCGGAGAAACGACAGCTCCTTGAAACGGAACCGTTGTCGAACGATTAATAGTCGAGCAAATTCGACGCTTTAGCGTGATCTCCTTCTTCCCGCAGACGTGGCCAACCGCTCATCCGGTGTCCGTTTGGCTTCCATCGACATCACCCGTTCATCAAACCGACTATAAAGCGCCTTGTTTTCAGGTGTCCGCCAGAGAACCAAGGATCGCAAGTGTTGCTTACTCCGGCGATCCAGCACCCTCTCCCCGTCAGGTGTTCATAGCGCGCAGCGCCTGCGCCGTTTCTGCGTCGGCGGGAAAGAACAATTCGATCTTCAGGTCGTCGAGGGCCACGTCTTCCGGTGTGCCGAACTGGGCGATGATCGCAAAGAGCGACAGACGCGACGGACCGAACCGATAGATTGTCGGCGCAACGGGCCCCATGGGTTTCTGATTGAACTCCACCGCCGCGAGTCTGTCGGCGACCTGATCGAGCCGGTCGATTCCGCCTTGCGCAAGGCTCTCGGTGCGCAGCCGCCTCGCCGCATGGTGCGCGACCTCGGGCCAGTTTTCGATCAACGTCGGCAAGCGCTCGGACATCATCAGGTCAAGCAGGCTGGCGCCTTCGACGAGTCCGATCTGGCCAAACAATCTGCGCGCAGGCGCGTTGAGACGAACCACGCTCCACAGGCGGTCGATGGCGATGCCGGGATAGGGCGCGTGCCGGTCAAGCGTATGGTCCAGCGCGGCGCGAACGGGCGCCATCTCCGCCGCGTCCCATTGTCGTCCGGGGTAGCGCGCGGCGAAGCCTGCTAGCGTCAGCATCTGGTTGCGGGCGACGAGCGGTATCTGAAGCGCATCGCCCAGTCGCCCGATCATGTCGGGGCTTGGACGCGCCCGGCCGGTTTCAAGGAAAGCGATGTGGCGGGCCGAAACGCTGGCTTCGGACGCAAGGTCGAGCTGGCTCAGACGGCGCATCCGCCGCCACGCTTTCAGGGCCGAGGGGAAATCGGTCATGCGCCAGCATAGCCCGGCGACCGGCGCCGCACACTTACCTGCCAGGTAATTGATCCGAGCCGCCCGGACGTGGACCTCTGCCGGGAGCCGAGAGGAGGCCCGTCATGTCCGCGCAGTTCCACAAGGTCTGGCTCAAGATCACCGCCATCGTCATCGGGTCTTTCGCCCCTGTTTTCTTTCTGGGGACAATGACCCCAACCATCGAACCCGCGCGGCTGACGCTGGATCTGCTGAGCTGGCCGGTCGACGGCGCGACAACCTATGCCTCGCCGGACACCCGCTTCCTGTCGGCCCTGACTGGCGGCTTTCTGCTTGGCTGGGGCGTTACCGTTTGGCGCCTGTCGACGGATCTCTACGATGTTGCCCCGGAGGCCGTCCGGCGCATCGTGATGTCCGGCCTGATTGCGTGGTTCGTGCTCGACAGCGCAGGTTCCATCGCATCAGGCAACGCATCCAATGCGGTGTTCAACGTCGGCGTCCTGCTTCTCGCCGCTGGACCACTCTGGCGGCCCGCGAAAGATAAATCACCTGATTCGCGCGCCCAGCGCTTGAAGTAGATGCACCCGAAGCCGGCGGATGTCTGATCGGCAGGTACGCGGTGGATTAGCCTATTCGTTGGTCTCACCTTCAGGCGCGCGGCTTCTCCAAGCCATCACCGCTCCAGGCAAGGTCAACGACACTAGGACGAAACCCCAGAATAGTCCGTTCCAGTGATCGCTGGTCTTGGGAAGCCACAAGTGGATTCCGCGCCCCGCCTCAAGATCCTTGGCGATCATCATATAGACGAGCCCCAGCATGACGCTTCCCGCTAAAATCACATAAGCCACATATGTCGCCCGATTTCTTTCGGCCAATTCCCGCTCGTCCAGTCTTGACGGTTGTTCCTGGCTCTGCCGCTGAAGGCTTGTTCCGGCGAGCAGTGCGAAGATCAGCAAAGAGGCCGCCACGAGCAGTAGACCCACGACGGCCAACGGACGCTCCAAATTATCCGGCGCGGGAACAATCTGAAGGATACAGCCTGCCGGATAGAGAACGTAGAGCAAGACAAACAGCGCCCTCAAGGTCCCCGGCCTGAACGTCTTGCCAAGCGGGTAGCGTTTCGATCGGACGTACATTTTCTATCCTCTTAGTTCCTTCAGGGTGCGCCCCAGCGGGGCAAAGGGTTTGAGCGAAAAGAGGGCCTCGACCGGCGCCTTGAAAACGCCGGCGAGCTTGAGAGCAAGCTCCACGGAGGGGGCGTAGTCCCCTCTTTCCAGGTAGCCGATCGTCTGCGGGTTTACGTCGACACGCTCGGCCAGTTCCTTCCGGCTCATAGACTGCTCGGCCCGGAAGACCGCAATTCTGTTATGAATCACTATTCAATCATCTCGTATTTGCTTCTATTTGTTGTGTTTACACAATATGCCAGCGAGAAGCAAATGATTTTTGGGGTCACCCTGCAAAGGCGAGCGCGAGAAACACGGGCCAGGCCACCACAATGCCCGCGAAGCATATCGCGATCCCGGAAGGCAGCTTTCGCCCAGCGATGGCGCTCGGCGCGACGAACGCCAATAACCATGCGGCCTTGTAAAACACCTGGATGGCAAGAAGCGGCGCAAACAGCCGCGGCCAATAAAGACCGGCCATTGATGCAACGAGGATGGCGAGCCAAAGGGCGCCAACGAGCAATTCAAGACCACGCGAGGACGCAACAGCGTCCTGAAAGACAACCCTCGGGCCGCGCTGCGAAAACATCAGCATGCAAACCGGAACCAGTATCGCGATGTTTATGACGTAGGGAATCTGAAGCCAGATGTTCATGTGTGCCCTCTTTTTGCCGAACCTACGCAACACGAGGCAGCATGGATCAGGCCGACGACGATTTGACGAAGGGTCTTCCGGAAGCGGGATAAGGACGAGAGAACTGACGACAGATGTCGTCAATCCACGCTAACGGAAGCCGTGCGCTGCCACCTGCCCCGCAGCAATGGCGTCGCCTCAACGGGCGTAGTGCCGCAGTTGGCTCTCACCACAAAATTTTCCGGAACTTCGGTGAACCGGCACAACAACTTGATCGTACCTTCTCGCGGCATCCTCTGCGAACGCGACATGGAGCGAAACGGTGTTGCACGTGACCCCGCTATACGCAGCCCTGCTAGGCTTGCTTTTTCTGATCCTCAGCATTCGCGTGATCCTCTCCCGACGGACCCGCCAAATCGGTTTTGGAGCGCCCCAGGACTCCGACCTGGAGCGCCGTGTGCGCGTGCACGCCAATTTTGCGGAATACACGCCCTTCGCCCTGCTTTTGCTAGCGTTCGCGGAACTGAACGGCGCCCCGCCAGTCTGGCTTCACATCGGCGGAGGCCTGCTTCTCTTTGGGCGGCTTTCCCATGCGATGGGCGTCTCGCGTCCAAGCACCGACGAGACCGGCCGCATCCTCGGCATGACAGGCTCGCAATCCGCGATCCTCATTGGCGTGACTTTGATCGTCTGGACTTCGGTCCACTAAGGCGCCTGAACGCGAAAATTGAACATAAAGAACCCCATTGTGGCGCTTGGTCTGCCCCTCGAGGAAAGTGGCCCAAAGCTTGAGTTAGTCCCGGCTCCGATCGGGGAGCAGAGATATGGGCCGCAGGAACTACAAACCGGAGGAGATCATCGCCCACCTCCGGGAGATCGAGGTACGGTTAAGCAATGGCGGTTCAGCAGAACCCCCAGAGTTCAACTTTGCGCTTTGTCAGGATCGACATGGACGTTTGCATCGCGATTCCTCAGTTGAACAACCACACACGCAATGAGAACCTGCAGAACTGTCCGATAAACAAGAGCAAGTTTTGTTGGCTCGTTGGAGCGGCTCTGCCTTCACGCCACCGCTGCATTCCAGAAGGAGTTCGGCTTGCTCCCAACGTACATAGTGCGGGGCGGTCCAGCAGACGCCGTTTGTCAATGAAGACGTTGCAGACCGTTGCGTGGATCTCCGGGAAAATCGCAGCCAGCCTGAAGTAGAGCCGGGCCGCGTGTTGAATCACCACTGAAGGGAACCTATGCCTCCCTTAGAAAATCCTCGCGATCAACGCCCCCGCCCTACGCCAAATGCCCGACAGCCAGAAGCCAGTCATCGTTAGACTGAAAGCGGCGCTGTAGGTTGTTGGCCCATTCAGAACCCTAATTCCGCCATCATCACAACCCGCTTCTCGCGCGCGCTGATCTCCGCCGCGGTTCCGATTGCTACCGCCAACAATCCGTCCCTGGCCGTAACCTCCACAGGCCCTTCGCCACGAACGGCCGCAATGAACTTCTGATGCTGGTAGTAAGTCGAGCCGTGATGCGTTCCAACCTTCAGAGCTGTCTCATCGACTGGCACGACTCGGCGCTCGACTCGTTTGGCGCCGAGGTATCCGACACGCGGTGAATAAACGATACTGCCGGAAGGAATCAGGACGTCGAGGCGGGCCTTGTCGCCGACTGCCGTGATCTCTTCCTGATTCTCGGCACCCTCCGCGAACATAGAAAGGTCAAGCATGGCGCGGACACCGTTTGCGAAATCGACAGTCGTGAAGCTGTTATCCATGATGTCTGGCTGTCGACCGTCATAACGTTCGTCGAGGTGGTTCACATCCATGGCGCCCGAGCAATAGACGCGAACCGCTTCGGATCGAACTATCAACCTCATGAGATCGAAAAAGTGGCAGCACTTCTCGACCATTGTACCCCCTGAATTGCTGGCGAAGCGGTTCCAGTTTCCAACCTTCGGAAGAAATGGAAATCGGTGCTCGCGAATCGACAGCATGCGCAATTCACCAATTCGCCCTGAAAGCGTTTCGGCGATAAATTCGACGGTCGGCGGCATGTAGCGATACTCCATGGCCGTCCAGAAAGGCGCCGCAGACTTTGCCGCCTGGTCAACAATCCAAAGAGCATCCTCGATCGTCGTGGCCAGAGGCTTTTCGCAAAGAATCGCCAGGCCGGCGTCGAACAATGGCTCAAGGACGCGCCGATGCGTATTGTTGGGGCTTGCTACGATCACTGCATCGACCAGTCCGCTCCTGGCCAAGGCTGTGCTGTCTGAGAAAGCGACCGCCTTGTCTGCGCGATCACCCAGCGCTGAACGCGCCCACCCGAGTGAGCTCTCGACGGGGTCTGCAAGGGCGGTCACCATAGCGCCGCGAGTTACGGCGAGATTGCGAATATGCTCCCCGGCCATCATGCCGGTTCCGACGATGCCGTAGCGCACAACGCCAGTCACTGAAGACCTCCAAATTAGCATATGACAGCGCCGATTTATCATGAGCATTCTTCCGGTTCGGGCCAGCGAGCAAGCCCAAAGTCGCGAAGTCGGCCAGGCCATGGTGAAGACACAGTGAGGGAGGAGGCGCTTGTCAGTGTCCGTGCGCTGGCTGCTATTTGGGCTTCTGGCGCTCTCAGGCGTTCTCGCCCTTGTCGATCGCCAAATCATTTCGGTGCTCAAGCCGGCGATCGCGTCCGAACTGCACTGGTCGGATGACGACTACGGGACCCTGGCCGCCTGGTTCCAGGGCTCCACGGCCATAGCGCTGCTCTTCGTCGGCCCGCTGGTCGATAGATTGGGCGTCAGATGGGCGAACACCGTCAGCGTGTTTACCTGGAGCGTGGCCGCCGCATTCCACGGCTGGGCTCATTCGCTCCTCCAGTTCACGCTTTGCCGGATCGGTCTGGGAGCCACGGAAGCTGCAGTCACGCCGGCCGGTATAAAGACCGTCGCCGCGATCTTTCCGGTCAACATGCGTTCGACTGGCCTCGGCTTGTCGAACGCGGTCGCAAGCGTTGGCGCCATTTGTGCGCCCTTCATCATCCCTTTGTTGGCGGCGCCGTTCGGCTGGCGCGGTGCATTCGGGCTTGCTGGGGGCGCCGGCGCCATCTGGGCAATCGCGTGGTTGATGGCGACCCGAACCGTCACATTCGCAGCTCCGACGGTTGCAAAGCCTCCCCCGACGCGCGGCGCGCATATCCCGCTTGTTCTACGCGACCGCGGCGCCTGGGCGATTTCAGGCGCCAAGATGCTGAGCGACTCTACTTGGTGGCTGTTGCTCTTCTGGATGCCGGACCTTCTCAACAAGCAGTTTGGATTGGCAGGAGCAGATGCAGCGCCGTATCTTGCGATCGCCTACACCGGAGCCGCAGTCGGCTCGATGGTCAGTGGATCACTTGCGACCTGGTTCATGGCCCACGGCGCGTCGGTCAACAGCGTGCGCAAAACGGCCATGCTGATCAGCGGCCTGATCGCCTTATGCCTACCGCTCGCGCTGCTGGCCCAAACACCGCTCAGCGCCGCGGCAATCCTCGGGGTCGTACTGGCGGCCCACCAGGGGTTTTCCACTAACCTGTTCGCCCTCATCACGGATGTAACTGCCAAGGAGCGAATTGGTCGAGTAACCAGTTTCGGCGTGTTCAGCGGCAACATCGGCGGCGTCATCATGCAGAAGGTGGCCGGCGCCGTGTTGTCTGCTGGTTTCGGATATCTGCCGCTTTTTCTGTTTGCGGCAGCCTCGTATCTGATGGGACTTGGATGGATACAACTCATGCTGCCAAGGATCGTATCCGTCGATCCCTCTGCTGCAATCCCGAAGTCGGCGGACATCCAGCCCTAAACCAGCGGGCCGTGGTCAATTCTTGGCAGCACGTGACGCGCAAACAGGTCCGCCTCGGCCGCATGCGGATAGCCAGATAGTATGAACGCGTCGATGCCCATGTCGCGATAGTCGTTGAGTTTGGCCAACACCTGATCAGGATCGCCCACAATCGCTGCGCCACATCCAGAACGCGCGCGACCGACGCCTGTCCAGAGGTAGGCTTCAGCATAACCATCCTCCGACGCCTTTTCGCGCAAGTCCGCCTGCGCCCGAACACCGGCTGACGTTGAATCGAGTGACCTGGCGCGGATAGCGGCGCCAGTCGCGGCGTCCAGCTTCGAGAGCAATCGGTCAGCAGCAGCGCGCGCTTCAGCCTCGGTGTCACGTACAATCATGTGCGCGCGGTATCCGAAGCGGAGCTCCCGACCATATCTGGCCGCTCGCGACTTCATGTCGGCTATGACTGACGCAACAGCCTCCCGCCTATCTGGCCACATCAGAAAGACATCACACGCTTTCGCAGCAGCTTCACGAGCATCCTCGGACAAGCCGCCGAAATAGAGAAGCGGCGCCTTGCCCGATACAGTGCCAATGCGCGGCGGATCAAGTTTGAGGTTCCAGAACTCTCCTCGATGATCGAGAGGTTCGCCATTGAGCATCGTTTTGAGAATCGACATGGCTTCGATTGTACGCGCATATCGCGGCGCAGAGGCGAGCCTCTCGCCCGGCATGTCGGAGGATATGATATTCACCGTTAGCCGCCCGCCGAGCATTTGGTCAATCGTTGCGATCTGGCGCGCCAGTTGCGGTGGCCACATCTCTCCGATGCGCACCGCCATCAAAAGGCGAATCCGCTTCAGTAAGGGCGCAATTCCGGCAGCGAAAGCCGTTGTGTCTATGCCGAGCGCATACCCCGAGGGCAGTAGAATATTGTCAAAGCCACCGGCCTCGGCTTGCAGTACAATATCCCGGCAATGTTCCCAGCTCGATTGCAGACGCGGATCGGCCACGCCGAGAAATTCATAGTCGTCATCGCAAAGGGCCGAGAACCAACTGATTTCGCAAGGCGGGCGTGTCATGGCAGCGGCTCCCCCATGGATGCAACGAGGACCTGGTACCATTCGGCACGAGACCAGCGGGGCCTGAAGGCGTTAGGAATTTCAGAGATTCGCGCCAGCGTCTGCGCACCCACAATCGGGATCGGTCGTGCGGGATGAGCCATCACCCAGCTATAGGCCGCGGCGGCCCGGGACACGCCGAATTCCTCCGCCTTGAGGTCGAGGGCGCGGGCGACGCATATAGCGCGACCATCTTGCGGATTTCCCAGGCGGCCTCCCGCGAAAGGTGACCAGGCTAGTACACTCAATGCACGTGTCAAAGCCTGGTCCAGTACGCCATTCGTCAAGGGGGCGGTAGCGAGCGGCGACAGTTCGATCTGGCAGGAAACGATTGGCAGGGCCGAATGCGCCGACAGCGCTTCGGTCTGTGAGGCCATAAAATTGGACACACCAATCGCACCGATCTTGCCGGCTCTATGCGCGTCTTCCAGTGCACGCGCCGTCTCCGCTGGATGAGTGAGACTGTCAGGGCGGTGGATCTGCCAGAGGCTCACATGGTCGACGCCCAATCGCATCAACGATGCATCGATGGCCTCCGCAACATAAGCGGAGCTTGAATCGTAAGGCACACCCAAGCGAATGCCGCCCTTCGTGGCGATAACCATCCGCCGCGCCAGTGATCGATTGCGAGCGAGCACCCGGCCAAGCAGCGTCTCGGCCGCTCCAAACGGTTCGCCATTATCAGGTCCGTAGATGTCAGCCGTGTCGAACAGATTCACGCCGGCGTCCAACGCCGCGTTCACACGGGCTTCAGCCGCGTCCAGATCGGAGCCTGCGAACCGCCACATTCCCCAGGCGATCGAGGCGACCACAGGACCACCTGCGCAGAGAGCGCGGCTAGCAGGGGGCGCAGGCAGGAGAGCATTTGTCATGGAACTGACAGTACTGTCGTCATCTAGGAAGCTCATCATGCGACGTTCATCGAGCGAGCTCTGCGTGCCGTTGCGAGTGCCGGCTGTCAATCCAGCGTGTAGTGGGACCAGGTATCCTGACAAGTGACCAGGTGTGCTGACAAATCAAATCTGAAATGGCCCATTCCAACCGGCACTGGCCGAGAGCGCTGTCTGAAATCGCAAATGTTTTTAGAAGCCGCATTGGACGGCGGAGATCTACCCTTTTGAGTCCGGCCGCTCGTAAGCGGCGCCCCGGCCCGGCAATGCGTCAATGAACGCCTTGAGATCGGCTGCGGACTGTTCGGGAAGCTGTTCCATCGGAACATGGCCGCCGTTGGGATAGGTAATCAACACGGCTCCAGGAATGGCGGCGGCAAGCGATTTCGATTGCTCGACAGCGATGATCTTGTCCTTCTCGCCTGCAAGCACGAGCGTCGGTATCTTGATGGAGCGGATATCGTCCTTGGTGATGCGAAGGTGGGGCGCGCTGTTCTGGGTGATCAGAATATCCCGATGTCCCGGCGCCAGGGCGAGCTCGACGTAGCGATTGATCAGCGCATCCGTAACTAGCCGCTTATCAAGATAGGCCGCCTTAAGGCCACCCACGGCGAACATGCGCGGATTGACCGACTTCAGGATCGCCCGGCCGATCGGATTAGTGAGAAGCTGAAAGACAAGTGGTGGGCCGGAGCCGCCAGTGCCTTTTTCTCCGGGCCATCCAGCCGCGTCCACAAGCACGAGGGCCGACAACCGCTCGGGATGAGAAAGCGCATAGTTCAGCGCAACCCCGCCGCCCATAGAGTTTCCGCCAAGCAAAAAATGATCAAGCTGCAGATGGTCCGCCAGCGCATTCACCAATGCGACATTCTTGTCGAGTGAGGCGCGGTAGTTGGCTGGCGCCTGCGTGAGGCCATGACCGGGAAGATCGAGGGCGACAAAGCGGTAATCCCCCCGCAGTCGATCGATCCATGGACGCCAGGCATGAACCGATGCGGCGAAGCCATGGACCAGAACGATGACGGCGCCAGAGGTGTTGCCCTCGTCAGTATAGTGAACTTTTAGCCCTGGCGCGGGCTCGAAATAGTTTGACGATGGCAGTGCGTATTTGGCGGTCAAAGTGGTGTACGGAATCTCGCGCGGCGCACAGGCGGCCAGAACCACTGCGAAACCCAACGATAACAAAACAATCAGACCGGCCGCTCGAAGCATTCGGACGAACTCCACTTTCTGACCAGCCACATTACGCCGTCAGACCGTAGCCGAAAGCGTGGCGCACAAGTCAGTGAGACACGTTGGAGTGATCCGATAGAGCGACCTTGGCGTAAGCAAAATCTTTATCGCCGGCGGAGCGACCAGAACGCGCCATCTGGCAGCACAAATCGCTTTGAAGAAGAATTCTGGCATGAGCGTTGATGTGCTGAGGATTGTGTTGGGTGATCAACTCACGCCTTCCCTGTCAGCGATACGCGATGGCGACAAGTCGCGCGACGTCTTGCTCATGATGGAAGTGGCGGAGGAGACGACCTACGCACGCCATCACAAAAAGAAGATTGCTTTCATATTTGCGGCGATGCGCGGGTTCGCCGGAGAAATGCAGGCAAACGGATGGCATGTCGACTATGTCAGGCTCGATGCTTCCGCCAACCATGGATCTTTCAGCGACGAGATAGCCCGGTCCATCGGACGCCACCAGCCCAGGCGGATCATTACGACGGAAGCCGGCGAGCACCGCGTGTTGGCGGCTCAGGAGGCCTGGCGCGCGAAGTTCGACGTGGAGTTCGATCTCCGCCCCGATGATCGCTTCTTGTGCAGCAAAGCCGATTTCGCCAAGTGGGCGCAGGGGCGAAGGCAATTGCGCATGGAGTATTTCTATCGCGACATGCGCAAGAAAACCGGTCTTTTGATGGAGGGCAATGAGCCAGCTGGCGGGCGCTGGAATTTCGACAAAAAAAATCGCAAGCCCGCGAACGCTGACCTCTTCATGCCGGCGCCCATCAGGTTTGATCCGGACGATGAAACGCGCGAGGTTCTCGATGTTGTCGCCGCGCAATTTGAAGACAACTTCGGCGATCTGCGCCCGTTCTGGTTTCCGGTAACGCGCGCGGACGCAGAACGCGCCGCTGCACATTTCATGAAAGAGGCGCTGCCCCAGTTCGGCGACTTCCAAGACGCTATGCTTCGCGGCGAACATTTCCTGTTTCACAGCGTTCTCAGTCCGCTCATCAATGTTGGGTTGCTCGATCCTTTGGCGCTGTGTCGGGCTGCGGAAACACAATGGAAGGATGGGGCCGCTCCGCTAAATGCAGTGGAGGGTTTCATCCGCCAGATCATCGGATGGCGCGAATATGTACGCGGCATCTACTGGCTCAACGGACCCGACTATATCAGCAAAAATGCTCTTGAAGCAAAGCGCAATCTGCCGTGGATGTACTGGAGCGGCGAAACCGACATGGCGTGCATGGCAGAGGCGATAGGACAAACCAAAGAGGAAGCCTACGCTCATCACATTCAGCGTCTGATGGTGACGGGTAACTTTGCGCTGTTGGCCGGCGTCGATCCGCGGCAGGTGCATGAATGGTATCTGGCTGTCTATGCCGATGCATTCGAGTGGGTGGAGGCGCCCAATACTATCGGCATGAGCCAATTTGCAGACGGCGGCCTGCTCGCCTCGAAGCCATACGCCGCAAGCGGCGCCTATATCGACCGGATGAGCGATTATTGTGACGGATGTCGCTACAACGTGAAGCAGCGTGTCGGAGAAGATGCCTGCCCATTCAACTCGCTTTATTGGAACTTTCTGGGTCGTCATCGCGCACACTTGTCCGCAAATCCGCGCATGTCGCAGATGTATCGCACCTATGATCGCTTCAGCGACGACGTGCGCGTGGCTCTGCATCGCCAAGCAGATGAATTTCTTGCCCATCTCGACGAAAACGGAACAGATCGGTGACCTCGCTGCTCAGTCTCCGGGAGAACTACCGCGCCTGGGAGTTCGGCGCGAGCGGCGACATTGAGTCGGCGGTTGTGCGCTTGCTGGGAGAGGATCCGAGGCGTGCGGTCATTCACACAGGTGCGCGGATGACGATGCCGGCCAGCCGGAAAGTCGCGACTTTCTCTTTTGCGCTTGAAGATGAAGCGGACATCGTCACCGCCATCGAAACCTGCGCCGCCCGCTGGCGAACCGGATCTTGTGCTGGTCGCCACAGGTCTTTTGCATGCGCCTGACATGCAGCCAGAATAGAAGATGCGAGCACTTTCGGCGAATATTCCAGCTCGCTCTTTTGCTGTGAACGCGATCGGGCCCACGCTTGTCGCCAGGAATGTGGTTGCAATCTTACCGCGCGATCGCAAGACGGTCTTTGCCGCCTTGTCGTCGAGGGTCAGTTCGCTCAACGACAATCAATCTGGCGGCTGGCATGCCTATCGCGTCTCTAAAGCTTCGCTGAACATGCTTATCCGAGATATCGCCATAGAGTTCAGCGTTCGCAACAAGAACGCGGTTTGCGCTGCGCTACATCCCGGGACCGTCAACACCGCCCTGTCTCGCCCTTTACAGGCGGGCGTCGCACCGGGGAAGCTGTTTTCCCCAAACCAAAACGCCACGTATCTGTCAGGCGTGATTGACAGGCTTGGGCCGGACCAGCCGGGGTCGTTGATTGCGTGGGATGGTCGAGTCATTCCGTTCTAGGACTTGCCCCCGCAACACGGCGCTTGTTCGGGCGATCAGGCGGCGAGGACGTCATGACGCGCAACCGCTGAAAGCGGCGGCCGAACGGGTTCCGGTCTTGGCGCCTGGCCGGCCGCTGGATCGGGTCCGGGTGCATCCCGCCAGATCGTCGTCGGGGCCGCATCAGGATAGGCGACCAGCACCTGGCCATGCGTTGCCTGAACCTGAAATGGACGCCCCCATGCTGGAACGAAGATCGCCTCGCCTTGCGTGAGATGTCGCCCGTCTATGACAACACCTGGGGTTAGCGCCACCATGACATGACACGTCTCCCCATCCGGATCGATCAGGCTCCGTTCCGGCAAACGCCAGAGTTCGACGCTCAGGGCCGGATCGCGGAACATCGTTGCGCGGGCGCGACGCGAAACCGCCGGCAACCGGATGACCGATGGCTCCTCAATCGCATGGTTCTTTGGCTGGAACGTCGCCGACACCTCAAGCGCCGTCGCACCGGAGGGAAGACAAAGCGCTGCGCCTTCATAGCAACGAATGCGCTCGCCCGGTTTGAGGGCCATGGACATTTCTTCCTCAGATCCATTCACCGCCTCAATCCCGGGCTCCAGAACATGCCAAAAGCTCGTCGGCGCAGTCGATGCAATCCTTGTTGGGGCATTCGGGAAGACCATACGGAGCCGCGGCGGCGCCCGACCAAGATCACCGAGCATAGTCCTCGGATCGCCAGCCAGGCGCCGCGATAGCGGCCCCTTGTCGGTAAGGTTGGCGGAGCCGAAGATCCAGGCTTCGCCGATCGGACCTGCCGGGCGCAGTCCATGTCCGCACCAATCGCCAAGATCGCGTCGCCCCCAGCCTCGTTCAATCAATCGCGGTGTTACAAAAATCGGTTCGATCGTACGCATCGCAAAGTCAACCTTGTCCTCTCTGCGGGCGCCTTGACCATCGCCAGGCAAGCCGCCCTGTACCGCTTCCCGAAGATCAGCGTTTGATCGCCTCGTGCACGATCCAGCTCATGGCCGAGCAACGCCGAATGAGATCTTCCATCTGACAGACCCTCACGGCGGACCGCGCCTTCATGCTCCAAGCGCCATACGCGAAAGGAGCATGAAGGCGCACGCCTTGCTACAGGGCGCGAGAATGGCTACACGCCCTGCAGCGCGGCAGCCCTGTTCCAGTCAGGCGTCACTCAGCGCGGGTTCTTTGTCCTTCGTGGTGTCTGCGAGCCGCGCCGGCTTTTCAACGGCTTCGGGTCGGGAGGGCTTGTCGCGGTCGTTGTTATCCGATCGAGTCTTGCGTTTCGACTGCCCCACTGACGGGGTTGCGCCGACAGGCGTCGAGATCTCGATCCTGCGAGGCTTGACTGCCTCGGGAAGTTCCCGCTTGAGATCGATTTCCAGCAACCCGTCGTTAAGACGGGCGCCCGTTACGACGACATAATCGGCGAGCTGGAATTGACGTTCGAAATTCCGCGCCGCAATCCCGCGATAAAGATACCGCCGCTCGGGCACTTCCTGATGGCGACCGACGATCTGAAGGCGATTGGCTTCAGCGGTGATCTCGATGGCTTCAGGGCCAAAGCCAGCAACCGCGAGGCGTATGAGGTAGGTCATCTCGTCTTCCTGCTCGAGATCGAACGGCGGGTAGGCGTCCACATCGGACAGCCGGTTGCTTTCGAGCATGTCGAAGAAGTTTTCAAAGCCAATCCAGGATTGGCGATAGGGTGTAAAATCTAGGGCGCTCCTCATATCCATGTCCTCCTTTGAGCAACCTGGGTACAAGCCTTGTCGAATCCTCATCCAAAATCGGCCTGGCGAGCGAAGCCCGAACCGCGTGTCGAATCTGGCACTGAATTCGACATTTTCTCAATTAAACCAGACCTCTAATGCATCTGGCGGAAATTATTTGGAATTTGGATTGGCCTGTTCAAGAGGGCGCGCGAAAAAATTTTCGCCTCACAAACGCGCTGCGAGAACAGCGCCTGCCGGATGGGTAAAGGAGCCGGCGCCGCGGCAGAGAAGGGGGCTGGACCGCGGCGCCGGCAACAGGCTGGGAGCGCAAGAAACGAGGGGAGGGGACCGCCCCCCGCGCATAACCAACCAGTCTTGATACGTTGGAATGTGTCGTCCGGATCAGACCGTAGGGGCCTTGAGCGCGTGGCCGGCTAGGCTTCGCCCCGATTGACGATCGCAGCCGTCGCAACAAGTTCACCGAGCATCGCCAGCGTCGCCGCTCCACTGCAGTCGAACGGATCAAGCTCGGCGCGTCGGAAATACTTGAGCAAGAGGCTCGGATTAAGTTTAGCCGCGTTCACCTGCCCCATCGTCCAGGCGCCGAAGCGGCGTTCCGATATCTCCTCATAGGACAAAAGACGCACGTGCGTGTGTCGCTCGTCACGCACGATTGAGTTGAAGAGATCGCAGACCTCGTCACGCCCCCCCTCGATAACCTGGATGAAAACATCGCCGGAAACACACAAGAGGCCCGTGATCCCAAGCGCGGGATTCTTGCGGCGCGACTGTTCCAGGATCTCATCCAGCATGGCGTTGCCCGCAGCTGCAGCAGCGCGGCTGGCATAAAGGCATCGAACGAGCATGGCCGCCTAATCCTTCAGGTTCAGGAGCGATAGGAGTTCACGACGCAGTGTGTGGTCTTTGAGAAATGAGCCGCGCATCACGCTGTTGATCATCTTGGTGGCGCTGTCCTTTACTCCACGCCAGTGCATACAGAAGTGATCGGCTTCCATAACAACGGCAAGACCATCAGGCCGCACCTTGTCGATCAGCAGGTCAGCCAGCTGCGTGATGCCCTCCTCCTGAATCTGCGGTCGCGACATGATCCACTCGGCAAGGCGCGAGTATTTCGAGAGCCCGATAAGATTGGAATGTTCGTTCGGCATGAGGCCGATCCAGAGGCGACCCATGATTGGGCAAAAATGATGACTGCAGGCGCTACGGACCGTAATTGGCCCCACGATCATGAGTTCGTTGAGCGATTCAGCGTTCGGAAACTCGGTAACCGCCGGCGTTGGCATGTAGCGTCCTCGAAAAACTTCCGTGATGTACATTCTTGCAACGCGACGTGCGGTCTCGGCGGTATTGTGGTCGCTCCGGGTATCGATCACTAGGCTTTCGAGCACGGCCTCGAGCTTGCCCTCGACCTCTTCAATCAGCGCCTCAAGATCGCCGGGCTCCAGAAATGCCGATATGTTGTCGTTCGCGTGGAAGCGCCGATTGGCCAGATTGATCCGGTCGCGGATCCGTTCCGATACCGGCCTCGTCGCCGACTCGCTTGGGACTTGCTCCCGGGATCGTGGGGAACCGCTCGTGTCCATTCTTATCGCCCTGCCCTTTGTTCCACGCGCGACCGGCAAATTCCTGTATGAACAGGCGCCGATCCCTCTTACGCACATAGACTGTCCCTAGATCGGCGCCGGATCAGAAATTTGGTGCATCACCTATCCTGGCCCCCACCTCTGAAAGCCGTCCGAGCCATCGGCGCTGATGCGCCGCGTTCTGTCCTTGAAATAGCTGCAGCGGCGCAGTCTTTGCCGTGCGCGAATCGCGCTGTCCTTTCCGCGTGTAAAAAAAACTGATGCCCGCTGCTTGAAGCCTGCATCTTGCGCTCGCGTCACCGGATGGAAATGCGAGTTCTCGGCGCGGTTGTTGTCTCTCAGCCGCCCTGGTCGATGGCGATCGATCAGACGAGAATTTTCAGTGCCGCCGGGTAGGACCGCAGTCCATCCGTGGTGATCGTCTCCGGCTCGACGTGGCTGTTACGCAGCAGACGCCGCATCAATCGCAACGCTGCGCTGGTGTCGCGCTGCTTCTGGACCACCATGTCCATCACCTCGCCTTCGTCATCGACAGCCCGCCAGATGTGGTCCCGCTCGCCCGCGATCGTGCTTACCATCTCGTCGAGGCGCCAGCGCGGGGACGGGGGCAGTTTCCGCCTTCGGAGATTGGCCGCAATCTTCGGACCGAACTTCAAGGTCCGGCAGTGGATCGTCTCACAGGAGACATCTATCCTGCGCTGGGCGAGCACCTCCTCCACGTAGCGGAAGCTCAGCGTGAAACGGAAATAGAGCCAGACCGCGTGCTGGAAAACCTTCCCAGCGAGCCAGGACTTGCGAGTGCGTTTAGCCCAACCACCGCTGTGGCTGGCAAGATATTCGGTTACGCCCTCCTGAACCTCCGACCATACAGCCTCGCCGATGATGGCCTCGTGCAGCCCCTCGTAAGTAACCTGGCGGTGGCGAACCCGCCCGGTGTAAACTGGATTAGTGAGAATCCAGAGGATGTTGCTTTGTCTCAGAACCGGCCCAGTCGGGTGCTTGCCGGTAGGTCGTGATCGTATCCCCATGGTGTACGCCAAGCGCCTGGTCTTGACCAGGCAGCGGTGCAACCGGAACAACTCGAACAGCTTGCGAACTTGCTCCGCTTCCGACTCGACGACGACGAGTTTCCTGTCGCACGACTGATAGCCAAGCGGCGCAACGCCCCCCATCCACATCCCCTTCTTCTTTGAAGCTGCGATCTTGTCCCTGATCCTCTCCCCGGTGATTTCCCGCTCGAACTGCGCAAATGACAGGAGAACGTTGAGCATCAGTCGTCCTGGTGATGTCGACGTATTGAAGGACTGCGTCACAGACACGAACGAGCAGGCAGATCGATCGAAATGCTCCACCAGTTTCCCGAAGTCGGCGAGAGATCGCGTCAGACGATCGATCTTGTAGACGACAACCATGTCCACTTCGCCTGCATCGATCATGGACAGGAGACGTTGCAGCGCAGGCCGCTGCAATGTTCCACCAGAAAATCCACCATCGTCGAACCGCTCGGCTAACCCGAGCCAGCCCTCATGCTTCTGGCTGGATATATAAGCCTGGCAGGCGCAAGATTGCGCGTCGAGCGAGTTGAACTCCTGCTCTAATCCTTCATCCGAAGACTTTCGCGTATAGATCGCGCAGCGGACTTCTCTGCCTCGGTCTCCGGTCATGGCCGGCGATTCCGGAGGCCGAAAAAGCGAGGCCATGGCCAATGCGAGCCGGTTATCTCCTGAGCAACCGCCGTCAGAGACCGGTAGAGTCGCCCGCGATATTCAAATCCATTTTCGCAGACCTCCACGATGTGGACGACGCCATGCCACTCGCGAATGATTTTTGAACCGGGAGCCGGCTGCCCAATCCGGACTCCCCGTGACCGCGCCGCGGCCAGCAGGGCTCCCCGCGCCCGGTTGCCCAGAGCGCCCTCCTTCTCTACCTGCAGCTTGTAAGCAAGACTGCGCTCCAACAGTTCCCGAGGAAGGTTGGATGGCGCAGGCATCTTGAATGCCTTCTGCCAACTTGCGACCAGCTGTCCTCGATCGGTCGAATTGGGATCTGTCGCGGGAGGGATGACCTGCACGTCAAACACCTCATGATGAAGTCGCCAATGCACGACGCTTATGAAATCCGCGACAGAATACGCGTGCTTGTTGCGATGCAAAGGCGCTGTCTGCAGACCGGTTAAGCGTGGACTGACACCACCGTGCGAACCTATTCGGCTTTTGTAAAAGGATACGAGAGCATGCGCGTCGTCATCCCGAAGCGGCGCTAATGGATCATGTTCCGCGAAGGGTTCGGTCTTGACGCGCTGCCTGGCCGCCCTGTCACGCATCACGCAAGGTAACGCCGTCGGAAATTTGGCGGCGGCGCCGTCATCAATGTGAAAGGGCGCCGTTACACGAAGCGATCACGGCCGGGAATAGTCCACGGAGCGCGTTGCCGAGCATAAACCCGTTCCGCAAGTCGGCCGAAGTTAAGTCTGCCTCCCGCGCTCGACCCGCCCTGAGCAAAGACGACCGCAGAACCCCCGGCAGCAGTCCTCGCTCAACGGGCGGCGTCAGCAGCACGCCATCGCGCTCGACGAACAGGTTCGTAAAACTTCCCTCCGTGAGATGACCCGTTGCATCCACAAATACGACTTCTTCAGCGCCCGCTCTCTGGCGGGCGGCTTCGTAGAAGTGACGCTGAGACGTCTTGTGACGCAGCCTGAAATCGTCGGAGGTTGTTGGCAGGGGCGCGAGTTGAACCTCGAGCGGTCCTTTGACGCTTTCCGGGAGAGCCTTGACGTCCAATGTTGTCGACCCGTCCGGTTTGAGGAGCAGCCTGACGGAGCGGGCAACACCTTCGTCAGCAACCGCGGCGAGAATCTCCGCACGGATCGCTGGCTCGTCGAACTTGAAGTCGAACGTTCGAGCTGAGCTGGTCAATCTCGAGAGATGGAGGTCAAGAAGCGCTATGCCTCCTGTCGGTTTAAAGCGCATCGTTTCGACGAGCGAAAATGGCTCCATCTCTTGTGAAACAAACAAGCCTTTTGCCAGGCATTCATCCCATTCGCCCTCAGCGGTGGAGTCATAGACGACACCCGACCCCAGCCCCAATTCGGCGCGCCCTTCTGAAACGGCAAGCGTTCGAATCGCCACATTGAACTCGGCCGCTCCATCGGGCGCGATCCATCCAATTGATCCGGTGTATGGGCCTCGGCTGTCTGTTTCGAGTTCGTCAATGATCTCCATCGCGCGAATTTTTGGAGCGCCCGTGATAGAGCCGCATGGAAACAGAGTACGGATCACATCAATGGCATCGTACTCATCCTTTATTTCTGCGCGAATGGTAGATGTGAGCGCGTGAAGTGTCGGGTATGTTTCAACGGCGAAAAGCTCGGGAGCATCAACTGATCCTCTCTTCGCCAACCGGGAAAGGTCATTGCGGAGCAGATCCACAATCATGAGGTTCTCCGCAAGTTCCTTCGAGTCAGATCGCAGGCGCATTGCGATGAGGCTATCTTCAGTTGGGTCGGCGGAGCGCCTTGCTGTTCCCTTCATCGGCCTTGTTTCAACTGTTCGTCCCGCCATGCGGAAAAAAAGTTCGGGGGACGTAGACAACAGCCACTTTGATCCATTTCGCACCACGGCGCTCCACCCGCCTTGTCCCAAGGACCGAAACCGCGTGTATGCCGCCAGTGGATTCCCCAACAGCTGCAAGTCCGCCCGGTAGCTGAGATTCACCTGATAGATGTCGCCCGCAATGATGTAGTTACGCACCCGTTCAAATGCTGCTCGGTACGTGTTGCGATCCATGCGTGGACGTGGCGCCGATGTCCAGGCGCTTGAGGCCTCAGGAAGCGCTCGCGCCACTTCCTCTCCAGTCAGTTCTCGCACATGCTCAAATACGCCGAACGACAGTAACGGAGAACGGCTCGACGCATGTCCCGTTGCTCTTGCCATCAGCCTGGGCTCGAAAGCGACGCCTGCCTCGTAGCCCAGCCATCCTGCGACGTAGTATCCCTTCGCCAACGCCCTTCGCAATGAGGTTAGCGCCACCGGGACCTCGGCAAGGATTGCGGCTTCGATCGTATCGACGGGCCGCGAAAACAATCTCGCCGCGCCTCTGCCCGGGCGCGCATCTTCGAACAAGACAAAGTTGTCGCTACCAGCGAACAACATTCCCCCCAAGTAGGTTGCTAGCTGTGGCCTATTTAGTCAGTTCCTTGATCTTGGTGCGTGACGGGTCGCATTTTCGACTGCGCGCACCGTGACTCGCCCGTCAAGTGCGACCCTGATCGACCCCGCCAACCGCACCGGGGTCAAGGTTAGTTGAGCATTGCCTCCGTTGCTAGCGCTAGCGTGGCCGGCGGAGCACTTGCGCGACGCGGAGCGGCCATGCGGCGACCGCCGGCAGGAACATCTCGGGGGCTGGCGCACAATATCCGAGAGAGGTTTGAGGTCGAGCCGCTCCGAAGCGGCGGCGAAACCTTTCGATCACGACCTGGGCCTATCTGGCAACCTCGCTCAGTACCATGCGACGGACGAGGCGTCGCTTGAATTTGGCAATGACGGTATTCATGTTCGTCACCACTTTCTCACCAAACAACTCAATGTCGTCGCGACGCTTTCCCGGCCGCCCGGTTAAGGGCCCTGCGAGATCGCCGTGGAACGCATTGCACGGAGACTCGGATCCGGCATACGGCGATCTCAAGCCGCACGAAACAAAATGCCTGGATTGTCGCACGTGCCGAAGGTGAACGGCCCCGTCCTGTTTAGACGCGCTAAGCGATCGAATTTTTTATCTTCCATGTCGGTTCAGGGCCCTCTCGTTCGTCCTACGCTCGAAGCGCCGCCGCGGCGCTGTGGTTGAACTACGGTGGGAGGTCACAATGGTCAGAAACTACAAGAACGTAGAACGAATGGTTGCCCTTGCGGTGGCGCTGGCGTTCGGCGCGACCACGGCCGCAGCCCAGGAGAGCGCGACGGCATATGCGATCATGGCGCCCGTCGAACAGTACCTCATGATCGAACGGAACGCCGAGATTGCTCTGGCCCGAAGCGCGGCGCCGCCGGCAATATCCGACGACGCCACGATCATGGTCCTCGGACGCGGCGGCTACGAAATCGCATCCAAGGGCTCGAATGGCTTTGTTTGCCTGGTGGAGCGCTCTTGGATGTCTCCGTTCGATTTTCCGGAGTTCTGGAATCCGAAGATGCGCGGCCCGGTCTGCTACAACCCGCCGGCCGTTCGATCCATCCTGCCCGATACGGTCAAGCGGACGAACCTGGCCTTGGCCGGCCAGTCCAAGGCCGCCATGCTGGACGCTCTCAAGGCCGCCGTCGCCCGAAGGGAGCTGCCGATACCGGAGGTTGGGGCGATGTCCTATATGATGTCGCGCCGGCAATATCTGAACGACGAGGCCACCTCCTGGGCCCCGCATCTGATGTTCTATGTGCCCAGAACCGGCGCTGCGACCTGGGGCGCGAACCTGCCCTTCTCGCCGGTCATGCTGGACACGGACCACACCCAGACGCCTGAACCCGAGACCATATTCATGGTGGCAGCCACAGAGTGGTCAGACGGCACGCCCTTCGTCCGCGACCAGCACGAAAGCCACTGAGATATTGGCGAAGGGCGGCCAGCGCGTTTTGCAATGCCCGGGTGTTGTGAACGCTTGAGCGGCCGAGCCGGCGGACGGGTATATGCGGGAACAGTTTTTGCGCTGTCGCTCGCTTCGAACGATGCGACAAAATCAGGCGGACATCAGGCCGGTTCGCTGGCCAAGGCGGGTCCATCGAAAACCGGTATGCCGGGCAGACATTACCGCCACGCAGTCCGGTTCTTCAGACAACGACGCACCGACGGCACTTAACAGGCCAAGGCGGCCGGAGACACACTCCGGCCGCAATCAAACATGGCAATCTGCTTCAGGTCCGTGGAGCGCTTGAGGCGCCGCCTTCGGCCGAACCGTAAGCCCCGCCATTTACCGAGGCATTTGGCGACGCGTTTTCCGCACTGTCCCTGACATTGCTGGCTGCGGCGTGGGTGCGGCTTCGGGCAGCCGCCGCAGTGTTGGCGGCGCGGTTCCTTGTGCTGACCGCAGCCGATTTCGCGGAAGACGCAGCGCCGCTGGCGTCAGCGCCGCCCGAACCGCTGGCCGAATAGGAAACGCCGCTGCGGCTGGCGGACGCGCCGCCAGCGCTATCGCCGCCAGCATTCACGCCGGCCGCCGAAATGCCGCCCCCGCCACCCGCATTGCCGTCAAACCGGGGATCGCTCGCCGCGGCCTTCTCGGCGGCAGAGTTGGTTTTCGCCTCAGCGCGAGACTGTTGCCGGGCCGCCCTGTCCTTGGCGCGCTGGCTGGTCGTATCGATACTGTTCGTGGCCCGGCCGGTATCGAACGTAGAACCCAGTCCGCCGCCGAAGCCGCTTCCGAAGCCGCCACCTGCACCACCGCCGGCGCCGCCGCCGACGCCGCCAAGGCCGCCGCCGAGACCGCCGCCAAGACCGCCCTGACCACCAAACACTTGCGCTTGCGCTGGGGCAATGGAGATCGTCGCCAGCGCGAGAGTCGCGACAAACACAGTCCGGAACATGATTTCCTCCGTCGGTGCAAAGCCCGGGTTGCTCATGTCTGGATGACGGCTTTCCGCGGCCTTTATTCCGTCCGCCGTACGCTAAATTCTTGGACAGAAAGGCAGGATGGCAAACGCCGGAAGCAGCAGCCTCCGGCAGAACGCCTGCTCTAGCGGGCCGAAGCTTCGTTAATGATCGCGGTCAGCTGGTTGATTGTCCGCGACAGGTGCTCTGCCAGGTCGGCGGTTGCATCGCGCGGCGTTTCAGCGGCAGCCAGGTTTTCGAGACGAAACCCGCGCTGGTCGATAAGCGTCAGAAACCAGCGCGCCTCATCCCGCCGTTCGCGGCACCACGTCAGATATCTTTCTTCAATCATCGTGCAACCCTTCGTTCCCACTGGCTCCGTCTTGCACCTTCATTTGTTTCGCCAACGATTGGCGATGGCCTTCGTTTCATCGGCCGCGTTGAGAGGAGCGCCCTTCATCTGCTGATCCACATAAGTCCCCAGCAGATCCGGCGCCGGACCGCTGGCGGACTGATAATCGGTCGTGGCTGGCGCAGCGGGACCAAAGACAAGAAGCTCGGTCCGCCAGCCATCCGGATCCCGACATGCGATGCCGTCCGTCGTCTGTCCTGGTTCGTTCAACCGGTACTGGCGGCAAAATCGCCCGTCCGCGCGCTGGAATGACAGGCGGGGGGTTGCGGTTACGCTGGACGGCAGGGAAACAGGCACAGCGCTGATCCCGGTATCCAGAACCCTCCCGAGAGGAGAGGCGGATGCAATCAGTTGGGTGTCATCTCCCGCCGCCGGCGTTTGCGACGGCGTGCGCAGGCTTACCAGGCCGCCCAGCGCAGCCACGCAAAGCAAGGACGCGGCAATGGCGCGATGCTCTACAATCGCAGCGCCGATACGCCTCCGGAACGGCACGACATTGTTTGTGCCCGATGGGCCAGCCAGCAGGCGGGCGAGTTCGGGCGGCATCGGCCGGTTGTCCATCACGGTAGCCGAAGCGACGAACGCTTCGTTCGCAACCCTGAGCCTGTCGAGCCGGGCGGTCAGGTCGGCATCGATCGAGAGATCGAGCCGAAGCGCGCGCGCCTCCTGCTCCGGCAGCTCGCCATCGAGCATCGCGGATAGCTGTTCATCGCTCCAGGTACGGCTCATGCCGGCGCCTCCAGGTATGCCGCAAGCGACGCGCGGGCGCGGGCAAGCCGGCTCATGACCGTGCCGATCGGCACCGCGAGCAATTCAGCCGCCTCGCGATAGGCCATGCCGCCAATCGCTACCAGGGCCAGCACCTCGCGCTGCTCGACTGGCAGGTTTGCAATGCCGGCCTGCGCCCTTTGCATCTGCATTCGCCCAATGGCCGTCGCCTCGGCCGATGACGCTTGACTCTCGGCTTCGGCCAGGTCTGGCGCAGCGGCGGTGCGAACCTTGCGGGATCGCAATTCGTCGATCCAGAGATTGCGACAGATACGAACCATCCACTTTCCCAATTCGACATCTTCCGGCACAGGGCGGGAAAGCACCCGTTCCACTGTGGCCTGCACAAGGTCGTCCGCATCAGCCGCGCTTCGCGACAGCGCGAGTGCGAACCGCCTGATCTGGGGAACCTGGACGACCAGTTCCCTGTGCAGCTGAACCACGTCCTGCGCCATTTGCTCCAACGACGATTGATCTTCAGGATTATTCCACCGGCTCTGGGAATTTTTATGACCCTGGAGCGTCTTGCCAACAGGGCGCGGCCCCTGAAGGATGGCCCATGACCGGCCTGAACCAGCTCTGGCGCGACGCGGCCCGGTTGGGGTGCCGCCTGACGGCCCTTTGCCTCTTTCTGTTGTTTCCGCCATGGGCTCAGGCGCAATTACTCGGCCATCCGATCATCGGAACGCCAAGTGGTGCGATCGCGGGTACGCTGGATCGCACCAACGACCCCGACCTGACCCGGCCCATCCCCGACCTTGAAGACAAGCTCAGCACCACTGCCCTCTCCCGCGTCACCAGGACGACAGATCCGCTGCTGGACCGTGTGACACGACTTCCTGTTCCGCCGGCGCCCCGCGAGGTTCAGGTCGAAGACAACTGGCGCGCGGTCGACCATGAATGGGTGGCGCTCCTGAGACCAAACCAGGTCCCGGGGCTGAGGCGCGCTGGCGTGCAAATCCTGAGCGCACGGACGCTGACGACCAGCCGGCTTGTTCTGGTTCGTGTGTTGGTGTCCGACCGCGACAACAATCCGGCCGCGGCCCAGGCTCTCTTCCAAAGTCTGGGCGCGATCGCTGCTGATCGCAATCATATCTACAATGAGCGGTTTGGGCCCAACCCGGCGCCAGAACCAAATCCTCGGAAAAGCGCGCGGAGCGGCCGGAATGCCCTGATTGGCCTCATCGACACATCGCTCAACCGCAAGCATCCCGCGTTGAAGTCCGCCCGAATCGTCGAGCGGGATTTTGTCGAAGGGTCAAATCCACGGCCCACCAAGCACGGAACCGGGATCGCATCGCTACTGGTGGGAGCGGAGAAGGACCATGAAGGCCTGCTCTTCGGCGGGCGCCTGGTTGCCGCGTCTGTCTTTTACCAGGGAGAGAGCGGCGCGACCGGAGCGACGAGCGCCAGTCTTGTCGCCGCGCTGGACTGGCTGACCACTCAAAAGGTCCGCGTCATCAACATGAGTCTCGCTGGCCCGCCCAACGAGGTGCTCCACGCCGTCGTCGACGATCTCTGGGCGCGAGGCGTCGTTATCGTCGCAGCCGTAGGAAACGACGGTCCAGCCGCCCGACCGCTTTATCCCGCCGGCTATGAATCGGTGATCGGCGTTACGGCGGTGGATACCCAAAAGCAGATTTACCGCTGGGCCAACCAGGGGCCGCAGGTAAAGTTTGCGGCCTGGGGCGTCGGCGAAGCCGTTGCAAACGGCGACAGTGGCTACGCACAGCAAAGCGGCACCTCCTTTGCGGCCCCAATTGTCGCCGCGCGATTGGCGCGTCTCATGGCGCGAGGTGCTCTCGCGGCGCCTGCAGCGGTTCAGGGCCTCATCCGGTCAGCCGAGGATCTCGGCCCGCCTGGTCGGGACGACATTTTCGGCTACGGTCTGATTGAACCTCAGTAAGGTGCAGACAAGCTAAGTCTGGCCTAGCCCATTCCGACCGGCGCCGGCTGAGAGCGTCGTTTGAAATCGCGACCATTTTTGGAAGCCGCCCTAGCCGATTTGAACCTGAATCCACTTAACTTGTCAGGATCCGCGCCAGATGTAGACACGGTCCCCGGCAATCGCGCTGACCATCTCGTCGAGATGCCAGCGCGGCGACGGTGGCGGTTTTCCGCGTCGGAGATTGGCCGCAGTCTTCGGACCGAACTTGATCGTCCAGCAGCGGATGGTTTCA
>WGLW01000049.1 GCA_016125405.1 Alphaproteobacteria bacterium | reverse complement strand
GGGGTTAGCTCATTCACGCAAGGCTCATCACGCTCGACCGCATCGCCGCCGCTTCGTGGAACAGGGTGCACGACTGCCCTCCCGCAACGGCGATGGCTTCAAGATAGGGAGGCGCCAATGCGGTCGGATAAGTATTTTCCCGTCTCCGATGGCGGTTGGGGATGTCCGGGTTCGTGCGGGGGATAGACCCCCTGGACCCCGGCTTTCGCCGGGGATGCGCAGGATCGGGCGCACGAGGCTTCAAGGCGAAGCGCCGCATTTGATTGAGCAAAGGGGGAACTCATGTTAGCGACCCCCGTCACAGGCAATCCGCCTCGCTTGGGCTCCCATGCAAACTGAGACGAAGCCAGGCATGCGGCCTTCCTTGCTGTCTTCGACGCAGTTTGCGCTGTGGTTCGCTGCGCTGCTGGGCCTAGCCTATTTCTTGCTGGTGATCGTTCTCGCGCCGGGCGGGCCGTTCGGCGATGATCTTGATATCGCAATTCAGGTCGGGCGTGCGCAGGCCGCGCACAATCCGTGGCCCATCCTGTGGACCCAGCACAACGAACACAGGCTGCTCGTCACCGAACTGATGTTCTGGGGCCAGCGGGCGCTGATGGGGGCGCCCAACTACACCTTGCTCGCATTCGCCGGCGGCCTGTTCCTGATCCCCATCTTCCTGATCCTGGCCCAGCGCGCATCGCGGATCGAGCGCGGAGCCGGCGCGGCCCTGGTGTTCGCGGCGGCGATGACGTTCAGCTATTCCTCCGCCGACAGCATGCTTTGGGCGATGGCGGCGATTTCGAACTATGGCGTCATCGCCTTCGCCGCAGCGATGGTGTGGCTGTTGAATCTGGATACGGCCGCATCCCGCGCCGGCGCGCTCGCGTGCGCGATCCTGGCGGTTGCGTCACAGGGAAACGGCATCCTGGCGCCGTTTCTGGGCGCCGCGTATCTCGTCACCGGACGCCGATGGGGATGGGCGGCGTTGTGGCTCGCGGTTTCGATCGCGGTCGCGGCGGCGTACCTGCATGGTTACGCGCGGCCCGACAACCTGTCCGACCCGCTCGACTCGATGCGCCACCCGATCGGCGTCGGCCTCTTTGCGCTCGTCATGTCGGGCTCGGCGTTCGGGTATCCGATGGCCTCCGTAGGTCTCCGACTGGCCGTCACGATTCTGTCCGCGCTGCTGGGGGTTGTGCTCTGCGGCCTGACCGTCTTCGGATTCATGCGAAGCCGGTTTTTGACCCGTGATCCGTTGCTCTGGTTCAACGCCTTCCTTCTCGGCAGCATCCTGCTGGCTGCGCTGGGGCGTCTGGATATGGGCCTCATTCAGGCGCTGGCGCCGCGCTATCACATCAATTCGTGTCTTCTCGCCGCATCGTGCGTCATGGTCGCGGCGTCGGACGGCTTCGGCGCCGCCCTCGGCGCGCTCGCGCGCAAGACGCTTCCCGCACTTGCGGTCGGCGGCTGTCTCTACCTTGCCGCATCGTCCCTCACGCTATGGCGCATGCACACGTTCTACGCCGCGCACGTCGGTGAGCGGTATTCGCCGCCGCCTGCGCCGAACTGAGCGTCAGCTTTCCAGTTTGGCGTCCAGCGTGATCTCGATCGCCGCGAGCGCCTTGGAGACCGGGCAGGAGGCTTTCGCCTTGTTGGCCTGTTCAAGGAAGGTCGCCTCGTCCATGCCGGGCACGTCGCCGCGCAGGGTGAGCGCGCTTTTCGAGATCGCCTGTCCGCCGGAGGGAACCGGGCCGACTGTGACCTCGGCATTGACCGTCAGCGTCTTCGCCGGATGTCCGGCCTCGGCGAGGAAGTGCGAGAGCTGCATGGCGAAACAGCTGGCGTGGGCGGCGGCGATGAGTTCTTCAGGGTTGGTGGCGGATTTTCCGCTTTCATCCTCGAAGCGCGCCTTGAAGGAGTAGGGCGAGTCCTTAAGGACCCCGCTCTGCATCGAGATTGACCCCTTGCCGTCCCTGAGAGCGCCGGACCAGACGGCTTGTGCTGTACGTTTCATGGACATGACCTCCGGATTTCTTCTGCCGTCCAGAAGATAGGGCGCGCAGGCGACAGACGAGAGACGGCCCGAACGATTATGATCCGTTTCGGCAAGGCGCACAGGCGCCATCGCGCAGGGAGCACTTGAGGACGATGATCGATCACACCGGAATTGGCGTCGCCGATGTGGCGCGCTCGGCCCGCTTCTATGATGCAGCGCTTGCCGCGCTGGGCTTGCGGCGGGTGATGCAGCTTCCGGCGGAGAGCGGCGCGGACGCCATCGGATATGGCGAGACCTATCCCGTTTTCTGGATCGACCGATTTCATCCTCACGGTGTGAAACAGCACACGGCGTTCGCCGCGCGCAGCCGGGCGGCGGTGGATGCATTTCACGCAGCCGCCCTCAGGGCAGGAGGGGCCGATAACGGACCGCCCGGTCTGCGCGACACGGCGACGGGTTATCCGCCGAATTACTACGCCGCCTTCGTTATCGATCCGGACGGCAACAACATGGAAGCTGTCTGCCGCACCGCGTAAGCGCCGCGTCGAACGCGGGAACACTGACCCGGAAAATGAGTGGGGCGGCTTCTGTTGCCAGGCGCCGCCCCGAGCCCCGCCTGAGCTTGCTAGAGCGCAGGACTTAAGTGCGGTTAAACCCGCGCTGCATTACGCAGCGAGAGCTTGACCTTCAGCAAAGTTGTCGTTGGCAACTATTGCAATGTGGGCTTCTGTCGGGGCCCAAGCGAGCGAAGTCATCGTCTTTACACGTCCGTCGATCCTGTTTCGGCCCCGAAGCCATCCGCCCAACGAGCGGGGAAATCTGGTGGAGCCGCCGGGTACCGCCCCCGGGTCCGATCCGCTTATTACACGCGGGTTTATCGCCATAGTTCCTTGCGGAACGCTCTCAATATAGGGGGCGAAGGTGAACGAGGAAAGAACCGGTTTCCGGCGGACGACTGGCGCCAGGCGGGCGACCGTCCCAAGGGCAGTACATTCGCCTCCCATCGTAGAAACCATCTGGCGGGCGCGGGAATTTGCCGGCAGCATCCCGGTATTCTGATCCTGGGGACGATCGTCATGAAAAAACTGGTTGCGGAATGTCTCGGCACGGCGGCGCTGGTGTTCTTCGGCTGCGGCGCAGCGGTGTTGGCTGGCGCTGGCAATGTGGGCCAGCTTGGCATCGCCTTCGCGTTTGGACTGGCCATTGTGGCGATGGCGTACGGCATCGGGCCGGTCTCGGGCTGCCATGTGAATCCTGCGGTGTCGTTTGGGGTGTTCCTCTCCGGACGCATGAGTCTCAACGAGATGGTGCTGTACTGGATCGCCCAGCTGTTCGGCGCGCTGATCGGGGCGGGCGTGCTTTACGCCATCGCCAGTGGACAGAGCGAGTTCCAGATGGGGGAATATGCGCTCGGCTCGAACGGTTGGGGGCCGGACTATCTCGGCCACTATTCGATGCAGGCGGCGCTGGCGTTCGAGATTGTAGCGACATTTCTTTTCGTGCTGGTCATTCTCGGCGCGACGCAGACGCGGGCGCCCTCCGCCTTCGCCGGCCTCGCTATCGGTCTCACGCTGACGGTGATCCATATTGTCGGCATCCAGGTGACAGGCGTGTCGGTAAACCCCGCGCGTTCCTTCGGGCCGGCTGTGTTTGCCCAGGGTGCGGCGCTGTCACAGCTCTGGTTGTTTGTGGTCGCGCCGCTGATCGGCGCCGGGATCGCAGGCGTGCTCTTCCGCATCAAGCTGCTCGAAGCCGATGGCCCGGTCGTCTCGGCAGAGAAAGCGGTGGAGATGACCGAGCAAGCCGCGACGATGGGCGACAGCTGAAGCGCAAGAGGGCCGGAACCTAGAAGATCTTCGCCTCGTCCAGGCGGTTCTGGGCGTCGAACACGGTCTGGATGAACAGCATGACGTTGGCGCGGAGGTTGTCGTCGGTCACGCCGCCGGCGAGAAGGACGTGACGGTGCAGGCGCAGCGAGGCCGGTTTCGAGCGCACGGCGGCGGCCGCGGGATAGACCAGCAGGTTCATCGCCTTGTCGGTCATCGCGCTGTTGGAGAGATCGAGGTCCCAGACAAGATTGAGCGCGCCGCAGCGCGGGGTCGCGTCTTCCGTGCAGTCGTCACCGACGGCGACGATGTAGACGCCGGCGGTCTTGCCGGACACGACCGGAATGCCCTGTTGCTTGCCCTGCGCGACCTTGTCGATCTGCAGCTCTTCGAAGATGTGCGCCATGTCGGCGGCGCCCCAGTCGCGCACGACGGTCTGGGCCGCGGCGGGCCGGGCGAATGCGGTCATCGAGAGACAGGCGAGGGCGCAGGCGGCGCGGATCATGTCGTGTGCTTTCCTCGGTAAGTCAGATACGGATCTTCGTGGCGTCGTAAATGTGCATCTCGCCAGGATCGGCGGCCAGCGCCTGAAGCTGGTTCCAGAACGTGCGCGAAGCGGGCACAGCGAAATGAGTCTTCAGTGCGGCGGCGTCCTGCCAGCGTTCGAGAAAGATCAGGCGAAGCGGATCGCCGCCATCGCACGCCACATCATGGCTGATGCAACCGGGCTCGCCGCGCGAGCGCGCGACATGCTGCAGTGAAATTTCCGTCATTTCGACGATGGTCTCGGGCCGCGCTGTGACGGACCCAGTGACGATGAGCATTGCGTGGCCTCCCCTGTGCGAGACTAGGGGCGGATGCAACATTGCGAAAGCATGCTGCACTGCGAAATCAGCGCGGAAAAAAATGGCGCGTCGTCATTGTCGCGCCACAGTGCCGTCCCACATTGACGCCATGAGGAAGCGCGGTCGTCGCACGACGACCTTCGCCCGTCCGCCCGGAAAAAAACGTCATCAAGAAACGCAGGGAGTCGATTCATGCCGCAATCGAATAGCAACCGGAGTCAGGCTGCGGGTCGGACGGGTCAGGGACTCGGCGATGCGGATGACGAAGCGGCGAGGCGCGCCGAGGAGCGGGTGTTGTTCGAACGGCTTGTGACCCGTCAGGGCGAAACGCCCGCGCGCGCCGACCAGCTGGTGGCCCAGTACCGGCGCGAGCGCCATGCCGAGATCGACCCGGCCCTGATGGAAGGTCTGGACGGCCTCTAGCGTGAAGGCCGGAAGGCAAGGCCGCGGGCCTTCATTGCGGTTTTCAAACTAGCGAGAGCATTCGGCCCCATGCCGTGAAGCGCGGCGACCTCGGCCTCGGTGATGCGCGACAGCTGGCCGAGCGAGGCCAGGCCCGCGCCGGCGAGGGCCCGCCGGGCCGGAGCCGCCAGTTTCGGAAGATCTGACGCGTCAGCCACAGCTTTCTTTTTCGCCATGCCGGTCCCTCCAGCGATTTCCTCGAATCTGGGATAGCATGGATGGAGCCAGTTCAAGCCGGGGCCCCATGCGCCAGTATCTCGATCTCCTGCAGGACATTCTCGACAACGGCATTGACCGCCCGGACCGGACCGGGACCGGAACCCGCGGCGTGTTCGGCCGGCAGATGCGGTTCGACCTGGCCAACGGCTTTCCGCTACTGACGACAAAAAAGCTTCATGTGAAGTCGATCATCGTCGAGCTGCTGTGGTTCCTGCGCGGCGACACCAATGTTCGCTGGCTGCAGGACCGCGGCGTGAAGATCTGGGACGAGTGGGCCGATGAAAACGGCGATCTCGGACCGGTTTACGGCAAGCAGTGGCGCTCGTGGGCGGCGCCGGACGGGCGGGTCATCGATCAGATCGCCTGGGTGCGCGACGAGATCATGCGCAACCCGTCCTCGCGCCGGCTGATCGTTTCGGCGTGGAACCCCGCCGAGGTGAACCAGATGGCGCTGCCGCCTTGCCATTGCCTGTTCCAGTTCTTCGTCGCGCCGGACGGCAAGGGTGGCGGCAAGCTGTCCTGCCAGCTCTACCAGCGATCGGCGGATGTCTTCCTGGGCGTGCCGTTCAATATCGCGTCCTATGCGCTGCTGACCTTGCTGATGGCGCGTGCGACCGGGCTGGAGGCGGGCGAGTTTGTCCACAGCTTCGGCGACGTGCACCTGTACTCGAATCATTTCGAGCAGGCGCGCCTCCAGCTCACGCGCACGCCGCACGCTCTTCCGGCGCTGACGCTCAATCCCGCCAAGTCTGACCTCTTCAGTTGGGATTACGAAGATTTCACATTGTCGGATTACGCCGCCGACGCGCACATCAAGGCGCCGGTCGCGGTCTGATGCTTCCGTCCGCATGCGTCCGATGCGACGCCGTGGCGGGCTCACGAATGCGTGTGCAACACCCGAATGGATTCAAGGGCGTTGCCCGCTTTCGCGGCGCCGGGGGACTTGCCCCTGCGAATTTCATCCACAACCCGGCGGCGAATTCCGTACGGGAACTTCCGCTGGGTCCGCGCGCCAATCACGCAATAAAACTGTATAAAGCGCAATCAATCAGCCACTTGCATTTTTGGCAGGGTGGTGGATGACACACGTCGGCCGCCCGGATTCTGGAAACCCCGGGGCCGGTTTCATGATCCGTCGGAGGGATCTACCACATGTCGTTCAAACTCACCGTTCTTGCGGCTGCCTCGGTCGCCGCGCTTGCTCTTGCTGGCTGCCAGAAGGAAGAAGCCCCGGCCGCTCCTGCTGCGGCCCCGGCCGACACCATGGCCACCACGCCGCCGCCGGCTGACGCCACGCCCGCGACGCCCCCGGCTGACGCCACCACGCCGCCGCCGGCTGACGCCACCACACCTCCGGCCGATACGGCTCCGGCCACGCCCGCCCCGAACTAGTTCGGGCCTGCGTTTCTGAAACGATCGAAGGGCGGCTCCCCGCGGAGCCGCCCTTTTGATTCGCGGGACCCATGAGTCGGCAGGCCAGCCGATCGCTGCGGGGTCGCTGAACGGGACCTGGCGGTCAGGCGGCGGCGGCCGCGGCGCGGCGCTCGCGCATCTTCATCATCACGATCACGGCGACGAGGCCGAGCAGCTTGCCAAGGATCGACATGATCAGGTTGGCCGGCGTGAGCTGGTGTGAATCGCTTCGCACCGTGTCGGCGAGAAACAGGAAGGCGAGGCTGTCGACCGGCGCCGCGATGGCCGTCGAGAGCAGCACCCGGAAGGTGAGGGTGCGCTTGGTGAAGGTGAACAGCGCCCAGTCGATCGTCTCGGAAAGGAAGAACGCGGTTCCGGAGGCGATGGCGAGCTGCGGACCGGCGAGCAGGACGGTGAGGGCCAGCGCCGCGAGCATCGCAAAGAATATGCGGTGGCCGATCTGCCGCTGGGCGAAATCGCGGACCACAAGAATAAGCCCCGTGACGATCGTGACGGGGTTGAAGACGAAGTCGCCGAACAGCGTCCACTGCGGCGCCCACTTGAAGCTCCAGTTCACGAACGGGATCAGCAGGACGTAGAGCCCGACCCAGAACGTCATGGTGAGCGGCGTGCGAACCGCGGCGGTGCGCGAGGCGCCCAGTGGATCGGTCATCTTCAGCCCCTTCGCGGGAAACGCCGGACAGGCGGGCCGAGATTCGTCGCGCTAGCCGCCTTGTCAATCTTGCGGGTTCGACTTCCGCCCGGCGCTGCCGCATACAGCCAGTAACAGGTCACAGGAGGTCGTCCCTTGTCGTTCGCTTCGGAAAGCATCGGCCTCAGCCTTGTGGCGGCGGTGGCCCGCAATGGCGGGATCGGTCTCGACGGCCGGTTGCTGTTCCGCCTGAAGGACGACATGGCCAGCTTTCGGCGCATCACCGCCGGCAAGCCGCTGGTGATGGGCAGGAAGACGTGGGACACGCTGCCGAAGAAGCCTCTGCCCGGGCGGCCCAACCTGGTGGCCACGCGCAATCTCGCCTTCGAGGCGCCTGGAGCGTTCGTCTATTCCAGCATCCCGCCGGCCTTGGCGGCGGCGCGCGCAATGGCGGCGAAGGCCGGCGTGACGGAGGTCTGCGTCATCGGCGGCGCCGAAATCTACGCGGCCGCGCTGCCCTATGCCGACCGGCTGTGGCTGACGGAGGTGGATGCGGACGCAACGGCCGACGCCTTCTTTCCGGAGTTCGGCCGGCGCGACTGGCGCGAGGCGTCCGCGGTCGCATTCAGGGCCGGCGAGGGAAACGACTTCCCGTTCGTCATTCGCGAGCTTGTCCGGCAGGCGTGATGCGCCGCTTGCCGAACCGGGAGCCCGATCCTAAGCATTGCGGGTCGATGGTTCTGTCGGCGCAGGACTTGAACGCGACATGACCGCCGAGACTGTCGAGAGCGCCGAGGCAGCCGCCCGCCCCCGAACCTTTTTCGGCGAACCCCGCGCGCTCGCCTTTCTCTCCTTCACCGAAGCCTGGGAACGGTTTTCCTACTACGGGATGACGGCCATCCTGGTGCTGTACATGTCCCAGCAATTGCTGCTGCCGGGGCATGTCGAGCACATCGCGGGCTTCCCCGGATTCCGCGCTGCGATCGAAAGCGTGTTCGGTCCCAAGACGACGATCGGCCTCGCCGCGCAGATCATGGGGCTCTACACCGGCTTCATCTATTTCACGCCCGTGCTGGGCGGATGGATCGCCGACCGCTGGCTCGGGCGGCGCCTCGCGGTCGTCATCGGCGCGATCCTGATGAGCGCGGGCCATCTTGCCATGGCCTTCGACCAGTCCTTCCTGCTGGCGCTGGCGTTGCTGATCACCGGGTGTGGCCTTCTGAAGGGCAATATCTCGACGCAGGTCGGCGAGCTTTACGCCGAGAATGACGGCGAAGGGCGCACGCGCGCCTTCGCGATCTTTTCCATCGGCATCAATGTCGGCGCTGTTGTCGGCCCGCTGACGTGCGGGTTGCTGGCGCAGCTCTATGGCTGGCATGCTGGCTTCGGCCTTGCCGGCGTGCTGATGCTGATCGGCCTTGCGACCTACGTTGCGGGCCTGCGCTACCTGCCCGACGATCGCAACCGGCGCGCGGCGAAGGATCAGCCCAAGGATCCGTTGACCGCCGCCGACTGGCGCATCGTGCTCGGCATTGCGCTGGTGTCCTTCATCACGATCTTCCAGAGCATCGCCTACTACCAGAACACCACCATTGGCCTCGTGTGGATCGACCAGAAGGTCGACCTCGATCTGCTGGGATTCCACTTTCCGGCGGCGTGGTTCAATTCGATCGATCCGCTCGCCAGTATTGTCGCCGTGCCGCCGCTGTTCGCCCTGTGGAAGTGGCAGGCGAAGCGGGGCAGGGAGCCGGGCGATCTCGGCAAGATCGCGGTGGGCGCATGGATGGCCGCTGCGGCCAACCTGCTGCTGGTCGCGGCGTGTCTGGCCAGCGACCGCGTGTCCGCCATTGCGCCGGTAATTTACGACATCATCCTGGGCGTCGCATTTCTCTACTACTGGCCGACGCTTCTGGCGCTGGTGTCGCGCGCCGCGCCGCCACAGATCAAGGCGACGCTGATGGGGGCGATCTTCCTCACCCTGTTCGTCAGCAACCTCACCCTGGGTTGGCTTGGCCAGTTTTACGAGCAGATGACCCCGGCGGCCTTCTGGGCGATGCATGCGCTGATCGCCGCGACGGGCGGCGCGCTGGCCATTCTGCTGCGGCGCCCGCTGAAACACCTCCTTGGAATCGAGTGATTGATCAGCGTGCTGACGACGCCTGCGGGGTGCGCTAGACCGGCGGAATTGCCGGGGAGAATCGCATGAAGTTTGAAGTCGTCGCCGAGGGACTCGGTTTCCCCGAGGGGCCCGTGGCGATGGAAGACGGCTCCGTAATCGTCGTCGAGATTCGCGGTGAGGCGCTGACGCGCTGCTGGAGCGGACGCAAGGAAGTGATCGCCCGGCTGGGCGGCGGGCCCAATGGCGCCGCCATCGGCCCGGACGGCGCCATGTATGTCTGCAACAATGGCGGCTTCAAATGGTATGACCGCAACGGGCTGACGATCCCGATGGGTACGCCGCCGGAATATTCCGGCGGGCGCATCGAACGGGTGGACCTCGCGACCGGCAAGGTGGACCGGCTCTATGACCGCTGTGGCGACTACCTGCTGCGCGGACCCAACGACATCGTCTTCGATAAGTCCGGCGGGATGTGGTTCACCGACTACGGCAAGGACTTCGCGCGCAACCGCGACAAGAGCGGCATCTACTATGCGCTGCCGGATGGATCGAAGATCGTCGAGGTCGAGTTCGGCTCGCTGGGCTACAACGGCATCGGCCTCTCGCCGGATGAAAAGACGCTCTATTCGGCCGAGACGAGTTCCGGGAAACTCTGGGCCTTCGATGTGACGGGCCCCGGCGAAATCTCGCGCGAGCGGGGCCGCTTCGCCGGCCGCGTGGTGGCGACGATGCCGAATACGAAGGCGATCCAGTATTTCGACAGCCTCGCCGTCACCGCCTCGGGCAAGGTCTGCGTCGCGACGCTGCTCGACCCCTGCATCACGCAGATCTCGCCCGACGGCGCCTACGAGCAGTTCGCCACGGACGATCCCTACACAACGAATATCTGTTTCGGCGGGGCCGACATGATGGACGCCTGGATCACCCTGTCGGGCACCGGCAAGCTGGTGAAGACGCGCTGGCCAGAGCCTGGCCTGAAACTCAACTTCAACGGATAGGGCGGGAGACGGATCGCTTGCGCGCACCTCGCGCTCTCATGCCCGACGACGGCCTGCCGACACCGGCGCGCTACTGGGCGATCCTCGCCATCGCGCTCGGCATCACGCTCGCGGTGATCGATTCGGCGATCGCCAACGTGGCGTTGCCCAAGATCGCCGAGGACCTTCACACCGATCCGGCGCTGTCGATCTGGGTCGTCAACGGCTACCAGTTGGCGATCACCATTTCGCTGCTGCCGCTGTCGTCGCTGGGCGACATCACCGGCTACCGGCCGATCTACCTATCGGGCCTTGCGATCTTCACGCTGGCCTCGCTGGGCTGCGCGTTTTCCGAAAACCTGCCGATGCTGGCTGCGGCGCGGGTGGTGCAGGGCTTTGGCGCTGCCGGGATCATGAGCGTCAACACGGCGCTGTTGCGCCACATCTATCCGCAAAACCTGCTGGGGCGCGGCATCGGCCTCAATGCACTGGTGGTGGCAATCTCCTCAGCCGTGGGACCGACCATCGCCAGCGCCATCCTGTCGGTCGCAAGCTGGCCCTGGCTCTTCGCCGTCAACGTGCCGATCGGGCTGGCCGCGCTCGCCGTCGGCGCGGGTTACCTGCCGAAGTCGCGGCGTTCGCCGCATCGCTTCGACTGGATCAGCGCCGTCCTCAGCGCTCTGACGTTCGGTGCGCTGATCGGCAGCGTCGATGCACTGGGGCATGGCCAGCCTTTCGAACTGTTCCTGCTGGAGATCGCCGGCGCCGGCGTGCTGGTCTGGCTGCTGGTGCGGCGCGAAGGCGGCAAGCCCGCGCCGATGCTGCCGGTCGACCTGTTGCGCATTCCGATCTTTGCGCTGTCGATCTGCACGTCGATCTGCTCGTTCGCGGCGCAGATGCTGGCGCTCGTTTCCTTGCCCTTCCTGATGCAGAACGAATTGCATTTCAGCGCCGTCGAGACGGGCCTGCTGATCACGCCCTGGCCGGTCGCCATCGCCATCGCCGCACCGATCGCCGGGCGCCTGTCTGACAGGTATTCCGCCGGCGTGCTGGGCGGCGTCGGCCTGTTTCTATTCTCGATGGGCCTTCTGTCGCTGGCCTTCCTGCCGGCGCATCCGCAGCCGTTCGACATTGTCTGGCGCATGGCCCTGTGCGGCGTCGGCTTCGGCCTGTTCCAGTCGCCCAACAACCGCGCGATGATCACCGCCGCGCCAAAGTCCCGCAGCGGCGGCGCCAGCGGCATGTTGGGAACCGCCCGCCTGCTGGGCCAGACCACGGGCGCGGCCGTGGTCGCGCTCCTGTTCGCCCGGCTGCCGCACGAGCACGGACCCACGGTCGCGCTGCTGCTGGGGGCTGGATCCGCCTTCGTGGCGGCGGGCGTCAGCCTCGCGCGGCTTTACGAACGCCCGTCGCTGGCCTCGAAGCGGTCCTCCAACCCGGAGGCCGATCCCGGAATGCACGCCGATGTGCTGAAGGAGGAGCAGGCAGAGGAAGACGCGAGCCCCCGAAACCCCCGCGATCACGAGGGTCCGTCAGGACCGTGAAGGCCCCCGGCGTTCACGCCATTGACCTTCCATGCTAAACTCGCCACTTCACAGCCAGACGCGTGGCCAAATTCAGGGCAAGACCCGGACGAATCGCATGAATTTCATCGACGCCATCGACGCGCCCACCCGCAATACCGGGCAGATCAAGCTGCACGGGCTGGAGGCCTTCGAGGGCATGCGCAAAGCGGGCCGCCTGGCCGCCGAGTGTCTCGACATGCTGGTTCCGCATGTGCAGGCCGGCGTCACCACGGCACAGCTGGACGATCTGGCCCGCGAATTCGTGCTGGAGCGGGGCGGGCTGCCGGCGTGCCTCTTCTACAAGGGTTACAAGCACACCGTCTGCACCTCGATCAACCACGTCGTGTGCCACGGCATCCCGGGGCCGAAGGTTTTGAAGGAAGGGGACATCCTCAACATCGACGTCACCGTGATCATCGACGGCTGGCACGGCGACACCTCGCGGATGTTCGCCGTCGGCCCGGTGAAACGGAAATCGATGCGGCTGATGGACGTGACCTACCAGTGCATGATGCGCGGCATCGAGACCGTGAAGCCTGGCGCCCGTCTGGGCGATATCGGCGCAGCGATCCAGGAGCACGCCGAACGCCAGCGCTATTCCGTGGTCGAGGCGTTCTGCGGCCATGGCGTGGGACGCGTGTTCCACGATGCGCCGAACATCCTTCACTTCGGCCGGCGCGGTCAGGGCGAAATCCTTCAGCCCGGCATGATCTTCACGGTCGAACCGATGATCAATCTCGGCCGCAAGGATGTGGCGCTTCTGGCCGACGGCTGGACCGCCGTCACGCGGGACCGTTCGCTCTCGGCGCAATACGAGCATTCGATCGGCGTCACCGAAGACGGCTGCGAGATCTTCACCCGCTCGCCCGCCGGTCTCGATAGCCCGCACACGCTGGCGCAATCGGTCTAGGGATACGCATGGGCGGCGAGGGGGACAGCGCCGGCAAGCCCGCATCCTCCGCATCGGCGCCGAAGCGCCACTACCACGGACATCGCGAACGGCTCCGCGCCCGCATCCTCAAGGGGGATGGATCGGCGCTCGCGAAATACGAACTGCTTGAGCTTCTGCTGTGCGCCTTCATCCCGCGGATCGACGTGAAGCCGATCGCCAAGGCGCTGATCGCGCGCTTCGGCTCTGTCTCCGCAGCGCTGGCCGCATCGCCCGAGCGGCTGACGGAGATCCCGGGCGTTGGCGAGAGCGCGGCGGCCTATCTGCGCGCGACGCATCTTCTGCTGCAGGCGGCGGCGGGCGACCAGGTGAAGGAGCGTCCGGTCATTTCCAACTGGGCGGCCCTGCTGAACTATGTCCGCATGACGCTTCGGCACGAGACTGCCGAGCAGGTGCGAACGCCTTTCCTCGACCGGAAGAACAGGCTGATCGCCGACGAGGTCACGGGACGGGGCACGGTGGATCATGCGCCGGTCTATCCGCGCGAGATCGCCCGCCGCGCGCTGGAGCTGGCGGCCTCGTCGGTCATCCTCGTGCACAACCACCCTTCCGGCGATCCCACGCCGTCGCGCGCTGACGTCGAGATGACGCGCGAGATCGAGACCGCCCTCAAGGCCCTGGATATCCGGCTCCATGACCACCTCGTGGTCGGCAAGGCGGACACCGTCAGCATGAAGGCCAAGGGCCTGATCTGAGCCGAAACCGGCCAGCGGACCCGTTTTCGTGCCGGCAGCAGACTTGCGCGACAATTTTTCGCAGATACGGTGCCCCTTACAGGCGCGTCAGTCGCCGACAGGGAGGTCCAATTGAGCACTGCAACCGCTGTCCCCGCGGGCGATGCGCCTGCAGGGGGAACGAGCTTTGGGACGCCAGCGTATCGCGGCTACGTCCTGATCGTCCTCACCCTGGTCTACACGCTCAATTTCGTGGACCGGAACCTTCTCACTGTCATCGGGCAGCCCGTCACCAACGCCTTCGGCCTGTCCGACACCGAATACGGGTTCCTCAACGGGCCTCCCTTCGCTCTTTTCTACGCGTTCATGGGCATTCCGCTCGCCATGGCGGCGGACCGGTTCAACCGGGTCGTGATCGTCGCGCTGTGTATCGCCATCTGGTCGCTGATGGCCGCGCTGTGCGGCTTCGCCACCAGCTTCCTGTTCCTGCTGTTCGCCCGCGTCGGGGTCGCGATCGGGGAAGCGGGCGGGACGCCCCCGGCCAACTCGATCATCGGCGACTATTACAAGCCGCGCAGCCGCGCGAACGCCCTCGGCATCTACGCCATGGGCGTCACGATCGGCGGCGCGCTCTCCAACTTCTTCGGCGGACCCATCGCCACCGGCCTCAACGGCGCGGCGTTGAAGAAGCTGTTCGACGCATGGGGATGGGACTGGGCGCTGAAGATGGCGGACTGGGACCACGTCGAAGGCTGGCGCGTCGCCTTTGTGACGATCGGGGCGCCGGGCCTGCTCGTCGCGCTTCTGTTGCTGCTAACGGTCAAGGAGCCGCCGCGCGGCTATTCCGACCCGCCCGGTGCGCCGAAAGTGCAGAAGGCCAACATGATCGAGACGCTGAAGGAACTGGGCCCCAAACCCACCTTCTGGACGATGGCGATGGGCGCATCGCTGGTGGCGCTGGTCGGTTATGGCCTGGTTGGCTTCCAGTCGCAGATGGTGATCCGCATCCACCATATCGATGCAGGAACCTTTGCGTTGCGCTTCGGCGGCCCGCTCGCGCTCTTCGCCGCGGCCGGGACATTTGCCGGAGGCTTTCTGGTTGAACGGCTGTCGCCGAAATTTCCGACCGCCGTCTCGATCGTGCCGGTCGTGGGCATGATGCTGGCCATGCCGCTCTACATATTTGCGTACTACCAGCCGACCGAGCACCTCTATTCAGTCTCCCTGCCGCTGTGGAGCGCCGGCGCCTTCTGTCACTACATGTATCTCGGCTCGCAATATACGATCGGGCAGGGCGTGGTGAGCCAGCGCTCGCGCGCATCCGCCATCGCCATCCTGCTGTTGCTGATCGCGCTGATCGGCAATGGGCTCGGCCCGCAGATCGTCGGCTGGATGAGCGACATGTTCATGGGCATGGAGCTCACCTCGAAAGGGTTCGGCGGCGTGCTCACCACGGAGCTCTGCCGAAATGCCGGCGCCGTCGCAAAACTGGCGGCGGACCAGCAGGCAGTTTGCGCCGCCGCCTACGGGGAGGGCCTGCGCTCGTCGATGACGGCGACGGCGCTGATCTTCATGCCCGCTGCGCTGTTCTTCTTCCTGTCGTCCCTGACCCTGAAGAAAGACATGCTTGCGATGCCTTCCTGAGGCCTGGAGGGCTGATAGGCGCCAGTCGATAGATGTTCGGCTGGCGTCTATTCGCTACTGCGTCGGGTATTGGGGAACGCAGGCCGACGGATCGACCGCCAGCGCTTCGCAGCCCTTTTTGCCGTTGTCGATCGCGCCCTGCAGCAGCTGGCGGTTCGGCGAATAGTTGACGCCCATGCAGGCTTTCAGCGGTTCGATCAGTTTCACGCCTTCCACGCCAATGAAGTACGCGTACTGGTAGGTCGCGCGTGACCCAATGCCCTGCTGCAACGGGTAGCGGTTTGTGAGCTGGCGGAACTCGCTGTCGAATGTCTGCAGGGCTTCGTTCTGCGTCATGCTGCATCCGGCGGCCGGCACATTGCCCTCAGGCGATCCGGTCGTGAGTTGCGGCGCCCCCGATCCGGCGGGCGGTTGAATCTGTCCCCTGATCTGCATCGACCGTTGCCTGCGCATGCAGTTCAGCACGGCGCCGTCCGCCCGCAAACCTTTTTGAATGCCGTCAGCCTCGACGTTGCCGGTGAGCTGAAGCGGGTGGGAGCTGAAATAGGCTTCGTCGCGCGCGACCATGGCGTCGAGATTTTGAGCGGTTTCACCGTAAATCTGCGACATCTTGATTTGCTGGTTCTTCTGGAAGTTGTCTTCGCCGGCCCAGCCGTTCCTGTGGGTGATCGGGCTGATGCTGGTCTGGGCCAGCGACCGCAGATCGGCAATCTGGCTGGCGCACGCGGTGCTCATCGCCTGCATCGAGCTGTCGAGCGTCCACTGCGGCGTCGCGGGCGCAGCCGGCCGGGGCGCCGGGGATGATGTTGGCGTCGCCGCGCGCGGAGCGGAAGCGGGAGCGCCGCCGAATGTCGACAACTGTTGCGCCGCCTGAGCCGCCAGGGGGGAATCCGGATAGCGCGTCAGCAGGGATTTCAGCGCAGTCTGGGCCTTCTCTGGCTGGCCCGCACTCTTCATTTCAGTCGCCTTCACGAACAGTTCGCCGGCGTTCATGGGCTTGAGGCTGGCGGCGTATTCTGCGTCCTGGCGGGCTTTTTCGGCGGCCGCGGCCTCCGCTTCGGCCTTCTCGGCAGCCGCCTTTGCATCCGCCGCAGCTTTTTCCGCAGCTGCTTTTTCAGCAGCGATCCTGTCGGCCGTCGCCTTCGCCTCCGCCGCCTTGCGCGCCTGGTCCGCGGCGATGCGCGCCTCCATTTCAGCGTAGGGCGCTGACGCCTTTTCGGTTATCGCGGCGTCCCGCGCGTCGGTTGCCTTGATGATATCCTCGATTGTTGCGCTATAAGGGGCCAGCATCGCCTGCCAGGCTGAAACGCAGGTGGATGGGTCGTAGTAGTTGGGGCAGGGAAACCTGCGATCCTTGTAGGTCGACGCCTTGCTTGCCTTTCCCGGCGGCGGCACGACATCAGTGGCGAGTCCGAGGCCGTATACCTTGGCGTTTTCGTCATTGCTCGCGCATCCGCGGAACACGTTCCGGAAGGCGCCGCAGGTTGAGTAGAATGCCTGCACCGACACGATATTCTGTCCATCGGAAAATGAGACGGAGCTCTCAAGGTCGCCCCATGACGGGCGGTCCAGCATTCGCAAGTTCGATAAGGTCAGGTTTCGCCGGCCGTCGATATACGTGAAGAGCGTGTCCGTAACGATCTGGCCGCCGAGCTGCATCCTTGTATACCTCGCGCTCCGGCCAAGCTGATGACCATAGACGAATGTATCGTTTGCGGATTGGCCGGGGCCTGGCGCCGCTGTCGAGAACCAGCCGGACCCATGCGCGACGCCGAAGCGGCAGGGGCCATTCCAGATCCAGCTTGCGTAGCTGGACCGGATTTTCTCGATGTCCTCCGGCTTCGCCTTCGCCCAGGCGGTGTCGTCACCGCCCAGGACGATGGCGCATCCACTTTTCAGGGGGACCAGGAACTCGCCGGGCGCGAGGATAGGCGGTTGCGTGGCAGGGTCAGGAACGGCGTCCGCGGCGACTGCTGCAGCCGGCGCGGTCGGGGGCGGTACTTGGGGACCGGCTGCGCCCGCCGACAGGAGAACGGCTACAATAGCAGACACGCCGGCTGCTGCGCAGAGCCGGAACCCCCAGTTGCTTCCCATGTTGTCTCCCGAAATCCCCGCAATGCCTGACCAGCGCGAAAGGTCCCAACTGGGGAAGTCTTGCTGAGGAAAACCACCTCTCGCAAGAGGGATCAGAGGCGCCGCAGCGTCGGCTGGTTTCCTTTGCGTTGCACCGGGGTTCGTGTTTGAACGCCCCGGCAGACCCTGCCCGGAGACCTCGATGATTCCCCGCTATTCGCGTCCCGAAATGACGGCGATCTGGTCGCCCGAGACGCGCTATTCCATCTGGCTGGAGATCGAGACGCTGGCGGCCGAGGCGATGGCCGAGTTGGGGATGATCCCGAAGGACGCGCCAAAGGCCGTGCGCGAGCGCGGCGGGTTCGACGTCGCCCGCATCGACGAGATCGAGCGCGAGGTGAAGCACGACGTTATCGCCTTCCTGACCTCGGTGGCCGAGCATGTCGGGCCCGAGGCGCGCTTCCTCCATCTCGGCATGACCTCTTCGGATGTGCTCGACACCTGTCTTTCGGTGCAGCTCGTGCGCGCGTCCGACATCCTGCTGGCGGGCGTCGACCGCGTGCTCGCGGCGCTGAAGAAGCGGGCGTTCGAACACAAGCTGACGCCGACCATCGGACGCAGCCACGGCATTCACGCGGAGCCCACCACATTCGGCGTCAAGCTTGCGGGCTTTCACGCGGAAATGGCGCGCAACCGGAAACGTCTCGTCGCCGCGCGCGAGGAAATCGCCACATGCGCGATCTCCGGCGCTGTCGGCACGTTCGCCAACATCGATCCGCGCATTGAATCGATGGTGGCGAAAAAGCTTGGGCTGGCGGTGGAGCCGGTCTCGACGCAGGTGATTCCGCGAGACCGGCACGCCGCTTTCTTCGCGGCGCTGGCGGTGACGGCTTCATCGATCGAACGCATCGCCACGGAAATCCGTCACCTGCAGCGCACCGAGGTGCTGGAGGCTGAGGAATACTTCTCCGCCGGCCAGAAGGGCTCGTCGGCTATGCCGCACAAGCGCAACCCGGTGCTGACCGAGAACCTCACCGGCCTTGCGCGTCTGGTGCGCTCCGCCGTCGTCCCCGCGATGGAAAACGTGGCGCTCTGGCACGAACGCGACATCTCGCATTCGTCCGTCGAGCGCGGCATTGCGCCGGACGCAACGATCCATCTCGACTTTGCGCTTAACCGGCTGGCGGGCGTGGTCGAGCAGTTGCTGATCTATCCGGAGAACATGGCCGCCAACCTCGGCAAACTGGGCGGTCTGCACAATTCACAGCGCGTGCTTCTGGCGCTGGTGGAGAAGGGGGCGAGCCGCGAGGACGCCTATCGCCTGGTCCAGCGCAACGCCATGAAGGTGTGGGCCGACCCCAATCGCGGCGAGGGCGACTTCCTCGCCAATCTCAAGGCGGACGCGGATATCGCAAAGCTGATGAAGCCGGCCGAACTCGAGGCGCTGGTCGATCTCGACTACCACTTCAAGGCGGTCGACGTGATCTTCGAGCGCGTGTTCGGCAAATCCTGATCGCTCCAGGAAAACCGGGAAAAAATTGGGCCGGACCCCTTGGGATCCGGCCCAGTTCGCGATGGCGGAGCGCACCACAATGGCGATGTGATTGCGCTTCAATGCCGTGACCGCATGGCACCCGGGGGATGGGGGTGCGCCAGGCCCGCGGGGATGGACGGGCGAGGACAGCGGTTTTGGCGGGCCAGACCGGCGCCGCCGGTCTTCATCAAGGAGAGTGCCGCAAAGGTCTTAAGAAAAACGGGCCCGCGATAAACGCCTTTTTGCTGCGCCCGTTCACCATGGAGCGGCCCAGCCTGGCGCACGGTCCATCATCGCCAAACGTCATGTCCGGTCGTATCGCACGGATCAGGGTAAACGCAGTGGCCGCTTGGTAAACCGGCCGGACTGCGCCCCGGGATTTTCGAGAATTATTTCTTCTCGGTCCGGACCTGGTCGATGGCGACGGCCATCAGCTCTTCCATCTGGCGATGGATCTGGTGGTCGCTCTGATCGACGCCCTTCTTGTCGAAGTCGCCGCGAACCTTGAGGAACACGTCCTCATCGCCCGGCGCCTCGAAATCGGCCTTCACCACCTCGACTGCATAGGCGCTGGCGGCTTCGCCCTTGAGGCCAAGCAATTCGGCCGCCCAGAGCCCCAGAAGCTTGTTGCGGCGGGCGTTGGCCTTGAAGCGCAACTCCTGGTCGAGCGCATATTTGGCTTCTTCGCCCTTTTCGCGCTTGTCGAAACCGCTCACCGTTGTCTCCCTCTGGCCGCTTGCGCCCCGCGCTGGAGCCGTCGATATAGCCCCTGAATCGGTCAAATACATCCCCGCGACCACAAGCTGGGGCGACGTGTCCCTGGCGATGTTGTAGAGAGGACCGGACGGGAACATGAGTCGAACGCCGCCGACGGCGCTCGGCGGCTGGGGACGTGGCGTTCCGGGTAGTGGAGACAGGCGATGGCCAAGGGCCGGAAGATCTACGAGGGCAAGGCGAAAATCCTCTACGAGGGGCCGGAGCCCGGTACGCTGATCCAGTACTTCAAGGACGACGCCACGGCGTTCAACAACGAGAAGCGCGCGGTGCTCGACGGCAAGGGCGTGCTCAACAACCGCATTTCCGAATTCATCATGACGCAGCTGAACAACATCAGCCTGCCGACGCACTTCCTGAAGCGGCTCAACATGCGCGAGCAGCTGATCAAGGAAGTCGAGATCATTCCGCTGGAAGTGATCTGCCGCAACGTCGCGGCGGGCTCGATCGCCAAGCGTCTCGGTATCGAGGAGGGCGCGGCCCTGCCGCGGTCGATCATCGAGTTCTGTTACAAGAAAGACGAGCTGGGCGATCCGCTGGTCTCCGAAGAGCACATCACGGCGTTCAACTGGGCGACCAGCCAGGAGATCGACGACATCATCGCGATGACGCTGCGGATCAACGATTTCCTCACCGGCCTGTTCGCCGGCGTCGGTATCAAGCTGGTAGACTTCAAGGTGGAGTACGGCCGGCTCTATGAGGGCGAGATGGTGCGCACTGTTCTCGCCGACGAGATCAGCCCGGATTCCTGCCGGCTCTGGGACATGACGACCGGCGAGAAGCTCGACAAGGATCGCTTCCGCCGCGATCTCGGCGGCGTCACCGACGCCTATGCCGAAGTCGCGCGCCGGCTTGGCATCATCAAGGACACGGCGGGCGCCGAAATCCTGTCGTTCAACCAGGAGTAACAGCAACAATGCGCGTGAAGGTTCACGTCTCCCTCAAGCCCGGCGTTCTCGATCCGCAAGGCAAGGCCGTGGGCGACGCGCTGGGGCGACTGGGTTTCGGAGAAGTTGGCGGCGTGCGCGTCGGCAAGACCATCGAGCTGGAGCTCAAGGACGGCCTCTCCCGCGCGGACGCCGAAAAGCGGGTGAAGGAAATGTGCGAGACGCTGCTCGCCAATACAGTGGTCGAGCGCTACTCGATCGAACTGGCCTGAAGCCAGCATTCATCCAGACGCATCAACGCCCGCCCCATCAAGGGCGGGCGCTGTGCATTTGAAGCGGTTGGTCTAATTGCCGTCTTTGACCTGCTCGGCGCGGTCGGAGATGTGATCCCCCACCTTGGCGACGTCCTTGCCGGCGCCTTCGACGGTGTTGCAGGCTGAAATGATAGGGGCGGCAAGCAGCAGGGCCGCAAAAATCATCTTGCGCATTGAAATCTCCATACAGTTCCACGACACAAACGCGGACAGGGCGTCGGCGTTCCCGCCACTCGAATTGCGGGCGACTGAATTTCTGCCGGACCGGATAAATGCCTGAGGTTCGGCCTAGTTGCCGGGCTTGGCCTTTTCGGCGCTCTTTTCGATAGCGTTGCCGGCGGCTTTCACGTCCTTGCCGGCGCCTTCGACCGTGTTGCAGGCGGAAATGATCGGCGCCGTCAGAAGCAGCGCCGCGACAATCAGCTTACGCATGGAATCACGTCCTTTGGTTGGGCCCCGAATCCGGCCCGGAAATTTGCCTGGTAAAAAGTCCCGCTTGGTAGTCCCGGCGCAAAAATGGCGGCTCTCCCAGGCTTGCGCAAGCTAACCCTTGTTCAGGTTTGCAGCCCGGACTCCTGCGGCAAAATGGTCAGCAGGTCTGGGAGGTCCGTCCGTTCTGGGGGCTTGCGGCGCAGCGCGGGTCGACTGGATGGGGCGGGGCGGAGCGCGTTTCCGCGGCCGCGCCGCTGATGGCGTCGCCAGCCTTGGCCATGTCTTTCCCGAAGCCCTCGACCGTGTTGCACCCGGCCAGGGCGATCGCCGCGAGGCCGGCCAGAATCCATCCGCGCATGTTCTGCTCCTTGCAGCCCGGGCTCGCCGGTGCTCCCCTGTGATCGGGAATTCGGGCCAAATTTGGGACCCGGTTCTATTTCCTTACCGGGCAGCCGGTCATTCCGCGAGCTTCAATCATGCCAGTAGCCTACTGGGCGCCCGTCGTCCTGCTTATCTGTTCAAACGTGTTCATGACCACCGCCTGGTACGGGCAGTTCAAGTTTCCCGGCGCGCCGATCCTGCCGGTGATCTTTATCAGCTGGGGCATCGCGCTGTTCGAATACCTGATGGCGGTTCCGGCAAACCGGATCGGCCACCGCGTCTATTCGGCGGCCGAACTCAAGACGATGCAGGAAGTCATCACGCTGGTGGTCTTTTCGGCGTTTTCGGTGTGGGTGCTGAAAGAACCGATCACGCTCAAGCACGGCATCGGTTTCGCCCTCATCGCAACGGGGGCGGGGGTCATCTTCTACAAGCCGGGCTAAGGCCTGATCCTGCTGTTAGCGCGAGGCGGCGTGCGCCAGATGCGACAGGTCCTGTCCGAAACCGGCGACCGTGTTGCAGGCGGCAAGAACCAGCGCCGCGACCAGGCAGCCCGTCAGGATTTTCACACGTGACATGATGGCTCCTTTCCTTACCTGTGTTTAACACGCAGGCGGCTCGCCAAGTTCCGTCCGACCTCTCGCGAGTCACGGTGAACTCTGGTAAGGCCCGGCCATGAAATCCGCCGTGATCGTTTTTCCGGGCTCCAATTGCGATCGGGACGCGCAGGTTGCGCTGCGCCAGGTCACCGGCAGCGAGCCCGCCATGGTCTGGCACAAGGACGCCGCCCTGCCGCAGGGACTCGACCTGATCGTCCTGCCGGGCGGCTTTTCCTATGGGGACTACCTGCGCTCCGGCGCCATGGCGGCGGCCTCGCCTATCGGGCAGGCGATCCGCGCCCACGCCGACAGGGGAGGCTACGTTCTTGCGATCTGCAATGGCTTCCAGGTGGCGACCGAACTCCGCATCCTGCCCGGCGCCCTGCTGCGCAACGCCTCGCTCAATTTCGTCTGCCGCCCGCAACCGCTGGCCATCGCCACAAACTCCGCCTTCACGGCCGCCTATGGGTCGAGGCGCGACGTGTCCTTTCCCATCGCCCATCACGACGGCAACTATTTCGCCGACGAGGAGACCCTCGACCGGCTGGAAGGCGAAGGGCGCGTGGCGTTCCGCTACACCGGCAATCCCAACGGCTCGGCCCGCGACATCGCCGGCGTGCTGTCCGAGAACGGCCGCGTGCTGGGCATGATGCCACACCCCGAGCGCGCCATTGGCGGGCATGAGGGCGGATCAGACGGGCTGAAGCTCTTCGAAAGCGTGATGGCCGCGGCCTGATCGCCTCAGGCCCGTGCGAAGCCGGACCCGGGACGTCTCGCCGCAGGGCTGAACCCGCTGGCCGCAAATGCGTATGGCCCGGAGGATATTTCCCAGGGCCGTTCGATGTTCGAAGATTCGAGAGCCGGCGTTCTTGCGCCAGCGATGCTTGCGGCGGCAGGCTGCTCCTCCCTGACGCCTGCGGACCTCTCATCCATGAAATTCATCGAAGCCGAAGGCGTAGAGGTTCATGTCGACAGCTGGGGCGAGGGAGGACCGCCCGTCCTGATGATCCATGGCGCATCGTGCGATATGGACGTTTTCAAGCCGACCGTCATCCCGCTGCTGAAGACGCGCTACCGTCTCGCCGCCTATGACCGGCCTGGCCTGGGCTTCACGCTGAAGCGCCCCCCTCGCGCCGAAACGCTGGCGGTCCAGGCGAGGGTCGCGGCGGACGTGGTCGAGCGGATGCAACTGAACCGGCCGATCGTCATCGCGCATTCCTTTGGCGGCGCCGTCGCCCTGCGGCTGGCGCTCGACCGGCCGGACCTGATCTCCGGCCTCGTGCTGATTGCGCCGGTCGCCTACGAATGGCCGGGCGGAGTGAGCTGGTATCTCTACTGGTCGGCCAATCCGGTCATCGGCCGGCTGTTCAACCATGCTGCGCAACCTTTCGTGGAAGCCGCCGCGCGCGACGGGGTGCGGGGCACGTTCCGGCCGCTTCCGCCGGACCCTGACTATTTCGCGGCCGCCTCCGTCATGCGGGCGACGACGCCGACCGCGATGCGCGCCAACGGGCTGGACCTGCTGGCCGCAAAGCGTGAGGTGACGGCGCAGCAGGCGCGCTATCCTGAAATCGGTCTGCCGGTCGCGATCCTGAGTGGTGATCGGGATGGCGTGGTGAGCACGACGATCCATTCCGAGCCGCTGGCGACCACGTTGACGGACTCGCGATTGAACATCCTGAGCGGCGTGGGACACGTGCCGCATGAAGCCGATCCGCAGGCGCTGGCCGATCTTGTCGACTGGGTGCGTGACCGGGCCGGCGCGCGGCCGTAACCGATTTCCATCCGGAATGCCCTTGCTATCGGTGGGCGCTTGTCTATTTAAGAATCATTCTAATTTGGAGATGGGTCATGGATATTGGAATCGACGCCAAGGGCCGCAAGAAAGTTGCGGACGCGCTCGAACAGGTTCTCGCCGACACCTTCGCTCTATACAGCAAGACGCACGGCTACCACTGGAACGTGGAGGGGCCGCGCTTCTCGCAGCTCCACCTGCTTTTCGAGACCCAGTACAACGAACTCTGGAACGCGCTCGACGGCATCGCGGAGCGGATGCGCGAGCTGGGGTCGTACGCGCCGGCGCTTGAATCGGTCGGTTCGAAGTCCGCCATCCCGGTCGACAATGGCGTGCCGAGCGACGAACAGATGCTGACCAATCTTGTCGCCGGCAACGAGGCGGTGGTGAAAAGCGCGCGCGCCTGCATGAAGACGGCCGACGAAGCGGGCGATCAGGTCACTGTCGATCTCATGAGCGCACGCTGCGCGGCTGGCGAGAAGGCCGCCTGGATGCTTCGGGCGCATCACGGCAAATAGCGAGCGTTACCGGTTGACCGCGCTCATGCCCATCGGCGTATAGCGCGCGCCGGAGACCTGTTCCGCGAGCGCATCGAGCCGGCGCGTCTGGCCCTGCGACAGCAGCACGTGGTCGGAGCCGAGGTTGATCGCAAGATTGCCGATGCGCGTCGTGCCGGGAATGACGTGGATGTTCGGCGCGCGCGCCAGCACCCAGGCGAGCGCCACCTGGGCGGGCTTTGCAGCGAGTTCCTCGGCGATGGCCTCGATCTCGGCCACGAGCTTGAGGTTGGCTGCGAAGTTTTCCTCGCTGAACCGCGGAATGGTCGCGTTGCGAAAGTCCGTTTCGCCGGTTGGCCGGTCAGCCGCCGTCATCTTTCCCGTCAACATGCCGCGTCCCACCGGCGAAAACGCCACGAGGCTGGCGCCGACGGTCTTCATCGCCGCCAGCCGCCCGTCCTCGACGTCTCGCGTGAAGATCGAATATTCCGACTGAACCGCCGCGATGGGCGCAACCAGAGCCGCGCGCTTGATCGTCACCGCTGACGGCTCCGAAAGGCCGATCAGCCGGATCTTGCCTTCCTTCACCAGCTCCGCCATCGCATCGACGCTCTCTTCGATGGGCGTCTTCGGATCGACGCGGTGCAGGTAATAGAGGTCGATCACGTCCGTGCGCAGCCGCTTGAGCGAGCCCTCGACCGCGCGGCGGCAATTGGCGCGCGATCCGTCCACCGGCCCGCGCTGGCCCGTCGCGACGTCAAAGGTCGGTCCCCATTTTGTGGCGACGAACACCTTGTTGCGCCGGTCGTGGAAGGCGGCGCCCAGCAGCTCCTCGTTCTTCGTCAGGCCATAGACTTCCGCCGTGTCGAAATGCTCGACGCCGAGGTCGATGGCTTCGTGGAGAAGCCGGACGGCGGCGTCCGGAGCGACGGGGGCGTTGTAGACGCCGGACAGACCCATGCAGCCGAGGCCAATGGGATTCAGGCTTCGGCCTGTCTGGCCAATGGCTCTCTTCATGTGAAACGCCCCAAGAGACTCAACTTCTTTTTGAAAACAGTAGTGCGCAGTCGATCCAAAGCAAAAGGATGCGGCGCAACATTCATTTACTGTCATGCAGCAAGTGAATTGCTAGCAAATATAGCCCTGCTTGTAGAAGGGGTATTACGCGGTCGCCAGGCCAAGCAGCGGGCGCGGATCCGGACATGCGGCGAGCCATCGCGCCGCCTCGCTGCGTCGGCAGACGCCGGGATAATCGCCCTTCGCATCCCCGATCTCGAGCAATACCTGAACATGCACGTGTGGCAGCCAGCCGCCGTTCTCGCTGCGCTCGCCAAGCTCGCCCAGCTTCTGGCCAACGGTAATCGTGTTCCCCACGGCGAGGCCCTTGAGGCTGCTGCGCGACAGGTGGCCATAGAGCGTGTGGAAGACGACGCCCTCTGCGGGCTCATGCTCCAGGATGATGGCGGGGCCATAGTCGCCCGGCTGGTCATTGTCCTGGAAGCTGTGGATGCGTCCGGCGACCGGCGCAAAGAGGGCGGCGCCGGCCGGACCGAAAATGTCGAGCCCGATATGCAGCGTGCGCGGCTCGACAGTGCCGGGGTTGAACAGCGGCGTTGCGTACATCGCCCGGTCCTCGCCATAGCCGCCGAAGAGCAGGGCGTCCGTGTACTTGGCAGCGAGTTCGCCGTCTGACTTGCGGCGTCCGCGCGCATCGACGGTCTCGGCGTCGAGGCGCACGGGCTTCGCCTCGCGCAGGCCCGCCATGATGTCTGCGGGCGGAGGGGCCGTCGCGAGCCAGGCGTCATATGCCGCTCGGTCGGCCATTTCGCCTTACTCCGCCGCCGTTTCCACGACGTGCTCGGGCAGGCCCTCGAGATATTTCTCGGCTTCCAGCGCCGCCATGCAGCCCAGACCGGCGGCCGTCACCGCCTGGCGGAAGATGTCGTCGGTGACATCGCCCGCCGCGAAGACGCCGGGGATGTTGGTGGCTGTCGAGTTCGGCGCCGTTTTCAGGTAGCCGCCCTCCTTCACATCTAGCTGGCCGGTGAAGAGCTGCGTCTGCGGCGCATGGCCGATGGCGATGAAGACGCCGTGCACCGGCATCTCGGTCTCGTCCCCGGTCTTCACATTGCGCAGCACCGCGTGCGTCACGCTCGGCGGCGTTTCGGCGCCGACCACGTCGGCGAGTTCGGTGTCCCAGACGACTTCGACCTTCGGGCTCTTGAACAGGCGGTCCTGCAGGATCTTTTCGGCGCGGAACCGGTCACGGCGATGCACGACGGTGACCTTCGAGGCGAAGTGCGTGAGGTGCAGCGCCTCCTCGACCGCCGTGTTGCCGCCGCCGACCACCAGCACTTCCTTGTTGCGGTAGAAGAAGGCGTCACACGTCGCGCAGGCCGACACGCCGAAGCCCTTGAACTTTTCCTCCGAGGGCAGGCCAAGCCATTTCGCCTGCGCGCCCGTGGCGATGATCAGCACGTCGCAGGTGTAGACCTGCCCCGTATCGCCGGTGAGGGTGAACGGCCGCTTCTTCAGGTCGGCCTTGACGATGTGGTCTTCCACCATCTCCGTGCCGACATGGATCGCCTGCGCGCGCATCTGGTCCATCAGCCACGGGCCCTGGATGACATCCGCGAAGCCGGGATAGTTCTCAACGTCGGTCGTGATGGTCAGCTGGCCGCCCGGCTGGATGCCGGCGATCAGCATGGGCTTGCGCAGCGCGCGGGCGGCGTAGATCGCGGCGGTGTAGCCGGCGGGCCCCGAGCCGAGCACGATGATCTGGGAATGGCGCGGAGCGGTCATGTCTGGTCCTGTTCTTCGTCGTCTTGTCCGCTGCGGCCCTGAGGCGCGGCGGTCTGCTCGCGATCGGTCCTGAACCCATCGGAAGCCTCGCCAGCCGCGTCAAGGCCTGGACGGATGGCCGTTGTTAGCAGGCGGATTCGCCTGCGGCCAAGCCATCGGCCATGAGTGTGGGGATGCGTCGCGTCCAGGAGAAGGGCGCGCGCCGAACCTGTTGAGGGTGTTGAGGTTTTCTGCATGGAGGCGTCGCGCGGGCTCGCCTTGCAGCGTTTGTCTCTGGTAAGCGGTCGCCATGGAGCTGCCGCCCGGACTGAAAAATGCCGTGGACCGCGCGCTGGAAGGCGTGGCGCTGCGCGATATCGCCTCGGCGGCGTCGGCGCTGTCGGAGCGCTACCGGGGCGAGGTGCGCGACGGGCGCCTGCATCTTGGCGACACGGCCGCCGCCCGGGCCTATCTGGCGACGCGGCTGCCGGCCACCTACGCGGCGGTCCATGCGAGTCTCGCGGCGACGGCGCAGGCGCTGCCGGATTTTGCTCCCCGTACGCTGCTCGATGCGGGCGCTGGCCCGGGGACGGTTATGTGGGCGGCGGCGGCGCACTGGCCGGATCTGACTGACGCCCTGCTGCTTGAGGCGAGCCCCACAATCCGGTCGATGGGCGAAGAACTCTCCGCGCCGGCCGGCGTCGGAAACGTTGTCTGGCGCGATGCGGATCTGCGGGCGGACTTGCCGGCGGGCGATCCCTGCGACCTCGTCACGCTCGCCTACGTGCTCGATGAACTGGCGCCGGCAGATCGCGACCGGTTGATCGACCGCCTGTGGGTGCGGACCTCTGGCGTGCTGCTGATCGTCGAACCCGGCACGCCGAAAGGTTGGGAGCGCATGCTTGCGGCGCGAACACGCCTGCTCGGCGCCGGTGCGCACATCGTGGCGCCGTGCCCGCATGCGCAGGACTGCCCGCTCGTCGCGCCGGACTGGTGCCACTTCGCGGCGCGTGTCGCCCGGTCGCGCATTCACCGGCAGGCGAAGGGCGGAGAGGTTCCGTGGGAGGACGAGAAGTTCATCTATCTCGCCGCCTCGCGCGCGGCGCCGGTTCGTCATGGCGCGCGGATCATTGCGCCTCCGGAAGCGGCGAGCGGGCGCGTAGGTCTCAAGCTCTGTCAGGCGGATGGCTCGATGGCGCGCCGCCTCGTCACCCGTCGCGAAGGGGAGGTCTACAAGGCCGCCCGCCGCAGCGACTGGGGCGATATGTTCGGTTGATCAGCCGGGCGGCGGGCGCCGCCTCAGCAGCAGGCGCACGATTTCATCGGCGGCGCGTTCGGCCTCGCGGATCGGCGGGTAGCTCCATTCGTCGATCAGTCCCTCGAACCAGCGCGCCGCCCCGCGATCGATCAGGTCCTGGTGCAGCCGGTCGAAGCGCGGCGATGAACCGTCGAGGCGCATGATGTGGATCGGTTTGGCGAACCATGCCGGATCCAGCAGCATGTTGGCGCTGTCCTCGGTCACCAGCGCCGCATCGCACATCGAGAGGAAGGCGAGGTAGGGGTTCGGCCCGTCCCGGTCGACCGTCTCCCAGAAGCGCGCGCCGATATGTTCCGCCAGCGCCCGGAAGCGCGTCCGCGCGGCGGCGGGCGTGCGGCGCGACACGGTGATCCAGAGGCGCACGCCGCGCTTGGCGAGCTGTTTAAGGCTCTGCTCGATCCACGCCACACGCTCGGCGTTCATGCTGTGCGTTTTCGATGTTCCGCCCAGCGACACCAGCAGCTTGAATTCCGCGTGCGCGACGAGGTCGTGGAAGCGCGCCTGCGCCGCCTCCACGTCCGCGCTGGCGAAATAGGTCGGCGGCCCGAGGATCGGGAACACGTTGGGGCCGGTCAGCCGGTCATGCAGCGGCGGGATGACGAGGTCGAACGGCGCCAGATCGACTCTCGGGTTCTGCGTCTGGACCACGAGGGTCTCGCCGCCAGACCACTCCTTCACCATGCGCGAGAAGGGGATGGAGCGCCGGCCGGAGCCGATCCACACATCCGGCCATGGCGGCGCCAGCAGGGCGCGCTGCTCGGCCGGCAGGGACATCATCGGCGCGGGCCAGCGGTCCGGCGGCAACAGCACTTGCGGCCCGCCTGGCTGCAACCGCACAGGATCAGGGCGGTGGGCGTCAGATCGGATGTGGCGAAGCTTCGCCGCGCGAGCGGGTTCGGCCAGGGCGCGGGCAAGCGCGCGCGCCTGGTTTTCGATGCCGGCGCGGCCGTCGGACACGACCCAGACAGAGGGACCCTGAATTTCGGCTGGGCCATGCGGCGAAGACTGTCCGTGTGCCGTCACGCCCGTCCCCGTGATGCCGCCCGCGCCGCCGAAGGGTCCGGACTCACGCCGGCCGAAGTTCTGGCGGCGACGCGCGGAGCGGCGCCCTGACTATTTCCACGCGATCGAGATGATCTCGAACGACTTGGCGCCGCCGGGCGCGGAGACCTCGGCGGTCTCGCCTTCTTCCTTGCCGATCATGGCGCGCGCGATCGGCGAGGTGATCGAGACCTTGCCTTTCGAAACGTCGGCCTCGTCCTCGCCCACGATCTTGTAGACGAATGTCTCGTCCGTATCCTCGTCGGTGACGGTCACGGTGGCGCCAAACTTGACCGTGTCGCCGCCGAGCTTGGTCGTGTCGATGACATCGGCGCGCGCCAGCTTGTCCTCGAGTTCGAGCACGCGGCCCTCGATGAAGCTCTGGCGGTCTTTCGCGGCATGGTATTCCGCGTTTTCCGACAGGTCGCCATGCGAGCGCGCCTCCGAGATCGCCGCGATGATCGCCGGGCGTTCCTCGGACTTGAGGGTCTTGAGTTCCATCTCGAGAGCCCGGAAGCCCTCGGCCGTCATGGGGATACGCTGCATAAAGTCCCTGTCCGTGCCCGAATTGAAACGGAGTCGCTCGTGGGCCGATCACGCAACGGTGATCCTCAACCCACGAACAATCAAGAGTAGGTCTGAAGCGCCCCCGCTTCAAGCGGTCTCAGCTTCAGCGCGCGGATGGCCTGTACCGCGGCGCGAGCCCCGGAAATCGTTGTATAATAAGGCACTCCGAGGCTCAGGGCGCCGCGCCGGATCGACGCAGAATCGAGCAGCGACTGGGCGCCTTCTGTCGTGTTGAAAACCAGTTGCACGCCGCCATTGGTCAGTTCGTCGACAACGTGCGGGCGGCCTTCGAGAACCTTGTTGACCGTGCGCACGACGATGCCCTGACCGGCCAGGAACTCCGCCGTTCCGCGCGTGGCGATCAGCGTGAATCCCAGTTCGATCAGGTCGCGCGCCGGCTGGGTGATCGCCTCCTTGTCCGAGTTCTTCACCGAGATGAAGCAGACGCCGCTGTCCGGCAGGTTCATTCCGGCGGCGATCTGAGACTTGAGGAAGGCGGCGCCGAAACTTTCGTCGAGCCCCATCACCTCTCCGGTCGAGCGCATCTCCGGCCCGAGCACGGGGTCGACGCCCGGGAAGCGCGCGAAGGGGAAGACGGCTTCCTTCACCGCGATGCGCGGACCCTTGATCGGGCCGTCGCCGAGCTTGAAGTCCTTGAGGGCGGCGCCTGCCATCACCTTGGCGGCGATGCGCGCGAAGGGCTGTCCAACCGCCTTGGCGACGAACGGCACCGTGCGGCTGGCGCGCGGATTGGCTTCCAGCACAAAGACGTCGCCATCCTTGACGGCGAACTGCACGTTCATCAGTCCGACCACGTCCAGCGCCTTGGCCAGCTTGCGCGCCTGCGCGCCGAGTTCGGCGACCACGTCGTCGCCCAGCGTGTAGGGCGGGATCGAACACGCGCTGTCGCCCGAGTGGATGCCGGCTTCCTCGATATGCTCCATCACGCCGGCGACATGCGAGGTCTTGCCGTCTGACAGGGCGTCGACGTCGACTTCGATGGCGTCGGAAAGATAGCGGTCCACCAGCAACGGCGTGTCGCCCGAAACCTGCACCGCCTCGCGCACATAGCGTTTGAGGTCGGCCTCGTCGTGCACGATCTCCATGGCGCGGCCGCCCAGCACGAAGCTTGGCCGCAGCATCACGGGATAGCCGATGCGGGCCGCGGCCTTGACGGCTTCCTCGTCGGTTCGCGCGATGGCGGACGGCGCCTGCTTCAGCCCGATGCGGTCGAGCAGTTTCGAGAACAGCTCGCGGTCTTCAGCAAGATCGATCGAGTCCGGCGTGGTGCCGAGGATCGGCGCGCCGGACGCCTTGAGGCCTTGCGCCAGCTTCAGCGGCGTCTGCCCGCCGAACTGGACGATGACGCCCATGAAATTCCCGCGGCTTTGCTCGACGTGAATGATCTCCGACACGTCTTCCAGCGTCAGCGGCTCGAAATAGAGCCGGTCCGACGTGTCGTAGTCGGTCGAGACTGTCTCGGGGTTGCAGTTCACCATGATGGACTCGATGCCCATCTCGTCCATCGCGAAGGCGGCGTGGCAGCAGCAATAGTCGAACTCGATGCCCTGGCCGATCCGGTTGGGGCCGCCGCCGAGGATCATCACCTTGTTCCGGTCGGACGGGTCCGCCTCGTTCTGCGCTGGCGCAGGGGCGCCATCCTGGCCGATGTAGCCGGTCTCGTAGGTTGAATAGAGGTAAGGCGTTTTCGCCGCGAATTCGGCGGCGCAGGTGTCGATGCGCTTGTAGACCGGCCGCACACCCGCCTTGTGGCGAGCCTCGCGCACCTTGGCCTCGGTCTTGCCGACCAGCTGGGCGAGGCGCGCGTCGGAGAAGCCCATGGACTTGATGCGCGTCCAGTCTTCCGCCGTCTTCGGCAGGCCGTCGCGCCGTACATTGCCCTCGACTTCGACGATTTCCGCGATCTGGCGCAGGAACCAGCGGTCGATCTTGGATGCGGCGGCGATGTCCTCAACCGAAACGCCGAGCCGCATCGCCTGGGCGACGATGACCAGCCGGTCCTGCGTCGCCTTCGAGCAGGCAGCGATCAGTACGTTGCGGTCATCGCCCTGGCCGACGCCGGGCACGGCGATCTCGTTGAAACCGCAGAGGCCCGTTTCCAGCGACCGCAGTGCTTTCTGCAGGCTTTCCTGGAACGTCCGGCCGATGGCCATGGCTTCGCCCACCGATTTCATCGATGTGGTGAGCATTGGATCGGCGCCCTTGTACTTCTCGAAAGCGAAGCGCGGGATCTTGGTGACGACGTAGTCGATCGTCGGTTCGAACGAGGCGGGCGTGACACCGGTAATGTCGTTGTCGAGTTCGTCGAGCGTGTAGCCGATCGCCAGCTTGGCGGCGATCTTGGCGATCGGGAACCCGGTCGCCTTGGAGGCCAGCGCCGAGGAGCGCGACACGCGCGGGTTCATCTCGATGACGACCAGCCGTCCGTTTTCCGGGTTGACGGCGAACTGCACGTTCGATCCGCCGGTTTCCACGCCGATCTCGCGCAGCACCGCGATCGAGGCGTTGCGCATCACCTGGTATTCCTTGTCGGTCAGCGTCAGCGCCGGGGCGACGGTGATGGAATCCCCGGTGTGGACCCCCATCGGATCGACGTTCTCGATCGAGCAGACGATGATGCAGTTGTCCGCCTTGTCGCGGACGACCTCCATCTCGAATTCCTTCCAGCCGAGGACGCTTTCCTCGATCAGGATTTCGTGGGTCGGTGAAGCGGCGAGCCCGCGGGCGCAGATTTCCCGGTACTCATCGATATTGTAGGCGATGCCGCCGCCCAGCCCGCCCAGCGTGAACGACGGGCGGATGATCGCCGGCAGGCCAACCGTCTTCAGGCCTTCCTCGACCTCCTCGGGATTGTGCGCGAGGTGGGATTTGGGCGTCTCCAGCCCGATGGACGCCATCGCCTGTTTGAATTTGGAACGGTCTTCGGCCTTCTCGATCGCCTCGGCCTTGGCGCCGATCAGCTCGACATTGTGCTTTTCCAGCACGCCGGACTGCGCCAGCGACAACGCGCAGTTGAGCGCCGTTTGCCCGCCCATGGTGGGCAGGATCGCATCCGGCTTCTCGATGGCGATGATCTTCTCGACGAAGGCGGGCGTAATCGGCTCGATATAGGTCCGGTCGGCCAGCTCCGGGTCGGTCATGATCGTGGCCGGGTTGGAGTTCACCAGAATGACCCGGAACCCCTCCGATTTCAGGGCCTTGATGGCCTGCACGCCCGAATAGTCGAATTCGCACGCCTGGCCGATGACGATCGGCCCGGCCCCGATGACCAGGATGGATTTGAGGTCGGTTCTCTTGGGCATGTCACCGGAAAAACTGCGGGAAGACTGAGGAATCGCGCCAGCGCAAAACGCGGGGCAGGGTGTAGCGACGCGACGCCCAACCGGCAAGTCTTGCGGGACCGGCGGCGGCATATCCCCACTCAGCGGTGGAAAACTCGAAAATATATTTTTTGCGTCGAGACGCGCCGTTGCGCCCGCCATGGTTTGGCCTAAACGATGCTCCATGGACAGCGTGGGCCCCGTCGCGATGATCCGCTTTGTGAAAACCTTTGCTCTCGTTCTTGTCCTCGGTCTTGCGACCGCTGCGCCTGACTATGCGCTGGAGGAGACGCCGTTTCAGCCGGAACCTCAGGCCACAGCCGCGCGCGCGACATCCACGGCCCGGGATCCTCACACGGCGCTCACCCGCCTGCGTCAGCCTGAAGCACCCGCTCCGGCTGCCGCGCCGACGGCTGTGACGCCCGATCTGGCCGTCATGCTCCAGCCGCTCAACCAGATCAGGACGTCCCTGGACCGCAAACCTGTCGTCTGGTCGAACGCCCTGGCGCAGGAAGCCAGCGTTATCAGCGCCACAGCCTCGAGCGAGTGCAGCTACTCCTCGGCGCGCAAGGCTGTCGGATCCGCCAGCGCGATCTTCTACTGGGCGCCCGGCATCCGCCGCATCGACGGCGCCTCGCTGGCGCAGGAGCTGTCGCCGGCTTTCGTTGTCTCGGAATGGCAATCCGGCGGCGAGGACTACAATTCCGGCACGGGGGACTGCCGCCGTCCGGGGGCCTGCACCACCTTCTCCAAGATCGCATCGCCCAAGGCCACGTCAGTTGGCTGCGCCCGCGAGATCTGTCCCAACCAGTCCCAGATCTGGGTCTGCCGCTTCGGCGGCGACTGAGCTAGCCTCCCCCCGGCGAAGCAGGCAGGACCGTCCGAGTTCCCGCCGCTGGAGGGAGAGACCGCCATGAAATATCCGCTGCCCACCCTTGCCGGAGCCGTCGCCGTGCTCGCCCTGGCGGCCTGTAGCGCGCCCCAACCCGCATCATCGCCCGCGTGGTTTGGCCTGACCGCTCCCACGGGCCTCGTCGCCCCGACGATCTCGCCCGACGCCGCAACCGCCGCCGCCATTCCCAAAGCTGTGGTCCCGCCCGGCGAGGTGGCGTTCACCGAACTCGAGGGCGCCCGCATCAAGCCGGATGTCGAGAAGGTGGTCGGGTTCGCTGAGCAGATGCGCAAGGCAGGCAACCAGATGTGGGGCCGGATTTCCGGCTTTCCGTCCGAAGCGGCGACCGCCGACTGGGTGGCTGGCCAGCTTCGCGCGGCCGGCGTGCAGGATGTGAAGGTCGAGACCTATTCCGCCAGCGCGGATTTCTGGTGGCCGAAGTCTTGGGAGGCCCGCGTCCTCGGCGATCCGGCCTACGGCGCCGGGTCGAAGGATGTTTTGCTCGCCTCGGCGATGCCGGTCAGCCGCTCGCAGATTTCCGGAACCATCACGGCGCCGGTGGTTTTCGTCGGCGAAGCCGGCTCTGTCTCCTCCGATGGCGTCGCCGGCAAGATCGCTGTCGAGCACACCCGGCCTGCGACCGGGGCCTATTCCGACCGCGCCAAGGTTCGCGAGAGTTCGGCGGCGCTCATCAAGGCGGGCGCCATCGCAGTGCTCAACTGGGTCGAGCAGGGCGGCAACATGCACGTCTTCGATTTCGGCAATTGCGGCGGGCCCTGCTTCAACATCGGCGGAGAGGATGGCCGCTTCCTCGCCGAGGCGTCGGCCCGGGCCAAGGCCGCCGGCGCGCCGCCGCTTCGCATGTCGCTGAAGCTCGACGCCGAAATGAAATCGGGCCTTACCGCCCGAAACGTCATCGGCGTGATCCCGGGCGCCAGCTCCGAGATCATCGTCGTCAACGCCCACCTGGATTCCTGGTATTCCGGCGCCGGCGACAATGCCGACGGGGTCGCTGTCCTGCTTGCGCTCGCGCGCCACTACGGCAAACCCGCAAACAGGCCGGCGCGCACCCTGGTCTTCGTCGGATCAGGCGGTCACCACTCGCCGGGCATGAACGGGCCGGGCAATCTCCTGCCAGCCAACGCCGATCTTCTGAAAAAGGCCGTGCTGGTCGTAAATCTCGAACACCTGGCGCAGTTCGAAATCCAGGCCGTGCCGACGTGGCAGGTGCACGCCACCGAGGAGCCGAAGAATTTCGGCGTCTCCAACATGTCGCCGTTTCTCGTTTCGACGGTGAAGGCGGGCGTTGCGCGCTACGGCTTCGTCATCAAGCCGGAGATCACCAATTCGGTTCCCGGCGATCTTGGCGGATACGCGCCCCTGAACGTCGCGCGCATCCAGGGCATCCATTCGGGTCCGCTCTATCACACCAGCGGCGACCAGCCGGCGAGCATCTCTACCGCGGGACTTGAGCGCGCCGCCCGCTTCTACCGTTATGTGATCGACGAGGCCGCAAAGGCGCCGGCTGCAGAGATCAATCCTTAGCGTCGCTCAGGTTGCGATCAGCCCGACCAGGCGTTTGGCGGATGTCAGCGTCTCCAGTTTTGCTGTTGCTTCGACCACCGCCCGCGCGCGGCCAACGCCCAGCCGCGGCCCCATCAGGTCCATCGCCTTGCCCTCGACGTCGGCGCGGCTCATCGGATGCGAGGGATAGCCGCGCACATAAGGCACGAAGCGCTCGTGCTTGCCTCTTGCATCGACGACCGTCACGCGGGCCGACTCCGCGCGCGCTTCACCCGGCGCCGATTCCTGGGCCGGGTCATGGCGTATATCGACGCGCTGCATGAAGGCGCGGACGGCCTCATCGGTGCGCATGCGCTCGAGAGATTGCGCCGAAACGAAATCCAGCCTGCCGTCCCTGATGATGATCGACGACAGATAGCGCAGGTTCAGCGCCGGCATGGCTGCGTCGCGGAACGCCTGCCAGCGGCCCGGCATCGCGATGGTGATGCTCTTCACCGACGACCGGTCGATTTCGGGTAAGAGGGACAGCAGGCCGTCGACGGCCGGCTGCGTCGGTCCGCCCACGGGATAGCGCTTGAAGCCCGTCTGCTGCAGCTCGAAGCGCGATCCGAGGCTGTCGATCAGATAGCGCCTGTCTGCATCGCCCGCCCGGTAGGCCTCCGACATCATCCAGCCATCCGGATTGTCCAGGCTGTCGCGCACGCCGGTGAAACCGGCTTCCACCAGCAGCGCGGCTTCAAGCCCGTTGCGCGCGCCCATGCCGGCAAAGACGAACGCTTTCTCGATGTGCTCGACATCCAGAAGCCATTGCCACGAGCCGGAGGCCTGCTCGGTGCAGCAGGAGAGCAGGTCGCCGATGCGCGACTCCGGCAGGTCGATCAGCGACGCGGCCGTGGCTGCAGCGCCAAACACCGGCCCGACGCCGTGGTTCGCAACGCCCGCCCGGCGCAGGTTTTCATTGCCAAGCGCCTTCGGCATCCGGCCCGCCAGTTCGTATCCGGCGACGACCGACCGAAGGACTTGTTCGCCGCTGCGGCCGCGCGTTTCCGCCAGCGCCAGCGCGACGCTGACCACTGCCGGGCCGGGCTGCACAAAGGCGGAGGGAATGAAATCGTTGATCTCGGCTGCGTGCGCCGTCATCGCGCTGGCGAAGGCTGCGTCGGTCAGGGACGCTTTCTCCCGCGTGCCCAGAATGGTTGCGGCGTGACGGCCGCCGCCGCCGCTCTGCGCCCGCGCATAGGTCCGGGCCACCGTCGCGGGCGTCAGATCGCGGCAGGCGACGATGGCGGCAAGCGTGTCGAGAATGTGCAGGCGCGCCAGCTCGCGCACATGGTCCGGCAGGTCTGCGGTCTGGCTGCCGGCGATATAGCGGGAGAGCGGGCCGGTCACCCGGATGGCCAGGCCGCCCGGCTTCTGCGCCGTGGCGCGGCCCGAAAGCGATGGCGTGACTGCGAGTGCGGCGGCGAAGCCCAACGCACGGGAAGCAAAGGCGCGGCGGCCCGGCGAGCGCGGAACGTCCGGAACAGTCAGAGGCATCGGTCAGCTTCCTCACCCTTGCGGCCGACGCCGCTTCGGGAAGCTCAATCCGCCCCGTAGCTGTCGCGCGTCAGCACTGTCCTGCCGCTTTCAATATCGGCGACATTGATCGCGGGATACCCCACCGTCGCAGTCGCGCTGGCCCGCCACGCCGCTTCCAGCTCGTCGCGGATTTCACTGGCGCCGGCAGCCAGGCGTGCACGCGTGAAGGCGATGGCGGCTGGTGTTGCGTCCTTCAGCCCGCCCGCAGAGACCATCTCGTAAAGCGGTACCACCTGCGTGTGCGTCATCGTCAGATAATCCGCCACGCGTGTCTCGATCGGGCAGCCGCAGTCGCGCTCGGGCGACATCGCGTTTTCGACGTCGCGCAGGCTGAAATTCTGCTTCACGAACGCGCCTTCGAAGTAGTTGTGCACGGACTTCACCTCGGGCCCGAGGCCGGGCGGCGGATAGGTCATCGGATCGGGATACTTGTCCCATCCGGCATAGTGATCCGTCACATGCTGCGGCTGGCTGCCGTCGGCGACATAGTGGCTCCAAACGCCGATATCGCGGATCAGCAACGTCTCGCGCAGCTTCAGGTCGGCGGCGAACCAGTCGCGGTCGGATTTCGATTTCGCGGTCTGGGCGGCAACCTTGCTGGCGCGCCAGTAGGCGAAGTCCTTCACCACCTGTTGCCAGCCGTCGATCATTGCGTAGGGAAGATAGCCCGGCGCCGGCGGGTTGATCCCCTTGGCGCGCATCTGCGCATCGAAGTCGGCGCGCGTCGCGGGCAGGCCGTTGAGCGGGAAGAGGCCCTCGACCAGCCCGTCATCGCCAAGGTCGATGAAGTGTCCGGGATCGCGCTCGGCGTCGTGCACGCGTCCCGCGCCGCGCCAGCGGTCTGGCTCGCGGCCGACAAGTTCGATCTGTGCGCGCACTTCGGTCTTCCGCAGGAAGGCGGGGAGATCGGAGGACAGCCGCTCGAGAGCGGCGCGCGTCAACAGCTCGTGCCCTGTCGCGCCCCATGCAAATGCAGTAGGCGTCGCAGCCAGCGTCATCGCAATCAGTGCGGCGAGAGATGTCCGGCGGCGTCGCAGCATGCTGGGTCCTCAAGGCGAATGCGTCCGGCCGGACCTATCGCCTCGTTCGCCCCGACGGGCAACGCTTCATCTTTCTGTCACAGATAGAGCAGCAGGCCCGCCATGATGATCATCACCACGCTCTCGATCATCATCACGAAACACAGCGGCATCTTCAGCGGGTTGGCGAGCCGCATATCCGTCCGGTCAAGACCGCCGCGCACCGCCGTCAGCACGCCGAGCGCGTTGAAAAGTCCGAGCCCCAGCGTGACCGAATAGATCGTGACCGGCGCGACATAGGTGAAATACGCCTCGCCCAGCAGCAGTTCGCAGAACGGATAGGCGTAGCACCACGGCGTCCAGCGCCGGCCCAGCAGGTCGAACATGCCGAACCCCGTCGCGAAGCGACGCAGGTCGACCAGCTTCATCAGCGCAAAGGCGCACAGCATGAAACCGGTGAACGCCTGGAGCTTCATGCCCCATGCGCCGCCGAAGCCTTTCGAAATGCTCAGCGAGGCGATGAGGCTCGCGCCAAGCAGGATCGCCACGGGGACGAACCGCCAAATGCCAGACGTTGTCGTCTCTCCGGAGGCCGTCTTTACCTGCAAATGCAACAACTCCACGCGAACGCGTCTGGTAGTGATTGTAGATGCCCGCCCCCCGCCCGCGAACGACGACACTAGGGGGCATAATGTCGAACGGCGCAGGTCACAAGGGTGAGTGTGATCTGGGCTGCGCGCCGCTCATGTCCAGCGTTTGGCCAGCTTCCGGTCGATGCTGGATGCATCCGTCTTCGCGGCGCCGCCATATCCGGTGAGCGCATCGGCGACGAAAGGATTGGTCTGGCGCTCCTGGCCGAAGGTCGAGATGGGCCCATGCCCCGGAACGAAATTGATGTCCTCGCCCAGCGGCCAAAGCTTGCCCGTGATCGAATCGATCAACTGCTGGTGATTGCCGCGCGGAAAATCCGTGCGGCCGATCGACCCGGCGAAGAGGACGTCGCCGACGAAGGCGATCTTCGCGGGTGCGTTGTAGATCACCACATGGCCGGGCGTATGGCCGGGCGTGTGCGCCACGTCGAACGTCACGCCCTCAAGCTCCAGCGTGTCGCCATCCTCGAGATAGCGGTCCGGCGTCACATTGCGGCCGTCGGGGATGCCGTACTTGGCGCCCGCCGCCTCGATCTGGTCCAGCCAGAACTGGTCATCCTTGTGCGGTCCCTCGATCGGAGCGCCCGTGCGTTCGCGCAGCTCGGCGGCGGCGCCGGCGTGATCCATGTGGCCGTGCGTCAGCCAGATCTTCTTCAGCGTAAGGCCGAAATGATCCAGCGCGCCCATCAGCTTGTCGATCTCCCCGCCGGGATCGACGAAGGCGGCGTGCTTCGTCGCCGTGTCCCAGATCAGCGAGCAGTTCTGCTGCAGCGGCGTCACCGGCACGATGCGGATCTCAAGGCGGGAGTCAGGCGGGCTTTGGGTTGTATCGGGCATGGGCTGCAAGATGGCCGCAGGCGCAGGCAAGGGCAACCGCCTGCCGCTTGCTGGGCCTGAGTCCGAGGCATACGCTCTTCCGGCCCACAGGGGAGGGATGAAATGCGCAGTCTCCGGCCCGGTTTACTGGTTGCAGCTGCCGTGGCGCTCGGCCTCGCCGCCCAGCTTGCGCCCGCCCAGTCGCAAGTCGAGGTTCGTCCCGTGGAAGTGCGGCCCGTTACGTCGGCGCCGGCGCCTGTGACCGTGACGCCCCTGGCGGTAACGCCCTCCTACGCGCCGGCCGCGCCCATTGCCGCCGCTCCGCTCCCTGCGCCAGCCCCGGCGCCGCGGGCGGCGCTGCCAGCCATCGCCGCCGGCTCGCCGCCAAACGTCTGCCGGCCAAAGACCGCCGGTGAATGCGCCGCCGAAGCCGTCTCCTGCCTCGCCGCCAGGGGGATATCGGACAGGTACCGCGTCGCAGGCGAGGGAAGCCTCACCGGCGTTTATTCCAGCGGCGGCGATGCGACCCAGCAACAGGCCGAAGCCGCTGGCGATTGCGCTCAGGACCTGCACCGCTGCCTGGCCGGCGGTTGCTGATTTCCCCACGGACGGCGCGGAATATCCGGCCGTGAATCCCGTGTCGGGAGCAAAGATTTTGAAAGGCATTTGTGGCACGATATAGCTGCGCCGGTGGGCGTCTGGGCGCAGTTTGCCCGCCGAGGAAGTATGGATACCGGTACGCAGCTTTCGGATTCGACGGTCGCCGAAGAGGCGGCGGCCTCTCCGGAGGCGACGCGTCTGGACAACGTCCGGCACGCGCTCGAGGTCCGCTGGCGCTGGCTGCGCAAGCGCGCCACCATCGGCGTCCAGGCCCTGTCGCGCTCGGTCCGTCATTACGAGGTCATGAGGGAAGTCATCACCGACGGCGAGCTGTGCGGCCGTTACGTGTTCATGGTGGTGATGTCGTGCGCCATCGCCATTCTCGGCCTGCTGCTCTCGTCGCCAGCCGTCGTCATCGGCGCCATGCTGATCTCGCCGCTGATGGGCCCCATCATGCTGATGGGCTTTTCGCTGTGCGCGCTCGACTATTCGGCCATGCGCCGCGCCCTCATCTCGATCGGAACCGGGGTGGCGGCGGCGCTGGCGATTTCGATCCTGATCGTGATGTTCTCGCCCCTGCGCGAGGCGACCCCGGAAATCCTCGCCCGCACGCGGCCCAACCTGTTCGACCTGCTTGTCGCGATCTTCTCCGGCCTGGCCGGCGGCTATTCGGTGATCCACCGCAAGGGCGCCACGATCGTCGGCGTCGCAATCGCCACCGCCCTGATGCCGCCGATCGCCGTGGTCGGCTTCGGCATCGCCACCTGGAACATGGTCATCGCCGGCGGCGCGCTTTTCCTGTTCATGACCAACCTTCTGGCCATCGCGCTCACCGTTACGGGCCTCGCCTGGCTGCACGGCTTCGCCACTGTGCACAGCGAGAAGGCCGTTCGCTGGCAGACCGCGCTGGTGATCGCCGTCTTCGCCAGCCTGTCGCTGCCGCTGGGCTTCGCGCTCCGCAACATCGCCTACGAGGCGCGTGTGCAGAACGTGGTGCGCGACGAGGCGCTGCGCCCCTTCCCGGACGGGCAGGCCGAAGTCAGCAGCCTCACGGTCAGCTTTCCGCACGACCAGCCGATCCAGATCCAGCAGACCGTGATGACGCATGAGCGCATTCCCACGGCCGAAGCGCAGCTCACCGAGCATTATTCCAAGGTGCTCAAGGCGCCTGTGAAGGTTCGTCTGCTGCAGGTGCTGGTCGATCAGGCCAAGCCGATCGACACGGCGACCGTTCAGCGCCTGGCGCAAAGTTCGCTGGCGCCGCTTCAGCGCCAGATCAACATCATCGACCAGCGCGAGCAATCCGAAGCCTCGATCCGCGACGCCGTGCCGTTCAAGGCGCTGGCCGTCGATGTCGACGCCGAGAACCGTCGCGCCATGATCGTTCCTGCGCCCAACGCGGCGCTGAGCCTCGCTTCCTATCACGAGATGGAACAGCAACTCTCGGCGCGTTTCCCGGAATGGTCGATCGCCATCACGCCGCCGATGCGCGACCTGCCCGCGGTTACGTTCGATCAGGGCGGCGCCAACATTTCGGCGGATGGCCTTACGGTCGTCGACACCATCGTCTGGGCGCTGAAGCGCTGGGACGCCAAGTCAGTCGAGGTCGAAGGCCACTCCAGCATCGGCGGCAGCCCCACGGCCAACCGCCGGCTGGCGCTGGCCCGCGCAAAGGCCGTGGCCGACCGGCTGACCGCCGCAGGCTTCGAGGCGACACCCATCGGCGCCTACACCGTGCCGGGGCAGGCGACGAAGGAGCGCGAACTCGGCAAGGCCTCGTTCCAGTCAGTCACGGTCCGCGTGAAGCCCTAGCGGGCGATTGGCCGCTTCAGGCCGCCGCCTCATCCACCTTCAAACGGCCGAGGCGCAGCGAGTTTGCGATCACGGAAACCGAAGACAGCGCCATCGCGGCCGCCGCGATCATCGGCGAGAGAAGCTGTCCGGTGACGGGGTAGAGCAGGCCCGCCGCGACCGGTATTCCCAGCGCGTTGTAACCGAAGGCGAACAACAGGTTCTGGCGGATGTTCCGCATCGTCGCCACTGACATCGCGCGCGCCTTCACCACGCCCGAAAGATCGCCGTGCAGGAGCGTCAGCCCGGCGCTTTCGATGGCGACATCCGTCCCGGTTCCCATGGCCACGCCAACATCGGCGGCCGCCAGCGCCGGCGCATCGTTCACGCCGTCTCCGGCCATCGCGACGACCCGGCCTTCCGCCTGAAGCTGTTCGACAATGCGCGCCTTGTTTTCCGGCAGCACACCCGCCTCGACCCGGTTGACGCCAAGGGTGCGTGCAACGGCCTCGGCGGTGATGCGGTTGTCGCCCGTCACCATCACGAGGTCGAGGCCCTGGTCCCGCAACGCGCGCAGGGATGCGGGCGTGGTCGCTTTCACCTTGTCCGCAATGCCGAAGACGCCGGCCACCTTGCCGTCGATCGCGCAAAAGATTGCGGTTGCGCCATCATGGCGGAGGGCATCGGCCCGGCCTGACAGATCCGCGATGCTGACGCCAAGCTCTTCGAAATAGCGGTCCGCGCCCAGAACGACGCTGTGCCCCTCGACGACGCCGGTAACGCCCTTGCCGGTCGGCGAGTCGAAGTCAGACGGCTCCACGAGCGCCAGCGACCGCTCTTTCGCCGCAGCTACGATCGCCTGCGCCAGGGGGTGTTCGCTCCGGTTCTCGAGGCTGGCGGCAAGCTTGAGAACGTGGGCTTCATCGGCGCCGGGAACGACTTCAATCGCGACGACCGAGGGCTTGCCCTCCGTCAGCGTGCCCGTCTTGTCGAGCACCAGCGTATTGACGCGCTCCATGCGTTCCAGCGCTTCAGCATTCTTGACCAGCACGCCCATCTGCGCGGCCCGGCCCACGCCCGCCATGATCGCCATCGGCGTTGCAAGGCCCAGCGCACACGGGCAGGCGATGATCAGAACCGACACGGCCGCGACGAGCCCATAGGACAGCGAAGGCGCCGGTCCCAGCAGCCACCACGCCAGAAAGGCGGCAATGGCGGCGGCGATAACCAGCGGCACGAACCAGGCCGACACCCTGTCCGCCAGCCGCTGGATCGGCGCCCGGCTGCGCTGGGCGTCTGCAACCATCTGCACGATGCGCGCGAGCATACCGTCCTGGCCGACATGGGTGGCTTCGATCAGGAGGGCGCCGGTCTGGTTGAGCGTGCCGCCGATCACCTTGTCTCCCGGCCCGCGCGTCACCGGCATGGATTCCCCCGTCACCATCGACTCGTCCATCGAGGAGCGCCCGTCGATGACAACGCCGTCCACCGGCGCTTTCTCTCCGGGGCGCACACGCAGGCGATCGCCGACGGCGATGTCCTCGATCGGAATCTCGCTTTCGCTGTCGCCTTGCACCCGCCGCGCGGTCTTCGGCGCAAGGCCAAGCAGCGCGCGGATCGCGCCGCCGGTCCGGGCCCGCGCGCGCAGCTCCAGCACCTGGCCCAGCAGGACGAGCACGGTGATGACGGCGGACGCCTCGAAATAGACCGGCACAAGGCCGTGCGCGTCGCGAAGTCCGGGAGGAAAGATCGAGGGCGCCAGCGTCGCAACGACGCTGTAGGTCCACGCAACGCCGGTTCCGAGCGCGATCAGCGTGAACATGTTGAGGTTGCGCGATTTCAGCGACGCCGCGCCCCGCACGAAGAACGGATAGCCGGCCCAGGCGACCACCGGGGTCGCCAGCACAAGCTGGAGCCAGACGTTGATGTGCGGCGGAATCACACGATCAGCGCCGAGGAAATGCCGGCCCATCTCCAGCACGAAGACCGGCGCCGCCAGCGCCAGCCCGATCCAGAAGCGGAGCGTCATGTCGTCCAGTTCAGGGTTTGGCGCGTCCTCCGCCGCGGGCGTCATCGGCTCCAGCGCCATGCCGCAGATCGGGCAGGGGCCCGGCCCGTCGCGCACGATCTCGGGGTGCATCGGACAGGTCCATTTTGATCCCGGCGCCGCCGCGGGCGCAGGCGGCGGGGCGGCGCCCGCCCGGTACGTTTCAGGCGAGGCTTCATACTTCGCCTTGCAGCCAGCGCTGCAGAACAGCACCTCGCCGGTTTCGTCCGTCAGCCGGTGGGGCGTGTCCGGCTTGGGCGTCATCCCGCAGACCGGGTCCTTTTTCGCGGGGGCGGCGTGATCGTGAGGATGCGCGTGCGGATCGCTGGCCATGGCGGTTGTCCTTGAACGTCGTCACCGCCCGATATACCTCTATGGGGTATCAATTCAAGTACCCAGAGGGGGTATCGTGACAAACGCCGGATCCGACGAAGTGGCGACCAAGGCGCTCAAGGCCCTGAACCGGGTTGAAGGGCAGGTGCGCGGCATCGGGCGCATGGTCGAGGAAGACCGCTACTGCATCGACATCGTGACGCAGATCGAGGCGGCGCGCGCGGCGCTGGCGAAAGTCGAGACCGACCTCCTTCGCCGCCATCTCAATCATTGCGTCCACCGCGCCATGACCTCGAAGGACAAGGCCGAGGAAGCCCGCGTCATCGAGGAACTGCTCAAGGTGTTCCGGAATTAGGTTCGGCGTGCAGCCAAAAAGGCAAGGCGCCGCCCGCCGGCATTTACCGGGGGCGGCTGTTTTGGTTTCGGGGAGTAAAACCTAGTGCGCGCGGGCGCGGCGCGGACGTTCGATGAAGGCGGCGCCGGGATTTTCGTTGATCGCCTGCGCGCGCAGGCTGTCCAGCGTTGCGCGGGTCTCGGCCAGCCGCTCCAGCTTCGCGGTCAGGCTTTCGACCTGATTGTAGGCGATGCGCTTCATCTCGCGCCGCCCAAGGCTCACGGTCTCCAGGATCACGCCTGACACCAGGCTGATCCCGGAGAGCACCGCCAGCGTCCCCACCAGGAATGCCGTCGGAAAACGCGGCACGAGCCCTGTTTTCAGGTACTCGACCACGATCGGCGCGCCGAGACCGAGGGCGCACAGCGCTCCCAGCCCGGCCATTGCGCCAAAGAACATCAGCGGACGTTCGTCGCGCATCAGGCGGCCGATCGTCATCAGGATGCGGAAGCCGTCGCGCATCGTGTTGAGCTTGGAGACCGATCCGGGCGGCCGCGCAGCGTATTCGGTCTGCACTTCGGCCGTGATCATGTCGAGTTCGAGGGCGTGCACGGTCAGCTCGGCTTCCGTCTCGAAGCCTTCGGCCAGCGCCGGATAGCTCTTCACGAAGCGGCGCGAGAACACGCGATAGCCCGACAGCATGTCGGTGAAGCGGTCGCCGAAAATCTTCGACACCAGACCGGTCAGCAGCTTGTTGCCGAACTTGTGGCCCTGGCGATAGGCGGCCTTGTCCTTGGTGATGCGCGCGCCGACCACCATGTCGGCCTGCGTTTCGATCAGGCGCGACAGCATGCGGTGTACGGCGGCGGCGTCATAGGTCGCATCGCCGTCGACCATCACATAGACGTCGGCCTCGATGTCGGAAAACATGCGGCGGACAACGTGTCCCTTGCCCTGCAGCGGTTCGCGGCGAACGATCGCGCCGGCGTCGCGCGCCACGGCGGCGGTCGTGTCCTGGCTGTTGTTGTCGTAGACATAGACGCGGCAGCGCGGTAGCGCGGCGCGGAAGCTTTCCACCACCTCGCCGATGGTCGCCGCCTCGTTATAGCACGGGATCAGAACGGCGACGTCGAGGTCGCGCATCATCGGATGGATCTGTTGTCCGATGGCGTTCAGCGCGGCTTCCGCAATGGCGATGCGCGCGTGAATATCGGCAGTGTTGTCGATGGCTGACATGGGCTGTCCCGCTGTTCCAGTCCGGCACACGCTGCCATGCGGGAGTAAAGAATTTGGGTGCGGCGAATCCGTAAAATTCCTACCGCGCGATTCAGCTTGGTTAAGGCGCGGTGAGTTTGAGCGCGCGTCAGGCTGAAGTCTTCGATACAGGAGCGATTTCGCTCCAACGCCAGTAGCGCAGGTTCCGAAAAGGTCTGAGGACGCCGCGAGCGATAAGCGCGCGAATGCGGCGTATGACCGCGTCTTCAGGAACGATAAACCCGTCGATTTCCATGGTGACCTGCGCGCACGACAACGGCCGCTACCTTGCTTTGATATGGACAGGCTTTCCGGATCTCTGCGTCCAGGCGGACCGTATCGTAGGAACGCCGCATCCGCACGGGAAACCGGTCGCGCATGGCTGTCAGGCTTTCGCCGCCATCAGTCCCGCAAAGCGCTCAAACAGATAAAAGGAATCCTGCGGGCCGGGGCTGGCTTCCGGGTGGTGCTGCACCGAAATGATCGGCTTGCCGGCGACTGACAGCCCGCAGTTCGACCCGTCGAACAGCGAGCGGTGGCTTTCCTCCACGCCTTTCGGCAGCGTTGCGACATCCACTGTAAAGCCGTGGTTCATCGACACGATCTCGACCTTGCCGGTGGTGAAGTCCTTCACCGGATGGTTCGCGCCGTGGTGGCCCTGCGGCATCTTCTTGGTTTTCGCGCCCAGCGCCAGCGCCAGCATCTGGTGGCCGAGGCAGATGCCGAGGATCGGCACGCCGCTTTCGATCAGCGCCCGGATTTCCGGGCCGGCATATTCCGCCGTCGCCGCCGGATCGCCCGGGCCGTTGGAGAGCACGACGCCGTCCGGCTTCAGCGCGAGGATCTCCTTCGCGGTCGTCTTCGCAGGCACCACCGTCGTGCGCGCGCCCACGGCGGCGAGGTTGCGCAGGATGTTCTTCTTCACCCCGAAGTCCATCAGCACGACGTGGAACTTCTCCTTGCCGAGATGCTGGTAGCCTTCGCCCAGCTTCCACAGCGCGTCGGTGTTGTCGAAGCGCTGGCCGGTGGTGACGTTGATCGCAAGGTCGGCGTTCTCGACGCCGGCCCAGGCTCTGGCTGCTTCCACCAGAGCCTTGCCGTCGATCTTGCCTTCCGGCGAATGGGCGATGGCGGCCTTGGGCATACCCAGCTCGCGGATGCGGCGGGTGAGGGCGCGGGTGTCGACGCCCGAAAGGCCTATGATGTTCCGCTTGCGCAGCCAGCCGCCGAGATGATCCACCGCGCGCCAGTTCGAGGGCGGCGTCGGATGGGCGCGGAAGATGGCGCCGCGCGCTGCCGTCTCGCCCTGGGGCGCGCTTTCCTCCTGGTCGTCCGGGTTGGCGCCGACATTCCCGACATGCGGGAAGGTGAACATGACGATCTGTTCGGCGTAGGAGGGGTCGGTCAGGATTTCCTGATAGCCGGTGATCGCCGTGTTGAAGCACAGCTCGCCTGCCGCGATCCCGGCCGCGCCGACGCCGCGTCCCCAGAAGATCGTTCCGTCCGCCAGGGCGACTGCGCCGGTTGCAGGTGTATTGGCCATGGGGGGACGCCTCTCTTCCGGGGGCGTTCACGCGAGTCGGCCGCGCAAACGACCGGTCCATATGGTCGCGAGGCCGGGGGCGTCAAGGATTGGTCGATATTTGCCCTTCGCGCGCGGCCTCCGCCGGGGCTAGGCTCGGGCGACAGGAGGCGGCGCCCATGGCTCACGATCATTCCGACGACCACGACCACGATCACGGCGCCCGCTGGAAGCATGACGGCGTCCGCGTCATTCCTGGCGGCTCGCTGGACGGCAATACGGCCCAGACGCCCGGCATGGACCGAAAGGCGGCGATCAACGCCGCCCGCGTCGGCGCGCAGAAGATCTGGGCCGGCACTGTCACCATCCACGCCAACGCCAAGACCGGGGCGCATCACCACGGCGAACTCGAAAGCGTCATCTATGTGGTGCGGGGCAGGGCGCGGATGCGCTGGGGGGATCATCTCGAATACGTCGCCGAGGCGGGACCAGGCGATTTCATCTACGTGCCGCCCTTCGTGCCGCACCAGGAGATCAACGCCAGCGACAGCGAGCCGCTCGAATGCGTGCTGGTGCGCTCGGACAACGAGGCGGTCGTCGTCAACCTCGACATCACGCCGGCAGAGGCGCCGGAAAACGTGAAGTGGATCGATCCGATTCACCGGACGTGAGATGCGCGACCGGAATCGCGCCTCAACTTTGTGCAAGCGGCGCCCGGATGGCTGCCCCGCGTCAATTGCGCCAACTTCGTCTGGCCGGAGAATCCGCGCGACGCCCTGCGGCCGGATCGCCGCGATCGCGCCTCGCCATATAATGTCATGCCCGCACGGTTTGGCCGTATCGCGGGTCAGCGCGTCCCGATTGTCGTCGCGCTCATCGGCGTTGGCGACGGAAACCGGCGCGTATCGATCCATTCGTTCGCTTTACGCATCGGGCTCGCGTGTTAAGCAGGCCGAACGACGTGCGCGGGGAGCTGCATGAACCGTATCATCCTCTACGCCATCATTGGCGCGATGATCCTTGGCGTGATCGCGGGCGCGATCGTGCACCAGGTGACGGATGCGAAAACGGCTGCCGACTTGGCGGGCTATTTCCGCATCCTCTCCAGCAGCATCTTCCTGCCCTTCATCAAGATGATCATCGCCCCGCTGGTGATTTCTACCCTGACTGTCGGAATCGCCCACCTTGGCGGCGGATCGGCGCTGGGCCGGATCGGCTTCCGCACTATGGCGTGGTTCATCACCGCCTCGCTGGTTTCGCTTTTCCTCGGCCTCCTGCTCACCAACCTCCTGCGCCCGGGCGACGGTTTCCATGTCGCCGGCGCCGAAAACCTGCCGGAGCCGCTGGCCGGCGGCAGTTTCAACCTCAAGGATTTCCTCGCCCACATGATCCCGACCTCGGTGGTCGATGCGATGGCGAAGAACGAGGTCCTGCAGATCGTCGTCTTCAGCCTGTTTCTCGGCGGGGCGCTTCAGGCGCTGGGCGAGAAGGCGGCCCGCGTCACCGAACTGCTCGAGCAGGTGGCGCATGTCATGCTGAAGGTCACGGGATATGTCATGGCGCTGGCGCCGCTTGCGGTGTTCGGCGCGATGGCGGCGGCGATCGCCACCCAGGGGCTCGGAGTCATTCTCGACTACGGCAAGCTGGTCGGCAGCTTCTTCATCGCCCTCTTTATCCTCTGGGGCCTGCTCATCACCGCCGGGTTCGTGGTGCTGGGTCCGAAAGTGTTCCGCCTGATCGCCCAGGTGAGGGAGCCCGCGCTGGTGGCGTTCTCCACGGCGTCGTCGGAGGCCGCCTATCCGAAGCTGCTCGAACAGCTCGAAAAGTTCGGCATCGCCAACCGCGTCGTCTCCTTCGTTCTGCCGCTTGGCTATTCGTTCAACCTCGACGGCTCGATGATGTACGCCACCTTCGCGGCGATGTTCATCGCGCAGGCGTTGGGCATCGACCTGTCGCTCGGCCAGCAGGTGCTGATGCTGCTTCTTCTCTTTGTCACATCGAAGGGCATCGCCGGCGTGCCGCGCGCTTCGCTGGTGGTGATCTCCGCAGCCTTGCCGACATTCGGTCTTCCCGCCGAAGCGATCGGTCTCGTGCTCGCCGTCGACGCCTTCATGGATATGGGGCGGACTGTAACCAACGTTATCGGCAACTCGATCGCTTGCGCGGTGGTGGCGAAGTGGGAAGGCCTGCTGCGCGAACCCGAGAGCGATGCCGCCGATGTGGGCGATCTGCTCGCCTCCGATATCGCCCCGGATGCGCAGGCGTCATGAGCATGTCGCACGCTAACGAAATTCACCTTTTCGCGAGGCGAAATTGGCTCGATGCGACGTTCGCGGTCGTTGACAAAACCATGACGGCTCGAACATATCGCCACAACACAGAGGGTCGCCGTCTCCCCGCGGCGTTTGCAGCGCAAAAAGAGAAAAGCGCTGCTGGAAAGACCCCAGGCGCGGCGTCATTCCTCCCGGAATGCGACGTTCGCGCACAGCGCCGCTCTGCAAAAATCGGGAGAGCGAGTCTGGCGCTTGCGGCAAAAGGAAGGCATAAAAATCAAGTTCCGCGGACCTAAGAGCCAAAGGCCAGGGTCCGGGATGTGCGGGGCGTCGAGAGCGAGAGAGACATGTACTACGCTAGGAAAACCCAGAACAGCACACGATTCATCGGAATCGGGATCGCGATCCTGATCAACCTGGTGATCGGTTACCTGCTGGTGACGGGTCTCGGCAAGGTGATCGTCAACAAGCTGGTCGACACCCAGGTCGTCATCATCGACAAGCCGAAAGTGGAGGACAAGGAGCCGCCGCCGCCGCCGCCTGTCGATGTAAACCTGCCGCCGCCGCCACCGCAGGTCATCCTGCCTGAATTCACCTTCGACACGCCGCCGCCGCCCACCGCGATCACGCAGGTGGTGCAAACGCCGCGTCCGGCCCCGCCGCCGCGTCCGGCTCCGCCGGCGCCTGTGGTGCCCGCGATCAGCCCGAAGCCGGGCCGCAGCTTCGAGAAGCCCGAATATCCCGCCGCCTCCATTCGCGCGAAGGAAGAGGGCGAGGTGAAGGTTTCGGTCTGTGTTGATGAGCGCGGCCGCATGAGCAACGTGCAGATCGTCAAGTCGAGCGGATACGAACGTCTCGACGAAGCGACTGTGAAAGGCCTGCCGCATACGCGCATGGATCCCGCGCGCGGGACCGACGGCAAGCCTATGGCTTATTGCAATCCGCCCTACGTCTTTACGTTGGTGTGGCAGCTCAAGGACGCGAGATAACGGGACGCGCAGACGCGCCAGGCGGGACCTGTCGACTGCCGGACAGCGGCATTCCACTTGGTCTGATCAGAATGAAGTCCGGCAGGGCGGAGGGATAGCTTCACCTTGCTGGGCGTGGACTCGGGTAACACCCGATTGAGGAGAGGATGATTATGAATACGGCGTATAACGGTGACGGTGCGACGCGACGGGGATCTCCCATGAAAATGGTGGTCGCGGCTGCTGTCTTCGCAATGGCGTTCATGCCGCTCGGCGCGCTCGCTCAAACCCCTCCGGCGGACACGCCCCCGGCTGACGCAACCGCACCGGCTGACGCAACCGCGCCGGTCGATCCGACTGCGACCCCGCCGGCCGATCAGGCTGCGCCTGCTCCGGCGACCCCCGAAGTTCCTGCGGCGACCTCGGAAGCCCGCAAGAACCAGTTCGGCGTCGAGCACCTCTGGTCCGAGGGCGACATCGTCACCCGCGGCACGCTGATCATCATGGTCATCATGTTTGTCGGCACGGTCTACATCGGCGCCACCAAGGCGGTCGACCAGACCCTGCTGATCGCCCAGTCCAAGAAAGTGAACGGCTTCTGGGAAGCCAACTCGCTGGATGAAGGCCTCGACTCGCTGGGCCGCAACAACGCGTTCCGCGCGCTTGCTGAAGGCGCCATCGCCCAGGCCAACGCCGCCCAGGGCGGTCTTGGCGCCCGCATCTCGCGCGGCGATCGCATGTCGCACCAGGTCGGCATCGAACTCGAGCGCATCAACGTCCGTCTGCAGGGCGGCATGGCCTGGCTGGCGACCGTGGGCTCCATCTGCCCGTTCGTCGGTCTGTTCGGTACGGTTATGGGGATCGTTAAAGCGCTCACCACGATCGGCATGACCGGCGACGCCTCGATCGAGAAGGTCGCGGGTCCGGTCGGCGAGGCGCTCAACATGACCGCCATCGGTCTGGCCGTCGCCGTCCCGGCCGTTATCCTCTACAACCTGCTCGGCCGCCGCAACAAGGTGATCAGCGACAACGCACGCCACTTCGCGTTCGACGTCGAGAAGCTGATGGCCACGTCCGGCAAAGCCTGAGAGGGCAGTCGATATGTCGGATGCTCACATCCACGACTCGATCGCCGAGGACATCACCGACCACGACGAGAACAATCTCGCCGCGGACGCGAAGATCTCGATGGTGGAGGAAGAGGAGTCCCCTCTCAACTCTCAGATCAACACGACGCCGCTCGTCGACATCATGCTCGTCATGTTGATCATCTTCCTCATCACCGTTCCGGTCGTGGTCGGAACGGTCGAGGTGAACCTGCCGGTCGAGGCGAACCGCGTCATGCTCACGCGGCCAGACGACGTCAACATCTCGATTGACGCGCGAGGCAACGTGTACTGGGGCGAATCCAAGCTCGCGAGCGAGGATGAACTCTTCCGTCGGCTTGCCGGGGTTGCGGTGCTCAAGCCGCAACCGGAGGTTCACATCCGGGGCGACGCCGACACCGAGTATCTCAACGTCGGCAAGGTTGTCGAAGCCGCCCAGAAGGCGGGTATCCTCAAGGTCGGCTTCGTCACCAAGAAGCCGGTTGGCACGCCCGGCTGATCCGGGCAGGGCATAGCGTTCCAGACAGGCGCATAGCGCGCGGGAGTATTGACCATGGCAATGGCAGTCGGAGAAGCCAAAGAAGGCGAACCGATGTCGGAGATCAACACCACGCCGCTTATCGACGTGATGCTGGTGCTCCTGATCATGCTGATCGTGACCATCCCGCCGCAGCGGCACGCGGTGAAACTCGACTCGCCGCGGCCGCCGCCGCCGAACACGCCGCCGCCGCAAAACCCGATCGAACCGATCCGGATCATCGTCGACTTCGACGGCACGATCTACTGGAACGGCACGGTGGTCGACCGGGCGGCGATGGAGCAGGACATGATCCGCGCCGCGGCGGAGGATCCGCAGCCTGAAATCCATATCGAGCCGCACAAGCTGGCGAAGTACGCGGTTGTCGCCGAGGTCATGGCGTCGGCGCAGCGGCTGGGACTTGAAAAGCTGGGCGTTATCGGGGGCACCCAGTAACGTCGCGTCCAGCGGGCTGAAATCGGACGGCGCCCTCTCAATCGGGGCGCCGTTCGCGCAAGGGGCTTGCCTTGGGCGCTGCTAAACGCAGTTCACCGGCTGCACGTCGCCAGTTGTGGGGGGCGTGGGGCCGTTTATATCCCAAAGGCAGGCCCAAAACGGGTAGGTGGAGGATTCACATGCAATCGTTCGGCAAGTTCATGCGCAATCGCCTTCCGGCCCTTGGGCTCGGCCTGGTCACCGCGCTCGGAATGACCACGGTAATCGGCGTTACGGCGCCGGCCGCGATGGCCCAGAAGAAAGAGGTCAAGGAATCGAAGGAATTCGTCGAGGCGTTCCAGGCGGCCCAACAGGCCAGCGCTGCGAAGGACTGGGCCACGCTGCTCGCCCAGGCCGACAAGATGGCCGCGACCGCCAAGACGGACTCCGGCAAGCAGGCGGCGCTGCAATTTCACGTCGTCGCCTATGTCGGTCTCGGCAAGAAGCAGGAGCTTCTCGATCCGCTCGAAAAGCTGCTCGCCGGCGGCACTCTGCCGCCCGAGCAGGTGAAGAACTTCCGCGCCCTGCAGATGGGCACCTACGCCGAGCTCAACAACGACGCCAAGGCGGTCGAACTCACCAAGGCCTACATCAAGGACTATGGCGGCACGTCCGCCCAGCTGGCCTTCATCGCGTCCTACTCGCTGAAGCAGAAGGACTACGCCGCCGCGATCGACTACGCCAACAAGGCCATTGAGCAGGCTGGCAAGGAAGGCCAGAAGCCCAAGGACGCCTGGTACCAGATCATCCTCAAGGCGTATTTCGACCAGAACGATCTCAAGAACTACTACGCGACGATCGAGCGGGCGTATGTGGATTATCCGAAGCCGGAATACATCCGCGCCCTCATCGACCGCGCCGTCAAGGAGCCTAAGTTCAACCGCGACGGCGACATGCTCGACGTCTATCGCGCGCTCGATCAGTCCAAGGCCGATCTCAAGCCGAGTGAACTCGCGGACATGGGCGAGAAGGCCTATTCGCGCGGCGCGCCCGCTGAAGCCGTGAAGGCCTTCGCCCGAGCCGACAAGGCCGGCTGGTCCGGCATCTCCGATTCGGATGCGGCGCGCTGGAAGCGGATGTACGCCTCGGTGCAGACCGCAGCGAAAGCCGATGCGTCCGGCACGCTGGACAAAAGCGCCGGCGAAGCCGCCAAGGCGGCTAAGGGCGACCAGCTCGTGTCCGTTGGCGAGGCCTATATGGGCATGGGCGACTATGCCAAGGCGATCGACAATATCCAGAAGGGCATCGCCAAGGGCGGTCTCGACGACAGCGCGTTGGCTTACGCCAACCTCCAGCTCGGCATCGCGCAGTTCAAGGCCGGCAAGAAGGATGATGCGCGCAAGACCTGGGGCGCCATCAAGTCCGACAACGGCGCGGAAGTGCTTGCCAAGGACTGGATCCTGATGTCCCGGAACGGCTAGGCGCCGATCCGGCAGATCTCTGCGAGGCCCGGCTGGAAACAGCCGGGCCTTTTGCATGTGCGTTTCGGGCTCGATGGCCGCCCGCGCGCGTCCCTGCCTGTCATCCCGGAAACGCGAAGCGTTATCCGGCAACTGTGTTGTTCATGCGAAGGGTTTGTTGTCGCGGATCATGGCGTTGAGGGCGGTGAGGAGTTTTCTGGCGACGGCGATAAGGGCGACCTTTGCGGCTTTTCCTGCGTTTCGGAGCCTGGCGTAGAAGGCGGCGAGCGCTGGATTGCACCGGACAGCGGCGAGCGCGGCCATGTAGAGGGCGTCGCGCACGCGCTTGCGGCCGCCTCGGATGAGACGCTGGCCGCGTTTCTGGCCTGAGTCGGCATTGAGGGGCGCAAGGCCGACGAGGGCGGCGATGGTCTTGGGGCTGCGCTGGCCGAGTTCGGGCAGGAGGGCGGTCAGTACGTGCGCAGCGACCGGACCGACGCCGGGAGCCGTGCGCAAGAGGGCTGCGTACCGTGAGAGGCATTCGCTGTCGCGAACGGTCGTTCGGATCGTCCGGTCGAGGTCGCCGATGCGCTGGTCGAGCCATCCGAGATGAGCTTCGATGTCCGTTCGGGTAAACGCATCCCGTGTCTCGCTGGCGCGCGTACGCTCCATGGCGCGCATGGCGACGAGCTGGTCCCTGCGGCGGATCAGGGCGGTAAGTGCTTCGCGATCGGCGTTCTGGACAGGCGTCTGGGCGGGTCTCAGGGCTGTGGCCATGGCAGCCAGCATCCTGGCGTCGACCGGATCTGTCTTGGCCAGAAAGCCTGCCGCGCGGGCAAAATCGCGGGCGCGGCCGGGGTTGACGCGTGCGTGCGGCAGACCTGCTTCCGCCAGCGCCCGCCGCAGCATGCCGTCATAGACGCCGGTCGCTTCGAAAAGCACGAAGGCGCCGGCCGCCGCCCATGTTCGCACCGGACCCGCCAGGGCTTCCGGCGTGTTGGCGATCTGCATGGCCGCGCCAGCGTGAAATATGTCGAGGCGATGCCTGGAGACATCGATCCCGACGACGTCAGGGGGTATGATCATGAGGCCAGTCCCTGTGGTTCGAGGTCTGTTCGAGCAGCCTCGTGCAACTGTTCAGGTGGTAACTGCAGCGGGCGGGGACCTAGCCGGACAACGGTCTGATCAACCGGGGACCCAACGGCCTCCCGCCCGCCACCACCCTCTCACAATCCCAACACACAGGGACCCATGACGGCGGCTCCCGTTTCACCGCCCGCCCCGGCGAAGGCCGGGGTCCGGAGGCTCTATCCTCCACCCGAACCCTCAAATCCCCAGCAACCGCCGGCCTCGAAAAGAAAGTTGTCCCCCCCCC
>WGLW01000008.1 GCA_016125405.1 Alphaproteobacteria bacterium | reverse complement strand
TGAGCTAACCCCTCCAGGCGCAGGAGTGTTTCCGGGGACCGGGGGCGAACAGCCCCGGCCCGCACGCCGCCGGCGTCCAACGCCAGGGGAGTGAAAGACCTCCCCATACAAGACTGGCCTGTGCGAGGCCGGCGAGAACAGACCGCGGGGACGCGGGGCGATCCGCGCCATCAAGCGCCGGCAACGGCGCACCCGGACTAACAACCCGACGTGGGTTCCCCGCGTCCCCGGCCCTCCACATGAGGGCGAGATGGCAGCTTCCCTCCAGGCGCACCCCGCGTCGTGGAGAGTTCGGCGCATCGGTGCAGGTTTCAGCGCCGGGAATTGCCTGAAAAACGGGCTGTGGAGCGACTGTTTGGCGGTTTGTGTCCGGGAGGCTTCCTGGGCTAGTGTCCAAGGCCGAATCCCGCGGCCAAAGCGCCGCTTCAAAAGATCCCCGGACGGAATTTCTTGACCGACACGCCCGACGACACGCGCGATCCCACGAAGGATGGCGCCGGAGACATATCTCCCATCTCGATCACCACCGAGATGAAGAAGTCATACCTCGATTACGCGATGAGCGTGATCGTGAGCCGCGCGCTTCCGGATGTGCGCGACGGCCTCAAGCCGGTTCACCGCCGCATTCTCTACGCCGCCCACGAAGGCGGCTATACGCACGACAAGCCATTCCGGAAATCAGCCAACATCGTCGGCGACGTCATCGGCCGCTATCACCCCCACGGCGACCAGTCGATCTACGACGCCCTCGTTCGCATGGCGCAGACGTTTGCGATGAGCGTTCCGCTGATCGAGGGGCAGGGCAATTTCGGCTCCATCGACGGCGATCCGCCGGCCGCCATGCGCTACACCGAAAGCCGGATGGCGCGTGTCACCGACAACCTGCTCGACGACATCGACAAGGACACCGTCAACTTCGAACCCAACTACGACGGATCGCGCCGCGAGCCGTCGGTCTTGCCCGCCCGCTTTCCCAACCTGCTGGTCAACGGCGCGGGCGGCATCGCAGTCGGCATGGCGACCAACATTCCGCCGCACAATCTCGGCGAGATCATCGACGCCGCCATCGCGCTGATCGACAACCCGGCGATCGACGACATGGCGCTGCTCGACATCGTGCCGGGTCCCGACTTCCCGACCGGCGGCCTCATCATCGGCCGCGCCGGTTCGCGCAATGGCCTCATCACCGGGCGCGGCTCGGTCATCATGCGCGCCCGCACGCACATCGAGGAAACCAAGGGCGGCCGCGAGGCGATCATCGCCACGGAAATTCCCTACCAGGTCAACAAGTCGACCATGGTCGAGAAGATCGCCGAACTGGTGCGCGACAAGCGGATCGAGGGCATTTCGGACCTGCGCGACGAAAGCGATCGCAACGGCATCCGCGTTGTTGTCGAGGTCAAGCGCGACGCCTCTGCCGACATCGTCCTCAACCAGCTCTTCCGCTTCACGCCGATGCAGACGTCGTTCGGCGTCAACATGCTGGCGCTCAACGGCGGCCGCCCGGAGCTGATGAATCTTCGCCTGATGCTTCAGGCCTTCCTCCAGTTCCGCGAAGAGGTTGTCGCGCGGCGCACCAAGTTTGAGCTCAACAAGGCGCGCGACCGCGCTCACGTGCTGGTCGGCCTTGCGCTCGCGGTCGCCAATATCGACGAAATCATCCGCATCATCCGCTTCTCGCCAGACCCGCCGGCGGCGCGTGTGGCCTTGTTGTCGCGGTCCTGGCCGGCGCAGGATATGGGGCCGCTGATTGGCCTCATCGCCGATCGCCGTACGCATATGGACGAAAAGGGCGAGATCCGCCTGTCGGACGAGCAGGCGCAAGCCATCCTCGATCTGCGTCTCCAGCGCCTCACCGGCCTCGGCCGCGACGAGATCGGCAATGAGGCGAAGGGCCTGTCGGACGCCATCCAGGAGTATCTCGATATCCTCAGGTCGCGCGGCCGCGTGCTGCAGATTATCAAGGACGAGCTATCGGCGGTTCGCGACAAATTCGCAGTTCCGCGCCGCTCCGAGTTCGTGGAGGCCGATCTCGATCTCGAGGACGAGGCCTTCATCGAGCGCGAGGACATGGTCGTCATGGTCACCCATGGCGGCTACGTGAAACGCACGGCGCTTTCCGCCTATCGGACCCAGAACCGTGGCGGCAAGGGTCGCGGCGCGATGGACACGAAGGACGAGGATTTCGTCATCCGTCTCTTTGCGGCCGACACCCACACGGAGATCCTGTTCTTCTCCTCCACCGGCATGGTCTACAAGCAGAAGGTCTGGCGTCTTCCGCTGGGCGCGCCCAATTCGCGCGGCAAAGCGCTGGTCAACATCCTGCCGCTGCAGGCGGGCGAGCGGATCACCTCGGTCATGCCGCTTCCGGATTCCGAGGAAGAGCAGGGAAAACTCAATATCCTTTTCGCCACCCGTTCGGGCGGCGTCCGGCGCAACATGCTGGCGGATTTCGTCTCGGTGAACCGGGCCGGCAAGATCGCCATGAAGCTGGAGGACGAGGGCGACGCCATTGTCGGCGTTCAGATCTGCTCGGCCGAAGACGACGTGCTGATGACCACGGCGCTCGGCCAGTGCATTCGCTTCCCGGTGGAGCAGGTTCGCGTGTTCACCGGACGCACCTCCACAGGCGTTCGCGGCATCCGCCTCGGCGCCGGAGACGAGCTCATCGCGATGAGCATCCTGCACCACGTCGAGGCGACGCCAGCCGAAACGCGCGCCTATCTCCGGCACGCCAACGCGCTTCGTCGCGCCGAGGGCGAAGAAGAGGCGGAAGACGCAGTTGATGAGGTGGAAGACGAGGCCGAGGAAGGCGCCGCCGGCGACGCCGCGCAGGGCGCTTCGACAGCCTCGAACGGCGAAGTGACGCTCACCGCGTCGCGTATCGAGGAACTGGCGGCCGCCGAACAGTTCATCCTGACGCTGACGCAGGACGGCATGGGCAAGCGCGCCTCTGCATTCGACTACCGGATTACCGGGCGCGGCGGCAAAGGCCTGATCGCCCACAAGCTGGGCAAGGGCGGTCGTCTTGCCGCTTCCTTTCCGGTATCGGACGCGGACGAAATCATGCTGGTCACGGACGCGGGTCAGTTGATACGCTGCGCCGTCGATCAGATCCGCATCGCGGGCAGGGCGACCCAGGGCGTTCGCGTCCTGCGTGTGGCGGCCGGCGAGCGTGTCGTTTCGGTCGAGAGGCTGGAGGACCAGAGCGGTGACGAGACGGCCGGAGAGGCGGGCGGCGGGTGAGCCGCGCCCTGCGCGTGGAGTTGGGCCGTCAAAGGCGTCGGGAGGAAAAGGCGTGACCCGGATCGGTCTTTATCCCGGAACCTTCGATCCTATCACCAACGGCCACATCGATATCATCAGTCGCGCCGTCAAGCTGGTCGACAAGCTGATCATCGGGGTCGCCGTCAATCGCGACAAGGGTCCGCTGTTTTCGCTCGAGGAGCGTGTCGATATGGTGCTGCGCGAGACGCGGCAATTCGCCAACGGCGTCGAGATCGAAGCCAAGCCATTCGAAAACCTGCTGATGCATTTCGCGGAAGAGTGCGGCGCCGGCATCATCGTTCGCGGGTTGCGCGCGGTCTCGGATTTCGAATACGAGTTCCAGATGGTCGCGATGAACCAGAAAATGAACGACGACATCGAAACCGTCTTCCTGATGGCCGATCCCGTGCATCAGGCCGTTTCCTCGCGACTGGTAAAAGAGATTGCGCGGCTCGGCGGCAGGGCCGATCTTTTCGTCCCCGAGGACGTCAACCGGCGCCTCGTTGCGAAATACCAGTCGGGCAAGTGAAAAGATGACCAGACTATCTACTGTTGTTCGCGGCGCGCTTGCCGCATTGGCCCTCGCTGCTACGGCCGCGCCGGCCATGGCGGGACCCGCCGACGATCCGGCCAACTGGCGCAAGGTGGACCTCGACAATGTCGTGCAGTTCACGATCAATCGCCAGAACGTCCTGATCGAAATGCGCCCGGACTTTGCGCCCCACCACGTCGCCCAGATCAAGAAGATCACCCGCGCCGGGCACTACGATCTCCTGCCGTTCCATCGTGTGATCGATGACTTCATGGCGCAGGGCGGAGAAGTTGCCGCCGTTTACATGCTTTCGACGCCATACCCGACGCTGAAGGCGGAATTCACCTTCCGGCGGGATCCCAAGACGCAGCCCGTGCAATGGTTCGGCAAGACGCCCGAAGGCGACAACGTCGGCTACTATCAGGGATTCATCGTGCACGGCCAACCGGATGAGGCGGCCGATCTGATGGCCGATCACAAGGTGGAGACCTGGGCGATCCATTGTCCGGGCATCGCCTCGATGGCGCGCACGAACGATCCGGACTCCGCGAACACGCAATTCTTCCTGATGCGGCAGTCGCACCCGGCGCTGGACAAGACCTATACGATCTGGGGCCGGGCGCTGACGGGTCTCGATGTGATCCGGTCGATCAAGGCGGGCTCGGAGGACAATGGCAATGACGGCCGCCTCCCGCCCAGCGAGGCCGACAAGCTTGGCAAGGCCCAGATCGTTTCCGACATAAAGGCGTTCGACAAGCCGACCGCGATCTATGTTCAGCGCACCGACGGCCCCATGTTCGCCGAGCAGCTGGCGGCCGCGAAGGCCGGATCGCCGGAGGACGCGTGCAATCTACCCCCCGTTCAGGTCATCGTGGAAAGGCCCCCAAGTGAGTAATGACAAGGAAAACACCCTGATCCTGACCACAGAGGACGGTCCGGTCACGATCGAGCTTCTGGTCGACAAGGCGCCCAAGCATGTTGCGCGGATCAAGGAACTCGCGCGTGAAGGATTTTATGACGGCCTGACGTTCCATCGCGTGATCGAAGGCTTCATGGCGCAGGGCGGGTGTCCCGAAGGGTCGGGCATGGGCGGTTCTGGCAAGAAGCTGAAGGCCGAGTTCAACGACGTCAGCCATCAGCGCGGCGTCTGCTCTATGGCGCGCGCCCAGAACCCGGATTCCGCCGACAGCCAGTTTTTCATCGTCTTCGACGACGCGTCCTTTCTGGACAAACAGTACACCGCCTGGGGTCGGGTTACGGAGGGCATGGAGCATATCGACGCCCTGCCGCGTGGCGAGCCGCCCAGGAAACCAGGCAAGATCGTTTCCATGAAAGTGGCTGCGGACGCCTAGGGCGTCAGTTGCCGCCGAGCGGGTCTGAAACGCCGTCCGGACGGTGGATCGGCGCATCGTCGAGAACCTGGGCGGGCGGCAGCGGCAGGGCCGGCTTGGGCCCGTGCTGGTCCAGCCAGGCGCTGGCGACCCGGGCGCGTTCGGACGCATTGAACGCGATATCCGCATAGAACGGATTGTACTCGGGCGTTTTGTAGGCCGCGCCCCAACCTGACGACGGCTGCAGGGCGGGCGAGGATGGGCGGTCAATATTGAGCGCGCCGCCGGCGCAACGCGCGGTCAGCGCATTTGGAATGATCGCCGGATCGAGATCGGCCGGCCCCATCGCCTTGGCGCCTCCGCGATGAGCCGCGCGCGGCGCCAGCGTGCTGCCGGTCGTCCAGGTCAGCGGATTGACGCATACGAGCGGCCGGTTCCGCGAGGTCGCGATCTTGTCGTCAGCGGTCCAGACAGGGGATTTGGTGAGGAATCGGCGCCGCGCCGAGGCGTCGTCGGCAATCACGGCCTTCCAGGCGACGACGCAATGTATCTGGTCATGCGTCTGGCAGACAGGCTGGGAAATGCCCCGGCCGATCATCTCCGCCGGCAAGGCGGCGTCGATGATATAGGCAGCCGCGAGACGCATCTTCAGGTCCTCGGACTGGAACCGGTCTTTCAACAGGCGCGTCGCATAGAGACCGCCCTGACCGACGCCAACCAGAAGGATGCCGCGGCCGCGATTGTCGTCCTTGAGGTAGGCATCAAACGCTGAAAGCACGTCGTCATAGGCGATCTCGAATGCGCCATCTGAGTCCGCGCCGACCTGCAGCTCCGCCTCCAGCGCGGCCTGCCTGTACCGCGGGGCATAAACCGGCCCGGCCTTCAGAAAAGGCGCCGCCTCGTTGGGCAGGATGTGGTTGTCCAGCCGCTTTCTGGAGTCAGGATTATCGATCGCTTCGTTCCAGGCGTCGCCGTCATAGGCCGACACCGAGTGTATGAAGAACACATCGACGCCCCAAGGCGTTTCCCACGCTCCGGGCGGCTGCGTCGCCGGAAAAAGGGCCCAGGACGTTCGCTTGGAATAATCCGGGGCTGGCGGCGTGTGGGACGTCACAAACTGGCCCGGCGGGCGGATCGCCATCCGGAACCAGACGTCCTGAAAGGCCAGGACCAGCACCAGCAACCCGATGACCACGCCAACCGCGGCCATCACGTGCGCCCTGCCAATTTTCAAGACCTTGGACATTCAGCGCCAATTCTTCCGTGATTGCCGGATCGTTAGCGGTATCCGCAGACGAGGTCCATGGTCGCAGGGGCCAAGGGGTGTTTGTCTCCGGCACTGGATTTCGGTCTATCCTATCGTCTGACCGTGCGAAAAGAATCGCCGGGAGCCGACAGGGGCCAGCCTATGGCTATGCAAAACGGGGCGCGGGACACGTTGAGGGCGTCGAGGCGTCATGCCCTGGCGTGGCTCCGCAATTCTTTCTTCGCCGGCGTCGTCGTGGCGGCGCCGATCGGCATCACGATCTGGCTGATCTGGAGCTTCGTCAGCTTCGTCGATCACAGCATCAAGCCACTGATCCCGCGACCCTGGAACCCGGAAACCTACCTGAAATTCGCCCTGCCGGGGATGGGGATCGTCGTTGCGGTGGTCACGGTCACGCTGGTCGGGGCCTTCGCAACCAACTTCCTCGGCCGGACGCTCCTCCGGCTGGGTGAGCGGATCCTCAATCGCGTTCCGCTTATCAGCCCAATCTATTTTGCGCTGAAGCAGGTCTTCGAGACGTTCGCGAAGAACGACGCCTCATCCTTCAAGGAGGCGGTGCTCGTTCCCTTTCCGCATCCCGAGGCATGGGCCGTCGGGTTCGTTACGAACCGGGCCCCGGGCAGCGCCATAGAACAGAAGATCCCGAGTCCGGTGGCGGTTCTGGTGCCGCATGTGCCGAATCCGGCGACGGGCGTGCTGGTCTATGTGAAGGCGTCGGACATCATCCCGCTCGACATGTCGATCGATCAGGCGCTCAAGCTTGTCATATCGTTTGGCATCCTGACGCCCGAACAATTCGTTCCCACGAATGGAACTGCCCGTCGCCCGTCTCCGAAAGCGATGGACACCCCCCAGGATCCCGCCATCTGACGGTTACGTTTGATCTTCCGAAAGCATCGAGGCGATCCGCGGCGCCAGAAGGTCGCGCACCTGTCGCGCCGCCACGCCGCGAGGCGTTATGAGTCCGGCGTCGCTTGCCAGGATGGCCTTCGCGTCCGTGCGCGCAATCTCGATCAGGTCCGCGTGCTCGCCAATGTCGAGCGCCCGGAATTCCGGAACGCCGGACTGTTTCAGGCCCAGAAGGTCGCCGGCGCCGCGCAGGCGGAAATCCGCCTCGGCGATCTCGAAGCCGTCATTCGTCCGGCGCAAAATATCCAATCGCTCCTTGCCGGCGTCCGTCAGCGGCGCGCGGTAGAGCAGCAGGCAGCTGGACGGTTTGTCGCCCCGCCCGACGCGGCCACGCAACTGGTGCAACTGGGCGAGGCCAAACTTGTCCGCCCGCTCGATGACGATGATCGTCGCTTCCGGCACGTCCACGCCGACCTCGATCACCGTGGTTGCGACCAGGATGCGAACGTCTCCGGAGCGGAACGCTTCCAGTGCTGCATCCCTGTCCGCCGGCGACATCCGGCCATGAATGATGCCAACCGGTTGCTTCAGGGCGTCCGCCAGGATTTCGCGCCGGGCTTCCGCCGAGGCGTCTCCGGCGTCCTCGCTGTCAACGGCGGGGCAGATCCAGAAAGCTCGTTCGCCGCGCTCGATTGCGCGCGACACGGCGTCCATAACCTCTTCCGTCCGCGTGTCGGGAATGGCGGCGGTCGTTATCTCCTGCCGTCCGGCAGGCTTTTCGGCGACGATGGACACGTCCAGATCGCCATAGAAGGCGAGGGCCAGCGTGCGCGGGATCGGCGTTGCGCTCATCACCAGCATGTGCGGGCTTTGCCCCTTGGCCGTCAGTCGAAGCCGGTCGGCCACGCCGAAGCGGTGCTGTTCGTCGATCACGATCAGGCCCAGGTCCGGCAGATCGACGTCGGACTGATAGAGCGCCTGTGTGCCGGAAACGACTGCGACCTCGCCGGCGCCAAGCGCGTCGATGGTTGCCTTGCGGTCGGCTTGTCTGTCCTTGCCGGTCAGGGCGGCGACACGCATTCCGGCCGGCGACAGGAACCGGCCGAAGGCTTCGGCCTGCTGGCGGGCCAGAACGTCCGTTGGCGACATGACAGCCGTGATCTTGCCCGCCGCCGCCACCTGCGCGGCCGCCAGCGCGGCGATCAGCGTTTTGCCCGATCCAACGTCGCCCTGAATCATGCGCCTCATTGGGATGACTCTAGCCAGATCGGCGCTTACGTCGGCGAAGGCCGCCATCTGGCCCCGCGTCGGTTTGAAGGGCAGGCTGTCTATGATCGTCCGCTCGACATTGATTGCCTTGGGAATGATCGGCGAAGCCCGGCGGTCACGCGCCAGTCGCGCCTGTCCCATCGCGATCTCACGCGCCATGGCTTCGTCATAGGCGAGGCGCTCTCTCGCGAGATGGAAGGCGTTCGGGTCGTAGGCGGTCGGGCGGTGCAGCGCATCCAGCGCCTGCCGGTAACCGGGCCAGCCGCGCGTCTCCAGCAGGTGCGGATCAATCCATTCGCCAAGCTCGGGCAGCTTCTCCAGCGCGGCGCGCATGAACTTGCGGAGGGCCTTGCCTGTCAGGTTGGCGGTCATCGGGTAGACTGGCTCGACCTCGGGCAGCGCTTCGTCCTTGTCTGCACTGATCACGTGGTCCGGATGGGTGATCTGCCGCCCACCGCGGAAGTCGTCGACAAGCCCTGAGGCGACCACGGACTCGCCGATCCGGAAGGTTCGCTCAAGCCATTGTTTGTTGGCGTGAAAATAGACCAGCGTCAGAAAGCCGGTATCGTCACGCAGCCTCACGCGCGCCGGAAGCTTGGCGTGAGAGTGGGTCAACTGGTCGACGATGCCGGTGACGGTGGCCACTTCACCGATCTGGGCATCCGCGAAACTCGCCCGGTTCCGGCGGTCGATCCAGCTTGTCGGCAGGTGATAAACCAGATCGAGAAGCGTTTCGCCGCCTATCAGGCGGGCCAGCACGGGCAGCACTTTGGGTCCGACGCCGGGCAGGGTCGAAATGTTAGCGTAAAAGGGATAGAGGACCGGATCGCGCATGCCGCGCGAAACCTAGCCGCCCAGCCAGAGTCTGGCTACGGGCGGCGCCATGCATTGGGAGCAGACCCTGTCAGACGCACGTCGCCGCAAGCTCGCTTTCAGGGCCAGTCATCGCGGAATGCGCGAGATGGATCTGTTCATGGAGGCATTTGTCGCGGCCCATCTCGACGGCTTCGACGATGAGGCGCTTGAAGAGTTCGAGCGCATTCTCGATATACCGGACCAGCAGGTCTACGGCTGGATTCTCGGCCAGTCGCAGCCGCCCGGTGAAGCGCGGTCTCGCGTGCTCGACCTGCTGTTGTCCTTCCGGTATGTGGCGCCTAACCAAAGACGGACCACTTCGTAAACATGCGCGTTTGGGATCACATCGCCAGCCTGACCCACCCGGTTCAGGCGTGGGAGACGCCGTTCATCGCCGACGTCCGGTTGCTGGCGGAAGCGGCGGCGCGGCGCCCCGGCGCGTCCATGTACCTGGCGCGCGACGAGCGCCATGCCCTGATGGCGGCTTCGGCGGCGCGGTTTTTCCGGCCGGACCTTGGCGTCGTCAACCTGCCGGCCTGGGACTGTCTGCCCTATGACCGGGTGAGTCCGTCTCCGGCCGTGGCCGCCCAGCGCTGCGCCGCGCTCGCGCGCATTGCCGGCGTCGGCAAGCATCCGTTGCTGGTCGTGACAACGGCATCAGCGGCCATCCAGCGCGTGCCGCCGCGATCCCATATGGCCCAGGCCTCCTTTGTGGCGCGTGTCGGTGACAGCACGCCAATGGACCGCATCAGCGCCTATTTGCAGATCAATGGCTATGCCCGCGCCTCCACCGTCCGCGAGCCGGGCGAATATTCGGTGCGCGGTGGTATCGTCGATATCTTTCCCGCCGGGTCGATCGAGCCCGTGCGCCTCGACTTCTTCGGCGACCAGCTGGATGTCGCCCGCCACTTTGATCCGGAAACCCAGCGCTCCACGGTCGACATCAAGGAGATCGTGCTCGCGCCCGTGAGCGAGATCGACTTTTCCGATGGTGCGTTGTCGATCCTTCGCAGCAAATTTCTTGAAGCATTTGGGTCGCCCGGCGGCGATCCAACCTACGAGGCGGCCCGCGACCGCATCCGCCGTCAGGGCGTCGAGCAATGGCTGCCGCTCTTTTACGACCGCCTGGAAACGCTGTTCGACTATCTTGGTCCGTCCGCCCTGGTCGGACTCGATCAACCGGCGATCGACCATGCGGCCGAGCGCATCGATCAGGCGCACGACTATTTCGAGGCCCGCAAAGTTGCGGCCAAGGGTACGGGGACGCCGGCCCATGTTCTGCCGCCGGACCAGCTTTATCTCGAACTCGGCGAGTTGAAGGCTTCGCTGGCGGCGCGCCCCGGCGTCCAGTTCAGTTCGCAGGATGCGCCCGGGAAAGGTGCAGAGCTGCTGGGTCGCGCTAAGCCCGGACGGCAGTTCGTGGCCGAGCGCATCGATCCGGCGGTAAACCTTTTTGACTCGGTCGTCCGGTATGTCCGGGAGAGACAGGCGGCCGGCAAGAAGGTCGTCATTGCCGCCTGGAGTACGGGCTCAGCCAGCCGCCTCGTGGGCTTTCTTGAAGATCACGGCATCCCGCGCGTTCGCATCATACGCGACTGGACAGAAGCCAACAAGGCAGATGTGTCGGTTTCGGAAATCCCCGTCGAGGCTGGCTTCGAGGACGACGACGTCGTCCTGATTTCGGAACAGGACATCCTGGGCGACAAGCTTGCCCGGCCTCGGCGGCGCAGGAGTTCGGCGGCAGTCATAGCGGAAGCGGCCGCGCTGGCAGCCGGCGATCTGATCGTCCACGTCGACCACGGTGTGGGGCGTTATGACGGCCTCAAGACCGTCGAGGTGAACCAGGCGCCGCACGACTGTCTCGAACTGGTCTATGCCGGCGGCGACAAGATTCTCCTTCCAGTCGAAAACGTCGAGCTGATCAGCCGCTATGGCTCTGAAAGCGGCGAGGGGGCTCTCGACCGCCTCGGCGGTGGCGGATGGCAGGCGCGCAAGGCCCGCGCGAAGAAGAAGATCATGGACATGGCGGAGGACCTGATCCGCCTGGCCGCCGAACGCGAAATGAAACGGGCGCCGAAGACCGATGGCGCTGACGGTGTATTCCGGGAATTCTGCGCCCGCTTCCCGTACGAGGAAACGGACGACCAGCTTTCCGCCATTGAGGACGTGGTTCGGGATCTCACGTCCGGCAAGCCGATGGACCGGCTGATCTGCGGCGATGTCGGGTTCGGCAAGACCGAGGTGGCCCTGCGGGCGGCGTTCCTGGTCGCCATGTCGGGCCTTCAGGTCGCGCTGATCGCGCCCACCACGCTGCTCTCCCGGCAGCATTTCGGCACGTTTTCGGATCGTTTCGCGGGCTGGCCGATCAAGGTCCGGCAATTGTCGCGCTTTGTGAGCGCCAAGGAAGCTGCACAGACGCGGGACGAGATTGCCTCTGGAGAGTGCGATGTGGTCATCGGCACGCACGCTCTGCTCGCCAAGACGATCAACTTCAAGCGCCTCGGCATGATCGTGGTCGATGAGGAGCAGCGATTTGGAGTGAAGCACAAGGAGCGGCTCAAGGAGCTGAAGGCCGACGTTCATGTGCTGACATTGTCCGCAACGCCCATTCCGCGAACCCTGCAGATGGCGCTGACCGGCATCCGCGACCTGTCGATCATAGCCACGCCGCCGATCGACCGTCTGGCCGTGCGCACCTATGTCGTCGAGTTCGATCCCGTCACCATCCGCGAAGCCTTGCTGCGCGAGCGCTATCGCGGCGGCCAGGCCTACTTCGTTGCGCCGCGCGTGGCGGACTTGCCCTTCCTTGAGCGATTCCTGCGGGAGCAGGTGCCGGAAGTGTCGTTTCTTACCGCCCATGGCCAGATGACGCCCACCGAACTCGAAAACACCATGACGGCGTTTTACGACGGCAAGGGCGATGTGCTGCTGGCCACAACGATCGTCGAATCCGGATTGGACATTCCGCGCGCCAACACGCTGGTGATCCACCGCGCCGACATGTTTGGCCTCGCCCAGCTCTACCAGCTGCGAGGCAGGGTGGGCCGGGCCAAGCTCCGGGCCTACGCCTACCTGACGACTGTGGACGACGAGCAGCTGACCGAGGGCGCCGAAAAACGCCTGAAGGTCCTGCAGTCGCTCGATAGCCTTGGGTCTGGTTTCATGCTCGCCAGCCACGACCTCGACATGCGAGGCGGCGGAAACCTGCTCGGCGAGGAACAATCCGGCCACATCCGCGAGGTGGGCGTGGAACTCTACCAGCAGATGCTGGAAGATGCGGTAAAGGCGCTTCGTTCCGGCGAGGGGCGCGAGCACGAGGTCGCGGACGATTGGTCCCCGCAGATAGATATCGGCGCCGCGGTCCTGATTCCGGAATCCTACGTCGAGGACCTGTCCACGCGACTATCCCTTTACCGGCGGCTCGCCGATCTGATTTCGGATGAGGAACGGGAATCCTTTGCCGCCGAACTGATTGACCGCTTCGGTCCGCTTCCGGACGAGACAAAGCAGCTGCTGGAAATCACCGCCGTCAAAATTCTATGCAAGCAGCTAGGCGTCGCGAAGGTGTCGGCCGGTCCCAAGGGCGCGCTGTTAGCGTTCCGGCCGGATGCGCCGCTCGATGTTGGCAAGCTGGTCGAATATGTCGCCCAGCGTTCCCGCACGCTGAAAATGCGGCCGGATCACAAGCTCGTCGCCAGCGGCGCCTGGCCGGATGCGCCGGCGCGGCTTCACGCTGTGCGGGCACTGTTGAAAGACATGATGGCGATTACGCCAAGAGCGCAGGCAATCGGAGGATAGTATGGCGGGCAGACTTGCAGGACGTATCGCACTGGTCACGGGCGCATCGAGCGGCCTGGGGCGCCGTTTCGCCGTTGTCATGGCCAGGGAGGGCGCCGCCATTGTCGCCGCTGCGCGCCGCAAGGACAGGCTCGACGATCTCGTGAAGGAAATTGCGGAGGCGGGCGGACGGGCGATTGCGGTCGAGTGCGATGTCACGCGCGAAGACAGCGTGATTGACGCCTTCAATGTCGCCGAGCGCGAGTTCGGGCTGGTCGACACCGTGGTCAACAACGCCGGCATGACGCACAGCGACAACGCCGTCACTCAGAGCGTCGACGAGTTCCGGCGGATTATGGATCTCAACGTCACGTCCGTCTGGATGGTCGCGCGCGAAGCGGCGCGCCGGCTGATCAAGGCCGGGCCGGAAGTCTCATCGCGAGGTCGGATCGTCAACATCGCAAGCATGGCGGCCCGGCACGTCATTCCCAATGTCGCGGCCTACTGCGCCTCAAAGGCCGCTTGCGCACACCTCACCCGGTCGCTCGCCCGCGAATGGGCGAGGTACGGCGTCAATGTGAATGCCCTGTCGCCGGGATATGTCGCCACGGAACTCACGGAAGACTGGTTGAACAGCGAAGGCGGAGCGAAGACACTGCAAAAGACGCCGCGCCGGCGGATCATGGATGCGGAAAGCCTCGATGAGGCGATCCTGTTTCTCTGTTCCGACGACTCGAAATTCGTCACGGGTACGGATTTGCTCGTGGATGACGGACAGTCGATGTAGGAGCCCACATGCCATCCGGACCCCTGGTCGGACTCAAGGTGATCGAATTTGCCGGCATCGGTCCGGCGCCGTTTTGCGGGATGTTGCTGGCTGATCTTGGCGCAGACGTTATCCGCATCGATCGCAAGGAGTCGGTAGGCCGCACGCCGAGGGATCTGATGGGGCGCGGCAAGCGCTCCGTGGCGATTGATCTGAAGCATCCGGAAGGCGTCGAGGCGGCCCTGCTTCTGATCGAAAAGGCTGATGCGCTGATAGAAGGTTTCCGTCCGGGCGTGATGGAACGCCTTGGGCTGGGGCCGGATGTCGCCCAGGCGCGCAACCCCAGGCTCGTCTATGGCCGCATGACCGGATGGGGGCAGACAGGCCCGTGGTCGTCGATGGCGGGGCACGACATCAACTATATCGCCCTGACCGGCGCCCTTCATTCGATGGGGCGTCGCGGCCAACCTCCCGCGCCCCCGCTTAATCTGGTCGGAGACTATGGCGGCGGCGCTCTCTATCTGGCTTTCGGCCTCTGCGCCGCCCTGTGGGAGTCACAGCGGACCGGCAAGGGCCAGGTGATTGATTGCGCCATGACCGATGGCGCCGCCTCGTTGATGAGCATGTTTTACGGTATGCGCGCCGCCGGAATCTGGACCGACACCCGCGAGGACAACCTGCTGGACGGCGCCGCCCATTTCTACGACGCATATGAATGCGCCGACGGCAAGTGGCTGGCTATCGGGGCGATCGAACCGCAATTCCATGCGGAGCTGCTCAGGGGACTGGGGCTGTCCGACGCCGAATTTCCGGCCCGGATGAATCGCGAGGCCTGGCCCGGCTATTCGGATCGAATCGCGACGGCAGTCCGTGCGAAGGCGCGGGACGAGTGGATGTCGATATTCGAGGGAACCGACGCCTGCGTCGCCCCAATACTCGATATGGGTGAAGCTCCGGCTCACCCGCACAATGCGGCGCGGAAGACCTTTGTGGAGGCGTTCGGCGCCACGCAGCCTGCACCGGCGCCGCGCTTCTCCCGGACTGTCGAAGGGATTCAGGGCCCCCCCGCTGCCGCCGGGGAACATTCTGTTTCTGGCATGCTGGCCTGGGGGATTGCGTCTGAAAGGGTGCGTTCGCTGGTCGATGCGGGCGCTGTGGCGGCGGCTCCCGAGGCCTGACCGGCTAGCCGCCTGCAATCTGATTCCGTCCGAAATACGGCTCAAATTCAGCGACTTCCGGCATGGCGAGGTTTCTGAATTCTGGACAACATCTGCCTCAATCGGTGTTCAGACTCACTGGCATAGGAAGGTGGCGTGCTGGAGGGGCGCCTTGATGTCCCTCGATGGTCTTCTCCAGCATCTGTTCCTGTGCACTGGGCCGGCGATCGCAAGACCGCCGGCCCTTTTCACATTGCTGGTGAGGTCGAAGGCTGTCGGGGCAGGCAGGTTGCATTATAAGTCCTGCTGGGGAACGGCGGGTGGCGGTCAGGCATGAGTCGGGGGCGCGGAAGTAAGTCTCGATGAAATGGATCGTGTTTGCGCTTCTTCTCTTGTTGGTTGGCGGATCGATCGCCGCTGCGATGCTGCCGATGTCGGCCGTTGCAGGCGCCGTCCAGAAGCGGCTCCCCTGGATTCAGTACGAGAGCGCATCCGGGACTGTCTGGAACGGAAAGCTTTCGGGTGTCGTGGTGAATGGCCAGGACCTGGGGGATGTGTCCATTAAAGTGGACGCCGGCCAGATATTCACCGGGAACGCTGCTGGCCACGCGGCGTTCGCGAGTAAAGGGCTCAGTGGAGAGGCCGGAGTTTCCTACTCCCTCATCGGCGGCAAGACGACGCTTGCTGGTATCCTCGTGCAGGGCGACGCCTCGACCGTTCCCATCCTGCCCGCTCGACTGAGGGGGACGGACGGAAAGTTTCGCCTCTCGGTTTCGCAGATCGTGCTCCAGAAAGGCGCCTGCAGCGCGGCCTCGGGCGAGGTCTGGACCGACGCGCTCGCCAAGGCGGATCTGGGTCATGGCTGGGTTGGTCCGGAGCTGCGTGGACCGGTTACGTGTGAGGGTGGAAAGGTGGCGGTCGAAGCAAGCGGCAAGTCGGCAAGCGGCGAAGACGTGTCGGCGAGCCTCCGGGTGGGCCTTAACCTCTCTCTGGACCTGCAGGCGAGGGTGGCCAACGCCACCCAGGGCGCCGTCGAAACCCTCACCGAACTCGGCTTTCAGCCCCTCGACGGCGCCTATGTTCTGCATCAGCAGCTCGGGGACCGGCCTGTCAGCGTTACGGAAAACGCGCACCGGGATGCGACACGACGGCAGCTGGAGGCAGCCTATCATCGCGCTTGACCGGCGGATGCCGGGCGCCTAAACCCACTCCTCCAATGTGCGGGTGTAGCTCAGTTGGTTAGAGTGCCGGCCTGTCACGCCGGAGGTCGCGGGTTCGAGCCCCGTCACTCGCGCCATTGGTTTCGGACGGCCGATTCGACGCCGGGACGGCTTGGTTCCATGGCCCCGGCTGCGATTTTTGCCAGTGGACTGGCAAGTCTTCCATGCCACATCCTTCTCCGTCGCTAGCGGCTGCCGTTGAGAAGATCCGCATCGCGGACGACCTCCTGGTGGGCAGGGTGGGCGGCGCTCCCAACCCCGAAACCGCGACTCGTCTTTATGCAGAGGCAGTCGGTCAGGGCAGCGGCGAGGCAGCGGTCAGACTGGCCGTGATTGCCGCCAAGGGTATCGCTTGCGAATCCAGCTGGCCGGACGCGCTCGATCTTCTCGCCCAGGCAGCCGGGCTGTCGTTCGTCCCGGCCCAACGCCAACTGGCGATCCTGTCTGGACGGCGCGATCTGGCGGGCAATCAGGGCGGGGAGAAATTCTGGCGCAAGGTTCGCCAGGACATCGACTTGGAAAGCCTTCTCTCGGCTCCGGCAGTCGAAACGGTTTCCTCGGCGCCAGCGATCATGGTGATGCGCGGCCTGGCGTCACCTGCCGCTTGCCGATGGATAATCACTCGGGGGCGGCAACGTTTGAGCCGGGCGACAGTATTCGACTTTGGCACCGGCCAATGGGTTCCTGACCCCATCAGAACCGGGCTGGCAGCACCCTTCGGCGTGTTGGATACCGACCTTGTTGTCGTCCTGACGCAAGAGCGCCTGGCGCGTGCGACCGGACTGATGGTGCATCAGCAGGAAGCTCCGTTCCTGCTTAGCTATGAACCCGGGCAGGAGTATCGCGCCCACTTTGACTTCATAAACCCCGCCATTCCCGCTTTCAAAAGCCAGCTGGAGCTTATGGGCCAACGGGTCGCGACCTGCCTGACCTACCTGAATGATGACTATGAAGGCGGGGAAACGGACTTTCCAAAAATTGGCTACCGTTTCCGCGGAAATACGGGAGATGCCCTGTTGTTCGCCAACGTGACACACGGCCGCGCTCCTGACCCGTCAACGCTACACGCGGGACGGCCCCCGGTTCGGGGAACGAAATGGGCGCTCTCACAGTGGGTGAGGGACCGGATCCAGACGATCGTCTGAATTGGCAGAAATCCCTCGCAGGAACCGCTTCCGCCGGCCCAAAATTGGCCGACCCCCGGGCGATCGGCGAAACTTTGACGCATCGGTAACAAGGCTCTCTTGCCTGTCCGGTCAAAGCGTCATAGGCCGTGCCGCGAAAGGTAAAGAGGCTTTATGATGGCGGACGTTCAGGCGCTGGTCGTGAACTACCTTCCCATCGTGATCTTTCTAGTGATCGCGGCCGCGCTCAGCGTGGCGTTTCTGCTCGCCTCAACGGTTATGGCGCCCAAGAAGCCCGACCCGGAGAAGTTGTCGGCCTACGAGTGCGGCTTCAATGCCTTCGACGACGCCCGGATGAAGTTCGACGTCCGGTTCTATCTGGTCTCGATCCTGTTCATCATTTTCGACCTTGAAGTGGCGTTCCTGTTTCCGTGGGTCTTCCGCGTCGCCGCAGGAGATGTCGCAGCCTTCTGGTCCATGATGGCGTTTCTCGGCGTCCTGACGGTCGGGTTCATCTATGAGTGGCGCCGTGGCGCGCTGGAGTGGGAATAATGGCTGAACCCGTCATTCCCGCCGGATCCGCCGGCCGATCCGGTGTTGAGGGCGGGGCCCTCATCAAGCCAGACGACCCGTTCTTCAGCGGTCTTTCGGATGAACTCGCCGACAAGGGGTTTCTGGTCGCGGCTGCCGACGATCTCATCACGTGGGCGCGCACGGGCTCGCTGATGTGGATGACATTTGGCTTGGCGTGCTGCGCGGTCGAGATGATGCAAGCCTCGATGCCGCGTTACGACCTGGAGCGTTTCGGCTTCGCTCCGCGTGCTTCGCCGCGCCAGTCGGACGTGATGATTGTCGCCGGTACACTGACCAACAAGATGGCTCCCGCGCTCCGCAAGGTCTACGACCAGATGCCGGAGCCGCGTTACGTCATTTCGATGGGCTCGTGCGCCAATGGCGGCGGCTACTATCACTATTCGTACGCAGTCGTGCGTGGCTGCGACCGGATCGTACCCGTCGACATTTACGTGCCGGGGTGTCCGCCGACTGCCGAAGCGCTGGTTTACGGCGTGTTGCAGCTTCAGAAGAAGATCAGGCGGGAAGGGGGCATCGAGCGATGACACCCGAACGTCTGGCAATGATAACCGAACTGAAGCGCCATCTCGAAGGCCTGCAGGCCAAGGGGATCGTTTCGGTGCACGCGTCGCTGGGTGAGCTCACCGTGATCGCCAGGCGGGATGAAATCACCACGCTTCTGTCTTTCCTGAGGGATGACAGCCAGTGCCGGTTCGAAACGCTCGTGGATATCTGCGGTTGCGACTACCCCATGGAGGCCGAGCGGTTCGAGGTGGTCTACCATCTTCTGTCGATGCGGCTGAACCAGAGGCTGCGGGTCAAGATCCGCACGGATGAACAAACAGCGGTGCCGAGCGCCGTGCAGGTATTCCCGGTCGCCAACTGGTATGAGCGCGAAGCCTTCGACATGTACGGCATCCTGTTTTCCGGACATCCGGATCTTCGCCGCATCCTCACGGACTACGGGTTTGAGGGCTATCCGTTGCGCAAGGACTTTCCGCTCACCGGCCACGTCGAGGTTCGCTACGACGATGCGGCCAAGCGAGTTGTCTACGAGCCTGTGAAACTGGTGCAGGAGTATCGCAACTTCGACTTCCTGTCCCCATGGGAGGGTATGCAGGCGGTCATTCCCGGCGACGAGAAATCCGGGGAGGCAAAGTCCTAGTCATGGCGGACGACAGCACCCCGATTACTGAAGAAGCTCTCGCCGACGACCGCAAGTTCACGATCAACTTCGGTCCTCAACATCCTGCAGCGCACGGCGTTCTGCGCATGGTTCTCGATCTCGACGGAGAGATCGTCGACCGTGTCGACCCCCACATTGGCCTGCTGCACCGCGGCACTGAAAAGCTGATCGAGTACAAGACGTTCCTCCAGGCGCTGCCCTACTTCGACCGCCTCGACTACGTCGCGCCGATGAACCAGGAGCACTCGTACTGCCTCGCGGTCGAAAGACTTGCGGGCATCGAGGTGCCGGAGCGTGCGAAGTACATACGCGTGATCTTCTCGGAGATCGGGCGCATTCTGTCCCACCTCCTCAACGTGACGACGCAGGCTCTCGACGTTGGTGCGCTGACGCCGCCGCTGTGGGGCTTCGAGGAACGCGAAAAATTGATGGTCTTCTATGAGCGTGCGTCGGGCAGCCGCATGCACGCGGCCTATTTCCGCCCGGGCGGAGTTCACCAGGACCTGCCGCCGGAACTTGTGGAAGACATCCACCGGTTCTGCGATCCGTTCCTGAAGGTTGTGGACGACATCGAGCAACTCGTCACCGAGAACAGGATATTCAAGCAGCGCAATGTCGATATCGGTGTGGTGTCAGTGCCGGATGCGCTTGCGTGGGGCTTTTCTGGCGTCATGGTCCGGGGTTCGGGCCTGGCGTGGGACCTTCGCCGCGCGGAGCCTTATGAAGTTTACTCCGAGCTGGATTTCAGGATCCCGGTCGGCAAGAACGGCGACTGCTGGGACCGCTATCTCTGCCGCGTCGAGGAAATGCGGGAATCGATCAAGATCATCAAGCAGTGCATCGACAAGATGCCGGTTGGTCCGGTCCTGCCTGATCACTCCAAGTTCGCTCCGCCGCGCCGCGCCGAGATGAAGACGTCCATGGAAGCGCTGATCCATCACTTCAAATTGTACACCGAGGGTTTCCACGTGCCGGCGGGAGAGGCCTATGCGTGTGTGGAAGCGCCCAAAGGAGAATTCGGAGTGTATCTCGTGACGGACGGCGGCAACCGCCCCTACCGGCTGAAGATCAAGGCGCCGGGCTACGCTCACCTCCACGCCATGGATCACTTGTGCCGCGGACACATGCTCGCGGACGTATCGGCGGTGCTGGGTTCCCTTGATATCGTGTTCGGGGAGATCGACCGTTGAGCCATCGGCGTTTCCATCACCCCGACCCCAACGCCACTTTCGTCTTCACGAAGGAGACGGAAAGCCAGATCGCCTGGTGGGAAAAGAAGTACCCCCTGGAACGCCGTAACTCCGCGGTCATTCCAGCTTTGTGGGTCGTGCAAAAACAGAACGGCGGGTGGCTTTCCGAAGCAGCGCTGCGCGCGGTCGGCGACCGGCTCGGCATGGCGTACATCCGCGTCTACGAGATCGCGACGTTCTACACGATGTTCAATCTCGAGCCGGTCGGGAAGTATCACTTCCAGGTTTGCGGCACGACGCCGTGCATGCTTCGTGGCGCCGACAAGCTGAAGTCATTCTGCGAGCGGAAGATTGGCCCCAAGGGCCAGGTTTCCCGCAGCGGGACGTTCTCATGGGTCGAGGTGGAGTGTCTCGGGGCCTGCGTGAATGCGCCGATGATCCAGATCAACGACTATTATTACGAAGACATATCGATCGAGACGCTTGAGCAGCTGATCGAGGATTTCGCTGCGGGCAAGGAGCCCAAACCGGGCACTTACGCAAAGAGACAAACGAGCGCTCCGGAAGGTCCGGCGACGTCTCTTACGGACCCGGCGCTTTTCGATGGTTCGCGCGCGGAGCCTTTGAAAACGATTCCGGGCGCGCCGCAGCCAGCGGCGCCCGAGGAAACCAAGGCATGAGGAATGGTCCGGTCACCTCCGCGGCGACGGAAAGGTCGCGCCGTTTTCAGGCGCTGATCTGGGGGCTGCTGTGCGACGGGCTTTGCCTTGTGGCGGGCGGGCTCGCTTTCGCCCTGACCCACCATGTTCTCTGGATCGTCTCCGGCGTCATTGCCGGTCTCGGATTTTCCGGCCCGCCTCTTATCCGGTTCGCGCGTAGCGCAAAGGAGCAAGATCGTGCTTCTCGATAGCGACCGGATTTTCACAAACCTCTACGGCCGGCATGATTTTCATCTCGATGCAGCCAGGCAGCGCGGGGCGTGGAATTCGACCAAGGATCTGATGTCCTTTGGTCCCGAATGGATCTGCGACCAGATCAAGGCGTCCGGATTGCGCGGTCGCGGCGGCGCTGGCTTTCCGACCGGACTTAAATGGACCTTCATGCCCAAGAAGGTCGGCGACCGTCCCCACTATCTCGTCGTCAACGCGGATGAGAGCGAACCCGGCACCTGCAAGGATCGGGACATCATGCGCCACGATCCGCACCTGCTGATCGAAGGGTGCCTGATCGCTTCGTTCGCGATGCGGGCGAACAAGTGCTACATCTATCTGCGCGGGGAATATATTCGGGAGCGCGAAGTTCTCGAAGAAGCGATTGCGGAGGCCTACCAGGCTGGGTTGGTGGGCAAGAACGCTTGCGGGTCCGGCTGGGACTTCGACATCTACTGTCACCACGGCGCCGGCGCGTACATCTGCGGGGAAGAAACGGCTCTCCTGGAAAGCCTTGAGGGCAAGAAGGGCCAGCCGCGCATGAAGCCGCCATTCCCGGCAAACGCCGGGCTTTATGGTTGCCCCACCACCGTCAACAACGTGGAATCGATCGCCGTCACGCCGACTATCCTGCGTCGCGGGGCGGGGTGGTTCACCGGCTTTGGCCGCCCCAACAACGCCGGCACCAAGATTTTCTGCATCTCGGGACACGTGGAGCGCCCGTGCAATGTCGAAGAGGCGATGTCCATCCCGCTCCGGCAATTGATCGAAGAGCATTGCGGCGGCGTGCGCGGCGGCTGGGACAATCTCAAGGCGGTCATCCCCGGCGGCTCTTCGGTGCCCATGATCCCAAAGGAAATCTGCGACGACGTGCTGATGGATTTCGACGCGCTTCGGGAAGTGAAGTCCGGACTTGGGACAGCCGCCGTCATCGTCATGGACAAATCGACGGATCTGGTCCGGGCCATCGCCCGCATCAGCTACTTCTACAAACACGAGAGCTGCGGGCAGTGCACACCGTGCCGGGAAGGCACGGGGTGGACGTGGCGCGTGATGGAACGCATGGCTCGCGGCGAGGCGGAGATGTCGGAGATCGACACGCTGCTTGATGTCGCCAGCCAGATCGAAGGGCACACGATCTGCGAGTTCGGATCGGCGGTTGCCTGGCCTGTCCAGGGGCTGATCCGCCATTTCCGGCAGGAGATCGAAGACCGCATCACCAGCTATCGGCAAGGCCGCCCCCACGTTCAGGGCGCCACGTTGGCGGCGGAGTAGGGAATGGCTGACACCTTCAAACTCTTCGTTGACGGCGTCGAAGTCGACGTACCGAAGAGCTACACGCTGCTGCAGGCGTGTGAGGCGGCGGGGGCCGAGATTCCGCGCTTCTGCTACCACGAGCGGCTCTCGATCGCCGGCAACTGCCGGATGTGCCTCGTCGATTGGGTCGGCGCCCCCAAGCCGATCGCAAGCTGCGCGCAGACCGTCGGCGACATGCGGCCGAACCCCGACGGAACGCCGCCTCGCGTCGAGACCAAATCGCCACGAGCCATCAAGGCGCGAAATGGCGTGATGGAATTTCTTCTGATCAATCACCCGCTGGACTGTCCGATCTGTGACCAGGGCGGTGAATGCGATCTGCAGGACCAGGCGATGGGTTATGGCCGCGCCGGGTCCCGTTATTCGGAAAACAAGCGGGCCGTCGACGACAAGTATATGGGGCCGTTGGTCAAGACGGTGATGACGCGTTGCATTCAGTGCACGCGCTGTGTTCGCTTCATTTCCGAGGTGGCCGGGGTTGAGGAAATCGGCCTCGCCAACCGTGGCGAGGATGCAGAAATCACCACGTATCTCGAAAAGTCACTGACTTCGGAGTTGTCCGGCAACGTTATCGACCTGTGCCCCGTCGGCGCGCTTACCTCCAAGCCGTACGCATTCAATGCGCGTCCCTGGGAACTGCGGAAGACGGAAAGCATCGACGTCATGGACGCCATGGGGGCTGCCATTCGCGTCGATGCGCGCGGCCCTGCGGTGATGCGGATCCTTCCGCGCGTGAATGAGGAAATCAACGAAGAGTGGATTTCCGACAAAACGCGCTTTGTGTGGGATGGATTGGCGCGGCAGAGGCTCGACAAGCCCTATGTGCGCGAGAACGGCGCGTTGCGGGCTGTTTCGTGGGGTGAAGCGCTTGCGGCGGCGGCCGACATGCTCAAGGCGCCGGCCGGGCAGATCGGGGCAATCGCCGGTGACCTCGCGGACGCCGAAAGCATGATGGCGACCATGGATCTGCTGGGTTCGCTGGGCGTCGTGTCTCTCGATTGCCGTCAGGACGGGACGCGCCTGGGTCTTGATGCGGATGGGACCCGTTTGCCGCGCGAAAGCTGGCTGTTCAATTCCACGATCATGGGAATTGATGAGGCGGACGCCATTCTTCTGATTGGCGCGGATCCGAGAAAAGAAGCCGCCGTTCTCAATGCGCGCATCCGTAAGGCGTGGCTGCGTGGCTCAGTTCCGATCGGCGTGATTGGCGAACGCGCCGACCTTACGTTCGAGTATGACTATCTGGGCGCCGGGCCCGATAGCCTGAACCTGCTCAAACCCGGCAATGCGATGTTCGAAAGCCTGCAGAACGCCAAACGGCCGATGATCATCGTCGGGCAGGGAGCGCTCGCTCGGGAAGACGGCCTTTCAATTCTGTCCGCCGCCTCGGGTCTCGCTGCAAGCGTTGGCGCGTTCAAGCCGGCCGAAGGCTGGAACGGGTTCAACGTGCTGCACACCGCCGCTGCGCGGGTCGGCGGCCTCGATCTCGGTTTCCTCCCTGGAAAAGGCGGAAGGGATGTTGCAGGCATTATGGCCGGCGCCGCTTCGGGCGAGATCAAGACAGTTCTGCTGCTCGGTGCGGACGAGATCGACGTTTCCAAACTCGGTTCCGCGAAGGTCATTTACATCGGCAGCCATGGCGACGCCGGAGCGCATCGCGCGGACGTCATACTTCCTGCGGCCGCCTACACGGAAAAGTCCGGCACATACGTGAATACGGAAGGACGCGTTCAACGCACCGCGCGGGCCACGCCGCCGAAAGGCGAGGCGCGTGAGGACTGGGCGATTCTGCGGGCCTTGTCGGCTGTACTGGGCAAGTCGCTTCCTTACGACACGTTGGCGCAACTGCGAGCCAAGCTGCTCGAGAACCATCCGACGTTCCGTGGAACGGATTTCGCGCCGCATACAAATGCCGAAAGTCACGCGCCGCCTTACGGCTCGGTTGGTTCTGTTCAGGCGACGCCTTTCCGGTCTCCGGTCGGCGTTTTCCACCTGACCAATCCGATCGCGAGGGCCTCCAGAACGATGGCTGAATGCGCCGAACTCGCCGCGGGAGCGGTGGCGGTGGCGGCGGAGTAGGGGATCGGCATGGAGTATCTCTTCAAGCTCGGCGGCGGAATGTGGGGCGGCATCGGCCTCGCGGTCCTGCAGATCCTTGGTCTGGTGGTTGTTCTGCTGGTTTCGATCGCGTTTCTGCTGCTCATGGACCGCAAGGTCTGGGCCGCCGTGCAATTGCGCAAAGGACCGAATGTCGTCGGCCCGTTCGGGCTGTTTCAGTCCTTCGCCGATCTTTTCAAGTTCGTGCTGAAAGAGATCGTCATCCCGGCCGGCGCCAACAAGACTGTGTTTCTTCTTGCCCCGATCCTGACGCTTACTTTGGCGCTGGTCGGCTGGGCGGTCATTCCCGTGGCCCCCGGCTGGGTGATCGCCAACCTCAATGTGGGGATACTATATCTCTTCGCGATATCATCGCTCGGCGTCTACGGCATCATCATGGGCGGCTGGGCGTCCAACTCGAAATACCCCTTTCTTGGCGGCCTGCGGTCCGCTGCGCAGATGGTCTCCTACGAAGTCTCGATCGGCTTCGTGATCGTGACGGTCCTCCTGCTGGTCGGCTCGCTGAACCTCACCGACATCGTGAACGCCCAGGCGGGCGGCATCTGGCACTGGAACGCTTTCCTGCTCACGCCGGACAAGATCGCTCTCTTCCCGGTCATGTTCGCCATGTTCGTGGTGTTCTTCATCTCGGCGCTGGCCGAAACCAACCGTCCCCCGTTCGACCTGCCTGAAGCGGAATCCGAACTCGTCGCCGGCTACCAGGTCGAATACTCCTCGACGCCGTACCTGCTCTTCATGATCGGCGAATACGTCAACATCGTCCTGATGTGTGCGATGCTGACCATCCTGTTCTTCGGCGGCTGGCACATGCCTATCCCCATTCCCACTACGGGCATGCCGGACTGGCTGGTGAGTCTTGGCGGGCTGCTGGTCTTCGCCGTAAAGGTCACGTTCTTCTTTTTCCTGTTTGCGATGGTCAAGGCCATCGTCCCCCGATACCGCTACGACCAATTGATGCGGCTGGGCTGGAAGATATTCCTCCCCACCTCGCTGGTCGCGGTGGTCCTCGTATCCGCCTATGTCGTTTTCGTTCGTCCCGTCGCCGGGACCTGAGGAGCAGCCATGTCGATCGGCCAGGCCATCCGGGGCGCCCTGATGACGGACTTTGTGTCCGCCTTCGGCCTCGCCATGCGCCAGTTCTTCACCCGCAAGGCGACCGTGAACTATCCGTTCGAGAAGGGACCGCTTTCGCCCCGCTTTCGTGGCGAGCACGCGCTGCGCCGCTACGCCAACGGCGAGGAACGCTGCATTGCCTGCAAGCTGTGCGAAGCGATCTGCCCGGCGCAGGCCATCACGATCGAGGCCGAGCCGCGCGAGGATGGCAGCCGCCGGACGACGCGCTACGACATCGACATGGTGAAGTGCATCTACTGCGGCTTCTGCCAGGAAGCCTGCCCGGTGGACGCCATCGTCGAAGGCCCGAATTTCGAGTTCGCGACGGAAACGCGCGAGGAGCTTTACTACAACAAGGACCGTCTGCTGGAGAACGGGGACCGCTGGGAACGCGAGATCGCCCGCAATCTGGAACTGGACGCCCGCTACCGATAGAAGACCACCGACTCGCAGCCGGGGGGCGCGAGCGTCTAGACCATCACTGGCTCCATCCGGAGCGCTTGAGACGACATTCGAGAAGAGGCGCAGCGTGCAGCTGATTGCTTTCTACATTCTGTCGGCCATCGTCGTGCTTTCGGCGCTGTTCGTCATTTCGGCCCGCAACCCGGTTCACTCCGTGTTGTGGCTGATTTGCGCCTTCTTCACATCGGCCGGTCTGCTCGTGCTCATCGGAGCCGAATTCCTCGCAATGCTGCTGGTCGTCGTCTATGTCGGCGCGGTGGCGGTGCTGTTCCTGTTCGTCGTCATGATGCTGGACATCGACTTCGCCGAACTGAAGCAGGGCTTCACGGATTACCTGGTTCTTGGCGGCATAATCGCCGCCGCGCTGCTGGCCGAAATCATCATCGTGGCCAGCGCGGTTGTTTCCGGCGGAACCTTCAATCCCAGCCCTGGCGCGCAGACGAACGCCGATGCGCTGTCGAAGGTGCTCTATACCGACTACCTGCTGCTCTTCCAGCTCGCCGGGGTCGTGCTGCTGATCGCCATGATGGGCGCCATCGTGCTGACGCTGCGCTCGCGCCCGAACGTCAAACGCCAGAACATCGCCCGGCAGACCGGCCGCAAACGCAAGGATGCGGTGGAGCTGAAGGATGTTCGCCCGGGACAGGGGATCTAGATGGCACTCACGCTTGGTCATTATCTGGCTCTGTCGGCGGCGCTCTTCACAATCGGCGTCTTCGGTATCTTCGTGAACAGGAAGAACATCATCGTCATTCTCATGGCGATCGAGCTGATCCTCCTTTCGGTGAACATCAATCTCGTCGCGTTTTCGGTCTTCAACGGCGATCTGCAGGGGCAGGTCTTCGCCATGATGGTGTTGACGGTCGCCGCTGCGGAGGCCGCCGTGGGTCTGGCGATCCTCGTCGTCTATTTCCGCAATCGCGGGGAAATCGGCGTCGAAGACGTCAACGAGTTGCGCGGCTAGGGCCGGGAGGAGCAGGGGCGTGGGCGCTTCGGATATCGCCGCACTTTTCATCGTGTTCGCGCCAGGGCTCGCCGCGGCGGTGGCCGGGATTGGCCAGCGCGTGCTTGGCGACAAGGGCGCAATGACGCTCACCACGGCCATTCTGGTTGCGGCGTTCGCCGCCGCCGCGGTTCAGTTCTTCAACCAGGTTTTTGGCGCGCACGCGGCGTCCGTATCGCACACGATTGTTCTGGCTCGCTGGATCGACATCGGCAGCTTCAGCGCCAACTGGGCGGTTCGTATCGACACGCTGTCGGTCGTGATGATGTTCGTTGTAACGACCGTTTCGGCGCTCGTGCACATCTACTCGATCAGCTACATGGAGCACGACCCGCACCGGGCGCGCTTCTTTGCCTACCTTTCGCTGTTCACCTTTGCGATGCTGATGCTGGTGACGGCGGACAACTTCATCCAGCTCTTCTTTGGCTGGGAAGGCGTGGGGCTGGCTTCGTATCTGCTGATCGGCTTCTGGTACAAGAAACCCTCGGCCAACTCCGCCGCCATCAAGGCGTTTGTGGTCAACCGGGTGGGCGACTTTGGTTTTGCCCTCGGGATCATGGCACTGGTATTTGTGATCCAGCCGCCGGCGGAATTTGTCGGCGCCAACGGCGCCGTCGCCGCCAGCTACCTGCAACAAATCGGCGTCGAGAAGTTCTCGAGCATCGGCTTCGACACCGTCTTCGGTGTCATCAATCACAACCTCGCCGTGCAGCCGATTGGCGCGCACGCGGCGACGGCGGTTCAGTCGGTCGCCTTTGATTTCCTCGGCCATCATGTCTATGCGCTCGAGATGACCGGCGTGCTGCTGTTCATCGGCGCGATGGGCAAGTCGGCGCAGTTCATCCTGCACACATGGCTGCCGGACGCCATGGAAGGCCCGACGCCGGTTTCGGCGCTGATCCACGCGGCGACCATGGTGACCGCTGGCGTCTTCCTGGTATGCCGCTGCTCCTACCTTTACGAACACACGGTCGTGGCGGCGAACATCATCACCGTGATCGGCGCCGTAACCTGCTTCTTTGCAGCGACCGTCGGCATGGCGCAGAACGACATCAAACGCGTCGTGGCTTATTCAACCTGTTCGCAGCTCGGCTACATGTTCTTCGCGGCCGGACTGGGCGCCTATCAGGCGGCGATGTTCCACCTCTTCACGCACGCCTTCTTCAAGGCGCTGCTGTTCCTCTCGGCCGGCGCCGTGATCCACGGGCTGCATGACGAGCAGGACATGCGCAGGATGGGCGGCCTCAGGAAGAAGATGCCGCTGACCTGGGCGATGATGCTGATCGGCACGCTGGCGCTGACCGGCGTGGGCCTGCCGGGCGTCGAAGGGCTGAAGATCGGTTTTGCCGGCTTCTTCTCGAAGGACGCCACCATCGAGACGGCGTTCGTTTCGCACGATACGTTCGCACCGCTTGCCTTCTGGCTGTCGGTTGGCGCGGCCGTGCTGACCTCGTTCTATTCCTGGCGCCTCATGTTCATGACGTTCGAGGGCAAGACGCGCGCAGACCATCACGCCTACGACGAAGCGCACGACGCGCCCTGGGTCATGGCGGTTCCCCTGATCGTGCTGGCCGTTGGCGCGGTGTTCGCGGGCGGCGTCTTCGCGCACGCCTTTGTCGACGAGGGCCAGCAGGCGTTCTGGGGATCGGCGATCTTCACAGGCGCAGACAACCACGTGCTGCATGACCGTCACGAACTGCCGATGTGGGTGGAGATCCTGCCGGCGGCGGCGTGGATCGTCGGTCTGTTGTTCGCCGTGTTCTTCTACCTGCTGAACCCCTCCATTCCACGGCGCATGGCCGAGCATGGAGGCCCGCTGCTCTCCTTCCTGCAGCGCAAATGGTATTTCGACGAACTCTACCATTTCGTGTTCGTGCGCGGCGCGGCCTTGCTGGGCGACTTCTTCTGGAAGGTCGGGGACAAGACCATCATTGACGGCGGCGGTCCGGACGGCGTGACGAAGCTTGCGAAGTCAGGCGCCGGGGGGCTGTCGAAACTGCATACCGGATACCTCTTCCACTATGCGCTCGTGATCCTGCTGTCGGCCGTCGCATTCGGCGCCGTCGTGATGCTCGGACGGGGCGGGGGCTGATCGACATGACCGGGCTTCCCATCCTTTCGATTGTCACCTTCCTGCCGCTGGTTGGCGCGCTGGTGATTGGCGCATTCCGCATCTTTGGCGGCCCGAACTTCGCGGGCAGCGCCTCGAAGTCGATTGCCTTCGTCATCACCCTGGCGACGTTCGCCGCGTCGCTGGTGGCGCTGGCGCAATTCCATCCGTCGCAAAGCGGCTTCCAGCTTGTGGAAGACGTGCCGTGGTTCACGGGTACGTCCTACAAGCTGGGCGTCGACGGCATGGCGATCCTGCTGATCGTGCTGACCACATTCCTCACGCCGCTCTGCATCCTCGCCAGCTTCAAGCCGATCGAGGACCGCGTCGCCGACTACATGATCGCTTTCCTCGTCCTGGAAACACTGATGATCGGCGTGTTCTGCGCGCTCGACCTGATGCTGTTCTACGTTTTCTTCGAGGGCGGTCTCATCCCGATGTTCATCATCATCGGTATCTGGGGCGGCAAGAACCGGCTCTACGCCGCGTTCAAGTTCTTCCTCTACACGCTGCTCGGCTCGCTACTGCTGCTGGCGGCGCTGATCTACATGTCGAATGTCGCCGGCACGACTGACATCGTGACCCTGCAGCGCTTTCCGTTCGACCCGCATGTGCAGACCTGGCTGTGGCTGGCCTTCTTCGCATCGTTCGCTGTGAAGCTGCCGATGTGGCCGGTGCACACATGGCTTCCCGACGCGCACGTCGAGGCGCCAACGGCGGGCTCGGTCATCCTGGCCGGCGTGCTGCTGAAGATGGGCGGGTACGGCTTCCTGCGGTTCTCGCTGCCGATGTTCCCGGACGCCTCGCATCTGTTCCAGCCGCTGATGTTCGTGCTCAGCGTGATCGCGATCGTCTACGCATCGCTGGTGGCGTTCCGGCAGACCGACATCAAGAAGCTGATCGCCTATTCCTCGGTCGCGCACATGGGCTTCGTGACGCTCGGCATATTCTCGTTCACGCAGATGGGCATCCAGGGCGCCATCTTTCAGATGCTGTCGCACGGCGTCATTTCGGGCGCTCTCTTCTTCTGTGTCGGCGTGATCTACGACCGGATGCACACCCGCGAGATCGCCTTCTACGGCGGCCTTGTGCATCGCATGCCGATCTACGCCGGCCTCTTCATGCTGTTCTCGATGGCCAATGTCGGCTTGCCGGGGACAAGCGGGTTCGTTGGCGAGATCCTGACAATGGTTGGCGGGTTCCAGGCCTCCACCTGGGCGGCGGCCGGCGCCGCGCTGGGCGTCATCCTGTCGGCTGTCTACATGCTGACCGTCTATCGCCGGGTCGTGTTTGGCGAAATGACCAACGAAAAGCTCTCGGCAATCAAGGATTTGACGGCGACCGAGATATTCATTCTCGGCCTGCTGGCGATATCCGCCCTTGTCCTCGGCGTTGCGCCGTCGCTGATCTTTGACGCGACCGCCGGTTCGACGGCCGACATCCTCGCGGGGATCGGGAAATAGCCATGGACCTGATGACCGATCTTCATGTGGCTTTGCCTGACGCGCTACTGGCGGCGGTGGGCCTGGTCGGACTGTTGCTGGGCGCCATCGGCGGAGACCGGATCTCCATCCTTATGCGCCTGCTGTCCGGCGTGGCGCTCGCGGTCGCCGCTGTGCTGGCGTTTCAACAGGTCGGCCAGCCTTCCGCGCTGGCGTTCAACGGCCTCTATCAGGCCACGCCGTTCACGAGTTTCGCGAAAGGCGTCACCTACGCAATGGCTGCCGTGGCGCTGTTCATGTCGGGCGGGTTCCTGAAAATAACGAAGGCCGAACGTTACGAGTATTCGCTGCTTGTGGTGTTCTCGGCGATGGGCGCAGGCGTCATGCTGTCGGCGCACAACCTGATCACGCTCTACATGGGCGTGGAGACCCTCAGCCTCGCGTCCTATGTCCTTGCCGCGTTCAAGCGTGACAGCGTTCGCTCCGCCGAAGCGGGATTGAAGTATTTCGTGCTTGGTGCGCTCGCATCCGGCCTGCTGCTTTATGGATCGTCGTTGATCTACGGCTTCGCGCATGGCGCGGGCTACGATGTCATCGCGCAGGCGCCAACGTCGATCGGCCTGACCTTTGGCCTCGTGCTGCTGATCGTGGGCCTCGCGTTCAAGGCGTCGGCCGCGCCCTTCCACGTATGGGTGCCGGATGTCTATGAGGGCGCTCCCTCGACCGTGGTGGCCTACTTCTCGACGGCGCCCAAGATCGCGGCCGTGGTCGTGCTGGCAAACGTGATGTTCACCACCTTCGGGCCGAGCCAGGCGTCGTGGCAGGGCATCATCGCCATCATCTCGGCGGCTTCCATGGTGATCGGCGCATTCGGCGCGCTCGCTCAGAACAACATCAAGCGGATCCTCGCCTATTCCTCGATCTCCAACGTGGGGTTCGCGCTGATCGGCGTCGCGGCCGGAGAAAAATTCGGCGCGAGTTCGGTGCTCGTCTACATGACGATCTACGTGATCGCGACGCTTGGCATGTTCGGCGCCGTGCTGGCCTTGCGCCGCAATGGCGCGCCGCTGGAGAACATCAGCGATCTGAACGGCCTCGCCAAAACAAAGCCCGGCATGGCGTTCGGTCTTCTGATGTTGACCTTCTCCGTGGCCGGTATCCCGCCGCTCGCCGGGTTCTGGGGAAAGGTGCAGGTTATCCAGGCCGGTCTGCATGCGGACATGCTCTGGCTGGTCCTGATCGGTCTTGCGTCCAGCGTCGTGTCTCTCGGCTATTACCTCCGGATTGTCTGGGCCGTCATGATGAAGCCGCCCGGAGAGGCGCTCGACCGGACCGACTGGCCGGTGGCTACGACGGTGCTGGCCACCAGCGTGCTGATGTTCCCGGTTCTCACCATCGGTATCCAGCGCCTGCTCGACGTGGCCGTCTCGGCTCATGTCGGCTAGATTGGCCGTATGACGGCTGCCGAGTTCACGACAGTCTGGCCTGTTCTGCGCTTCGACGCGATCGATTCGACGAACAGCGAAGCCCGCCGACGCGCGGAGGGTGGCGACTTCGGCTCCTGCTGGCTCTCCGCGGCGCGGCAGACTGCGGGGCGGGGCCGACTGGGGCGCAGCTGGGATTCACCTGTCGGCAATCTGTCGGCCACGGCCTTGTTTCGCTTCGCGGGGAGCCCGGTTGATGCGGCGCTTGCCTGTTTTGCGGCCGGCCTGGCGGTCATCGACGCAGTGAACGCAGCGGGCGTGGACAGCAGCGGCCTGCGGCTGAAATGGCCAAACGACGTCCTGCTGGGCGAGGCCAAGGTGGCGGGCATACTGATCGAGACCGGCGGGCGAGCTGGCGCCCTCTGGATGGCGGCAGGCTTCGGCGTGAACATCGCCGTTGCGCCAAAGCGTGAGGACAGGGAAACGGCGAGCCTGGGCGAGCTGCCCGGCGGCGCCGGCCTCACGCCCGAGCGATACCTGTCCCTGCTGGATGCCGCTTTCCGTTCGCGGATGGCGCGCCTTGTCGCCGACGGTTTTGGCCCGATGCGCGCCGACTGGCTGTCGCGAGCCGCCCATATTGGCCGCAGGGTCGAGCTCACCCCCGCCACGGGTCGCATAGAGGGCATTGTCCGGGATCTGGCGGCCGACGGCGCGCTGGTGCTCGAACTGCCGGACGGAAGCCTGCACAATGTTCGGGCAGGCGAAATTTCGGTATTGAGCTAGACTGCGGTCGAGAAAGGACCTCACTCCATGCTGCTGGCGATCGATACTGGCAACACGAACACCCTGTTTGCCGTGCACGATGGCAAGGGCTGGCGCGCGCAATGGCGCAGCGCCACCGACATGACGCGGACAGCCGATGACTATGCCGTCTGGCTTTCGCAGCTCATGGAACTGAACAAGTTGAAGCTGTCCGACATCGATTCCTGCATCATTTCGACAGTGGTGCCGCAATCGCTGTTCAACCAGCGGAACTTCGCCAGGCGGTACCTCAACGTCGAACCTTATGTGATCGGGGAAAACGTGGACCTGGGCGTGCAGGTCAGAATTCCGAAACCAAGCGAAGTGGGCGCCGACCGCCTGGTCAACGCCGTAGGCGCCAGCAACACGTGGTCGGGCCCGTTGATCGTGATCGACAGCGGCACGGCCACAACCTTCGACATCATCGGTTCGGACGGAAGTTTCGAGGGGGGCATCATTTCGCCGGGTATCAACCTGTCCATGAAGGCGCTTCACGAGGCGGCGGCGAAGCTGCCGCGCGTGGCGATCCAGAAACCCGCGCGGGTCATCGGACAGGACACGGTCGAGGCCATGCAGTCCGGCGTGTTCTGGGGGTATATCGACCTGATCGACGGGCTGGTCGAACGGATCAAGCGAGAGTATGGCCAGCCGATGACAGTCATCGCCACCGGAGGCGTCGCGTCGCTCTTTCAGGGCGCGTCACGCAATATCGACCATTTTGATGCGGACATCACCATTCGCGGGCTTCTGATCCTGTTCGAGCGCAACGTGCGCCGCGCGGCGGCGAGCGCCTGATGAAGGACGCAGAACTGATCTTCGCGCCGCTCGGCGGATGCCGGGAAATCGGCATGAATCTCAATGCCTACGCCTATGGCCCGCCCGACAACCGGCGCTGGATCGTCGTCGACGTGGGCGTCACCTTCGGCGACGCTTCGACACCAGGTATCGAACTGATCATGCCGGACCCGGTCTACCTCGAGCAGGTCGCCGACCAGATCGACGCCATCATCCTGACGCATGCCCATGAAGACCACATCGGAGCGATCGGCTGGCTGTGGCCGCGCCTGCGCGCGCCGATCTACGCAACACCGTTCACGGCCTATCTGGTCGCCGAGAAGCTGCGGGAGCGGGGACTGGAAGACGAGGCGCCCTTGCACATCCTGCAACTCGGCGAACGCCGTACGTTCGGTCCGTTCGACGTCGAGCTTGTCACGCTGACTCATTCGATACCGGAACCCAACGGGCTCGCCATCCGGACGCCGCTTGGTCTCGTGCTTCACACCGGCGACTGGAAGATCGACCCGGACCCCATGATCGGCGAGGATTTTGACCAGGCGAAAATCGAAGAGCTTGGCGCCGAGGGGATACTGGCGCTGGTGTGTGATTCAACGAACGTCTTTGAGGAAGGCGAGGCGGGCTCGGAAGGGTCAGCGCGCGAGGCGTTGATCCGGACGGTTGGCGAACAGACGGGCCGCGTCGCCGTTGCCAGCTTCGCCTCCAATGTCGCGCGGGTTCAGTCCGCCTGCCAGGCGGCGAAAGCGAACGGCAGGTCTGTCTGCCTTGTCGGCCGATCGATGCTGAGAATTGTGGATGCCGCGCGCTCCGTCGGCCTGCTTCGTGAATTTGACTTTCTGGAGCCGGGCGAGGCCAGCGAGCTGCCTGCCGCCAACGTGCTTTATCTCTGCACCGGCAGCCAGGGCGAACCGCGCGCGGCGCTGGCGCGCATCGCCCGGGACGAGCATCCGTTCGTGAAGCTTGGGCAGGGCGACACGGTCATCTTCTCGTCGCGGGTTATCCCGGGCAACGAGAAGTCTATTGGCGAAGTGCAGAACATGCTCGCCGACCGGAACATCAAGCTGGTCACGCCCAGGCAGGCGGCGATCCACGTGTCCGGCCACCCGTGCCGTGACGAACTCCGGAGGATGTACGCTTGGGCCCGCCCACGCGTGGCCGTGCCGGTCCACGGCGAGCGCCGGCATATCGCGGAGCACGCGCGCTTCGCCGCGTCGCTTCAGGTGCCGGAAGCGCTGACGCCGAACAATGGCGACATCATCCGTCTGGCGCCCGGCCCCGCACACGTGGTGGACGAAGCGCCGTCCGGGCGTCTTTACCTTGATGGCGAGGTGCTGACCCCCGATGGCGCGGGCGGGTTGTGGGAGCGCCGGCGGATATCCTGGAACGGCTATGTCGGGGTCAGCCTGGCGATCGCGAGAAATGGCGCGAGCGACGGCCCTGTGATCGTCGCGAGGGGCTTTTCCGAGCCGGACGGCCGGGCGGCGGATGAATCCCTCGAAACGCTCGATGAGGCCGCAGATGCGGCGTTCGGACGCCTGTCCAGAGCGGACCGGAACGACGATCAAGCCATAGAACGCGCCATGGTGAAGGCGGTCCGCCGCGCCGCGGAGATCACGTTCGGAAAACGCCCCCTGGTGGACGTGACCATTCATCGGGTCTAGTGCCCGCTCAGCACGGGAGACAAGAAACATGATCGGTCGGCTGAACCACATCGGCGTCGCGGTGCCCTCGGTCGAGGCCGCGATGGACACCTACCGGAAACTCTACGGCGCTACCGAGTTCGTTCAGCCCTTCGACATGCCGGCGCAGGGCGTGCGGGTCGCGTTCGTCAACCTGCCGAACAGCCAGATCGAACTGATCGAACCGCTGGGCGAGAAGTCGCCGATCATCAACTTCCTTGAGAAGAACCCGAAGGGCGGACAGCACCATGTCTGTTTCGAGGTCAAGGACATCCATGAGGCCAAGGCCGACATGGAAAAGAAGGGGGCCAAAGTTCTGGGCGAGCCGCGGATCGGCGCTCACGGCACGCTGGTTATCTTCGTGCACCCGAAGGACTCGGACGGGGTTCTGGTCGAACTGATGGAAACACCCGCCAGCCACTGAGGAGTTTGGCATGACCCTTTTCGAGGCCTCAGTCGTCTACCTGCTTTCGTGGTGGATCGTGTTCCTGCCCATTCTGAGTGTGGGTACGCAAAGTCAGGAAGAATCCGGGGTCGTGGTTCCCGGAAGCGAGCGAGGGGCGCCGGTCAAGATCGGCATGGTGTGGAAACTGCTCGGCGCAACTGTTGGCGCCGGGCTGGTCACTTTCGTGATTTCGATCTTCATCCAGTTTGGCTGGCTCGACTTCATCATGCGGCCGACCATTTCCCTGTAGGCGGGATCACTCGGCGCTGGTCAGTGCTCTTACGGCAGCCAGCGTGCGTGTGACGTGCTCGTTCGGCTTCATGGCGGAGTACACGAGTACAATCCGGCCATCCATGTCGATCACGTAGGATGTGCGATCGGTCCAGCCCGGGCTGAGGGCCATGGATTCCTTGTAGGCATGCATGGTCTGCTTCGAGATCCCCGCAACCGGGAACTTGTTGCGGCAGGCCTCCATGGAGAACCGCACGAGCTGGTTCGTGTTTCCCCGTGTAACGCCGATCAGGGTTGCGCCGGCCGATTTGAACTGGTCAGCCGCGTCCGCGAAGAGCTTTGCTTCCGCTGTGCACCCGGGCGTAAAGGCGGCCGGGAAGAAATAGACCACGACGGGGCCTTTTTTCAGGGCGTCCGCGAGGTGAAAGGTGAAGGGCTGCCCGCCCAGCGCGCCCTCGGCGGTAAAATCGGGGGCCTGAACGCCCGCTTTGAGCGAAGCAAAAGCAGGTCCAGTGACCAGGATCAGCGCGGCGAGACCGACGGCGAGGGTGCGTTTCAACTGAATCTCCCGTGAGGCAGGGTTAGCGACCTGATTCCATTACGCGATACATTGGCAAGTGGACCATCCGCTGTTGCTTTAGCCTCATTGCACGCCCGCCGCTGGACGGCTATCCAGCCTCAACCCGCCGTACGTCAGAAAAGCCGATTCATGCGCCTTTCCCGCTATTTCCTGCCGGTCCAGAAGGAAGTGCCCTCCGAGGCGCAGATCGTGTCGCACCGGCTGATGCTTCGGGCCGGAATGATCCGTCAGGAAGCCGCCGGCATCTATGCCTGGTTGCCGCTTGGTTTTGCGGTTCTCGAGAAGATCAAGCAGATCGTCCGCGAGGAGATGAACCGCGCCGGCGCCATCGAGATGCTGATGCCGACGCTGCAGCCGTCCGAACTCTGGAAGGAGACCGGCCGCTACGAGGCTTACGGGCCCGAGATGCTGCGCATCCAGGACCGGCACGAGCGGGAGCTTCTGTACGGACCGACCAACGAGGACATGATCACGGAAATCTTCCGGGCCTATGTGAAGTCCTACAAGGCGCTCCCTCTCAACCTCTATCACACGCAATGGAAGTTCCGCGACGAGACGCGTCCCCGCTTTGGCGTGATGCGCGGCCGCGAGTTCCTGATGAAGGACGCGTACTCGTTCGATCTCGATGCTGCGGGCGCCCGCAAGTCCTACAACAGGATGTACGTCGCCTACCTCCGGGCTTTCTCACGCATGGGCCTCAAGACAATCCCCATGCGTGCCGAGACGGGCCCGATTGGCGGCGACCTGTCGCACGAATTCATTGTGCTGGCCGAAACCGGTGAAAGCGGCGTTTTCTGCCATCAGGATCTCCTCGACATGCCGATCCCGGGCGAGGACACGGATTTCGATGGCGACCTTGAACCCATCGTTCAACAGCGCACAGCGCTCTACGCCGCCACCGAAGATGTTCACGACCAGGCCCGCTTCGAAAAGGAAGTGCCGCCGGAGAAGCGGCTCTCCGCCCGGGGCATTGAGGTCGGTCAGGTCTTCTATTTCGGCACCAAGTACTCGGTGCCGATGAAGGCGGTTGTGACCGGGCCGGATGGCAAGGACGTGCCGATTGAGGGCGGCTCCTACGGCATTGGCGTTTCGCGCCTTGTCGGGGCGATCATCGAGGCAAGCCACGACGACAAGGGCGTGATCTGGCCGGACGCCGTCGCTCCCTTCAATGTCGCGGTGGTCAACCTGCGCTCGGACGATGCGGCAGTCTCCAGTGCGTGCGAGACGGCCTACGACCAGTTGCAGAAAGCCGGGCTGGACGTGCTTTACGACGACACGGCCGATCGCCCGGGCGCCAAGCTCTCGACGCTGGAACTGATCGGCATTCCGACCTTGCTGGTCATCGGGCCCAAAGGGCTCAAGGCGGGCGTGGTCGAGGTCAAGGACCGGCGAACGGGCGTCACGGAGGAAATGCCGCTGGAGGCCGCAATCGCCCGGTGCGCCAGGAAGGGAAGCTGACCGTATGGAAGCCCGCGTCGTCGAGCGACCCTTCGGCCCTTTCGAGCGGATGCTCGCCCTTCGCTATCTGGGCGCGAAACGCGAACACGGTGGTCTGGCTTTCATTTCGATCGTGTCCGTTATCGGCATCACGCTCGGTGTCTGGGCGCTGATCCTCACGATGTCCATCATGAACGGGTTTCGGCTGGAGCTGATTTCCAAGATCGTCGGCTTTGAACCGCACATCTATCTCGACACCAGCGGACTTCCCCAGCCGCAGGTCGACGGCATGATGGAAGACCTGCTGAGGCGGCCTGGCGTGGTCGCCGTCGAGCCGATCATTGAGGACACGGCGCTTGCCTCTGCGCATGGACGCAGCGAAGGCGTTCAGGTCCGCGGCGTCCGGCCGAAGGATCTTAGGGCCAACCAGTTGATCCACGATGGCATGGCCAAGCTGAAGAAGGATGGCGGGGACGTCGGGTCGCTGGATTCGTTCGGCGAAAGCGGGCCGCTGTCACCTGACATCGTTGTCGGCGAGCAATTTGCCCAGGCTATGGGACTGTATGTCGGCGACAAGATCCAGCTGACGCAACCCAATGGCAGCCAGACCATCGCGGGGATGGCGCCGCGAACGCGGGTCTTCACCGTTTCCGCAATCTTCAATGTCGGCAATGAGCGATACGACCGGTATTCGATCTTCCTGCCGATCGAGTCCGCCAAGAATTTTTTTGGGGTCGATGACGGCTATCCGATCCTCGGAATCCGGATCGATCATCCAGACAATGCCGAAGCCATGACAACGCAGCTTGCGACGGCTGGCCTGCCCATCATCGGCAACTGGATTACGCGCAACAGCACCTATGTCACGGCGTTGATCGTCGAGCGCAACGTGATGCGGTTGATCCTCTTCATTGTGGTCATCATCACGGCTTTGAACATCATCACCGGCATCCTCATGCTGGTGAAGAACAAGGCCCGGGACATCGCCATCCTGCGCACGATTGGCGCCACCCGCAGCGGGGTTGTGCGGGTGTTCCTGATGACCGGCAGCTTTCTCGGTATGGCCGGGGTGCTGACAGGACTGATGCTGGGCGTCCTGTGCTCGATCTATATCGCGCCCATCCAGCATACGCTTGAAGGCATCCTGCACGTCCAGCTCTTTCCGAAGGACATCTACCAGTTGGACGCCTTGCCGGCCCACTTGCAGTGGTCGGAGGTGGCATGGGTGACAATCTCGGCTTTCGTCGTGACGCTGGTGATGTCCATCATTCCCGCCCTGTGGGCGGCGCGGCTGGACCCGGTTGACGCGTTGAGATTCCAATGACGCCCGGTGAGCCCATCGTGGAAAAGGCGGGCGCGCCGATGACCGAACAATTCGGGGCGCAGGTGCTTGGCCTTTCCGGCGTGGCGCGTAGCTACAAGTCCGGTGACAAGGTTCTCCAGGTTCTCAAATCGATCGATCTGACCTTGCACGCAGGCGAAGTCAGCGGCCTCGTTGGCCCCTCCGGGTCAGGGAAATCGACCCTGTTGCACGTTGCGGGGCTGCTGGAAAAACCGGACGCGGGCGAGGTTACCTTTCTCGGCAAGAACGCGCTGGCCATGGGCGACCGGCAAAGGACCCTGACGCGGCGTCTGCAACTGGGTTTTGTCTATCAGTTTCACCACCTGCTTCCCGAATTGAGCGCGGTCGACAACATCGCCGCTCCGCTGATGTTGAACGGCGTGTCGCGCCGCAACGCCACGAAGCGGGCGCGCGCGCTTCTGGAGCAGATGGGCCTTCGTGATCGCGACCATCACCGCCCGGGCGCACTTTCCGGCGGCGAGCAGCAACGCGTGGCCATTGCGCGGGCGCTGGCAAACAGCCCCAAGGTGTTGATCGCTGACGAGCCGACCGGGAACCTGGATCCTCACACCTCCGGGTCAGTTTTCCAGAGCCTTTTCGACATTGCCCGGCAGGAAGGGGTGGCGGTTCTGGTTGCGACGCATAACATTGCGCTCACCAGCTATATGGACCGGGTCTGGACCCTCGATGATGGTCGGCTGATCCCGTTCGTTGCGTCCGCCGGCGGCGACTCGGTCTAGCTTGCGAACGTCACTTCGCCAGGCGGATTCATGACCCAGACGGCTCCACGTTTCATCCATCTGCGAGTGCGTTCGGCGCTCACCCTGCTGCAGAGCATGATCCGCCCGAAGGATCTCGCCAAATGGGCGGTCGAGACCGGCGCTCCGGCGGTCTGCGTAACCGATGACAATCTCTTTGCTGCGCTTGAGCTGTCCGAGGCCCTGACGGCTGCCGGCGTGCAGTCGATCACCGGCCTCACCCTGAATGTGAGCGAGCCGGGGATCACGGGCGAATCCGGAACGCTGGCGCTGATCGCCCAGAACGAGACCGGCTATTTGAACCTGATGGCTCTTTCGTCGGCCTCGTTTCTGGAGCCCGCCGGAGATGCGCGTCAGGTCGCCCTTGCAACGGTGCTTGATCACGCGGACGGGTTGATCTGTCTCACGGGTGGGTACGGCGGCCTGTTGAACCGGCGCGCGGCGGCGGGACGTCGCGACGAGGTGCACGCGCGCCTGCAGGAGCTTCACGCGGCCCTCGGCGACCGCCTCTATGTCGAGCTTCAACGGCACGGCAGGCGGGAGGAGGCGGCCGCGGAAGAGGTGCTGGTCGATCTCGCCTATGAGCTTGGACTGCCGCTCGTCGCCACCAACGACGCTCGCTTCAAGACGTCGGACCAGTACGAGACGCACGACGTGCTGTTGTGCATCGCCAACTCGGCCTACGTGTCGCAAACCGATCGTCCGCGGGTGACGCAGCAACATTACCTGAAGTCGCAGGACGAAATGGCGGCTGCCTTCGCCGACCTTCCCGAAGCGATCGCCAACACGGTCGAGATCGCGCACCGGTGCGCCTTCCGGCCGCTCGGACGCGCCCCGATCCTGCCGACTTTTGACACCAAGCGCGGCCGCGACGAGGCGGCCGAGCTCACTGCTCAAGCCAAAGCAGGATTGAAGGAACGTCTGGCCGGCGGCGAACTTCATGCCGAGCGGAAGGTTTATGAGGACCGGCTGGCCTACGAACTCGCCGTCATCGAAAAGATGGGATTTCCCGGTTACTTCCTGATCGTTTCGGACTTCATCAAGTGGGCGAAGTCCAACGACATTCCCGTGGGTCCCGGGCGGGGGTCCGGCGCGGGCTCCGTCGTGGCATGGGCGCTGACGATTACGGATCTTGACCCGCTGCGCTTCGGCTTGCTGTTCGAACGCTTCCTGAATCCCGAACGTGTTTCGATGCCGGACTTCGACGTGGACTTCTGCCAGGAACGCCGGGGCGAAGTGATCGAGTACGTCCGCCAGAAATACGGCGCGGACAGGGTCGCGCAGATCATCACGTTCGGCACCTTGCAGGCGCGGGCTGTGTTGCGGGATGTGGGCCGCGTCCTTCAGCTCCCGTTCGGCCAGGTCGACAAGCTGGCGAAGCTCGTTCCGTTTAATCCGGCCCAGCCGCCAACGTTGGCCGAGGCGCTGGAGATGGAGCCACGGCTGCAGGAGGCGATGGAGGCCGAGGAAGCCGTCGCGCACCTCGTCCAGACTGCGCAGCAGTTGGAAGGCCTCTACCGCAACGCATCAACGCACGCCGCCGGTGTCGTCATGGTGGACCGGCCCCTGCAGGAACTGACGCCGCTCTATCGCGATCCGAAATCGGACATGCCGGCGACCCAGTTCAACATGAAATGGGCTGAAGCCGCCGGCCTCGTGAAGTTCGACTTTCTCGGCCTCAAAACCCTGACGGTGATCCAGCGCGCGCTGGGGTTCATCGAGAAGGAAGGCCGGGTTCTGGGAGATGCGTGGACCACTTACGACGACCCAAAATCCTATGAGCTGATGGCCTCGGGCAACACGCTTGGTGTGTTCCAGCTCGAGGGTCAGGGCATGCGTGACACGCTGCGCAAGGTGCAGCCCAATTGCATCGACGACATCATCGCCCTCATCTCGCTCTACCGCCCGGGACCGATGAAGAACATCGACACCTATGTCGACGCCAAGTTTGGCCGCAAGGATCCGGACTACCTCCATGAAGATCTGAAACCCGTGCTGGAAGAAACGCACGGCGTGATCGTCTATCAGGAGCAGGTCATGAACATCGCCCGGATCCTGGCGGGCTATTCGCTGGGCGAGGCGGACCTTCTGCGCCGCGCCATGGGCAAGAAGAAGCCCGAGGAAATGGCGAAGCAAAAGCAGCGCTTCCTCGACGGCGCGGTGAAGAAGGGCGTCACGTCCGGTCGCGCGGAATACATCTTCGAACTGGTGAACGAGTTTGCCGGCTACGGCTTCAACAAGTCGCACGCCGCCGCCTACGCCGTTATCGCCTACCAGACCGCCTTCCTGAAGGCCAACCATCCGGTCGAATTCCTCGCGGCTTCGATGAGCCTCGATATTCATAACACCGACAAGCTCGCGGCCTTCTTCCAGGACGCACGCCGCATGAACGTGAAGATCGCCCTGCCGGACGTTTCCACGTCGAATGCGGACTTCGATGTACGCGACCAGACGATCTGCTATGCGCTCGGTGCGATTAAGGGCGTTGGCAAGCCGGCGATGCTTTCGGTGGAGCAGGCGCGCGCCAACGGTCCGTTCCAGGACCTTCAGGACTTCTCGGAACGTGTGGACGCCCGGCTGGTCAACCGCCGCTGTTTTGAAGCTCTGGCCAGGGCGGGGGCGTTTCAGTCGCTTGAGCCGAACCGGGCCAGGGCCTTCGCCGCCGCCAGCGCGCTTTCGGCGCTCGCCGCGACAGCCGAGGAAGAGCGAAACAGCAACCAGGTGAACCTGTTTGGCGATGAACCCATGGCCCGCGCCCGTCTGCCGTCCGCTGCTCCCTGGAGCGAGGCCGACCGTCTCGACCACGAGCTTGGCGCGGTGGGTTTCTTCCTCAGCGGCCACCCGCTCGATGACTTGCTGACCGGCGACCTGCGCGAACGGATCGTGCTTGCGGCCGACCGTGAGACCGCAGGCCGCGAGCGCCTGTCTTTCGATGTGATCGGCGTGGTGCGCGCCAGGGTCGAAAAGCCGGCCCGATCCGGCGGCAAGTTCGCCTTCGTGACGCTCTCGGACCCGTCCGGCGAGTTCGAGGTCACGGTTCCCCCTGAAACCCTGGACACTTCGCGGGAACTCCTGGACGTCGGCAAACGGGTCATGGCGCGGGTCAAGGTGCGCCGGGTGGACGACGATGTGCGGTTTTCCATCGAAAGCGTCCGTCCGCTCAGCGAGGCCAGCATTGGCTCCCATGAGGCGCTGTGCGTGCGGGTGAACGCCGAGGCCCGGCTGGACCAGCTCGCCAGCATCGCCCAGGGCCTGCGGAGGACGCGCTCGACAAGCCAGGGATCGATCCTCATCGAGATTCCGCTGGAGGATAACAGGGTTGTCATGATCGCACTGGATGGCGTCTATCCGGTCGATTTTGGCGCCATGTCCGCCTTCAAGGCGGCTCCGGGGGTCGATCAGGTCCGGCCGGCGGCGGCCTAGCGCGGCTGGGGGCGATCCCCGGGTTGCGTTTGGGGTAAAATCTGCCTATATCCCCGGCCATTCCGACACGCAGACCACATATCCGGTGGGGCTTCGGCCCTTCTGTCTGCGGCGGCCAACCGGACAGGAGAAGTAAATTGGCTCTGCCAGAATTCACGATGCGTCAGCTGCTCGAAGCCGGCGTCCACTTCGGTCACCAGGTCCACCGCTGGAACCCGAAGATGAAACCCTACATTTTCGGCGACCGTTCGGGGATCCACATCCTCGACCTGTCGCAAACCGTTCCCCTGCTGCACCAGGCGCTGGTGAAGGTCCGCGAAGTGTCCGCCAAGGGTGGCCGGGTGCTGTTCGTCGGAACCAAGCGTCAGGCGGCGGATGCGATCGCCGAAGCTGCCGGCCGTTGCGCCCAGTACTTCATGAACGACCGCTGGCTGGGCGGCACGCTGACTAACTGGGCGACCGTGTCCCAGTCGATCAAGCGCCTGCGCGAGCTCGACGAAACGCTGGCCGCTGGTGAATCCACCGGTCTCACCAAGAAGGAATTGCTGCGCCTGACCCGCGAGCAGGAGAAGCTCCAGCGCGTTCTGGGCGGCATCCGCAACATGGGCGGGCTGCCGGACCTGATGTTCGTGATCGACACCAACAAGGAAGCGATCGCCGTGCAGGAAGCCCGCAAGCTGGGTATTCCCGTGGTTGCGATCATCGACTCGAACTGCAACCCGGATGAAGTCGACTTCCCGATCCCCGGCAACGACGACGCAAGCCGCGCGATCCAGCTTTATTGCGGCCTGGTTGCGGACGCGGTTCTTGATGGACTGTCCGCGTCGGCCGTGGCTTCGGGCGTTGATCTTGGCGCCGCAGAGGCCGTCAGCGAGCCGGCGCTGGAAGCGTCGGGCCGCGAGCAGGAAACCGCCGGAGCGAACTAGCGCTCCAGGGCTTCTATTGAGATATCGAATTGCTCCGCCGCCCGGACTCCGTCCAGGGCGGCGGAGCCCAAAATCAGGAGATTTCACAGATGGCTGACATCAGCGCTGCACTTGTGAAGAAGCTGCGCGAAATGACCGGTGCGGGCCTCATGGATTGCAAGAAGGCGCTCGCGGAAACGGCCGGTGATTATCCCAACGATGATGCGTGGCTCGAAGCCGCGGCCGACTACCTGCGCGCCAAGGGCATCACCAAGGCGGCCAAGAAGGCTGGCCGGGTTGCGGCCGAAGGGCTGGTCGGCGTTGCGGCGGACGCCAAGTCGGCCGCGCTGGTTGAGGTGAACTCTGAAACCGACTTCGTCGCCCGCAACGAGGAATTCCAGGCGGCGGTTCGGACCATTGCCGATATCGCCCTCAAGAATGACGGCGACGCGACCAAGACGCAGCACGCCGCTGCGCCCGGGGGCGGAACGGTCGGCGAGATGCTTGTGAATCTGGTCGCCAAGATCGGCGAGAACATGGGGTTGCGTCGCGCAGTCGCCCTGTCTGTCTCCGACGGGGTTGTTGCGTCCTACGTTCACAACTCGGTCTCGCCGGGACTGGGCAAGATCGGCGTGCTGGTGGCGCTTGAGTCCTCCGGAGACAAGGCCCGCCTCAATGATCTGGGGCGGAAGATCGCGATGCACGTGGCCGCGGCGAAACCGCTTGCCGCGACGGTCGCCGACCTTGACCCGACGGTCGTTGAGAAGGAGAGGGCCATCCTCTCCGAACAGGCCCGGGAATCCGGAAAGCCCGCCAATGTGGTGGAAAAGATGGTCGAGGGCCGGCTTCGCAAGTTCTATCAGGAATCGGTCCTGGTCGAGCAGGCGTTCGTTATGGACCCCGACACGACCGTCGGCCTGTTTATCGAAAAGCACGCCAAGGAACTCGGCGCCCCGATCAATCTCAAGGGCTTCGTGAAGTTCGAGGTTGGCGAGGGCATCGAGAAAGAGGCCAGCGATTTCGCGGCCGAGGTCGCCGCTTTCAGCAAATCCTGAGTTTCGCTTTGCGAAACCTCAAGATTCGCGCGTAAACTCAGGCGCCCCGGCGGACCAACCGCCGGGGCGCCAGAACATTGGTGACCTGATGCCGGGTGAGGCCCCTCTCAAGTACAAGCGCGTGCTCCTGAAGATTTCAGGAGAAGCGTTGATGGGGGAGCAGAGCTTCGGCATCGACATCAATGCCTGCGCCATGTTTGCCGAAGAGGTGCGATCCGCACTCGAACTCGGCGCCGAGATGTGCCTCGTTATCGGCGGCGGCAACATTTTCCGCGGCATGAATGCGGCGGCGCACGGCATGGACCGCGCCCAGGCGGACAGCATGGGCATGCTGGCGACCGTGATGAACGCGCTCGCGATGCAAGGCGCTCTGGAGCGCATCGGTATTCCCACGCGCGTGCAGTCGGCGATCGCGATGCAATCGATCTGTGAACCGTTCATCCGTCGCCGGGCCATCCGCCATATGGAGAAGGGCCGGGTAGTGATATTCGCCGCCGGAACCGGCAACCCGTTCTTCACAACCGACACCGGCGCCGCGCTGCGCGCGGCCGAAATGAATTGCGACGCCATGTTCAAGGGCACGCAGGTGGACGGAGTTTACACCGCCGATCCGAAGCTCGACGCCGCCGCCACGCGCTATGACTATCTGGACTACATGGACGTGCTCTCGCAGGAGCTGCGGGTCATGGACGCCACGGCGATCAGCCTGATGAAGGAAAACAAGATTCCGATCGTTGTGTTCCGCATTCGTGAGAAGGGCGGTCTGGCGAAGGTGCTGACCGGCAAGGGCGTCAGCACGGTCATTGGCGGCCGGAAGAAAAAATAGGAACTGAAGGGAGCGTCCGGCGATGGCTGAACAGTTCGATCTCAAGGATATCGAAAGGCGCATGGAAGGCGCCCTTACGTCGTTGAGGACTGAGTTCACCGGTCTTCGGACGGGCCGCGCTTCGGTGCACTTGCTCGATACCGTTCAGGTTTCCGCTTACGGCTCGACGATGCCGCTGAACCAGGTTGCGTCGGTAAGCGCACCCGAAGCGCGCATGCTGGCGGTGAACGTCTGGGACAAGAGCCAGGTCGGCGCCGTCGACCGTGCGATCCGCGAGTCGCCGCTTGGCCTCAACCCCATCATGGACGGGCAGACGCTGCGCATTCCGATCCCGGCGCTGAGCGAAGAACGGCGCAAGGAACTCGCCAAGCTTGCCGGCAAGTTCTCCGAGAACGCCCGCATCGCTGTGCGCAATGTGCGGCGGGATGGGATGGAGCTGCTCAAGCGTCTCGAGAAGTCCGGCGAACTCAACGAAGACCGCCAGAAGGTTCTGTCGGCTGATGTGCAGAAAGCGACCGACAAGTTCGTCGCGCAGATCGACGAAGCGCTGAAGCACAAAGAAGAAGAGATCATGCAGGTGTGAGCGAGCCGTCACCCTCTCTCGACCGCACCGCTGTCGCTGACATCCGGCCGCCGCCCCGCCATCTCGCGATCATCATGGATGGCAATGGCCGCTGGGCGAAGGCGCGCGGCTTGCCTCGGGCAATGGGACACCGCGAAGGCGTCGAGGCGTTGCGGCGAACCGTCGACGCCGCCGCTGCTCTGGGCATCGCACACCTGACGGTGTTCTCGTTTTCAACCGAGAACTGGAACCGCCCGCAGGCTGAAATCGACGCGCTCTTCGACCTTCTTCGCATGTTCGTGAAGCGTGACCTGGCCCAGCTCCACCGGGACGGTGTCCGGATCCGGATTATCGGATCGCGCCATGGCCTGTCGCCGGACATCCTGGAGCTGATCGACGAAGCGGTGAGCCTGACGCGGAACAATACGCGACTCACCCTGAACATCGCCTTCAACTACGGCGGCCGGGGCGAAATCGTCGCCGCCGCACAGAGCCTCGCCAGGGCCGTGCAAAACGGAGAGATGAAGCCGGAAGATATTGATGAAAAAGCAGTTTCCCGATTGCTGTGGACTTCGGAATCGCCCGATCCTGACCTGGTCATCCGTACCAGCGGCGAACTCCGGCTGAGCAATTTTCTGCTGTGGAGCGGGGCCTATTCGGAATTGATGTTCATGGACATATGGTGGCCCGACTTCAATCGCGAATGGATGGAAAAGGCGATCGATGCCTTCAGATGTCGTGACAGGCGATTTGGCGGCCTTGGCGTCTGAAACCCTCAAGTCAGGGCAGGATGGTGATGCTCGCGTGAGCGGGCGTCGGGAAATCGTGCTTCGCGTCCTCTCGGCGGTCGTGCTCGTCCCGCTCGGCCTGTATGTGGTCTACGCTGGCGGCCTGGTCCTGATCGCGGCCACGGGGCTTTGCGCGATCGTGGCCGGGATCGAGTGGGCGCGGATGACGTCTTCGCGGGGCGCCGGATGGGTCACGCCACTTGTGTACGCCGTCCTCGTCATTGGCGCGGCTGCGGCGACCTATCTCGGTGAGCTCGGCCTGGGATTTGTCGCTCTGGCCTGCCTTGTGTCAGCTGGCTTGGTGGCGCTTCTCGGTTACCTCGGCAAGGGGTCCGCCGCCACCCTCGCATTCGGCGCCATCTATACCAGCCTGCCATTCGGTGCGTTCGTCTGGATCCGCGAGCACCAGCCAGACGGTCGTCTTTTCCTTTTTGCGATTCTGGCCGTCGTATGGGCCACCGACATAGCCGCCTACTTCGCGGGGCGTGGCTTTGGCGGGCCGTTGCTTTCACCTAAGGACAGCCCGAACAAGACCTGGACTGGCGCCATCGGGGCCGTGGTCTGCGCGTGCCTGGCCGGCGTCGCTGTCGCCAGGGCGGCCGGCGGTCCGTTCGTCTACTGGCTGGCGTTCAGTCTGCTGTTGTCGGTGGTGGCGCAGGCGGGCGACCTTCTGGAATCCCGGTTCAAGCGCCTCTACGGGGTCAAGGATACGTCCGGAATCGTGCCCGGGCATGGAGGCGTTCTTGATCGCCTGGATGCGTTGATGGCGGCCGTCGTGGTCGCGGCGCTTCTTCTGCAGTTCACGCCTTTCCTTGTGCCGGGCTTCTCGCTGGGCGGTCCACAATGAAGCGGCCGGCTCGGGTTTCAATCCTCGGAGCGACGGGCTCGGTGGGCGCATCGACGCTGGATGTGATCCGGCAAGGGAACCTGAACGGACCTGCCTTTGAGGTCGTTGCGCTTACGGGGAACACCAACGTAAAGGCGCTCGCCTCGGCCGCCATCGCCGCGAAGGCCGAGGTCGCCGTGATCGCAGACCCGGACCTCTATGGTGACCTGAAGGCGGCATTGGCAGGCTCTGGCGTCGAGGCGGCTGCGGGCCCGGCCGCGATTGTCGAGGCGGCGGAGCGCCCGGCCGAAACCCTGGTGGCGGCGATTGTCGGCATCGCCGGTCTGCCGGCGACGCTCGCGGCGGTTCGTCGCGGCGCCAGCGTGGCGTTAGCCAACAAGGAAAGCCTTGTCTGCGCGGGCACCCTGCTCAGTTCGGAAGCGCGCAAGAGTGGCGCCCGCCTTCTTCCGATCGACAGCGAGCACAACGCGATCTTCCAGGTCCTGGACCGGCCGGAACGCGTCGAAAAGCTGATTCTGACCGCCTCGGGCGGCCCGTTCCGCACCGCCTCGGTGCAGGAAATGACGTCCGCCACGCCCGAACAGGCCTGCAACCATCCCAACTGGATGATGGGCGCCAAGATCTCCGTCGATTGCGCCACCATGATGAACAAGGGGCTGGAGCTGATCGAGGCGGCGTACCTGTTCGATGTCAGGCCGGACCAGATCGAGATCCTCGTTCACCCCCAATCGATCATCCACAGCCTGGTGGCGTATGACGACGGGTCCGTATTGGCCCAGCTTGGCCTGCCGGACATGCGCACGCCCATCTCCTACGCCCTCGCTCATCCCCACCGAATGGCACTCCCGGGCCTTGAGCGCCTTGATCTGGCCAAGATTGGACGGCTGGATTTCCATCCGCCTGACATGCAGCGTTTTCCTGCGCTGCAGCTGGCGCGGACGGCAGTTTCCGCCGGGGGGGGCGCGAGTATTGCGCTTAACGGGGCGAATGAGGTCGCTGTGGCGGCCTTTTTGCAACGGCGGATTGGTTTCTTGACGATATCCCAGGTGGCCCGCGAAGTGCTCGACGATTTCCTCGACGAACCGCAGGATGTGGCCCCCGAAAGCTTCGAGGCTGTTTACGAAATCGATCGCCGAACGCGCGAACGAACCATCAACAAGCTGCGCCTCGCGGCCTAGGCGAACAGGGATCAGTTCAGTGAGAGGCCAGCCCTGATGAACAATCTGATTGCCGCGCTGCTACAGCCCGTCTCGTTCCTGATCTTGATATCGGTCGTCATCACCGTACACGAGTTGGGCCACTATCTGGTTGGGCGCTTCTTCGGCGCTGCAGTTGAGTCGTTCTCGGTGGGCTTCGGAAAGCCGCTGCTAACCGTGAAGGACCGGCGCGGCACCCACTGGCGGATCAACTGGCTGCCGCTCGGCGGCTTCGTGAAATTTGTCGGGGAGATGCAGTCTCCCAAGGATAGCCGCGAAACCGTGGACGGTCCGGTGGGCAAGGCGTTCACCCAGATCGCCGCCCTTCCGCGACTGGCGATCTCCCTCGGCGGCCCGGCCGCCAACTTCATCTTCGCGATCCTCGTCTACACGATCTGGGCGCTGTCGTTTGGCCTGCCCGTGGCCGATCAGGTGCGCGTCAGCGAAGTGATCGCGGGCGGGCCTGCGCAGGCGGCCGGCTTCAAGGTCGGGGACGTGCTGGTGGAAGCCGGCGGACGCAAGGTCGAGACCTCGAACGACGTCTCCCAGGCGACCATTCTCCGGGCAGGGGAGCCGGTCGAATACCGTATTCTTCGTGACGGCCAGCCGATGGTTCTGAAGGCGACGCCCGTTTCTCAGGCGTACACCGACCCGGTTTACAAGGTCACCGAGAAGACCGGCCACATTGGTCTCGGCATGGCTCAGGGCAATCTGCACTTTAAACGCCTGGGACCGATTGCCGCGCTCGGGTACGGGGTATCGCACACGGCGGACACGATCGGCACGACGGTGACCGTCTTGCGCCGGCTTGTGACGGGGCGGGACGGACTGGACAAGCTCAATGGCCCGGTCGGCATGCTGAATTTCACCGGGAATGTGACAGACGCCCATATCAAGGACACGGACGTCGGGATGGGGACGCGCCTGGCCGGTCTGGCGCTTGATATCGTCCAGATGGCCGCGCTGTTTTCTATTGGCGTCGGTTTCTTCAATCTGCTGCCGATCCCGGTACTGGACGGCGGCGCGGCGGTCATGTGCATCGCTGAATCGATCACCGGACGTGAAATTCCCGAAAGAGTTCAGCGCGTTGGACTGACAATAGGGCTTGCATGTCTTATCAGCTTTGCTGTGGTGATCACCTGGAATGACATAACCCGCTGGCTGACCGCTTGAGGTTTGCCTGCGCCTGTAGTCTGAGAGACGCCGAAGAGAGCCGCCAATAGCGGTCGCGTGTGTGAAGAGGTCGGTGATGCGGTCATATTTGGCGAGCGCCTTGGCGCTGACGGCGTCTGCTGGCGCAATGATCGCGGCCGAAACCGCGTCTCCGCTCGGTCAGGCGTGGGCGCAGCAGCCGGGCGACGTCATCTCCCGCATCCTGGTCGAGAACAACCAGCGGATCGAAGCCCGCACCGTCCTCTCCTATCTGCTGGTCAAGCCGGGCGACGCCTACGATCCGGACCGGATCGACCTCTCGCTCAAGGCGCTGATGGGCACCGGGCTGTTCGCCGATGCGGTGTTCGAGTGGCGGGCAGACAGCCACGACCTCGTCATCCGGGTGATCGAGAACGCCATCGTCAACCGCGTGATCTTTGAAGGCAACAACGCGGTCACCAAGGACCGCCTGAACGAGCAGACCGAGATCAAGCCGCGCGACACCTTCACGCGGTCGGCGGTCGAACAGGACGTCCAGAAGATCCTTGAGGTTTACCGGCGCGCAGGGCGTTTCGCCGCGACGGTGACGCCTCAGTACAAGGCGCTGCCGCAGAACCGCGTCGACGTCATCTTCAACATCGAGGAAGGCCCGACAACCGGCGTGCGGGCTATCAACTTCCTCGGCAACGACCATTACTCGGACAGCCGTCTTCGGCACGAGATTGCGACGCGCCAGTCGCGCTGGTGGCGGTTTTTCGAGAAACGCGACAACTACAACCCGGGACAGGTGGAGTATGACCGCGAGCAATTGCGGAAGTTCTACACGAACAACGGGTATTACGATTACCGAACCATTTCGTCGGTCGCCGAACTGACGCCGGACCGGCGGGATTTCTACATCACTTACACGGTCGACGAAGGCCAACAGTATCACTTCGGCGATGTGAAAGTCGAAACGCAGTTGGAGAAGCTCTCTGGCGACCGGCTCGCGCTGGTGCTGCCATTCAAGAAGGGTGATCTCTACAGCGCCAAGAAGATCGAGGACTCGATCGATACGATCACCTTCGCCGCCGGTACGGCCGGCTACGCGAACGTCGTGGTCCGGCCGGTTTATACGCCTAACCCGCAGACGCACACGATTGACCTCGTCTTCCAGGTCGACGAAGGCCCGCGCGTCTACATCGAACGCATCGATATCACCGGCAACACCCAGACGCTGGACCGCGTGATCCGGCGTGAAATCCGCGTCGCGGAGGGCGACGCCTTCAACCGCGTGCTTCTCGACAACGCAAAGAACCGGATCCGGGCGCTCGGCTTCTTCAAGAAGGACAGCGTCGACATCACGGAAGAGCCGGGCTCAAGCGACGACCGCACGATCGTCAAGGTGAAGGTCGAGGAGGAAGCGACCGGCGAACTGGCCTTCTCCGCGGGCTTCTCCTCGCAGGACGCATTCCTGTTCAGCGCCAGCGCGACGCAGCGCAACTTCCGGGGCCGCGGCCAGTATCTGACGGCCCGTATTCAGACGACCTCGCGCCAGCAGGATATCGAATTCCGCTTTACCGAGCCGAAGTTCAACGACCGCAACCTGGCGGTTGGCGTCGACCTCTTCGCGACCAATTCGGACTTCACGCGGGAAGAGGGTTTCCGGAACAAGGTTCTCGGCGTTCAGGGCCGCTTGCTGTTCCCGTTGTCGGACACGGACCAGCTTGCGTTGCGCTACAAGCTTCAAAGCGACGATCTGGAGCTTGACAGCACGCTTACCAATTCAAGCTGCAGCGACACGGCCTTCTTCCGCTCATCGATCTGCGACCAGATCGGAAGCCGGCTGACGTCGTCTCTTGGCTATACGATCCAGGTCGACCGCACGAACGATTACCTGACCCCGACCCGCGGATACCGCTTCTCGTTCAACCAGGACGTGGCGGGCTTCGGCGGCGATGTGAACTACCTCAAGACCGAGGTGAGCGGCTCCTGGTTCCACGGACTGTTTCCGAAGGTTGTCTTCCGCGCCAACATCGATGCTGGCTATATCGATAGCTGGGGCGACCAGGGCATCCGGATCAATGATCGCTTCTTCAAGGGCGCCAACTCTTTCCGTGGCTTCGACTACGCCGGCCTGGGGCCGCGCGAAGTGGAGTATTACTACGATACCGAAACCGTCGCGGTTGATCCGGGCATGCCGCCGCCGACATTCTCCGTCCCGTTGCTCAACGCTTCGGACGGCACGCAGCAGACCAACGACGCCGGCCAGTTGCTCTACACGGCCGCGGTTCGCGACAGCAGCGGCAACATCCTGCCATCGAAGGTCCGCGCCTTTAACGCTCTGGGCGGGAAGGCCTATGCAATCGGGTCCTTTGAGTTGAACTTCCCGATCCCGTTCGTCCCGGACGAATTGGGGATCAACGGGGGCCTGTTCACTGAGTTTGGCACCGTCGGCATCCTCGACGCCGCAGACACGCGCCGGCAGGCCGACGACGCCTTTACCGCCTACAGGATCGACGATTCCGCAAGTCTGCGCGCCAGCGCGGGCTTCACGGTCTTCTGGGATTCGCCCTTCGGCCCTGTGCGCTTCGATATTGCCCAGATCCTGGCAAAAGAGCAGTACGACCGTACGCAAACCTTCCGCTTCAGCACTTATACGAGGTTCTAAGATGAAAATCCGCCACATGGCGCTCATGGCCGCGGTATTTGTCGGCCTCTGTCAGGTCGCCGGCGCAGCCTATGCGCAGACAAAGATTTATGTCATCGACGAAGGCAAGGTCCGCAAGGACAGCAAGCTCGGCCAGGATATCGCCAGCAAGCTGGGCCAGATCAAACAGGAAGGCGTCACCAAGCTCGACCTTGACGCCCTCGAGAAGGACATCAAGACCGAGGACGACGCGCTCAAGCCCCAGGTGCAGTCGCTGAGCAAGGAAGCCCTCGACGCCAATCCGACCCTCAAGGCGCGTGTGGAGGCTCTCAACAAGAAGAAGAGCGAATTCCTCCAGAAAGCCAACTATCTCGACCAGAACCTGCAACAGCAGGAATCTGCGGCGATGTCCGCCTTCGCCAGCGCGCTGGCGCCGGCGGTTGAGTATGTCGGCAAGGAAGCTGGCGCCGATGTGGTGCTCAGCGCTTCATCCACCTGGTATTTCAAGAACACCATCGACCTCAGCACCAAGGTCACGGCCCGCCTCGATGCAACCACGCCCTCGATGGACAGTCTGAAAGCTGCGATCGCCACGGCGACGGGCGCCGCCGCCAAGCCGGCGGCGAAGCCAGCCAAACCCTGACGCTTGTGGTCGGGCGGTGATCGACGCCAGGTTTTACGAAAGCAAGGGACCGGCGACGGCGGCCGCGTTGGCCGCCGCCGTCGGCTTGACCGTTTCCAGCGGCGATCCGGAAAAACGGATCACCTCGCTGGCCTCGGCCCCCATGGCCGGCCCGGACGACCTGACATTTCTGGAGCTGCGTGAAGACGACGCCCCGCCGGCGCTGACGGCTGGCGTCTGTTTTGTTTCGGCTGGGGCCGCTGCGCGCCAGGCCGGCGCCGCGACGCTGATCGAAGCGCCGTCTCCGCGCAGCGCATTCGGCCGCGCCGCCCGTTTGCTGTTTGCCGCGCGCGAACTGGCCTACGATCAGCCGGCGATCCACCCCGAGGCGCGCATCGCCGAAGGCGCCCGGCTCGGGCCCGGTTGCGTGGTGGGCCCCGGCGCCGCCGTCGGCAAGGATGCGCGCATCGGCCCCAACGCCGTCATCGGCCCGGGCGTCCAGATCGGCGCGCGCTCGTTCATAGGGGCGACGGTTTCCGTCCGCTGCGCCCTGATCGGCGATGATGTCACGATCCTCCCGGGGGCCGTTATCGGTGAGACCGGTTTCGGGCTGGCGAGCGACAAGGGCGTTGCTGTGCTTACCCCGCACTTTGGGCGGGTGATCATTCAGAATGGCGGCTCGATCGGAGCGAACTGCTGCATCGATCGCGGGCTGTTCGACGACACCGTGCTGGGCGAAGGCGTTCACATCGACAACCTTTGCCACATCGCCCACAACGTCCACATCGGCTCGAACACCGTCATGGCGGCTTTTGCCGGCGTATCGGGATCCGTCCAGATCGGCGACGGCGTGATGTTCGGCGGCCGGGTGGGCATCGCCGATCACGTAAAGATCGGGAACAACGCCCGCCTTGGCGCAGGCGCTGCGGTCATGCGTGACGTTCCCGCCGGCGAGACGCATGCCGGCTATCCGGCCAAGCCGATCGTGACGTGGATGCGCGAACTTGCATGGCTCGGCCGCGAGTCGCAAAAACGCCCGACCAAGGCTAAGCAATAATCGCTGGATTCGCAGCGGCGGGACTTCGCGGACAATGGGCGCTTTCATCCATCCCCAGGCGATCGTGCAGCCAGGCGCCGAGCTGGGCGACAATATCGAGATCGGCCCCTTCTGCACAATCGGACCGAAGGTGCGGCTCGGAGATGGCGTGCGGCTGGTCAGCCATGTCTCCATCGCGGGCTCCACGACGATCGGACCTCGTACGGTCGTCTCACCCTTCGTCGCGCTGGGCCATCCACCTCAGGATACAAAGTTCAAGGGCGAGGATACGCGCCTGATCATCGGCGCGGACAACCTCTTGCGCGAGCACGTGACCATGCACCTCGGTACGGTGCAGGGGCGGGGCGAGACCCGGATCGGCGACCGCGGGTTCTTCATGGCCGGGGCGCACGTTGGCCACGATTGCATCGTTGGCGACAACGTCGTCTTCGCCAACAACGCAACATTGGGCGGCCTGGTCGTGATCGGCGACTTCGTCACGCTGGGCGGTCTCTCTGCAGTGCATCAGCTTGGACGCGTGGGCCGCTATGCCTTTGTGGGCGGCGGCGCCCCTCTCGTGGGGGACGTGATCCCCTTCGGCATGGCGGACAATCACGGACGCCTGCACGGGCTCAACCTCATCGGCCTGAAGCGGCGCGGGTTCAAGCGCGACACCATCAACACATTGCGCGCGGTCTATCGGGAATTGTTCCTCGGCCAGGGGCATTTCGAAGACAGGCTGGCAATGGTCGGCGAGCGGCATGGCGGCGTTCCCGAGGTCGCCGAAATTCTGGACTTCATCCAGGCGGGCGAGAAACGCCCGCTTTGTCTTCCGGTGATGGAGGGATGACGCAGTCGCGCCTTGGCATTATCGCCGGCGCTGGCGAGCTGCCAAAGAAGCTCGCCGCGCAAACGCGGACCAGTGGCCGGCCGCCTTTCGTGCTCGGTATTCGCGGGTTCGCCGACCCTGACTTTGTCGCCTCGCACGAAGGCGAACTGGTCTCGATCGGCGAGGTTGGCCGACATATTGACCTTCTCAGGTCTGCTGGCTGCACGGAGGTTGTCTTCGCCGGCGTGGTCAAACGGCCAGACTTTTCCCATCTCAAACTCGACATGCGCGGCGCGCGGCTGTTGCCGCGTGTGATGGCTGCCGCGGGCAAGGGCGATGACGCGCTCCTGAGGGTAATCCTGGGCGCATTTGAAGAGGCCGGTTTCAAGGTCGTCGGCGCGGATGATGTGCTCGCCGACCTGCTGGCGCCCGCCGGCGCCATTGGCCGGTTGACACCCACTGAAACCGACTGGCTCGACATCCGCCATGCCGCGCGGGTCGCAAGCGTCATCGGCGGTCTTGATGTGGGGCAGGGCGCCGTTTCGTGTGGCGGCTTGATCCTCGCCGTGGAGGCGCAGGAAGGTACGGACCAGATGCTTCGCCGCTGTGCGGACCTGCCGGCCGAAATCCGCGGAACGCCGGAGCAGCGGCGCGGCGTGCTCGTGAAGCGGCCCAAGCCGAACCAGGAGCTTCGCATCGACCTGCCCACGCTGGGGATCGAAACCGTTCGCAAGGTCGAGCTTGCGGGTCTTTCCGGAATTGCGGTGGAAGCCGGCAAGGCGCTGCTTATGAACCGTCAGGAAACGGCGGCGCTTGCGGACGAGCTTGGCGTATTTCTCTACGGCTTCACGGCGGAAGACCTGGCGGGAGACGGGGATTGAGCGCCAGCATCTTTCTGGTCGCGGCGGAAGCATCCGGCGATGCGCTGGGTGCGGATCTGATCGATGCCCTGCGGCAGGAACAGCCTGACGTCCGCCTGAGCGGCGTGGGCGGCGGGAAAATGGCGTCCCGTGGCGTGCCGTCGCTGGTGGATACCGGCGGTCTCGCCGTCCTGGGCCTCATCGACGGGGTCAAGGCGTTCGGCCGCGTGAAGCAGAAGGTGAAGGAGGTCGCCGACGCAATCGTGCGCGCCGACCCCGACGCTGTCGTGCTCATAGACAGCTGGGGGTTCATGTGGCGCGTGGCGCGGGAGTTGAAGTTGCGTGGCCTGCGCGCGCGGCGGATCAAGCTCATCGGTCCGCAGGTCTGGGCGACACGGCCGGGCCGAGCGCGCGTGCTGGCCGAATGGTGCGATCACCTGCTTTGCATCCACGCCTTCGAGCAGCCGTTCTACGAACGCTGGGGATTGCCGACGACGGTGATCGGCAATCCTGCGCTGGGCCGCGTACACCAGGGCGACGGCGCCAGGTTTCGCGCGGACCATGCCGTGGCCGCGGGCCAGACCGTGATCGGCCTCCTGCCGGGCAGCCGTCCCTCCGAAATCCACCGTGTTGCTCCTGTCCTGGTCGAGGCCGCCCGCGAGCTTTGCCGGAAGGATCCCCAGCGGCTGGTCGTATGCGTGGTCGCTCCCTCCATTGAGCCGGAATTGCGCGCTCTTTCGTCATCGTGGACGTTTCCCTACCTGCTCGTGATCGCCGAGGAGGACAAGTCCGATGCGTTCGCCGCCATGGAGGTTGCGCTGGCCTGCTCGGGCACGGTGACCACCGAACTGGCGGCCCAGGGCGCGGCGATCGTTGTGGGTTACCGACTCGGCTGGGTTACCTGGGCCATCGCGCGGGCGTTTCTGATGCGCGCCCGGTTCATCACCTTGCTCAATGTAGCGGCGAACAAGGAAGTCGCGCCGGAATTCGTCCAGACGCGGTTCACCGCATCCAATCTGGCGCGGGCGGCGGAACGGCTGCTGTCCGATCCAGAAGCGCTGGCGAGCCAGCGGAGCGACCAGCGGGCGGCGCTCAAGAAAATGGCGGGCCCCGAAAGGCCCGCCGCTTCCATTGCAGCCGAAACGGTGCTCCGGCTCGCCGCCGGATAGCCAGCGCTACTTGCGCTGGGCCATCGGCACGTAGTCGCGCTGCGTTGCGCCCGTATAGACCTGACGCGGCCGGCCGATGCGTTGCGTCGGATCCGTGATCATCTCCTGCCACTGGGCGATCCAGCCCACCGTCCGCGCGAGCGCGAACAGCACGGTGAACATTGAGGTCGGGAAACCCATCGCCTTCAGGGTGATGCCCGAATAGAAGTCGATGTTCGGGTACAGCTTCTTCTCGATGAAGTATTCGTCCTGCAGCGCGATGCGCTCCAGCTCGACCGCCACTGGCAGCAGCGGATCCGCCTCGTGGCCGACTTCCTTCAGAACTTCGTGGCAGGTCTTCTGCATGACCTTCGCGCGCGGGTCGTAGTTCTTGTAGACCCGGTGACCGAAGCCCATCAGGCGGAAGCCGCTGGACTTGTCCTTGGCCTTCTTCACGAACTCCGGAACGCGATCAACGGTCCCGATTTCCTGGAGCATCTGCAGCGCAGCCTCGTTGGCGCCGCCATGGCTCGGTCCCCAGAGGCAGGCGATGCCCGCCGCGATGCACGCGAACGGATTGGCGCCAGACGAGCCAGCCAGACGCACGGTCGAGGTCGATGCGTTCTGCTCATGATCGGCGTGAAGGATGAAGATCCGGTCCATCGCGCGGGCGAGCACCGGATTGACCTTGTAGTCCTCAGCCGGCACGGCGAACGACATGCGCAGGAAGTTCGATGCGAAATCGAGTTCATTGCGCGGGCTGATGAACGGCTGGCCTGTGGAATACTTGAAGGCCCGCGCCGCGATCGTCGGCATCTTGGCGATCATGCGGTGCGAGGCGATGGTGCGCTGCGCCGGATCGTTGATGTCGGTGGAGTCGTGGTAGAACGCCGACAGCGCGCCGACCGTCCCGCACATGATGGCCATCGGGTGCGCATCGCGCCGGAAGCCCTCGAAGAAGCGGTCGAATTGCGCGTGCAGCATCGTGTGGCGCGTAATCGCGTCGACGAAGTCTTTCGATTGCTTGGCGTTCGGCAGCTCGCCGTGAAGCAGCAGGTAGCAGACTTCGAGGAAGGACGAGTTTTCCGCCAGCTGGTCGATGGGATATCCGCGGTGAAGGAGGATTCCCTGGTCGCCGTCGATGTAGGTGATCTGGCTTTCGCAGCTCGCCGTCGAGGTGAAACCGGGATCGAGCGTGAACATGCCGGTCTGGGCGTAGAGCTTGCCGATATCGACGACGTCCGGGCCGACCGAACCGCTGTAGACAGGCAACTCCGTCGACTTTCCGCCGACAGTCAGGGTCGCGTTGCCGTTCGGCTTGACCTTGTTTTCCATGGAGCAGATCTCCTCAAACTTCCCGTGCGTCGTTCAGCCCGTCTGGTCCCGGATTCGGGCCAGACACTCATTACGGCCAAGCAAGGCGAGTACAAGCGTTATGTCCGGCGAAGGTGCGCCGCCGGTCAGGACGGCTCGCAGGACGGGCGCGATCTTTCCTATTCCGACGCCAATCTCCGCGCAATATCGGGCAATTTCTTCCTTTATTGCGGGTTCCGACCAGTCGGGCAGGCCGTCCAGGCCTGCGGCGAGCCCGCGCAGGCGTTCAATCGCCTCCGGGTTGACCATGGCCGCACTTTTCCCGGTCAACTTTATGGGCCGCAAATCGGTCAGGAAGCGCCCGGCATCGGCGATATCGGCGATTGTCGGCGAGCGCGTCTTCAGCACAGGCATCGCCGCCTGAAAGCGTTCGCGCTCCGCCGCGTTCAACGATGCGCCTTCCGGGCGAGCGAAGAACAGATCGGCCAGCCGCTGATCGTTAGCCAGCGACATATAGTGCGCGTTTACGGCGTTCAACTTTGCGAGATCGAGCCTGGCGGCAGCCTTGTTGAGGCCATCCAGATCAAACCACTCGATCGCCTGCGCCTCTGGGATGATTTCGTCATCCCCATGACTCCAGCCGAGTCGCAGCAGATAATTCTTCAGTCCTTCGGGCAGGTAGCCCATGTCGCGATAGGCATCGACGCCCAGCGCGCCGTGGCGCTTGGAAAGCTTCTTTCCGTCCGGCCCGTGGATCAGCGGGATGTGGGCGAACTCCGGCGCCGACCACCCCATGCCGGTGTAGATCGGCAGCTGGCGGAACGTGTTGGTGAGGTGGTCGTCGCCGCGGATGACGTGGGTCACACCCATGTCATGGTCGTCGACGACGACGGCCAGCATGTAGGTGGGCGTTCCCTCCGAACGCATGAGAACAAGATCGTCCAGTTCGGTCGCGTTGATGGTCACCCGGCCCTGAACCTTGTCGTCGACAACGATCTCGCCTTCATCCGGCATACGCAGGCGAATGACGGTTGAGGCGCCGGCCGGCAGTTCTTTCTTCGGGTCGCGCCAGGGCGACCGGAAGGGTTTGAGCAGGGCGTCCAGCTTCTCGCCGTCTTCGGGAGACAGATGTCCGTCCGTCTCCCGCTTCTGGCGCAGCAGGCTGGCCGCGTTGCGACGGTCTTCGAGTTCCTGTGGCGTGACGGGGCACCGGTAGGCCACGCCGCGCTTCACCAGGTCCAGGGCGACCTCGCGATGGCGGTCCGCCCGGGAACTCTGCAGCAGTGCGGGTTCATCCCCATCGAGGCCAAGCCAGCCCAGTCCATCATGGATCGCGTTGATCGCGGCGTTGGTCGAACGCTCGCGATCGGTGTCCTCGATCCTCAGCAGAAACTTGCCGCCGGTGTGGCGTGCATATAGCCAGCTAAACAGGGCAGTGCGGGCGCCTCCGATATGGAGGTAACCCGTGGGGGAGGGGGCAAATCGCGTGACAACCGGCATACGGATCCAATTCGTTCGGTACGCGCCTTGAAGACCACATCGGCCGTGGTGGTAGCAAGTCCCGCCCCGGAGGTGCGGACTCCCGTGCCGCAGGCTGAATCGGTCCAGAGCGATCGCAAATCGCTCATGGCGGTGGTGCAAAGCGTGCTCGCGGGCCAGTCGCTGCGATGGCCGCTGGTTCTTCCATTGGGGCTTGCCTTCGGCGCCGCCGCCTACATGACGCTCCCGATGGAGCCCGGCTGGCGCACGCTGCTCGCTGCGCCGGTCGTGTTCGCCGTGGCCGCCTACATCACGCGGAACAGGTTTGTCGCCGTTTCCATGCTCTGCACGTTGTGCCTCTGGTTTGCGTGCGGCGCGCTGGCCGGCAAGACAAGAACAACGCTTGTGGCGGCTCCGGTGCTTGCGGAACAGATCGGGTCCGTCCGGATTGAAGGCGTTGTCGCGGAGATCGACGCCAGCGACCACAGCCGGCGGCTTCGCATCGCCGTGCGCGCAATAGAAGACCTGACCCCGCAGCGGACGCCGAAGTTCGTCCGCATCAGCTACCGCCCGGCAATCGATTTTGCGCCGGGGCGTCCGGTAGCCTGCCGCGCCATTCTTTCGCCACCGCCCCGACCGGTCGTTCCGGGGGACTACGTTTTCAACCGCGACGCCTGGTTCGACCGGCTTGGCGCGGTCGGCTTTGCTGTCGGTCGATGCGAGCCGCTCGCCACGCCCATGGCGCGGAACGTTTTGGAGCGGGTTGAACTCTGGGTCGCGGCTGTCCGGCGAAAGATCGCCGCGCACGTCTTCAGCGCATCCGGCGCCGCCGGTGGCGGCATGTCCGCCGCGATGCTCGCCGGCGACCGCAGTTACCTGACGCCAGACGATTCAGAAGCGCTCAGGCTCTCAGGCCTTGCGCACCTGCTTTCGATCTCCGGACTCCATATGGCGCTGGCGGGAGGCATCTTCTTTTTCCTCATCCGCCTCCTGTGGCCGTTGTGCGAACCCCTGGCGTTGCGCGCGCCTGCAGTGCAGGTGGCGGCCGCTGGCGCGATCATCGCCTGCACGCTCTACTTCGTCATCTCGGGCGGGCAGGTGTCGACGCAACGCGCCTATGTCATGGCGCTCGTCGGCTTTGGCGCGAAGCTCTTCGACCGTCCGGCCCTGTCGCTCCGCTCGGTCGCCGTGGCGATGACGGTTGTCGTGCTTCTCCAGCCCGAGGCTGTCGTGACGCCGGGCTTCCAGATGTCGTTCGCGGCGTCCGCCGCCCTGATCGCGCTCTACGAATTCTGGTTCTGGCCGACGACAGACCAGCCGGAGGGACGGGGCGTTATCTCGCGCGTTGGCGGCTGGATTGCCGGCGCCGCCGCAACCTCCATAACCGCCTCGCTGGCGGCGATGCCGTTCGCGCTACACCACTTCAATCGCGCCGCGGTTTTCAGCGTGGCGGCAAATCTCGCGATTTCGCCGATCATCAGTTTCTGGACGACCCCGGCTGCGGCAGCGGCGGCTGTCGCGGCGCCATTCGGGCTTCAGGATGTTTTTCTCGGCCTGCTTGGAAAGAGTCTCGGGATCGTGCTCGCCATCGCGCGATACAGCGCGCGTCTCTCGCCAAGCCTCGATCTGCCGCGCCTGGGCGCCGCGGCCCTTGTCTGGGCGTCGCTCGCCATCGCCGCGTTCTTCATCTTCCGGGGACGCGGACGGAGCCTCGCCGCGGCGCCAGCGGCTGTGGCAATCGTGCTGTGGCTGTCCGGGCCGCAACCGGCCGCCTACATCGCGACCGACGGGTCGGTCTATGCGCGCACTCAGACAGGCTGGGTGGTCCTCAAGGACTGGCGCAGGTTCAACGGTCTCGACCCGCTCCTGATTGGGGATGACGTCGGCCCCGCGAACTGCCCCGGCAAAGGCGTCGCGTGCCGGCTGGCGCTGAAGCATGGCGAGATCGAGATCGTTCCGGCGCCCACTACCAACGATCCGTCACGGGCGTCGCCAGCAGCCGAGGAGCAAACTAAGCCCCTCGCGCCCAAACCGTGCCCGAGCCAGTCGGTGCTCCGGTTCACCCCGTCCTCAGGCCGGCAGGCGCTGGCGATCGACCCGTGCGCCTACGCAGAGGCCGGCGCGGTGATCGAGACCGGTCTTTCCGGTCCCCACATCAGGGCAGGGCTCAGCCAGACGGGCAGGCCGTGGGGCCAGCCGGTGCGCCAGCGCTAGTGGTAGCGCCGCACCAGCGCGACCAGCTTGCCCTGGATGCGCACCTTGTCCGGTCCGTAGATCTGCGTGCCGAAATCCGGGTTGGCCGCCTCCAGCGCGATCGAGCCACCCTTGCGGCGGAAGCGCTTCAGCGTGGCGTGCTCGTCATTGACCAGCGCCACCACGATGTCGCCGGACTGAGCGGTATCGGTCTTCTTCAGGACCACGGTATCACCGTCCAGAATGCCGGCGTTGATCATCGACAGGCCCTGCACCTCAAGTGCGAAGTGCGTATCGGGATCGAAATCGTCATCCGGTGCGGCGATGCGGTGGGTTTCGTGCTGGATCGCCTCGATGGCCGTACCGGCGGCGATCCGGCCCAGCACGGGAATGGTGCCCCCGCGCGCCGCGAAGCGCTGCTCGGCGTTGACCACCGTGCTGCGGACCGGGGTGGGGCGCGGCGCGGCGGCCGGGGCGGCGCTCTCCGGCAGCTTCAGCACCTCCAGCGCCCGCGCCCGGTGCGCCAGCCGCCGCAGGAAGCCGCGCTCCTCCAGGGCCGTGATCAGGCGGTGGATGCCCGACTTGGACGCCAGGTCGAGCGCTTCCTTCATTTCATCGAACGACGGGGAGACGCCGGTCTCCTTGATCCGCCCGTTGATGAACAAAAGAAGTTCGCGCTGTTTCTTGGTAAGCATGGCTGGCCTCGCGGCTCCTCAACTGAGTCGCGAATGGTTCTACATGCGTTCACGTTATGGGTCAATAATTCTGTGAGTAGTGAACTGCACACCTGTACGGATCAAATCCGCGCGCCCGGCAATTGACCGGAAGTCCTTCCGGCGCCTCTGTTGACGTTGTCTTGTCGTTCACTTGCCGCCGGACCCGCCTTGATCAGCATAACCCCTTCCGGTGAGGCCTGCGGCGCAACCGTTACTGGCCTCGACCTCTCCCGGCCGCTGGGCCCGGAAGACGCCGCCGCCATCCGCGCCGCCTGGCTGGAACACCACGTGCTGGCCTTCCCGGATCAGCAGATGACCGACGACGACCTGGAGCGTTTCACGCTGGCGTTCGGCGGCTTTGGCGAGGATCCCTTCATTGCGCCGATACCGGGGCGCAGCCACGTCATCGCGGTGCAGAGGCGGGCCAACGAAACCTCGCCCCTGTTCGCGGAGAACTGGCACAGCGACTGGAGCTTCCAGGTCCGCCCACCCGCCGGCACCTGCCTTTACGGCCTCACCATCCCGCCCGTCGGCGGCGACACCCTGTTCGCGAACCAGCACGCCGCCCTCGACGCCATGCCGGCGCGCCTGCGCTCTCGGCTGGAAGGGCGCATGGCGATCCATTCGGCCAAGCGCGCCTATGCGCCCGAAGGAGCCTACGGCGCCCGCGACAAGTCGGATCGCTCGATGGACATCCGCCCCTCGCGCGAGGCGGACCGGACACAGCTTCACCCGATCATCCGCAAGCACCCGGAAACCGGCCGCGAGGGCCTCTTCAGCTGTTTCGGCTACATCATCGGCATCGAAGGCATGGCCAGCGAGGAGGCGACGCCGCTGCTGCAGGAGCTTTATCAGTGGCAGGGCCGGGAAGAGTTCCAGTACCGCCACAAATGGCGCCCGAACATGCTGCTGATGTGGGACAACCGCTCGGTGCTTCATGCCGCGACCGGCGGCTATGCCGGCCACGACCGCATCCTTCACCGCACCACGATTGCGGCCTGGGACGAGTCGCGATCAGCGTAATCTGCGCCGGGCTTGATCAACCCGACCGTTGTCATCGGGGCCGTAGCGAAGCGAAGAGCCGGGACCCATGCCTCAACCTGTTCTGTGCCTGGATGGATCCCGGATAACGCTCCGCGTTTCCGGGATGACAGCAGAGGGGATCCGGCAAACTCCCGGCCGCGCCTAGCGCGCCTCGACGAATGCGCGCACCGCGGCTGCCGGATCATCCGCCCGCATCACCGTCTCGCCGATCAGGAAGCCCCGCGCGCCACAGGCGCGAAGCCGCGCCGCGTCGCCTGGCGCCTTGAGGCCGCTTTCGGAAATCAGCAGCTTGTCCCTGGGAACCATGCCGGACAGCCGTTCGGTCACCGCCAGATCGGTCGTGAACGCCCGCAGATCGCGGTTGTTGACGCCCACCAGCGGGGAGGGGATGTCCAGCGCCCGCTGCAGCTCGCTCTCGTTGTGCGCTTCCAGCAGGACGGAGAGGCCATACCCAACAGCCGCCTGATGGATTTCCTGCGCCTGCGCATCGGAGAGCGCCGCAAGGATGATGAGGATGGCGTCGGCGCCCGCCGCGCGGGATTCGACCACCTGGATCGGGTCCACCATGAAGTCCTTGCGCAGCACGGGCAGAGTGACAGCCGCGCGCACTTCCTGCAGGTCCGCCAGCGATCCGCCAAAGCTCGGCCCGTCGGTCAGCACGGAGATGCAGGCGGCGCCTCCGGCTTCATAGGCGCGCGCGGCGTCGGTCGGCGTGCGCGTGGTGTTGATCTCGCCGGCGGAGGGGCTCTTGCGCTTGACCTCACAGATCAGGGCGTTGCCGTCCGTCCGGGCGATGCGCAGCATGGCGGCGGCAAACCCGCGAGCGGGCGCGGCGTCGGCGGCCTCCGCCTCCAGCGAGGCCAGCGTGCGGGCCTGGCGCAATGCGGCTACTTCCTCTCGCTTGTAGGCGATGATCTGGGCGAGGCGGTTGGACAGGCTAGCCATTGGACGACCTGACCAGCGCCTCAAGCGCCGCGTTCGCGCCGCCGCTGGCGATGCCTTTCCGGGCCAGTGCGATCCCGGACCGGATGTCCGGCGCCAACCCGCTCACCACCAGCGCCGCCGCAGCGTTCGCCGCCACAAGGTCCGCGAACGGGCCCGGTTCGCCCTTCAGCACATTCCGGAGCGCGTTGGCGTTGTCCGCCGCAGAGCCGCCCCGAAGATCGTCGAGCGAGGCGCGAGCCAGTCCCAGGTCTTCGGGCGTCAATTCGAAAACGCGGATGCCGTTGTCTGCGATCTCGGCGACGATGGTCGGCCCGGTTGTCGAAATCTCGTCCATCCCGTCGCGCCCGTGGACGACCCACGCGCGCTCGGATCCGAGGCTCAGCAGCGCGCGCGCATAAGGTTCGACCCAGCGCTCGTCGAACACGCCGAGAACCTGCCGCGTCGTTCCGGCGGGATTGGCCAGCGGGCCGAGCAGGTTGAAGATCGTGCGGATGCCCAGCGCGTTGCGCACCGGCGCGACGTACTTCATCGCCGAATGATGGGCCGGTGCGAACATGAAGCCCAGGCGGGCTTCGCGGAAGCTGGCCTCAAGCTGCGCATCCGACGGCGTGAGATTGACGCCCAGCGCCTCCAGCACGTCGGCCGAGCCGGTCTTGGGCGGGCGGGAGCGGTTGCCGTGCTTGGCGACCACGGCGCCCGCGCCGGCGGCGACAAAGGCTGCGGCGGTGGAGGTGTTCAGCGAGGTCCAGGCGAGGCCGCCGGTGCCGCATGTATCAACTGCGCCCGCAGGCGCCGCCACGCGGCGGACATTGGAGCGAAGCGCCTTGGCGCCTGCGATGATGTCGTCAGTGCTTTCGCCGCGAATGCTGAGCGCGGTCAGAAATGCCGCGATCAGCGCCGGCTCGGCTTCGCCCGCAAGGATCGCCCCGAACGCCAGGCCCATGTCGGCCTGGTCGGGGCGTTCGCCCACCGCGAGCCGGCGGACCACATTGCGAACCGCGTCGCTCACTTGCCCGACGCCCGCCTCAGGAAATTCGCCAGCATCGTCTTCCCGTACTGGGAGCCGACGGATTCCGGGTGAAACTGGACGCCATAGATCGGGCGGTTGACGTGGGACAGCGCCATGATCTCGCCGTCGGACGTTTCCGCATCGACGCGCAGCACATTTGGCAGGCCCTTCCGTCGCACGGCCAGCGAATGGTAGCGCACCGCCTCGAACGTCTCGGGCACGCCCTCGAACAGCTCGCCGCCGAACTGGTGCACGGTCGAGATCTTGCCGTGGATGATGTCCATCGCGCCTTCAACGACGCCGCCGAATGCCTGTCCGATCGACTGGTGGCCCAGGCAAACGCCAAGGATGGGCAGGTCGTCAGGGGCCGTGCGAACGAGTTCGAGGCAGATGCCCGCGTCGTCCGGCGTGCAGGGTCCGGGCGAAAGCACAATCCCGTCCGCCCCTTTCGCCAGCGCTTCCTTCACGGTCAGCGCATCGTTGCGCACAACCTCCACATCCACATCGGGCGTTATTTCCTCGATGTAGTGGACCAGGTTGTACGTGAAGCTGTCGTAGTTATCGATCAGCAGGATCTTTTGCGCCATCACCGGTTACCCCGGTCATAGCGGGCGGCTTCTTCGGCTGCGCGGAACAGCGCGGAGGCCTTGTGAACCGTCTCCTGGAATTCCTTTTCAGGGTCGGAATCGAACACGACGCCACCGCCGGCCTGCACGTGGATCTTGCCGTCCTTGAACACGGCGGTGCGCAGGGCGATGCAGGTGTCCATGTCGCCGCCGGCGCCGAAATAACCGATGCCGCCGCCGTAGACGCCGCGGGCATGCGGCTCGAGTTCGGAAATGATCTCCATCGCCCGGATCTTCGGCGCGCCCGAAACCGTTCCGGCCGGAAAGCCCGCCGCCAGCGCCGAGACCATGTCCTCGCCCGGCTTCAGCTTGCCTTCCACGTTGGAGACGATGTGCATCACATGGCTGTACCGCTCGATGGTGAAGCTCTCCGTCACCTTCACGGAATTGCGGCGGGACACCCGACCGACATCATTGCGGCCAAGGTCGAGCAGCATCAAATGCTCGGCGCGCTCCTTCGGGTCGGATAGCAGGGCCGTCTCGTTGGCGAGGTCCGCCTCAGGCGTTGCGCCGCGGGGCAGGGTGCCCGCGATCGGCCGCACCGTGACCGTGTCGTCGCGCAGCCGGACGAGGATTTCAGGACTGGAGCCGCTGACCTGGAAGTCGCCGAAATTCACATAGAACATGAACGGCGACGGGTTGAGCCGGCGCAGCGCCCGGTAGAAGGCGAAGGGCGAGCGGGGGAAGGGCGCCGAGAACCGCTGGCTCGGCACAACCTGGAAGATGTCGCCGGCGCGGATGTAGGATTTCGCCGTCTCAACCATCTCCAGATAGCGGGCCTTTTCGGTGTTCGAGGCGAATTCGATCTTTTCCGGGTCGACCGTGCTCGGCCGGGCGGCTGGCTGCGGTTCATCCAGGCGGGCTTCGATCGCATCCAGCCGGGCGGAGGCCGCCGCCGCGCCGTCCCGCTCGGGCGTCGTGAGGATGATTTCCTGCCGGACGCCATCGAAGATCAGCACCACCGACGGGCGCATCAGCAGCGCCTCGGGAACGTCATTGGGGTCGGACGCTACCTGCGGAAGTTTCTCCACATAGCGCACGAAATCGTAGCCGAGATAGCCGAACGCCCCCGCCGCCATGGGCGGAAGGCCCTCCATTCCGGTCACCGAGCAGTCGTCGATGAACTGGCGAAGCGACGCCATGACGTCAGTGGACGTCGTTAGTATGTTGGTGAAGTTCGTCGATGTCGACGTCTCCGCAACACCGTTGCGCACCCGCCACCACAAGTCCGGTTGCAACCCCACGAACGAATACCGTCCGCGTGTTTCGCCACCGACGACACTCTCGAACAGTACGACGCCCGTTTGCGTTGCGCCGAGTTTGAGAACCGCCGACACCGGCGATTCCGTGTCGTCGACGCGTCGCCGCACCTGCAGTCGTGGCGTTTGCGTCGTCATCCCGCGGCGTCTTTGGTGAAGTCCGCAAGGAAGTCCTGTATGGCCTTGTTGTTCGTGCGGACCCGAACTTCCTTCTGCACGCCGCGAAGGAACGACTGGAACACATCCTGCGTCACAGATTGACGAACGTTGTCGTCAACCGTCTGCACGAGTTTCGCGTCGGCCTGCTCCGGCGTTATCTGTTCGATCTTGTCGACCTGCACCACCCACGGTTCGCCCTGACTCGTCTGCGTCACCTCAATTCCGCCCTCCGGCAACGAAAACATGACGCCCAGAATTTTGGGATCGAGTTGTCCTGACGTTGCACGGGAGATCGGTTGTGGCGGACGGATGACGCCCATCCGTTCCGCTTTTGCTGCGTCGTCGAACGATTTTCCCGACTTCACCGCCGCAACCATCTTTTCGGCGGACTTCTGCACCGCTTCGATTTCCTTGTCGCGCATGTAGAGTTGCACGACATCGCTGCGAACTTCTTCCAGCTTCGGCGTATGTGCGGGGATGATTTCGTCCAGGCGCAACACCGTTCGTTCGCCGTCGCCTTCAATGACGGAACTGTTTTCGCCAACGTTCAACTTGAACGCGTTCTGCAACTCCTTCGGGTTCTTGGCGAGCAACGAAACCGGTTGTCCGTCCTGGTCGTTACCGCGCACATCAACGGCGGGCAGAACGAACAACGGGGCGCCCATTTCGGTCGCAATTTCATCAAGCGGTTTTCCGCCGCTGACGTAATCCAGGAACTGGTCGTTCGACGCTTCGTAGAGGTGCTGTGCGTCCCGCTTGGACATGTCGACACGGATCTGGTCTGCAACTTCAGCCAGTGGAGTCGGTACGCCCGGCGTCACGGAATTGATCTTCACGCCGAAATAGGAATCGCCAACCTTGATCGGCCCGTAGGTCTCGCCGGACGGCAGGGCGAAGACCGCATCATTGTAGGCTTTGTCCTTCAGGTCGCCTGGTTTGACCGTCAGATTCGTCAGCGTCACGCCCTTCGCCTGGCTGACGACCTCCTCGAGCTTCTTGCCCTGTTTCACCTGATCAACCACATCCTGCACGGCCTGGCCGTCGGACGAGCTGAACTGCGCGATGTCACGTGTTTCGGGCGTCGAGAATTCCTTTATCCGGCGGTCGTACTGTTCCTTGACGGCCTTGTCCTCGATCTTGACCTTGTCCAGAAAATCATTGGCCGAGTAATTCAGCGCCGTAAACCGCCGCCGCTCGGGCTGGGCGAACATCGCTTTCTTTGACTCGTAGAAGGTTTCCAGTTCGGCGTCGGTCGGCGGCTTGATTTCGGGCGCGGTGTCCCGCGTCGCGCGACCGACAACCACCGTACGTTTTTCCCCGAGATAGGAAATGATGGGATTGCTGATGATCTTCGGAGGCTTGAGGCCTCCAAGGATTGCCTGCTGCAGATAGTCGACGGTCAAACCGTCCTGGATGTCGGCCTGAAACTGGGCGACCGACATGCGCTGTTCATTTGCGTAACGTTCAATCGCCTTCTGATCGATGTTTCCGAGACCGTCGCGGAAAATGGGCGCGTTACTAATGATGTCCGCAACCGCGGACGGGCTGGCCTTGATCCCCGCCTTGTCGGCATAGGCCAGTATTACAGTCTGCTGCGTCAGATCAGACAGGACCTGCTGGGGAATGCCCTGCTGGCCCGCTTCGCGCCGGGAGAGCGTCTTGTTCTGCTCCTTGCGAACGCGTTCGATGGCCTGGTCAACCATCCGGTTGACGTCCACGGGGTGTATCGTGCGGTCACCAGCGGACATAAAACCGCCGCCGACCACCCCGTTGAAGGGGTCCTTGAAGCCAAAAATGCCAAAGCTGGCGGCGAGCACAACCAGGAGGCCGACCGCCCAGGGCGACTTCACGAACGAGCGCATTCCGCCCATCATTGGCGTGTCTCCTTAACTTCCGGCCTGCGGCTGGATGACCCGAACCGGCTTGTCCGCGGGAACACGGCTTGCTAGGCGACGCCGTATTCTTAAGCAAGGCATACTCCCCGCATGAACCAACGCAAAAAGCTGGTCGTCGGCAACTGGAAGATGAACGGAAACAAGGCCTCCCTGGCCGAGGCGCAGACCATGGCGGCAGGCGCCGCCAGCGTTTCTCCGTTCGCCGATCTGGCGATTTGTCCGCCGGCAACGCTGGCCGGATGGCTCGCGGACACGTTGAAAGACACCGGCGTGGCCCTCGGCGGCCAGAATTGCCACACCGAAGCCAGGGGAGCCTTTACGGGCGACATCAGCGCCGAGATGTGGGCTGACCTTGGCGCAAGATACGTCATTGTCGGGCATTCCGAACGCCGGGAGTATCATGGCGAGACGGACGCCATTGTGGCCGCCAAGGCCGCCGCCGCCGCCCGCGCGGGTCTAGAGGCGATCATATGCGTAGGGGAAAGCCTTGGTCAGCGAGACGCCGGCGAGGCATTGCAGGTCGTTGGCGGCCAGTTGGCCGCATCCATTCCCGACGCCATTGCCGCAAAGCCGTTTGTCGTTGCCTATGAACCCGTCTGGGCGATTGGTACAGGGCGTACCCCCACAGCCGCACAGGTCGCCGAGATGCACGCGGCGATACGGGACGGCTTGCGCGCACGCATCGGCAAGGCGGCAGAGACGTGCAAGGTGCTCTACGGGGGCTCGGTAAAGCCGGAAAACGCCCGGGAATTGATGCATGTCGAGAACGTGGACGGCGCCCTGGTGGGAGGGGCCAGTCTGAAAGCCGCGGACTTTTTGGCCATCGCACAGGCGTGTTCCTGACGCCTCAGATCGTCGCGCCGGTCAGCTAACGGACGTCCGGGGCTCGACCAGAGGGCGTCAACGTGCTTTGAGACCGGCCAGCTATTCCTGTATTGCGGTTCATCATGCTCGCCGTCCTGCTCGTCGTTCACATAATCGCCTGCGTCGCACTGGTGATCGCTGTCATGTTGCAGCGCTCTGAGGGCGGGGCCCTGGGCATGGGCGGCGGCGGAACCGGCGGCATTATCTCCGGGCGTGGCGTCGCGAACGTGCTGGTGCGCACAACGATGGGTCTCGCAGCGGTTTTCTTCGTTACCAGCATCGTAATGACGAGGCTGAATACCGAAGCGGCGCGGACGCCCAATGCGGTTGAGCGTGAGCTGAAAAACCGCAAGACGGACGCCTTCGCCCCCACCAAAGAGCCCACCTCGGCGCCCGCCACGACACCCGAACCTGCTGCGCCCGCTCCCGATCCGCTGGCGGCTCCTTCGCTCACCAGCCCGCCCGCGACGTCGACGGCCCCCGTGACCACCTCTGAACCGGCCGCCACGCCTGCACCCGGCAATGCGGCGCCTGCCAAGCCCAAGGCGGCCGAGCCTGTCGCGCCCGCAACAAAACCGGCTTCGCCGGATACAGCGCCGGCAACGCCTGCGCCGGCCGGAAATGACACGAACGGACAGTAGTCCAGAACTTTTCTTCCGCCCCTCTCCCTTTACCGGGGCGAATCGCTAAACTGGTCATCCGTCATGAAGCGTTTCATCTTCATCACGGGAGGTGTTGTGTCCTCCCTCGGGAAGGGCATTGCCTCGGCGGCGCTCGGTGCCTTGCTGCAATCGCGGGGATATCGCGTCCGCCTCCGCAAGCTGGACCCCTATCTCAACGTCGACCCCGGCACGATGTCGCCGACTCAGCATGGCGAAGTGTTCGTAACGGACGACGGCGCGGAGACCGACCTGGACCTCGGTCACTACGAGCGGTTCACCGGCGTGTCCGCCAAGCGGACCGACAACACCACCACAGGTCGAATTTACCAGTCGATCCTGGAGCGTGAACGGCGTGGCGACTATCTGGGCGCGACGCTGCAAGTCATTCCGCATGTGACCGACGCCATCAAGGAATTCGTGAAGGCGGACAGCGACGACGTCGATTTCGTCCTGTGCGAGATCGGCGGCACTGTCGGCGACATTGAAGGGCTGCCCTTCTTCGAGGCCATCCGCCAGCTGGGCCAGGAGCTTGGCCGCGAACAATGCGTCTACATCCACCTGACGCTGCTTCCCTACATCGCGACAGCCGGCGAGATGAAGACCAAGCCGACGCAGCACTCGGTGAAGGAGCTGCGCTCGATCGGCATTCAGCCCGACATCCTGCTGTGCCGCGCGCCTTTCCCGATTCCGGTTGAGGAACGCCGCAAGATCGCACTTTTCTGCAACGTGCGTCCGGAGAGCGTGATCGAGGCGCTGGATGCGCAGCACATTTACGACGTCCCGCTCGATTACCACGCGCGGGGCCTCGACCATGAGGTGCTTCGCCATTTCGGAATGGAGAAGGAAACCTCTCCGGACCTGACGCACTGGCGGAGGGTGTCTGAAACGCTACGCAATCCGGACGGCAATGTGACCATCGCCATCATCGGAAAATACGTGGCGCTTCATGACGCCTACAAGTCGGTTGTCGAAGCGCTGGGGCATGGCGGACTGGCCAACCGGGTGAAGGTGGATTTGCGCTGGATCCCGAGCGACCGGTTCGACGATCCGGACGCCGATCTTTCCGAACTGGATGAGGTCGATGGCGTGCTGCTTCCCGGCGGCTTCGGCGAGCGGGGCGCAATGGGCAAGATGCGGGCGGCCGGCTACGCCCGTCGCCACAAGCTGCCATGTTTCGGCATCTGCTATGGCATGCAACTCGCGGTGATCGAGGCGGCGAGAAACCTTGCCGGGATCGAGGGCGCGGGGACGACAGAGTTCGGAGACCCTAAAGTCCCGGTTGTCGGCCTGATGAGCGAATGGATCCGGGGCAACGCCCGGGAAGTGCGCGAGCAGGGCGGTGATCTTGGCGGGACGATGCGGCTCGGCGCCTATCCCGCTGTGCTGCGCAAGGACAGCAAGGTGGCTCGCATCTACGGCGCTGACACCATCTCCGAGCGCCATCGCCATCGTTACGAAGTCAACGCGTCGGTGATTCCCCAACTGGAGCCCCACGGGGTCATCTTCTCCGGCATGTCGCCGGACGGCCGGCTTCCCGAAATCATGGAGCTGGCGGATCACCCCTGGTTCATCGGGGTTCAGTTCCATCCGGAACTCAAATCACGCCCATTCGCGCCGCACCCGCTGTTTACATCGTTTATCGCCGCCGCCGTGGAGCAGAGCCGGCTGGTTTAGGCCCGGGATTGCCGCGGTTTTTGGGGCGCAATCCGGCTGCTGGTCCCGGCCCTTGCCCCGGAAGCCCCTTTTGCGTATGTACCCCGCTCGCAAGGACGGGGAAGCGCCGTCCGAGACCCAATTTCCGAGGCAGTTATGGCCGTTCCAAAGCGCAAAACCTCCCCGTCCAAGCGCGGCATGCGCCGGGCCCATGACCGTCTGCCGAACGCGACCTTCATTGAGGACGCCGAGACGGGCGAACTGCGCCGTCCGCACCATGTTGATCCGAAAACCGGGATGTACCGCGGCCGGCAGATCCTGGCGGCCAAGGAAGACTAGCGCCGGACCGTCGGGCGGCTTTTCAGGCCGCGACGTGTTGAAGGCAGGTATCCCGTAGCCAGAAGGGGCGGCTCTTGACCGAGATCGTGGACGTGTACGCGCGGGAAATCCTCGATAGCCGGGGAAATCCTACGGTCGAGGCAGAAGTTACGCTGGAGGACGGGTCGACAGGCCGCGCAGCCGTGCCCTCCGGCGCCTCCACGGGCGTCCATGAAGCCGTCGAGCTGAGGGACGGGGACAAGTCGCGCTACGGCGGAAAAGGCGTGCTGAAGGCCGTCGAGGCCGTGAACGAGGAAATCTATGCAGCGCTGCTCGGCCTCGATGCCGAGGACCAGCGCCGGATCGATCGCGTGATGATCGAACTCGACGGCACCCCGAACAAGGGGCGACTGGGAGCGAACGCCATTCTTGGCGTCTCAATGGCCGTGGCCAAGGCGGCGGCGGACGCCGCCAGCCTGCCGCTTTACCGCTATATCGGCGGCGCCAACGCCCACGTGCTGCCGACCCCGATGATGAACATCATCAACGGCGGCGCGCACGCTGATAACCCGATCGACATCCAGGAATTCATGGTCATGCCGGTTGGCGCGGCCACCTTCGCGGATGCGCTCAGGTGCGGTGCGGAAGTGTTCCACGCCCTCAAGAAGGGGCTGTCCGCCGCCGGCCATAACACCGGCGTTGGCGACGAAGGCGGTTTCGCCCCCAACCTGAAGTCCACCGACGAAGCGCTGGGCTTCATCATGAAATCCATCGAAGCCGCGGGCTATCAGCCGGGTGAGGACGTCGTGCTCGCGTTGGACGCTGCGTCAACGGAGTTTTTCAAGAACGGCAAGTATGAGCTGGCCGGAGAAGGAAAGTCGCTCGATTCCGGACAGTTCACCGCCTATCTGGCCGATCTGGTGAAGCGTTACCCGATCGTTTCTATAGAAGACGGCATGGCCGAGGACGATTGGGATGGTTGGATCGCGCTCACTCGTGCGATCGGCGAGAAGTGCCAGCTCGTGGGCGACGATCTTTTTGTGACCAACACGCAGCGCCTTGCGCAGGGGATCGAACGGAAGGCGGCCAACGCCATCCTTGTGAAGGTCAACCAGATCGGCACGCTTACCGAAACGCTGGAAGCTGTCAGCCTCGCCCAGATGAACAGCTACGGGGCGGTCATGTCGCACCGCTCCGGCGAGACGGAAGATTCGACGATCGCTGACTTGGCGGTCGCCACGAATTGCGGACAGATCAAGACGGGCTCGCTGGCCCGTTCGGACAGGCTTGCGAAATACAACCAGCTGCTTCGTATCGAGCAGGAGCTGGACGACCAGGCGCGGTATCTTGGGCGGACGTCCATCCGCGCCTGATCCCCGGATTCGTGCGTCGTCCGGCCTGATCGGTGCGATTCCGGTGGGATTCATCCCGGGTTAACCAGCACACCGTCTCTTGCCGGAAAGACCTGAAATCAGGCTCGAGGGACGATGAAGTTCGTCAACGCCATTGTACTGCCGACAATCCTTGTCGGCGTGATCCTGTACTTCTCCTACCATGCACTGGCGGGAGAGCAGGGGCTTGCGCATTGGGCCCAGCTTCAGACCCAGGAAGACGACCTGCGTGCGCAACTGGCGGACATTGAGGCCCGGCGCGACGCGCTGAAGGTTTCAATCGCCCGCCTCAAGGACGACACGCTGGATCTCGATTATGTCGAGGAAATCGCCCGGACGAAGCTCTCCTATGCGCGCCCTGACGAACTTCTCGTCGCGACTCGTTGAACCTTTCCCCAATTGGGTGTGAAACAGGCGACCTATATTGCTCGTTAGTACGAGCGAGGAAGGATTCGCCCCCGATGGCCTCAGCCGCGAAAAAACCGGCGCCCCAGCCGACAAAGACACGCAAGAAACGCAGCCATGAGCCGGCCAAGGCGGAGCTGCTCGATTTCTATCGCGACATGCTGCTGATCCGCCGGTTCGAGGAGAAGGCGGGGCAACTTTACGGCATGGGGCTGATTGCCGGTTTCTGCCATCTCTACATCGGTCAGGAAGCGGTCGTGGTCGGCGTACAATCGGCGCTCGACAGCGACGATCAGGTCATCACCGGATATCGCGACCACGGGCACATGCTGGCGTGCGGCATGGAGGCCCGGGGCGTGATGGCCGAACTGACCGGACGCGCCGCCGGCTACAGCAAGGGCAAGGGCGGCTCGATGCACATGTTCAGCCGCGAGAAGAATTTCTTCGGCGGTCATGGCATCGTCGGCGCACCGGCTCCGATTGGAGCGGGCCTTGCCTTCGCCAACCGCTATCGCGGCTCGGACGCTGTATGCGTCACCTATTTCGGCGACGGCGCCTCCAACCAGGGACAGGTTTACGAGGCCTTCAACATGGCCTCGCTGTGGAAGTTGCCAGTCGTGTTCGTGATCGAGAACAACCAGTATGCCATGGGCACTTCCGTCGCCCGCGCCTCGGCCGAAACCGAGTTCTCAAAGCGAGGCATCTCGTTCGAGATTCCGGGCGAACAGGTCGACGGCATGGATGTGCTGGCGGTGCGCAAGGCGGCGCACAAGGCGATCGAGCGCGCGCGCGCCGGCGATGGCCCCTATATCCTTGAAATGAAGACGTACCGCTATCGCGGCCATTCGATGTCGGACCCGGCAAAGTATCGCACGCGCGAGGAAGTGCAGGACGTTCGCGAACACCACGATCCGATCGAGATGCTGAAGAAGCGGCTGCTCGACGCTGGCCACGCAACGGAGGACAGCCTCAAAGCCATCGAGAAGGAGGTGCGAGAGGTTGTGAACGACGCCGCCGAGTTCTCGCAGTCCAGCCCGGAACCGGAGCCGGATGAGTTGTGGACCGATGTGCTGGTGGAGGCGCGCCGATCATGACGGACATCCTGATGCCCGCCCTGTCGCCGACCATGGAGGAAGGCACGCTGGCCAAGTGGCTGGTGAAGGAAGGCGATACCGTAAAGCCGGGGGACGTGATCGCCGAGATCGAGACCGACAAGGCGACCATGGAGGTCGAGGCGGTCGATGAAGGCGTGATCTCGAAACTGGTCGTGCCCGCCGGCACGGAGGGCGTGAAGATCAACGCCGTCATCGCCAGGCTGGATGGCGATGACGAAACACCGTCGTCCAAACCCAATGGCGGCGCAACACCCGAACCGCGCGCGGAAACAAAAGACGAGCCGGCGCCAGCCCAGGCAAAGGCGACAAATAACGGACACCGGCTTCGCGCGCCAGAACAGGCGCCGCAGGACGCGCACGAGCCGGCGAGCCTTAAGGATCCGGACCTCCCTGAGGACACCACCTATACGAAGACACACGTGCGCGACGCCCTGCGCGACGCGATTGCCGAAGAAATGAGGCGGGACGAAACGGTCTTTCTGATGGGCGAGGAAGTGGCCCAGTATCAGGGCGCCTACAAGGTCAGCCGCGGTCTGCTCGAAGAGTTCGGTGATCGTCGCGTGATCGATACGCCGATCACGGAATATGGCTTTGCCGGCCTAGGCGTCGGCGCGGCGTTTGCCGGGCTGCGGCCAGTTGTCGAATTCATGACCTTCAACTTCGCGATGCAGGCCATCGACCACATCATCAACTCCGCCGCCAAGACGCTTTACATGTCCGGCGGCCAGATGGGCTGTCCGATGGTGTTCCGCGGACCCAATGGCGCGGCGAGCCGGGTCGCGGCGCAACACAGTCAGGATTATTCAAGCTGGTACGCCCATGTGCCGGGCCTGAAGGTGATAGCTCCTTACGATGCAGCGGATGCGAAGGGCTTGCTCAAGGCCGCCATTCGCGACCCCAACCCCGTTGTCTTCCTCGAGCACGAGCTTATGTACGGCGAACAGTTCGATGTGCCGGACATCGAGGATTTTGTGCTTCCCATAGGCAAGGCGAGGATCCGCCGCCAGGGCGACGGCGTCACGCTGGTCGCCCATTCCCGCATGGTGAAGTTTGCGCTGGAGGCTGCCGAAGAACTGGCGAAGGAAGGCATCGAGGCTGAGGTGATCGACCTTAGAACGTTGCGTCCGCTCGATACCGCCACTGTCATCGAAAGCGTAAAGAAGACCAACCGCATCGTCACCTGTGAAGAAGGGTGGCGCACATTCGGTGTTGGCGCGGAAATCGCCGCAGTCGTGACGGAACAGGCGTTCGACTATCTGGATGCGCCGCCGCTGCGGGTCACCCAGAAAGACGTTCCGCTCCCTTACGCCGCCAATCTCGAGAAACTCTCGCTGCCGCATACGGCCGATATCATCGAGGCGGCGAAGAAGGTCTGCTACCGGGAGCAGGCGTGATGGCGTCGTCGATCACCATGCCGGCGTTGTCGCCCACCATGGAAGAGGGCACGCTCGCCAAGTGGCACGTGAAGCCGGGCGACAAGGTTCAACCCGGAGACATCATCGCCGAAATCGAGACCGACAAGGCGACGATGGACCTGGAAGCCGTCGACGAGGGCGTCATCGGCAAGCTGCTGGTCGAGGAAGGCGCGCAGGGCATCAAGGTCAACGCGCCGATCGCGGAGATGGAGGGCGAGGGCGCTTCGTCTCCAACCAGACCGGGAGTGCCTCCAGAGGAAAGCAAGGAACAGCCGAAGGCGCCATCTACCGCCTCTCGCGCTGAGGTTGCGCCTCGGTCGCGCACAGCTCCGCACAATGAGTCAGCTCCGCCCGCCAGCAAGGGCGGCCAGCGCATCAAGGCGAGCCCCTTGGCGCGCCGGATTGCCAGCGCGGAAGGCATAGACCTGTCGGCGCTCAAGGGATCGGGCCCGCACGGCCGGATCATCAAGGCGGACCTGAAGACCGCACCGCGCGGCGGACCACCGAAACAGCCGCCAGCCGCCGGTGGCGTAACCAGCCTGATCGAGCCGGCCGTGCTCGATGATCGTGTCTATGCGCCTGACAGTTACGACCTGATCCCTCTGGATGGCGTGCGCCGGGTGACGGCCAAACGGCTGACGCAGAGCTTCATGCAGGTTCCGCATTTCCCGCTGACCATTGATCTGGAGATTGACCGCCTGCTGGCGGCGCGGAAGGCGATCAACGAAACAACGACGGACGCGACCAAGGTTTCTGTCAACGACATGCTGATCAAGGCTTCCGCGCTGGCCCTGATCGCCCAGCCGGACGCCAACGCCAGCTATACCGACAACGGCATCGCCCGACACAAGTCGGCGCACATCTCGATGGCGGTGGCGATCGATGGCGGATTGATCACGCCAGTGATCCGTGACGCCCAGCACAAGGGTCTCGCGCAGATCGCGGCGGAGACGAAAGACCTCGCCAAACGCGCGCGCGACCGCAAACTCAAGCCGCAGGAATACATGGGCGGCACGTTCTCGATCTCGAACCTCGGCATGTTCGGCATCAAGGCCTTCGCCTCAATCCTCAACCCACCGGAGGGCATGATCCTGTCTGTCGGCGAGGGAAGCCCGAGGCCGGTCGTGAAGGACGGCAAGATCGAGATTGCAACATTGCTGACGGTGACGCTGACCTGCGATCACCGTGTGGTCGACGGCGCGACGGGCGCCCGGTGGCTTGAGCATTTCCGGCAGTTTGTCGAAACGCCCGAGTCCATGCTGCTCTGAACCCTTCTACCGGAAGACACGAATGGCCGACGCCAAATCCTACGATCTCATCGTCATCGGTTCCGGACCGGGCGGGTATGTGGCCGCCATCCGTGCTTCTCAACTAGGTTTCAAGACAGCGATTGTCGAACGCGAGGCGCTGGGCGGGATCTGCCTCAACTGGGGCTGCATCCCCACAAAGGCGTTGCTGCGAACATCAGAAGTCTATCACCTGATGACGCACGCGAAGGACTTCGGCCTGAGCGTCGAGAACCCGAAAATCATGGTCGATAAAATTGTCGCCCGATCCCGCGCCATCGCGAAGCAGCTTTCCAACGGCGTGGCGTTCCTGATGAAGAAACACAAGATCGATGTGCTGGAAGGAACGGCCCGCCTGGAAAAGGGCTCACCCGCGCCGCGTGTTGTCGTGGACAAGGGCAAGGGCGCGGGGACGTACCAGGCTCGACACGTCATCCTCGCCACCGGCGCCCGCGCTCGCGAGATGCCTGATGCCGGCCTCAAGGCCGACGGGAAGAACATCTGGACCTACCGAGAGGCCATGGTTCCCGGTGAGTTGCCCAAGCGGCTCCTCGTCATCGGCTCCGGCGCCATTGGCATCGAGTTCGCCAGCTTCTACCGAACCCTCGGCTCCGAGGTCACGGTCGTCGAGGCGCTCGACCGGATCCTCCCCGTCGAGGACGTCGAAATCTCCGCATTCATGCTCCGGCAACTCGTCAAGCAGGGCCTCAAGTGCCTGCAATCGGCCCAGGTCAAATCCCTGAAGGTAAAATCGGGCGAGATCGCCGCGGAAGTGGTTTCCAAGGAGGGCGCGCAGACGCTCACGGTCGACAAGGTCATCCTCGCCATCGGTATCGTCGGCAATGTCGAGAACCTGGGTCTCGAAGCGCTGGGCGTCAGGGTCGAGAAGACGCACGTCGTCGTCGACGGCTTTGGCAGGACCGGTGTTCCCGGTCTCTACGCCATCGGTGATCTCACGGGGGCGCCCTGGCTTGCGCACAAGGCCATGCATGAGGGCGTCGTCGTCGTCGAAGCGCTCGCCGGCCAGACGCCTGCCCATCCATTTGACCCGTGGAACGTGCCGGGCTGCACCTATTCGCATCCTCAGGTCGCCTCTCTGGGCCTCACCGAAGAAAAGGCGAAGGCCAGTGGTCGCAAGTTGAAGATTGGGAAGTTCCCATACATCGGTAACGGTAAGGCTATTGCCTTGGGTGAAACCGAAGGCATCGTGAAAACCATTTTTGACGCGGAAACCGGGGAGTTGCTCGGGGCTCACATGGCCGGGGAGGGCGTCACAGAGCTAATCCAGGGCTTCGCCATTGCCCGGCAGGGAGAGTTAACGGAAGCGGAGCTGATGGAAACTATATTCCCTCATCCGACCCTGTCCGAGATGATGCACGAAAGCGTGCTGGCGGCTTACGGCCGTCCGCTGCACATCTGACGCTCAAGATAATCGCAGCGGCGGATGGGCTTATTCCGCCGCGCGGGGCCGACCGCTTTCAGCCTCGTTGGCGCACTCCGCGGCAAGTTTCTGCACGCCGCCGATGTCCATTTTGCCCGTCCCCAGAACCGGGATGGACTTCACGCAAAAGATCTTTCTGGGCAGCGACAGCTCGTTGACGCCATGGTCCTGGGCCCAACGCAACAGGTCGGAACGATCCGCTTCAGGATGCGTCGTCAGAAGCACGACTTGCTCGCCCTTGCGCTTATCCGGAAGAACGGCAGCCGCATGATCGTGGTCGCGCCACAGTGTTGAAGCGCAGTTCTCCACCACGGCAAGCGACACCATCTCACCGCCCACCTTGGCGAAGCGCTTCAGGCGGCCGCGAATGGTAAGGTAGCCGTCATCATCCTGGCTGACGATATCGCCGGTGTCGTGCCAGCCGTCCTCCAGCTTGATGAGAACGCCCGGCTGGCTGGCCGAAAGGTAACCGCCCATCACATTCGGTCCGCGCACCAGCATGCGCCCACCGCCTTGAATGCCCTCTACCGGCTCAAAACGCATCTCGATACCCGGCAGCGCCCGGCCCACCGTGCCCGGGCGATTGCGACCGGGCTGGTTGACGGCAATCACCGGCGAGGCTTCAGTGGCCCCATACCCTTCAAGTAATTCGACATTGAAATCACGGCGCACCAGCTGCCGCGTCTCATCCCGCACACGCTCCGCGCCGCATACCGCGAAGCGGAGAGCCGAGAGCTCGTCGCCCTGGCAGCAGCGCATGTACTGGTTGAGGAATGTATCGGTGGCGAAGAGTATGGTCGCGCCTGTCTGTTGCACGCGCTTGGGGATCACTTTCGACGCCAGCGGCGTCGGGTGCAGCGCAGACTTCATTCCGCCAAGCAGGGGAAGCAGTGCGCCGGCCGTAAGGCCGAAGCAGTGGAACGTCGGCAACGGATTGTAGAGTACGTCTTCCGTCGTTAACGCCTCGGGCACGTGCGCCAACACCTGATGCACGTTGCCGATGATGTTGCGATGCGACAGCACCACGCCCTTTGGGTCGCCTTCCGTTCCCGACGTGAAGAGGATCACGGCGGGATCATCCGGATTCGAATGGGCGGCGACCAGTTGCGGCGCAATCATTCCCACGGCCGCTGCAGCCTTGTTGCGAAGCGTGAGTCCTGCGCGAACCTCTTCAAGGTAGACAAAGTCGTAGTCACGCTCAAGCTCGTCGACCAGGGACTGCAGTTCGGCTTTCTCGATGAACTGGTGGGCGGAGACGATCCGCCTCACCTTTGCGGCGGCCAAAGCCGCTTTCAGGTTTCTGACGCCCGCGGTGAAATTCAACATGGCCGGCGTCCGGCCAAACGCGTTCAGAGCAAAGAAGGTGATGATCGCTCCGGCGCCGGTCGGCAACATCACGCCGATTGCCTCGCCGCGACGCGTCCCCTTCTTCAGGGCCGAGCCGAGCGCAAATGACGCCTTGATGATGTCGTCATAGGTCAGCTTGCGATCATCGGCGTCGTGAACGGCGACCTTCTTGCCCCCATATTCCTTTGCGGCAGCCAGCAGGGCGGGGAATATGCCCATATTGGCGTTGCGAAGATCGTAATCCCCACGCAGCGAGCCCATCACGCCTCTCCCTGTGACCCCGGGGGGTCACATTTTGTCGTTTTGATCAATATATCTCGCGTCAGCGGCAGCACAAACGCGAACACTCAGTCTGGAATTCCCCCGCGCCGCCGGGCAGTTTCCCCGGGCTGCAACTCAGGATATCAGGGCCCATGCCCACGCTTATCGACGCCAAAGATCAGCCAAACGGTGCGCCGCGATTGCCGGAAGATCGCCCGCGGCACCCGGAAAAGCAGAATCGGCCCGACACTCCGATTCTTCGCAAGCCGTCATGGATTCGGGTCAAGGCGCCAACGAGCGAAGGCTATCTGGAAACCCGGAAGATCGTTCGCGACGCGCGACTTCACACGGTTTGTGAGGAAGCGGGCTGCCCCAACATTGGCGAGTGCTGGACCAAAAAACACGCGACCATGATGATCATGGGAGACACGTGCACGCGCGCCTGTTCCTTCTGCAATGTCAGGACAGGACTGCCGCTGGCGCTGGACCCGGATGAACCGCGCCGCGTTGGCGAAGCTGTTGCGGCTATGGGCTTGTCCCATGTCGTCATTACTTCGGTAGACCGCGACGATCTCAACGATGGCGGCGCAGCGCACTTTGCGGCGACCGTCTTGGCCATTCGCGCGGCCGCGCCCACGGCCACAATTGAAATCCTGACGCCGGATTTTCTGCGCAAGGGACGGGCGGCGGAAATCGTGATCGACGCCAAACCTGATGTATTCAACCACAACCTGGAAACTGTCCCGCGCCTTTATCTCGCTATCCGGCCTGGCTCGCGATATTACGCGTCGCTCCGGCTGCTTGAGCGCGTCAAGGAACGGGATCCGTCCCAGTTCACAAAATCCGGTCTGATGGTCGGCCTCGGCGAAACGCTCGATGAAGTGTTGCAGGTGATGGACGACATGCGCGTCGCCGGAATCGATTTTCTCACCATCGGGCAGTATCTGCAGCCGACCCGGAAACATGCCGCGGTTGATCGTTTCTGGTCGCCTGAGGAATTCTCGGCTCTTGAGGTTGCAGCGCGATCCAAGGGGTTCCTGATGGTTTCGGCCAGCCCGCTCACCCGGTCGTCCTATCATGCGGGTGAGGATTTCATGCGTCTGCGGGCGGCGCGCGAAGCCAGCCTCGGCCGCTGACCGACGTCCTGCTCATGACAACTCTCAAACGCTCGATGGAGTTGCCGTATCGGCCGGAAGACCTCTTTGATCTGGTTTCCGATGTGGGTCGCTATCCGGATTTTATCCGCTGGATCCAGTCTCTCAGGCTGATTAATGACCAGGAGACCGCTTCAGGCTGGCGAGGACGGGCAGAAACATCGGTTGGGTTCAAGGGTTTCACGGAAACCTTTGTGACTGACATCGAAACGCGTCGGCCTGAGCTGGCGATTGACGTCAGCCTGGTGCGTGGCCCTTTCCGGAAACTGTCAAATACATGGCGATTTGCCGGCTCGGCCGCAGGCGCGCGGGTCGACTTCGCGATACGATTTGAATTCCGGAATTTCCTGCTTCAGGCGCTGGCGGACGCTAATCGCGATCACGCGGTGACCCGGCTGATCGACGCCTTTGTTCAGGAAGCCGACAGGCGCTTTGAGAAAGTCGCCGCCCCACGTCTCACGTGATCCAGCAACCAGGTCTCACGTCATCATCTTCCGGACCATTTCGAGGGCCGTTTCCACTGTCTGCAACCGAACCTTGGTTCGCCCGACGTCGCCGAAACGCATGACCTGGTGGAAGATGGGCTTGTTCTCACGGGCTACCGCGAAATGAACCAGCCCAACGGGTTTGAGCGGCGTGCCGCCCCCCGGGCCGGCGACGCCCGTGACAGCGACAGCGATATTGGCCCGGCTTTCCTCAAGCGCCCCTTCCGCCATTGCCCGCGCGACCGGTTCGGATACCGCTCCAGCATCGGCGATCAGGTCGCCGGGCACGCCCAGCATCTCTTCCTTCGCCTTGTTGGAATAAACGATGAAGCCGCGCTCCACGGTGGCCGAAGAGCCGGGAATTTCAGTCAGCAGACCCGCGATCAACCCGCCGGTGCAACTCTCGGCCGTCACGATCTTTAGCCGCCGCTGTTGAGCCTCATCGAGCGTCAGGCGAGCAAGCATCATCAGGTGATCGTCGAACATGGGCGCCTCCCGGTTGAGTTGGAGGCTAGCTTTCGCCAGTCCGTTTGTCGCCTGTTGCGCTGGCCGGCCTATCCCGCGAGCAGAACTACCGCCTGGGCGGCAACGCCTTCTTCGCGCCCCAGAAATCCCAGCCTTTCGGTCGTTGTCGCCTTCACACTCACGCTTGCGATATCGACACCCAACGTCTCGGCCGTCGCGGCGCGCATGGCTTCGCGATGTGGTCCGATCTTCGGCTTTTCGCAAAGCAGCGTGATGTCCGCGTTGACGATCCGAAAGCCTTTGTCAGCGACAAGTTTGACTGTGTGGCGCAGGAAGATGTCGCTGGACGCGCCTTTCCATTTCGGATCGGAGGGAGGGAAGTGGTCGCCAATGTCGCCAAGCGCGGCCGCCCCGAGAATAGCGTCTGTCAAGGCATGCCAGCCGGCGTCGGCGTCTGAATGGCCCTGCAGCGACCTGGAATGGGGAATCCGGACACCGCAAAGCGTCACGCCATTCCCATCCTCGAAACCATGGACATCAAACCCCGTCCCAACCCGCAGGGCGGGCGTGCTGATCAGTTTCCCAACGATGGCCAGGTCCTCCGGGTGCGTCACCTTCATAAGCTCCGTACGGCCGGGCGTAAGCGTTACACGCGCCCCCGATTTCTCCACCAGCGCCAGATCGTCGACGGCGCCTGTGTCGCTTTCGTAGGCCTCAAGGATCGTCTGCCAGCGAAAGGCCTGTGGGGTCTGGACACGCACTAACGCGTCGCGGGCCACCGTGGCCAGTCTGCCGTCCTCGCCAACAGACTTGATGGCGTCCGGGATCGGAAGCGCAGGAGCGGCCGCGTCAGCGGTATCGAGCGCGGAGATCAATTCCCGGATCACGTCCGGGCGCAGCCCCGGCCGGGCGGCGTCGTGGATCAGAACCTTGCTGGGGAGGCGGGACTTCAGGACGGCGAGGCCGTTCCGGACCGAATCGGTGCGATTCGTTCCGCCTGCTGTCACGACAATCCGCCCATCCTTGGGAAGCAAGTCAGCCACAGAATCCTGGGCATCGGCGGGAAGAACGATCACCAAAGAGGCGATTTCTTCGCAGTGCAGCAAAGGTTCGACGCTCCAGAGAAGCATCGGCTTTCCGTTCAGTGACTGGAATTGCTTGGGAATGTGACCGCCCAGCCGCGAACCGCTTCCCGCCGCGACAATGATCGCTGCGCAGGTGTTGCCGGGAAGAAACGCCTCTTGATTGAGCATTTTTGACGACTTTCCGTGGCTATGCTCTATGTGCTAGGGTCAAATTGCCCAAGAAATAGGCAAACAACGGGCGATGGTTTGGAGAGTGTTTCGTGTTCCTGGTGGGAGATGTCCAGATCGAAGCGCCAGTGTTTCTGGCGCCGATGTCTGGCGTGACCGACGCCCCGTTTCGCAGCCAGGCCATTCGCTTTGCTGCACCTGCGGTCGTAACGGAAATGGTCGCCGGGGCGGAACTGGCCCGGAGATCCGAGGAGTTTGTCCGCCGCGTTGCGCCCCACAACGGACGGGGACCGTTCATCGTCCAGCTCGTTGGACGGGATCCGGAGTGGATGCGGATTGGCGCAGAACTGGCGCAGGCGGGCGGGGCGGACATCATCGACATCAACATGGGCTGCCCCGCGAAAAAGGTCACGGGCGGTCTTTCGGGTTGTGCGCTCATGCGGGAGCCGGAACTCGCCCGCAGCCTGATCGTCGCGACAGCGCGGGCTGTCAGCGTTCCGGTCACGGTAAAGATGCGGCTGGGTTGGGATGAAGCCTGTTTGAATGCGCCGGAATTGGCGCGCATGGCCGAGGGTGAAGGCGCGAGGATGATTACGGTCCACGGCCGCACTCGAAACCAGTTCTATGACGGCGCAGCCGATTGGCGGCGGATCGCCCCTGTTGTCGAAGCGACGTCTCTGCCGGTGATCGCCAATGGTGATATCGTGGATGCCGTTTCGGCCAGGGAGGCGTTGGCCCAGTCCGGCGCGGCCGGCGTCATGGTGGGGCGGGGTGCGCTTGGACGTCCCTGGCTCCTCGCAAGGATCGCGGCCGACTTGCAGCGTTGGGAGTGGCGCGAGCCCACACCGGAGCAGAAGCTCGAATCTGTGACGGAGCAGGTCCAGGCTTCGGTCACTCTTTATGGCGAGCGCCTGGGCGTCCGCGTCGTCCGGAAACACGTCGCCGCCTTCATCGATGCCTGGGCGAACGACATGGGCCTCGCTCCGATGCACGAGCTTCGCGGCCGTCTGTGCCAGTGCGACAGCTCGGCGGCGCTCATCGATCAGCTTCAGAGCGAACTATCAGGCAGGAGGGCGGCCGCATGATCTCGACGTTATCGGAGTCTGACGCCATTTCGCTCCGGGTTCTCGACGCCGTGCCGTTCGCGGTGCTCGCCATCGGTCGCCGCGACCTGGTGACCTTTGTAAACCCAGCCGCCGAGACCTTGTTCGCACGGTCGGCCCCGCTGATGCGCGGACGCCCGCTGAGCGACGTCCTGTCGCCGGATGCGCCGCTGTTCGATTTTATCTCCCGCGCCCGGCGGGAAGGCGGCGTGCTCTCGGCTCGCGGTGTTCGTCTGGCCAGCCCTCACATTACGCCGGTTGCGGTTGATATTTCCGCGGCGCCCGACGGCGAAGAGGGTGGACTGGTCCTCACATTTACCCCCGCGCGTTCGGCGCAGGAGGAAAACAACGCCGAAGTGACAGCGGTCGCCCAGGTCGCGCGTATGCTTGGCCACGAGGTGAAAAATCCGCTGGCAGGCATCGTCGGCGCCGCCCAACTCCTTGCCCGCCAGGCCACAAGCGAACAGCAGCCGCTTTTGTCGCTTATCCGTGAGGAAGGCGCCCGGATTGAGCGCATTGTCGATCGTTTCGCAGCCTTCGAGACATTTTTTGCGCCGCGCACGCGGCCAACCAACGTACACGTCGTCATCGATAGCGTCGTCGAGCTGGCGAAAGCCAGCTTTGCCGCCAATTCCCGCGTGGACCTGCTTTATGACCCGTCTTTGCCCGAGATCGAAGTTGACCCCGATCACCTTCACGAAGCCTGTCTCAACATCGTGAAAAACGCAGTTGAGGCTGCTGGGCAGGGCGCCAGCAAGCCAAGGATCAGTATCGCAACGCGCTATCGCGCGGGTTTCCGGTTTGCCGGTCGCGATGGCCCGCGGGCCCGCGGCGCGCTGGAAATATCCGTCCAGGACAACGGCCCCGGTGTTCCGGAGTCAGCCATCAGCCGAATCTTCGAGCCGTTCTACACCACGAAGTCTGGAGGCGCGGGCGTTGGCCTCGCCGTTGTCGCCGAAATCATGTCCGCGCACGGCGGGTTTGTCGTGCTCGACAACAGCCCTAGGGGGGCTTGCTTGCGCCTTCTGTTTCCATTCGCCCGCAAGAAGGGAAGTATCCGATGAGCGGCCCTACCATCCTCGTCGCTGACGACGACGCCAGCGTCCGGCTTGTCATAAGCCAGACGCTTGCGCAGGACGGCTACCACGTTCGCTCAACCAACACGATGTCGGCGCTGTGGCGCTGGATACAGGCGGGAGAGGGCGATCTTCTCATCACCGACGTCTACATGCCGGATGAGTCCATTTTCGACATGCTGCCGCAGATCCGGCGTGCGCGGCCCGACCTTCCGGTCATCGTAATCAGTGCGCAGTCGACAGTGCTCACCGCCGCCATGGCCTCGGATCACGGCGCCTACGATTACCTGCCCAAACCGTTCGATATCGACAAGCTCGCAGAGACGGTTCGCAGGGCGCTGCAGAAGAAACCCATGAAGGGCCTCGAACCATCCGAACGCCGGGCGGAAAAGGACGAAGGCCTTCCGCTGATCGGTCGATCCAAGCCGATGCAGTCGGTCTATCGCGTTATCAGCCGGGTGATGAACAACGATCTGACTGTTCTGATCGAGGGCGAGAGCGGCACCGGCAAGGACCTCACCGCCCGCGCCATCCATCAGCTGGGCAAACGCAAGGCCGGCCCCTTCATCGCAGTAAGCCTGGCAGCGCTTCAACGCGAACAGGTCGAGGACGAACTCTTCGGCGGCGGCAAGGGCGCCGGTCGCGTTCGAGACGCCGATACAGGCACGCTGTTTCTTGATGAAGTCGGCGACATGCCGCTTGAAGCGCAAACACGTCTCGTCCGCTTTCTGCAGGACGGAAGGTTTGGCGCATCCGGCCAGGATCTGGATGTAAGGATCATAGCGTCCACCAAGCACGATCTGCGCGCCCTGGTCGACCAGGGTCTCTTTCGCGAGGATCTCTACTACCGGCTGAACGTCGTATCGCTTGCGCTGCCGCCGCTGCGGGAACGCAAGGATGACATTCCAGATCTCGCGTCTGCCTTTCTCGTGCGAGCGAAGAAGGAAGGCCTTCCGGAGAAGCAACTGGACAAGAGCGCATTCGATTTGCTCGTCGCCTACGATTGGCCGGGCAACGTCCGCGAACTCGAAAACGTTATCCGGCGTCTCTCGGCCCTGAGCCCAGAGCCCGTCATTTCCGCGCGCGAGGTGGAACGCGAGTTGCGCTCCAACACCTCCCGGGGCTCGGACGAAAAGGAATTCGAGCAGGAAATCGAAGCCCTTCTGTCCCGGCACTTCATCTCGGCGCTAAGCGCTGATCCTGAAAAGGACGCGGAAGCAGGCCAGATCTATCAGACGGTCATCGAGCAGGTGGAGCGGCCTCTCATAAAATTGGCTCTGGCGGCGACCAGCGGAAACAAGGTTCGCGCAGCGGCGCTGCTCGGTCTCAACCGCAATACGTTGAGAAGCAAAATCAACGGCCTTGGCGTGCCGGCAAGCGACTAGATCTCCGTGTACTCGCCCTAGGCGGTTCCTCAGGAATCCAGCTCTAGTTCGCTGGCGCCGCAGCAGCCAATTCCTGTTGCATGGCCGGCACACACTGTGCTTTGCTCGCCACAGGGGTGTCTCTCTGCCGCCACAAGAGGTGGGACGCGGGATGCCCGGTGATGTCGTTGCCGGACAAATGCTCCCCCTGAAATAGGGCCGCACCCGGTCAGCGCTCGTGGGTAGAGTGAATGGCCGACGCGTCCGATCCGCCAGATCAGCATCAGAGACTGTCGCTTGGACAGGCGACATCGAACACATTCAAGGCGCTGTTTGCCTTGGCCGCGGTGATCGCTGCGGGGGCGACCTATGTCGCTGTCACTGACACAAGCCCGCAGGCGGCTGGCCAACCCGGGCTCTTCTGGCTGCTGATCGCCAACCTGGTCGCCATTGCTGGCATTGGCGGCGTGCTTGGGCTGCGCGTGCTCCAGCTCCTGAGGGAGAATCGCCAGACGGGTGGGGGCGCCCGCCTGCGGCTGCGGATCATCTTCCTGTTTTCGCTTGCGGCGGCGATTCCCACCGTGCTCGTCGCAGGTTTCCTGGCGGTTACGATCAACCGCAGTGTCGAGAACTGGTTCAGCGCGCCTATCCAGGCGATTGTGGAAAGCGCCCGCGCGGCCGGAGACGCTACCCAGAAAGAACTGACGAGTTCGGCCGACCAGGATCTTCAGGCCGTCGCCGCCGACCTCGAGACATGCAACGCGGCGTGCCAGAGCGATCCCGAAACGTTTGAGAAGTTCGTTCGAACGCTGGCCGAGTACCGCAACTTTCCGCAGCTGACGATTCTGGACTCAACAGGACACCCGCTCATTTCGCTGCCGCGAGGCGAACCGGCTTTGCCGTCCGAAAGCCAATGGAACAGCCTGAACAATAACGCCCGCGCCCTTTCGATTGATGCGAGCGCGGTTCGGGGCGTCGCACGCCTGCCGGGTTTCAGCGACCGGATCGTCTCGGTAGTTAGGCCCGTGCCGCCCGCCATCGGAGCGCGCCTTCAGGAAACCAGCCAACAGCTCGATTCCATCCGAGCGGCAAATGCCCGGCGGAACCGCCTCGCGGTCGTGCTGACGCTTTCCTATGTCGAGGCGGCGTTGCTCATGTTGCTGGGCACGGCCTGGCTGGGGATGACGGCCGCTTCGCGCATCGCCATGCCGATTGGTCAGTTGGCCGGCGCCGCCCGGGCCGTGCGCGATGGCGATTTGTCCGTTCGCATGAAGCGCCCCCGGGTTCGCGACGAGATTGATGACCTCACAGCGGCGTTCAACCAGATGACTGAACGGTTGTCGCGCCAGACCACAGCGCTCGACCGCGCGCGGATCGACGCCGAGACAAGGACGGGGTTTATCGAGGCGGTGTTGTCGGGCGTGGAAGCCGGTGTGATCCGCGTCGATTCCGATATGCGCGTAACGATTGCCAACGCCTCGGCCCAGGCCCTGTTGAACTTCGTCCATCCAGCTGAAGCCGCGACCGAGCTTTCCGATGTCGCGCCGGAATTCGTGGCGGCGACACGCCGCGCCATCGAAACCGGGCAATCTGTCGAGGCGAGTTTCCGCCGCCCTGCGGAGAGCGGAACGCTGCACTTCCAGGTTCGCGTCGCGCCAGAGATAGACGGGAAGGGCGCCGTCATAACGTTCCACGACACAACCCGGTTGATCATGGGGCAACGGCAGGCGGCCTGGCGGGATGTTGCGCGTCGGATTGCGCACGAAATCCGCAATCCGCTCACACCGATCCAGTTATCCGCCGAACGGTTGCGCCGGCGATTTTCGAGTCAGATCACATCGGATCGTGAAACCTTCGAACGGTGCACCGACACGATCACGCGCCAGGTCACGGACATCGGTCGAATGGTGGAGGAATTCTCCAGCTTCGCCCGGATGCCCAAACCGACCTTTGGCGAGTTCAACCTGATCGACATGGTCCAGTCGGTCGCGTTTGCGCAGCGCATGGCGACGCCGAACCTTTCGGTGGTTGTGAACACTCCAAACCACCCGGTGGGCATGCATGGTGACGAGCGCATGCTGGCGCAGGCTTTGACCAATGTGGTGAAGAACGCGGCCGAGGCCGTGGAGCGTTCGCTCGAATCCGGGCGGATGAAGGCTGGCGTCGTTACAATCGATCTCTTCGAGGAAGACGGCGAAGTGCAGATCACCGTCTGCGACAACGGCGCCGGCTTCCCGACAGCCGACCGCGACCGCGTCCTCGAACCTTATGTGACCACACGCAAGAACGGCATCGGGCTCGGCCTGGCGATTGTTGTGCGGATCGTAGAAGACCATGGCGGCCGTATCTGGCTTGGCGACAACGAACAGGCGGCATCCGGCGCGCGCGTGGACATCCGCATGCCGGTTCAGCCCAAACTCTCGGAAGACTTTGTGGCGTATGCCGATGAAGGAGCAGCGTAATGGCGGCCGAAATCCTGGTAGTTGACGACGAAGCGGACATCCGGGAACTCGTTGGCGGTATCCTTGAGGACGAAGGATACTCGGTGAAGACGGCCGGAAATTCGGCGGACGCGCTTGCAGCGGTCCGGACACGGGTTCCGCGGCTTGTGGTGCTGGATGTCTGGCTGAAGGGCTCCGAGCTTGATGGCCTCGAAATCCTTTCCCTGCTGAAGGAAATGGATCCGCTGCTGCCGGTAGTCGTGATCTCCGGTCACGGAACCGTCGAGACCGCCGTGACGGCGATACGACGCGGCGCCTATGACTATATCGAAAAACCCTTCCAGGCCGACAAGCTGATCGTGACGGTGGAGCGCGCTCTCGAGAACTCGGCGCTGAAGCGCGAGAACTCGCACCTGCGGGCCCGCCAGTCCGGCTCGAATGAAGTCATCGGCCGCTCCAGCGTCATGCTTCAGCTCCTGGGATCGATCGATAAGATTGCGCCGACCAACAGCCGGATACTGATCGCCGGCCCGCCAGGTTCCGGCAAGGAACTGATCGCGCGCACAATCCACGAACGGTCGTCCCGCGCCAGCGGCCCGTTCATCGTCGTCAACGCGGGAAGCATGGACGGCGACCGCATCGAGGTCGAGCTTTTTGGCGAGGAAACGGCCGACGGCCGCGCGCCAAAGATTGGGCTGTTCGAACAGGCGCACAACGGAACGCTGCTTCTCGACGAAATCGCCGACATGCCGCTCGCTGCGCAGGGAAAAATCCTGCGCGTGCTGGTCGATCAGCGCTTTCGCCGGCGCAACGGTCGGGATGATGTCAGCGTCGACGTGCGCGTGATTTCTTCCTCCGCCCGCGACCTTCGCGAGGAAATCGCCTCCGGGCGCTTCCGGGAGGACCTGTACTACCGGCTTAACGTGGTCCCGCTCGATACGCCGGCGCTTGATCGCCGCCGCGAGGATATCTCTGATCTGGTCCACTACTTTGTGCGGCGCGTGGCTGACGCCACCGGCCTGCAGCCGCGCCCCTTCAGCGAGGACGCGATTGCTGTCCTTCAGGCGAGCGAGTGGCCCGGCAACGTCCGGCAGCTGCGAAATGTGGTCGAACGGCTGCTCATCCTCGCCAATGGCGAACCGCCCGGGCCGATTACCGCTCAGCATTTGCCGAGCGAAAGCGCCGGCGGCGCCGCCGCAAGCGGCTCCATGCAAATGATCTCCATGTCGCTGAGGGATGCGCGCGAACACTTCGAGCGCGAATATCTCGCTATGCAGATCACGCGGTTCGGTGGGAATGTCTCCCGGACGGCGGCGTTTATCGGCATGGAACGCTCGGCGCTTCACAGAAAGCTCAAGGCGCTTGGCGTCGAAACCAACCTCGGACAGCGAGAACCGCAAGGCTGATAACGCAGCGTCGGCAGGCCTATTACGGCCTTCCGCCCGACATTAGGGCGGCTTGTGCACACTTTGATGTCAATTGAAGCGCCTCAGGGCGCGGCCGACAGCCGCTTTGACGAGCCATTGCCCGTTGCACGCTGGAAGCGTTAAACCTCCGGGCAAGGCCCAACACAAAGAGAAGGCTCAAGTCTCCTATGTCGTCCGAGAAGAAACAGAACCTGCAAGACATTTTCCTCAATGCCGTGCGGAAGGGAAAAACTCCCCTTACCGTGTTCCTTGTGAACGGCGTCAAACTCCAGGGCTATGTGACCTGGTTCGACAATTTTTGTGTGCTTCTGAAAGGGGAAGGGCGCCCGCCCCAGCTTGTCTACAAGCACGCCATTTCGACGGTCGCGCCGAACGCTCCGGTCAATCTGTTCGAGAACGAAGACGGGCACGACGATTAGCATCCGCTGCAGTCACCCCGTTGCGTTTGCTAAGTGCGGCGCGCGGGGTTCACGCATGTCGACGCTCGCGAGTGTGCAGCGTGGCGCGTGAGTTGATCGAGCGTTCGCCTCGCGACGAGGTGGCGGCGCTTGTGCTTCCCATAATCGGCCGCGAGCGTCGCGCCGGTTCGCGGCTTGAAGAAAGCGCGGGGCTCGTCGAAGCGCTGGGCGTGAAGCTGGCGTTCGCCGAACAGGTGCATGTCCGCGACCCGAATCCCGCGCGTCTGTTCGGCTCCGGACAGCTTGACGCCTTGCTGCAGAAAATGACCAGCGAACACGTAACGCTGCTGATCGTGGACGGCGCCCTGACGCCTGTTCAGCAACGCAACCTGGAAACCGCACTCAGGTTGAAGGTGGTCGACCGGACAGGACTGATCCTCGAGATATTCGGCCTGCGTGCGCGAACGGCTGAAGGCCGCCTTCAGGTAGAGATGGCGAGGTCGCTCTACGAGCGCTCGCGTCTCGTTCGCACATGGACCCACCTTGAGCGGCAGCGTGGCGGTTTCGGCTTTCTCGGCGGTCCCGGAGAGACGCAGCTCGAAGCGGACCGGCGCATGCTGGACAAGCGCATCGCCGGTTTCCGGCACGATCTTGATGACGTCAGACGCACGCGCAAGCTTCAACGCGAGGGCCGGGCCCGCCGCGGCGCGCCGGTCGCCGCGCTCGTAGGCTATACGAACTCCGGCAAATCCACATTGTTCAACCGCCTCACATCATCTGACGTTCTGGCGGCCGACATGCCGTTTGCGACGCTTGACCCAACAGCTCGCGAAATTGTCGCCGCCTCGGGACGAAAGATTGCGCTGATCGACACCGTCGGCTTCATCACCGATCTGCCGACCCATCTCATCGCCGCGTTTCGCGCCACGCTCGAGGAGGCGATGGAAGCGGATATTCTCGTCCATGTGCGCGACATTGCGCATCCCGACACAGAAAGTCAGGCTGAAGATGTCTACGGTATTCTTGAGCAGATCAGCGCAGAAACGGGTCTCTCACGTCCGCCGGTCATCGAAGTCTGGAACAAGATAGACATCCTGCCGGCGCCAGCCAGGGCGCTGCTTATGACACGCGCCGAAACACATTCGCCGCCGGTGGTGATGGCCTCGGCTTTGACGGGCGAGGGCGTTGAGACCCTGTTGTTCGAAATCGAAAATCAGGTGTTCCGCAACAGGCGCCTCAGGACTGTGACCCTGCGCGCCAGTGATGGACGCGCCCGCGCGTGGCTTCACAAGAACTGCGAGGTGCAGTCGGAAGCCATGGCTGGTGACGCCGATTTAACGCTTCTGGCGTATATGTCCGACACTGATGTCGCGCGCCTTATGGCGTTCGCGCCGGATGCCCGCATTTCAGATCAGGCAGCGCTGACGGCGGGTTCCGATTCCGCCTGAGCCGGAACTTCAGCTACATGAGCCGCTGCAAGGCGGTGAGTAATGTCAGAGAACACTTCATCACGTTGATCAGGTTTCAACCGCCGCGCGGCGTGCGCCAGCCGGCCGATCGAACGCTCGCGCCACAGTGCGGACCACCCCACTCCAATGATCCCGAAAACCAGAACAACCATCGCCGGGATAGCGGAGCCAACCACGGCCTGAAGCGGTTGCTTCATGAGTTCGGCCATGAACGCAGGCGCCAGCAACCAGGACGTGAATATGCTCAGCGCCACGCACAGGATCGAGGCAAACAGCAGCGCCACGAACACCAGCCCTCGCGTCGAGCGGTTGAGGTTCATGCCTGCAAGAATTGAAGCCGGCGCAGTGATCGCCAGCGTCGCCAGGCCTGAAACCGAAGCGATGATATGCATGTCCAGCTGTTCGAGTCCGGCGCTCGCCGAAGCCATCCCGAGGCTGGCGCCAACGATGAACGCTATGAACTGGATCCACGCAAACAGGCACGCTCCGGCGAAGAGGCCCGTCACGTACCAGGGCAGCAGCTCAGGATACTCGAGCCGCTTGGGCCTGAACCCGTTCAGCGCCCGGTTGGAAAATCCATAGACCGCCGGGACACTCGCAAACAGCATCCCGACCACGCTGGAGCGCACTGTCGGATCAAGCAATGTTTTCAGGCCAGAGGCCGCCAGGTTTGCGGCGGCGAGCACCACGACCAGCGAAATGATCGCGGCCACCGCTTCCTTCAGCGAACTCGGCGGTTTCAGCGCCAGTGTGCCCATGCCGTTCTCCCCGATTTAGGGGATGTTATCGCCGGTCTGGCGCCGTTCAAGACGGCAGCTGAGAGACCCGGCCGGGCGCTATTTCGACCGTTCGGCCGCTTTCACTTCGCCCCAGAGGGCTTCCTGCTGGTCCAGTGTCAGCGACCTGAACTCGATTCCGCGGGACTGCGCGAGAGCCTCCATCCCGCTGAATCGCCGAACGAATTTCGAATTCGCCTGGCGTAGCGCGACCTCGGGATCGATGTTCAGCTTCCGGCAGAGGTTGGCGACGACGAACAGCATGTCGCCCAGCTCCTCCTCGATATGCGCCTGGTCCTGCTCGGCGGCTTCGAGAGCTTCCTTCAGCTCTCCGATCTCTTCGTCCAGTTTGTCCAGAACGGGCTCCGGCGCCGGCCAGTCAAAACCGACCCGCGCTGCGCGCTTGGCCAGCTTCTCGGCGCGCATCAGGGCTGGCAGCGCCAGGGCGACCCCATCCAGCGCGCTGACGGGCCCGGCGGCGCTCGCCTGCGACCGCTCCTCGGCCTTCATGGCCTCCCAGGCCAGCGTCTGCTGATCAGCCGTCTCGACGGTTCCGTCTCCGAAGACGTGCGGGTGCCGCCGGACCATCTTGTCCACCACGCCCTGAACCACGTCGTCGATCGAGAATGCCCCAAGCTCCTCGGCCATCCGGGCGTGGAAAACCGACTGGAACAGCAGGTCGCCCAATTCACCCTTGAGGTCCGCCAGGTCGTTCCGCTCGATGGCGTCCGCGACCTCGTAGGCCTCCTCGATCGTGTAAGGCGCGATCGTCGCGAAGGTCTGCTCGATGTCCCACGGACAGCCGGCCTCAGGCGTTCGCAACCGGGCCATCAGCTCCACCAAGTCCTTAAAGGCGTCGCCAGACCGCTCCAGGTCACGGGGGAAGGGGGTATGCGCCTTGGCGGCGGGACCGCCCGGTTTCGTCCCGGTTTCGTTGGCTTTGTCAGTCCTGGCCATGCCGTCCTCGTATGCACTTGTCGCATAATCAACATTATGGGCAAAGTGATCCGGATCGCGCCGGATCAGGAAATCGCGGTTTCCAGCTCCATTCCATCGTAGGCCGGCTCGACGCTGGGCGGCAGGCCTGCCCGCAGGGTCTGGTAGTCCAGATCAACGTGCATGTTGGTCAGAACGGCCCGCCGCGGCTTGAGCGCATCGATCCACGCCAGCGCCTGGGCCACATTGGCGTGCGTCGGATGTGGCTTGGTCCGCAGCGCATCGACGATCAGCGTATCCAGCCCACCCAACCGTTTGAGGCTCTCGTCCGGCAGCCGGACGACGTCGTTGCAATATGCGAAATTGCCAATCCGGAAGCCGAGCGAGGATCCGCCGCCGTGATCCTGGGTCAGCGGCTCGATGCTGAGCGCGCCGCCCGGACCTTCGATGTCGACCGCCTGCCCCGCCTCCAGTCCCACCCTGGCCTCCAGGATTGCCGGATAAAGCGGCTTGTCCATGAAGCAGTAATCGAACCTGCGGCCCACGATGTCCCAGGTGGCCTGGTCCATATGCATCGGGATGCGGCGACGATGACGCAGCACCAGCGCGCGCAGGTCGTCGATGCCGTGACACTGATCGGCGTGCTCATGGCTGAGCAGCACAGCGTCGAGCCGCGACACCCGGGCGGCCAGCAGCTGCTCGCGCAGGTCGGGCGATGTGTCGATCAGGACAGTCGTCGGCTCGCCGCCTGACGCCCCGTACAGGCTCAAAAGAAGCGAGCACCGCGTCCGGCGGTTTTTCGGCTCGGCGGGATCGCACGCGCCCCAGTCGCCGCCGACGCGCGGCACGCCGCCGGAGGAACCACAGCCGAGAATGCGTGCGACCAGCCGTGCGGTCATGACACGCGCCCGAACAGCCGGAGGGCGTTTCGGGTGGTCAGCGCCGCCGCCTCATCGAACGACAAATCCCGCGTCCTAGCGAACGCGCGGCAGACGTCCGCCACATAGGCCGGCTCATTCCGCCGCCCCCTGTGCGGGACAGGCGCCAGGTACGGACAATCTGTTTCCAGAATGATCCGGTCGAGCGGCACAAGGCTCATAACGCGCCTCACCTCATCAGCCGCCTTGAACGACAGGATGCCGGAGACAGAGAACGTGGCGTCGAGATCGATCGCCTGGCGCGCAAGGCGTTCGCCACCCGTATAGCAATGCATCAGGATGCCAAAGGCGCCGCGCGCGTATTCGCGCTCGAGAATGTCGCCAGTCAGATCGTCGGCCTCGCGCGTGTGCACGATCAGCGGCAAGCCGGTCTCCCGCGCGGCCTGGATGTGCTCGATGAAGCACCTTTCCTGCAGGGGCAGTTCGCTGAAGCCGTAGTGCTGGTCCAGCCCGGTTTCGCCAATGCCGACCACTTTTGCCTCGCCAGCTTCCCGAACCAGCGTCTCTGCCTGCAGCGACCAGAAGTCCTTCGCGTAGTGCGGATGCACCCCAACGCTGCACCAGATGTCCGGATTGCTGTCAGCGATCGCGCGTACGGCGGGATACCGATCGAGGCGATCGCAGATAGATACGAACCGCGTCACGCCTGCATCCCGCGCACGCGCCAGAACGTTCGGCAGATCTTCCGCGAACTGCTCGGCGTGCAAATTCACATGCGTATCGAAAAGGCCTGTCATCAGCCGCCGGCCATGCGCGCCACGCGCGCCAGTACGGCCGCAACCGTCTGGCCCTTGTCCTGATTGAGATCGCGCCCCTCGGCTTCGATGCGGGCGGCGTCCAGCGCGACCGAAGCCCAGTCGCCAGCAGCCACGGGATCGAACTCCCGGGCGGCCCGCTTGTGCAGACTGACCCGCAAGGTCTCCATTGCCGCCGCCATGGCGGCGTCGGATCGCGACGATGTTGTCAGCGCGCTTCGCAAGGCGCTTGCATCGATCCGGTCAAGCTGGCGTAGCGCTGTCCGCACCGCCTCGATGGCGGCGTCGGCTTCCGGACCCTGAACCGTGAGCGCGCGGCCGGGCCGTCCCGGGAAAGCTGCGGCGGCATCTTCCGCGCGCGCCCTTGGCATCTGCGCCAATTCCAGCACGCGCACCGTTTCGGCTTCGCTCAAAGGCGCACATGGCAGCAGCCGGCACCGGCTGCGCAAGGTCGGCGGCAGCATCCGTTCGCCGTGGCTGATCAGAAACAGGATTGCGCGAGAAGGCGGTTCTTCCAGCGTCTTGAGGATCGCGTTGGCGCCAAACCTGTTCAACTCGTCTGCTGCATCGATGATCGCAACACGCCATCCGCCCATGGCGGGTCGAAGCGAAAAGAACTCCGACAGCTCGCGAACGCTATCCACCGGGATTTCGGTCTTCTGTTTGCCCTTGTCGTCGGTGGGCACGCGGATCACCCGGAGATCCGGATGGCTTCCCGCGGCGATCAGGCGACCGACCGGGTCGTCCTCGTCAACGTCAAGGTTGGGGTTCGGCGTGGCGCTCAGCAAGGCGGCGGCGAATTGCAACGCAAGACGCGATTTGCCGATCCCTCGCGGTCCACGCAGCATCCAGCCGTGATGGAGATGTCCCGCAGCAAGCGCATCCAGAAATCTGCGCTTCGCAGCCTCGTGCCCGATAACAGCGCCAAGATCTGCAGAAGCGATCTCCATCATTCCGTCCCAAACCGCTGATCAATCGCGATCATGGCGGCGGTTGCAACTTCTGCTGCGGTTCTGGACGCATCCAGCACCACGCACCTTTGCGGATCGGCTTTTGCGATATCGAGAAACGCCTGCCGGACGGCTTCGTGGTATTCCCATCCGCGGGCTTCAATGGCGTCGACCTCGCGCCATTCTTCGGCCATCCGAGATCGCGCCGTCTTTTGCGACAGGTCCAGCACCAGTGTAAGCTCCGGCCGCGTTTCGCCGACGCAGATTGCGTCGATCGCATCGATATCCTTTGCGCTCACGCCGCCGGCTGCCGATTGATATGCCCGAGTCGAATCCGAAAACCGGTCGCAGATAACCCAGGCGCCGCGCGCCAGCGCGGGCCGGATGCGGCCTTCCAGATGCTCCGTGCGCGCCGCGTAGAACAGCAGGGTTTCCGAAAGCGCAGTCCATGGCGCATCTTGCGGCTGGTGCAGGATCACGTCGCGCAGCTGTTCCGCCCGCGGCGTGCCGCCGGGTTCGCGCGTCAGGACGACTTCAAGCCCGCGATCTTCCAGTCGCTTTTTCAGCGTTGCGGCGAGTGTGGATTTGCCAACGCCTTCGCCGCCTTCGAGCGTTATGAAGCGACCCGCCTTGGCCAAGTCCTATTCGCCTTTCAGGCCCACCAGAGCCCGACCGAACAGGCCGAGCTTCTTGACCGACGCGCCAGCGGCGACCGGGACCGTGATATCCGGCACGCCTGGTGCGCTGATCACCAGATTACCCACGATATCACCCTGTTTGATCGGCGCCGACAACGGGCTGTCATAGACCACCACGGAACGGATGCCTTTGACGGCTGAAACGTGCAGGCCGATTTTCGAAGCCTCGATCGCTACCAGCGGAACCTGCTTCTGTTGACCCAACCAGACATCAGCCGTTGCGACCTGTGCGCCCTTCTCGACCAGGTCGACGACATTGAAGTCCGTGAAAGCGGCCCGCATGACACGAGGGCCTTCCGTGCGCCGGTCGCGGTCGCTCTTCAGACCGTTCAGCACGATGATCCGGCGGTGGCCGTCGCGCACGGCAGACCCCACCAGACCAAACCCGGATACGGAAAGGTGACCTGTCTTCACGCCGTCAGCACCGGGAAGTTCGGTCAGCAAGGGGTTGCGGTTCGGCTGGGTAATTCCGTTCCAGGTGAACGACGTCTGGCTGAAGAGCTTATATCGCTCCGGGAAATCGTGGATGATCAGGTAGGCGAGCTTGGCGATATCCGCAGCGCTCATCCGTTGGCCCGGATCCTCGAGCCCCGTCACGTTTGCAAACGTGGAATGGGTCAGGCCAAGCTCGTGCGCCTTAGCTGTCATCTCGCGCGCCATCGCTTCTTCGCTGCCGGCAATGCCTTCGGCCAGAACGATGCATGCATCGTTTCCTGAAACGATAATGGCGCCATGCAGCAGGTCGTCGACGCTGACCTGGGAATGCACCTTGAGGAACATGGTCGAGACCGCGCTGCTCGCCGCAGTTCCGCCTGCGGCGGCGCCGCCGGTGCGCCAGGCGTGTTCGCTCACGGTAAACTGGTCATCGAGCTTCAGGCGACCTTCGCGCAGACGCTCAAACACTACGTAGAACAGCATCAGCTTCGACATCGAAGCGGGCACCATCGCTTCGTCGCCGCGCTTGGAATAGAGGGGCAGGCCCGTGTCGCCATCCATGATGTAGGCGAAGGTCGCGTCCGTGTTCAGCGGATCGTCGGCCATCTGCTGCACGGCGGCAGGCGGGGACGCTGGAGGCGATGCGGGCGGCGTCTGTCCAATCGCCGACGTCGCCAGGACGAGCGCCGCCAGAGCCGATCCGGCGGCGAAGCGGAAAACAGGGTTCATGGCGGCAGCCTCCGTGCGGAATCCGGCCACAAGAGGGCGGTTCGCACGGAGTCGTCAACATCTGGCGGGTGAGAAGTCCGCCGGGCCGCAAGCCTGTGGATGAATTGATGTCCGAACGCGCGGTCGTCAGTCGCCGGAGGCGACCACAATAGCCTTGTAACCGGCCGACATCAGGCGATTTTGCATGTCATCGGCCTGGCTGCGCGTGGCCCAGGGGCCCACAACGACGCGGTAGTAATTCCGCCCGTTCACATTGGCCTTGACGACCGACACGGGTCCCAGCGCCGAAAGACGAGCCTTGAGGGCCTCGGCGTTCGCCGGGTCGCCGAACGAGCCGGCTTGCAGGGCGAAACCAGCAGCCGCAACCGGGGTGGCCGCCGGAGCGACTTCACGCACATCCGGAGTGGGCGACGGAAGCGTCGCCGGCGAATTCACCAGCACCGGCATCTCGCGCGGCGAAGTAACCGGAGCAGTTTCCAGAGCAGGCGTATGGGCTTCCCGTCTCGGCGCCAGCTCGACGTGCTGCGCGACCGTCTGCACGCCTTTCGGCAGCGAGTTCGCCTTTTCCGGCGCCGGGCCGACATACTGCACCCGAACCTTGGCTGTGCCCTTCTCGTGCAGCCCCAGCACCTCCCCGGCGCGGCGCGACAGGTCGATAATCCGGTTGTCGACAAACGGTCCGCGATCATTCACGCGCACCAGCGTCGTCTTGCCGTTCTCGAGATTGGTGACGCGAACGATCGACGGGATCGGCAGCGTCGGATGCGCCGCCGTCAGCGCCATCTCGTCGAAGGTCTCGCCAGAGGCCGACGCCTTGCCGTGAAAGGTCGGGCCATACCAGGAGGCGATACCGACTTCGTCGTAATTGGGTTCATAGGCCGGCACATACCATTTCCCGGCGACCTGGTAGGGCGCGCCAGCGTACGGCGTGGCGTAGCCCGAAACATCCGAAGCCGGCGCCGACGGTTTCGAAACCAGCGGCGCCGAAGCTTGCGGGCGCGGACTGACAGAGGAAACGGCCGGACCGAAACTCGCATCGATCGCATGGGCCGCGCCGGGGCGCAGATCGATGGCGCCGGTAGGACCGGTATTGGCCGAGACCACGCTCGACGGAGCGCGGGGAGTGACCGGAATCGGACGCGAAGAGATGCTGTCGTCAAACGTCCCGCTCGGCGGCAGCGCAGCCGGCGCGTCAGCAGAAGCGAAGACGATCGGCGCGCGATCTCCGTGGGGAGCGGCAAACGCTCCCGGCGCAGCGGCGAACACCATGGCCGCCACCGTCACTCCTGTCGCCATGCGGGCGCACATCCGCCCACGCGCCTTCTCGGCATCCGCCATCACCGGTCTTCCCTTGGCTATGGTCCACCTGGGCCGCTCTTCTGGCGGCATGTGGGGACCATAGCCGGCACCCCTGTGGGATCGGTGAATCGAGACGCGTCAAATTTTATCAAACCTCATTCTTAGCCGGCTATGGTTACCCGCATCCGTGCATTTCGCTTCGCCGCGCCCGGCCGCGTCTGGCAATTCCCCCGCAATCACGCGCGCGGACTGCGGCGCCCTGCCCCACCTGCGCCAGAGTGAGACACCCGCGCATCAACCATTTTCTTTCGGGGGAACTGCGAATAATGAGGGCGAGCGCCGGAAGGGTGGCCGAGTGGTTTAAGGCACTGGTCTTGAAAACCAGCGATGGGCGACCATCCGTGGGTTCGAATCCCACCCCTTCCGCCATCACCGCCTGAGAACACTGCGGTTCTGGCCTTTAGCTCGCCACTCCCTCCAAAAAGTCCACCATACGGTTCGCGCTTCCGCGCGGCTTCGTTCTACGCACGTGCTTTAAAGCCGTCGAGGTGAAGCCTTCGCTTACGTGCAAACGCAAAGCCGCGCGATCCCCTGTGGCGAGCGCTGTGGTGGTGTCTGTGGCGAGGCTTGAGGTGGTGGCCAACGCCGCCTCTGTTGCCATCATCCAACGTCTATACTTGTGATTACTTACGCCTCTTGCTGTTGTCTAAGCATAGTGGCTTAAGTTGTTGAAAGTACGGAAGAAAAAGCGCAGTTGAGGGGTAGTATTCGGCCCGCTCTTTGCTAAGTTGTCCTTAGTTGCCACCGCCAGCCGAAAGGACACTGGAAATGACTGCCGATGCCACCCCGGATGCGCCGAAGGCTTTCCTTCGCGCCAAGGACTTTCAGGCCATGCTGCCTGTTTCTGAGCGAACGTTCTGGCGAATGCTGAAAGCCGGTCAGCTGCCCCCGCACAAGAAACTTGGGCGGGTCATTCTGTTCTCACGCGCTGACATCGAAGCGTGGAGCGGTAGGTCAGCCGCCTAACGAAAAGGCCCCGCCGGTTGCCACCGGACAGGGCCTAGAAAGTCTCTTGCTATGCACTCTGCTATGGGCATCACGCCCCAATCCGTCAATGCGCAACAGCGCGTTTTCCGCGCTCCAAACGCCTGCCGTTGCAGCACCCGCAATCATCCGCTGATCGACGCGCGCACGCTGCCGTCTGCGGTGCGCCATCTTGATGCTTGGGTGGTGTTCCGCTGCACAGGTCCGCACGGGCGCGTGCTGTTCAATCCGCGCGATGGCAGGCCGGCAACGTTCAATCGCGCTGATCCTGCCTATCGCAGCTTCTACCACCTGCGCCGCGCACTGGCGTCCGGTGAGTTCTGCGGCTGTGGGCTATTGCTGACGCGCGATTGCGATGCCTACCCACAGGATGAGTTTCTGCCCTTTGGCGAGCCGTGGTCATTCCTCACGTTGCTGGAAATGCGTGACGCCGCACGCGCCACATACTGGCGTCGGCACTTTGCCAAGGGAAGCGTGCATTGAGTAAGCGGCTTCCCATCGGCAATCATTACGTCTGCATCGTCAGCATTGAGACGAAAGACAGCGCCAAAGGCGACGGCAAGAACAAGGTCATTACCCTTGAGTGCATTGGCGACGAATACAAAGGTGCGCGCCACACTCTCTACTGGCCCATCACGTCCGCTGATCCGCACGCGCTGGCGATGGCGCGTAGGCGTGAGGCTGAGTATATTTCGGCGGCATGTGGTGCCGACTTTGAGCGGCACAGTGTGCGTGACATTGAAGGCACGGTGTTCCGGCCTTTCATGCTGGCGCTTGAGCCGTCAAAGGCCGAATGGTTTAGCGCGAAGGCCATGCCGTGCCCGGCTGAGCACCAAATTGCATCAGAGGAAGCGTGCGAGGCGTTGAGAAAGAGGCTGGTGCCCACAGCGCCCAAGCCCGGTGGCGGATTCGACATTATCACCGTGTCTGAGGTTGAGGCTGAGGAAATTGATTGGCTATGGCCTGAGCGTTTTGCGCTCGGCAAGCTCCACATCATTGCAGGCGAGCCGGGCCAAGGGAAATCCCAATTCACGTTGTTCATGGCCGCTCAGACCACCAACGGCGGCGCATGGCCGAACAACGAGGGCAGCGCACCGGACGGCGATGTTGTCATTCTGGCCTGTGAGGATGACGTTGCCGACACCATGCGGCCACGCCTTGAGGCAGCCGGCGCAGACCTGAGCCGTGTTCACGTCGCCAAGGCGGTGGCTGAGGGTGACGGCAAGCGCCGTGGTATCAGTCTGCAAACTGACCTAGCCAAGCTTGAAGCCGTGCTGGCGCGCGTGGACAGGCTCGGGCGCAAGGTGCGTCTCATCATCATTGATCCAGTGAGCGCGTACATGGGTGACGTTGATACCCACAAAGAGGCGGCAGTGCGCGCCGTGCTTGAGCCGGTCGCTGACTTTGCCGCGAGGCACGATGTGGCTGTGGTCTGTGTCGCGCACCCGCCAAAGGTTGCGGCGGGCGGCAAGGCCATCAACGCTGTCACGGGAGCAAAGGCATTCGTTGGCGCATCGCGAGCGGCGTGGTTCATCGGTCCCGAGTTTGAGAAGGATGATGATGGCCAGCGCATAGAAACGGGCCGCGCGCTGTTCTTGCTCATCAAGAAAAACATTGGTCGCAAGGTCAGTGGGCTTGCATACCGCGTTGAGGAAAAGGACATTCCCACCAAGCGTGGCACCACCAAAGCGCCCTACATCAGATTTGAGACGGGCGAGGTGGCGATGTCGGCTGACGACATGCTCAAGCCTGACACCGGAAGCTTTGGCCGCAAACCGCTCAACAAGGTTGAGGCCGCAAAAGCGTTTCTAGCAGTGGCGCTAAAGGACGGGCCAGTTGAGCAGAACCAACTTGTTGCCAAGGCCAAGGAAGCTGGCATCGGCTACGACACGTTGAACAACGCGCGCAAAGCACTTGGCATTCAATCTGTCACGCAGGGCTTTCAAGGTCTGACAATGTGGGCCGTCTTTGGATGGGCACCACGTCCTGACCAAGGGCCATTGTTCAACTAGGCCCGCACGTCGATCCCCCAACAAAAAATCATCAAAGATTGTCCAAGATTGTCAAACCTGCGGATCGTGGCCGCGATGGTGTCGCCAATCTTTGATGATTTGAAGATTTGAAGAGGCACCGCTTTCACGCGCGGACACGGGCACGTTGGCGGACACGTTGGCGGATGCGTGTGGGCAAACGTCATTAAGCCCAATGTTTTGCGGCCTCAATGGCGGACATGTCCTCCGCACAAGTGATGCATGTGGGCATCGCGTCAGTCACCGCCACATCGCAAGACGTAATACTAAGGTAACATACAATAACACTATTAGCGTTGGTCCGATTGATGCTTTAAAGCGCCTACGAAAACTATTTACAGCGGAACTCTAGACTGTTCGGACAAAGTATCGGATGTTTGTAGTGGGGCAGCGAGAATGCGGCCCGCCTCATCTGGACCGCCCGCCATGGACATCAGCCGCTATCAGGGTCTTGGACCGAACAGCCCGCACCTCGCGACGGTCGCTTTCTATTGGCTCGGCACCGCGCCTGACGCCGATGAGCAAGCGGCCATCGTCCGTATGCAGACCATGTTTCAGAGGATTGTGCATATCCCTGCCGGCGATCCAGCACGCGGCTCTAGCCCGTCAGCGGACGTTGTGTACGCGGTCTATCCCGAGGCCATCCCTGCGACGGCTGACGCCTTCTATCGGTTCTACTTGCCGCCATCTGGTGGAGGCTGAGCCATGGGCGAGCACACCGGCAACCTAAAGGTCTTGGGCGATTTCGCATCAGGGAACATCGTGGCGATGTTCCTTGCCGGTGACGCTCCCAACTACGATGAGCTTCGCATCATTCAGGCGTTGGACAATTGTTGTGCCTTGCTTCGCATCGGCAGGGGTCAAGAATGGCGTCGGAATGACGACTACAACATGGTGACGGCCACAGACAGAAACCTCATTCCCAAGCACCTGCGTGACGTTGCCGTCTTTGTGTTCGCTTATGCGCCAGACGGTGCGCCGCTCAATGGCGGGAAGCTGAGGCAAAACCAACTCATCGCCGCGTATGAGCGCCAGCAATTTTACACGCCCGACCTCGATAGCGTCGCCTAAGCCACGGAATTTCGCATGTCCACTGACGCTCAAATCCCCGCTACGCCTGACGTTCCCGACGCACCCCCGGTGTGGGGACCGACCGTTGAGCGTAAGCCAACACGTCAGCGGTTGGACACGACGCGGCATTGCTCAATGCTGTTGGCTCGCTACGTCCGCAAATGGATGGACGGCAAGGCGCGCATTGATGACGTGTCCAAGCTCGCGCACATCCTTCAAGTGCAGGCCCGGCTCATTGAAGGCCGCGATTTCGAGGCACGTATTGAGGCGTTGGAGGAAGCCGCAAAGGCTCGCCTGCATCCTGTGGGGAGGGCTGCGTAATGGCCCGCATCACCGACCGCCTGTCCGCGCTTGAGGCCCTGTTGCTGGCCAAGCCCGCGCCCTCTGGCCCGGCCAAGTTGTTCCTCATCAAGCTCTCGCGCGCTTGTGCGCTGGACTGGCATGGTGAGGTGGCGAAGGCGCGAGCCGCTGCCATCGCGTCCGGCATTGAGTTGACTGCTGACGCGCACCCTGCGCCCGCCTTTGATGCGGATGACACGGGCGTGCGCGAGTACATCGAATGCCAGCAAACGCTTTTGATCGCGGAAGGGGCGGCGCAAATCGCACGCTCAGAGGCCGCACAAGCTGAGCGCAGGGCCGCTGAGGAAGCCGCGAAGCAACCGCCCAAGCCTCAACGCCAGCCCAAGCCGACGCCCACATTCACGCCCTCAACCTTCCCCGCATTCGCACGCACCTAACCCTCCCCACATGCAACACGAAAGAACGCCCACATGACCCGACCGATTTTCGCCCTCAACCCGGAAAGAGTTTGGACCCTCAACAGCGCACTTGAGCGCACGGAAAAACTTGGCGACGTAAAAACCGTCAAGCGCTTCCGCTCTGACATTGAGGCAGGCCATAAGGCTGTCATCACCCTCGTTGAATACCTTGGCCAGCTGCACACCACGCCCGTTGGCGTAATGCCTCAGACCGAGAAACATGCCAGCGCGTGGAAAGCTGCCAAGGCCGCTGCGGCTGTGTTGCGCGCGACTGAGGACAAGCTGACGGCTGAGGCTAAAGACCTTGGCGCTGAGGTCGAGGCGGAAGCGGTGGCGTACTGGAAATCACAGCTTCCTAGCCAAGCCATGCAAGCGCGCATCTATGAAATGGCTGAGCGCTATGTGGGCAAGGGCGAGATTGAAAATCTGCGTTCCATGATGGCCGACCCACAAGTTGCCGCTGTGATCGCGCTAAGCCCGCGTGAACTGATCCACCCACACTTTGCGCCAAGCGTGAAAGAGGGCCTGACCAACAGCTTTCTCGCCAAGTTTCAGCCTGAGATTAAAGCCAAGGCTGACCAAGCGGCTGAACTGTTGGATTTGGCCAAGGGCCACAAGGACGTGTGGCGTACCGTCATCTACGGCGTGAGCAGCGAGAAAGCGGCTGAGGCCCATGCCTCGCGCCCGGCTGATCCCGTAATTGAGGGCGCTGCTGCCTGACGCTTTAAAGCCTTGGCGGCGGGAGTTGGTTACGCCCGCCGTCATAGGTCGCGCTGGCCCTGTCCCTGTCCGCGTGACCACGCCGCCAGCCTTGTTAGGGAGGCTGGCGGCACCCCATCCGAATGTCTGGCTAGCGTTTGCGGTCAGTACATCAGCCGCCGTCCCGTTCGCGACAACGCGGGGCGGCGGCTGCCCTCCGAATGTCTGGCCGTTGACTCAGCGGTTACGGCTAGCATCAGCCGCCGTCCCGTGTGTTGTGTGCCGGGGCGGCGGTTGCGTTTCAGGGGATGTGATGATGGACAGCTTGAGGCCAAGCCTTAGAAACTCAATCACTGTGGGCATGTTGGGCGGAGAAAGCGTCCGCCTATTGTGACGGCACACTGCGTTGCCGGGCGGACTGACGTGTGACCCTAGGTTGGGGGGACGGGCCGCAAATCAGCGCCGCACCGGCATGGGCACAGAACGGCATTGAGCGGCCAGCGTCAAGCAAAGCCTGTACGCAGCATCCCCTAGAGGACGATGCGAGCGGCTTGAGCGCGTACCTGTTGCGCCTGTTGCTCAAGTTGCCGGTACCGCTCACCTAGTTCCATCTTGGTGGCCATTTCCGTGAGTACGGCAACCCAAGGGCCGACAACAAGCGCCTCTATGTCCACAAGTCGCCAGCCGCTGTCATAGTCAGCGTGACAATCTGCGCTCATCCTCACCTTCATCACAGGTCGGCCCTGATGCTCGACCAAGAGCGTTCCATACTTGCTGCTGTTGAAATAGCTCACATCACTAAGCGTGAATGCCCAAACCTGCTTGGCCCACGTGAAGGCTGAAGTTTCCGGCATCTCATCTTCGTGGGCAACGATGTCCGTGACGCCGATGACGTTCAATGCGGCCCAATCGTCGTGCTTGCACCACGCATGATAGTGCTGTGTGCTCTCGTACATTTCCAGTGCCGCGCTGAAGAGCCCGGCCTTTGTCACGAACTCTCTAGCTTCTGCAACAGTCTGTGCGGCGTCCTTGGTGGCAGCGCCGTGAGCAGTCTTAGCTAGCTCAAACGCAGCATTCGCCTTGGTGCGAAACTCGTTGATGGCGGCGATGAGCAGGGCGGTGTGTTGGTCTGCCATGAAGGTGCGTCCTAAGCCGATTTCCTGACGTTGCCCATGATGCCGCGCTCTACCGGCGTGCCAGCCGGCTCACTCGCGGTCACAGGTGCGGCAGCGGCTTTGCGCGCCGCATACGCCTGCCTCAGCCGCAGCGCTTGCTCATCAATCCGGGCAAGCTCTGTGTGGTGCAAAAGCATGACGCCCGTTGCCGCCGCAAGCTCATGCGCCTTACGCGTGAAGCCTGCATTAGAAACCACCGCCGCGATGTGCGCCTTGGCGAACGCCTTGCCCGACAACGCTTCCTGCACCGCGCCATTGCCCACAGCTTGCGAGTAGAGCTTGCATTGCAGCACCACGCGCACGCCGCCTTTGCGCGCTTGCACATCAATCCCTTGGTCACCGCTGCCGCCGGTAGTGTTGGCGTCCCATCCGAGCGCACGCAGCTGATCGGCACACGCGTGCTCAAAAGCCATCGGGTCATTCATCGCCTCAGCCGGCCATGCTGATGGCTGTGGGCTCGATGGTTGCTGACGCTGCGCCTCAACATGCGCCGTCACAAGCGCGTGGACCATTTCAGGTGCGAGGAAAGCCGGCCTGAAACCTACGCTGTCCGCAAATCGTTGAATCTCTTTGGCCCACGCAGGCGCATCGGGTGTGCCGTAGCCGTTCGCGGCTGCAAGGCCGGCATAGCGCACGGACAAGGTGCGGCTGTGTTTCGCCAAATGGGTGTCCAACTCGCGGCGCTCAGCGGCCTCAGCCTGTTCTCGGGCGATGCGGTCTTGCTCTGCTTTGCGGGTCTTGTGGCGAATGTAAAAGACGACACCAGCACCAACGCAAACAACCAGCACAACCCACACCGCAGGCGGGATAGTGATGGCGAGAAACGCCACCACAACGCCTGCGCCCACAGCGCCCGGCCCGCTAAATGAACCCTGCGATTTCACGCTCACACGCACCATGCCCAACCTCCGGTCGCATTGACGTAGGTTAGCGCATTAGGCTTTCTGCGCGGTGGGGCGTGTGTACAGAAACTCGCGCCCGAAATTAGGGATTGGGAAATGTTTGATTTCAATGAGCGCGGCTTTGCGGAAACCGTTGACAACAAGCGCGTGCTTGTCGTTGAGCATGACGCGGACCTAGCGCCACACCTCATCGCTGAGCTTCAACGGCAGGCCGATGAGTACGTGCATAACAATCCGAGCGCGGGCTACACGCGCGCAATCCTGAGGCCACGGCATAAGGATCAAGCCTAAGCGTTTGTGGGCATCATCTTTCGCCTATCCAATCCAATGGTGGACACGATGTTGGAGGCGTTGGCGTGAATGCCCAAGGGATCAGCATTTGCCGGGGGCAATGGCGGAGATATGGTCCGCCAACGGATTGGGGGCTCAGCTTGAACCGCTTTCATTTAATTGCCATCGCCGCGTTCGGGCTCATGGTCAGTACGAGCGCGTCAGCACAAGCGCCGGATCAGGCAGCCCTAGACGTGGAGCGCAGCGCCGCCCTCGCGGCTTTCCTGCAAGCGGGTATCGGCGTTGTCGGATTGATCGGGCTGGGCTTCACCGTTTTCTATGCTCGCAAGGCGTGGGTAGCCGCAAGAGAAACGAATGTGGCTCAGAGCCGGGCGTGGCTGTCTGTCATCTGTCAGCTTAGCAAGCCCGAACGCGGCACCACGCAGCATGGCGTCAACGGCATCTATTTCAATGTCATCTGCCCGACGAAAAACCACGGGCGTTCCCCTGCCACCAGCGTGAGCTTCCATGCCGAAATCGCGCTGATGGGATCAAACTGCCCGAACATGGAAGCGCGCATGACCGAATACTGTGACGCGATCCGTAAGCGAGCCGATCAAGAGGCAGAGGCGATATTTCCTGATGCTGCGGACCAGCTGAGCCACATGGTTTTCCTCCCGCAGCCCGACATAGACGCCGCAATCGCCAATGCTGATTTCAAGATGATTTCGCCAATTGTGTACGGCTGTGTGAACTACAAGTCGCCCTCAACAGCGGGCGTAAAGCAGACCCGCTTTGCATATTCTGTCTGCACCGTTGGCGCGAATGGCGAAGCGCGAGTGCTGATGCCTGCCGAGGCCGATTGGCTGCAAAAGCCGATTGTCCTAGTCGGCCCCGGCAAGATCGTGGCGGACTAGGTTAGCCCGCTGCGGCGTTGAGCGGCACCACGTTGCCGCCGTCTTTAACCGATGGCTTGTCCACAAAGTCAGCCCACGCCTGCATCAGCAAGCGCCGTTTCTCAAGTGCATCGCCGCGTCTGTAAGCGGCCTCCACCTTGTCGCCGTTGGTGTGGGCAAGCGCCACCTCAGCAATCTCGCGTGCGAAATTGGTGCGCTCGAAAGCCCAATCGCGGAAGGTGGAGCGCATACCATGCGGCACGCCATTGGCTTTCATCCGCTTCATCACAGACAACAACGTCATGTCGCTGAGCTTGCTGTTGCTCTGTGGGGAAGGGAACACAAGGTCCGTGCCCTCAAGCTGAGGCATCGTCTTGAGCAACGCCACCGCTTGCGTGGACAATGGCACGCGGTGCTCTTTGCCGGCCTTCATGCGCTCGCCTGGAATGGTCCACACCTTCCGGTCTAGGTCTATCTCTGCCCACACCGCGCCGCGCGCTTCGCCGCTGCGCACGGCGGTCAACGTCACAAACTCAAGGCACCGCGCGCCCATGCCTTCCACCTTCGCCAGCTGGCGCATGAAATCGCCAATGCCATCAATCGGGATGGCGTCATGGTGTTTCCTCGGCACTTTCTTCCGCAACAGGCCCGGCGCAGTCAGCGACTTGTCCAAACGGCCTTGCCACGTCGCTGGATTTGGTCCCTCGGGACGCCAATCAGCCTCCCGCGCATAGTCCAGTATCTTCTCAATGCGGCCTCTGAGCTTCATGGCCGTATCCAGCCTGCCGCCTTCGCCAACGTGCCAGATGGGTTGAAGCACGCTCAGCACCTCGGGCTTGCCTACATCGGCCACAGGCAGTGCGCCAATCTTCGGATAGACGTGGTTCTCAAGCGATCCGGCCCAGCCGCTCTTGTCATTGCGCCACGTCACCTCAAGCGTTGCGACGTATGCCTCAGCCGCATCCTTGAAGGTGACAGCCTGCGCCGGCTTGGCTCGCGCCGCGCGCTCTGCCCTCTTGTCGGCAACCGGGTCCGCGCCGGCACGCACAGCCGCACGCAATGCAAGCGCCCGTGTCCGCGCATCGCTGAGCGACACGTCAAACGTGCCGCCGAGCCCCATCTCTCTCCGCTGGCCGTCGCGCAGGGAGTAGCGATAGACCCAATACCTGCTGTTCGGCGGGACTATCTTGAGGAACAGTCCCGGTGCGCCGCCCACAGCGTGCAACCCGCCCTCTTTCAGGGCCTCCACCGCCTTCGCGGTCATCGTCGGCATAATCTTCGGCATCGCCACAAACTCCCATCCGAAATGTCCATCAATCGGCGGGCCATTCGGGGGCAGTGGCAGGCAGGGTCAGACAGTTGTGGGCAGCCTCAACACGCTGAGCGGATTGAGGAACTGTCCCGTTCTGGCAGTGTGGTGCAGGATGATGCGGCGGGAGGCAGCCCGTTCAATTGGACACCCCTTCCGCCATGTCCTCTCTTTGCAGCTACCGGCGCTCCCGCAGCTAGCGGAACGGCGAGGAGAAGCGCACGCCGAGTTCGTTGAGGCTCTGGTTGTCGCGATGGCCGAACAGCTTACCGCCATTGCTGAGGTGTTCGAACTCGATCCCGATGGTTCTGCCGCCGCCGATATCGCGGTCCAGCGCCAGGCTGTCGCGAAACAGATAGCGCGTGCCCAGCAGCTGGTGGTCGTGCGCATAGTCTGCGGCGCGCGGGTCGGTGTCGGGATAGCGGTTGTGAAGCGCGCCATCGTGAAGCGCGAGGCCAAAGCCGGGCTCGAGCGTCCAGCCGCGCAGCGGACGCCAGCGCCAGTAGAGTCCCGTCGCCGCAAAGCTGGTGTCGCCGCTAAGATTGGCTGAGGCCATGGCATAGGGCCGCGGGGTCCAGAGCCAGGACAGACCGCGCAACGGAGCGCCGACCGCCTCCACTTCCAGATTGGGCCCGGTCTCGCGGCTCTGCATGTCGCCATAGCCGCCAATGTGGATGTTGTGCGCAACGAGACCGATACGCCAGCTAGGACCTTCCTGCGCCCAGGCCGGGGCTGAAAGAAGACTGGTCATGCAGATCAGGGCGAACAGGCGGCGCATGGCGTCCAGTCCTCCACGTTTCCGGGATCAACAGGACCCCGAAGGGCGATCGTCTGGCGGTCAGCTCCACTGCCGAGTGGTGCCCAGGGACGGAATTGAACCGCCGACACGCGGATTTTCAATCCGCTGCTCTACCAACTGAGCTACCTGGGCGCACGGCCTCGGGCGGTGCGAAGGCGGGATGTCTAGCGAAACCGTCCGCGAGTGTCCATGGGGTCTTCTGGCGCGCCGCCAGCGCCCTATTCCTCGGAATTCGGGCCAGTTTCCGGCCTCGCCGGCTCATCGTCCGGGTCTTCTGTGGCGCTACCGGGAATCGCGTAGGACCCTTTGAGCCAGCGCGAGAGATCGACGTCTGCGCACCGCTTCGAGCAGAACGGCTTGTAGCGGTCCACAGCCGGCTTGGCGCAGATCGGACAGGCGGGCTCACTCATCGCGCACTCCAGACGTCCGGGGCTTCGTGGGGACCAGATGCGACCTCGACATGCCAGCGCGCGCCGATGCGGTCCGCCAGCGCCTTTTTCCAGCCGATGACGTCGGTTTCGAGCCAGCGCGCCGCCTCGGGCGACACCCTCGCGTGGATCCGTGCGCCACGGGCTGATTGGCCCTCGGTCTCGATCATCCGGATGGCGTCCAACGCCTCCCGTTCCGCGCCCGTTCCCAGCGCATCGGATATGGGTCGCTGGCGCCGCGCAATCGAGGCCTCGCAAAGCCCGAACCTCGTAATCTCGCCAACATCACTCGCCCGTCCCAGCCGGAGGCCCAGAGCATCACGAAGATGCGCCGCCACGGTCTCGCGATCCTTGCGGGACGCCATGGTCAGGAAGTCGACGACGACGAGACCCGCGATGCCCCTTAGCGAAATCTGCCGGGCGGCTTCCGCGCCAGCGGCAAGGTTGAGATCGCGCACGTAGTTTGCGCCCGGTCCTGTCCGGTCGGCAGCATCAACGTCCACCGTCGTCAGCGCCCGGGTGTGTTCGATGGCGATGTCGCCGCCCCCTGGAATTGAAACGACTGGGTGCAGCGCCTCGCCGATCGCCGCGTCGATCTCCCGCCTCGCATCGGCCCCGTCATGCTGGTCCACGATCTCGACGCCAGACAGGAAGACATCTTCCGGCGCCGGCGCGTGCCGCTCCGGTCGATCCGGTCGCGGCGTCGCGGCCGTAAGGTTGAACAGGCTGAGCGACGGACCCTTGTTCGACCAGGCTTCGGACTTGATGCGAACGGAGATCAGTCCGCCCTCAACAATCGCAGCGGACTTCGTCGCTTCGATCACCCCCGTTTCCCCGCCGAGGTCGACAAACCACCCAGCGCCGCCCGGCAGCCTGGCCGTCGCCCGGCCCCACCAGACCTCGTCCAGCCGCGCGCGCGCCTGCTGCTCGCTCCAGCGCTCGATCTCCAGGCGAAAGGGGCGGCCATCGGAATCCAGCAAGACCCGGCGGCGCTCTCCCACCGCATCGTCGACAACCAATGCCGCCTTCACTGTCACGGTGCCGGTCTCCAGCCTCGCACGACGGGATAGCCCAGGCCTTCAAGCAGGTTGGCCGTCTCGTGCAGCGGCAGGCCGACAACCGCCGAATAGGAGCCCGAGAGATCGGAAACGAAAGCGGCGGCGAGACCTTGTATGGCGTAGCCGCCGGCCTTGCCTCGCCACTCGCCCGATTCAAGGTAGGCGGCGACCTCTGTTTCTGAGAGCCGCTTGAACGTCACCCGAGTTTCGACAAGGCGTGATGCGCATCGTCCATCCGGGGCGATGACGGCTACGGCCGTGAGCACATCATGCGAGCGGCCCGAGAGCCGCCGCAGACAGGCCGCCGCCTCATCCCGCGTCTCGGCTTTCGGGAGGCAGCGACGCCCGCATGCGACGACCGTGTCCGCCGACAGCACAAAGGCGTTCGCGGTGTTGGCCGCGCGACCCTTTTCAATTGCAAGACGCAGCGCAAGCTGGCGCGGCCGTTCGTCGCGCAGCGGCGCCTCGTCGATGTCGGTCGCAATAATCGTGGCCGGTTCGATGCCGATCTGGGCAAGCAGCGCCCGCCGGCGCGGACTCGCACTCGCCAGCACCAGCCCGCCCGGTGATGGGGCGCCCGGCGGGGCTGGGCTCATTTGAACCGGTAGGTGATGCGCCCTTTGGTCAGGTCATATGGCGTCATCTCGACGAGGACCTTGTCGCCCGTCAGAACGCGAATGCGGTTCTTCCGCATCTTGCCGGCCGTGTGGGCAATGATTTCGTGGTCGGTCGCCAGTTTCACTCGAAATGTGGCGTTGGGCAGCAATTCGACGATTGTGCCTTCAAATTCCAGAAGTTCTTCCTTCGCCATGCACTCCTCATTTCTGGCGACTCTGCCCGGTTCCGCCGGGCGCGGTCCCTATATACCCTTTCGTGGGGCTCCGTCGACGGCTTCGGGCAATCAACGTGCGTGTAGCGCACAAACCAGGGTAAACAGCCGCCGGGCCGTGTCGAAATCGACCTCGACCTTCTCCCCGAGCCGCTCCGTCAGCAGCTGCGACCCTTCGTTGTGAAGCCCCCGCCGGCCCATGTCGATCGCCTCGATCTGCCCCGGCGTCGCGTTGCGGATCGCGTCGTAATAGCTTTCGCAGATCATGAAGTAGTCCTTGATGATCCGGCGCATCGCCGTCATCGACAGGATGAACCGCCGAACCGGCGAACCGTCCGCTTCGGCCACGTCGAAGACCAGGCGGTTATCCTCGAGAGATAATGTCACCGAGTAGGGTCCGCCGTCGTGTCCGGCCACTCGAAAGGTGTTCTGTTCGATCAGATCGAAGATCGCGATCTTGCGTTCGTGTTCGGCGTCGGGCCCCGCAGGCGCCAGGCTCTTCTCGTCGATCTCGATCGAGCTGATCCGCGGCTCGCCGGTCATCCTCCGCCCCGCCGGACCGAGATCGACAGGGCGTGGGCGGGCAAGCCCTCGCTTCGCGCCAGCGTCTCAGCGGCGTCCGCGAGCGCCTGGAAGCCCTGCTGCGGGATGCGCTGGATTGATGTCCGCTTGAGAAAGTCGAGCACCGAAAGTCCCGAGGCGAAGCGCGCCGCGCCAGATGTGGGCAGCACGTGGTTCGAGCCGGTGACATAATCGCCAAGCGCTTCAGGCGCCCAGCGCCCAAGGAAGATCGCGCCGGCATGGCGCACATCCCTGGCGATTGTGTCCGGCTCGCTGGTTGCGATCTCGACGTGTTCAGGCGCGATCAGGTTGACAATGCCGGCCGCCTCTTCGAGCGGACAGATGACAACCGCCGCGAAGTCGCGCCAGGCCGCCTGCGCCGCGGTGGATGTCGCGAGTTGTTTCAGCTGCGCCTCGGCTGCCGCCATCACCTTCAATGCAAAGTCTTCGCTGTCCGCCAGCAGGATCGCTTGCGCCATCGGATCGTGCTCGGCCTGCGACAGCAGGTCGGCGGCGATCCACGCTGGATCGTTCCCGGCGTCCGCCACGACCGTGATCTCCGATGGCCCGGCGATCGTGTCGATCCCGACATCGCCAAAGACGATGCGCTTGGCCGCCGCCACGTAGGCGTTGCCCGGTCCCACGATCTTGTCCACGGCCCCGAGCACGCCCGCGCCATAGGCCAACGCCGCAACGGCCTGTGCGCCACCGACCGGATAGAATTCCGTCACGCCGGCCCGCACCGCTGCGAAAGCCACCGCCGGGTTCAGCTCGCCCCCCGGCGCCGGCGCGACCATGACCAGGCGCTTCACGCCGGCCGCGCGCGCCGGAATGGCGTTCATCAGCACCGAGCTCGGATAGCTCGCCCGCCCGCCGGGAACATAAAGTCCCACCGCATCGATCGGCGTCCATCGCCAGCCGAGTTCGAGCCCGGCCGCATCGGTGAATGTGTGATCCGCCGGGCGCTGCGTCGCGTGATAGGCCTCGATCCGGCCGGCGGCGAAATCCAGCGCCTCGCGCACCGGGACCGGACACCGCTCCGCGGCCTCCAGCAGATCCATCCCCTCCGCCTGCAGCGTGTCGGGGTCCACCACGACCTTGTCGAACCGCAGCGTGTACTCCGCCACTGCCGCGCCGCCGTGCGCACGCACGTCGCGCACGATCTTCGAGGCTGCCTCGAACACATCCGCCGACCCCTGCGCACGGCGCAGCTTGAGGAAGGCGGTGAAATCCTCCGCGAAGGTCTCGGCGGTCGAATCAAACCAGCGAACGGTCACGACGCCACTCCATGATCCGGCCTGCGGCGCGTCGGCCAGACGGCGCCTTCGTCCATCAGCGTCACGTCGATGCATTCCACCTTCAGCCGCACCTCCGCCTTCTGCGCGAAGACCAGCGTGACGAGACCGCCCGGCGGATCGGGGTCGGGCGTGAAGGTAATCGACAGCAGGGCCAGCACGTCATCTATGCCCCTCGGCACGCCCTGGGATTTCACCTCCAGCACCCCGGCGAAGGCCAATACGGCGCGCGAGCGGAACCATGGACGTTTCCGCCCCGCCCGCTCCCACTGGAAGCGGTTGATTTCCAGCCCGAAACTGCGGGCGCGCCGGTTGAACTTGATGTCCTGCGGCCGCGCCAGCGCGTCCTGCACGGCCGCGGCGATCACGCCCAGGCCGTCCACGTCTTCCGCCAGCAGTCTGAGTAGGCCCGCCTGCATCTGTCCTCGCTGGTTGGCATGGTCGCGGGTTTGGGTGAACGGGTTTCCCACTAGACCAAAACCACGCCGCGCTCCAGCGCGCAGAGTCCCGGAAAATACCCGTCATTCCTGCAGGCGAACTCAGGCCGACCCGTCGAGTCGCCTGATCTTGGCGCCGCAGCGGCCGAGCTTTTCCTCAAGCCGCTCGAACCCCCGGTCCAGATGATAGACCCGGTTCACCATGGTCTCGCCCTCCGCCACCAGCGCGGCGATCACCAGGCTGACCGAGGCCCGCAGGTCGGTGGCCATCACCTGCGCGCCATGCAGCTTCGGCGCGCCCCGCACGATCGCCTCGCTGCCCCGCACGGTAATGTCGGCGCCCAGGCGATTGAGCTCCGGAGCATGCATGAAGCGGTTCTCGAAGATGTTCTCGCGGATCGTGCTGGTCCCGTTGGCGATGGTCATCAGGGCCATGAACTGCGCCTGAAGGTCGGTCGGAAAGCCCGGATGGGGCCGCGTATCGATGTCGACGGCCTGCAGCGCCTTCCCGTCGCGGCGAATGCGGATGCCCTTGTCGGCGATATCGACCGTAACGCCCGCGTGCTGAAGGCTGTCGATCAGGGCGCCCATGTCCTCGCCGCGGGCGCCTTCAAGAAACACGTCGCCGCCCGTGGCCGCCGCCGCGATAGCGTAGGTGCCCGCCTCGATCCGGTCGGCGATCACGTCGTAGCGTCCGCCGCCAAGCTTGGCGACGCCCTTGATATGGATGGTGGGCGTTCCCGCGCCGGTGATCTTCGCGCCCACCGTGTTGAGGCAGTTTGCGAGATCGGCGATCTCGGGCTCGCAGGCCGCATTTTCGAGGATGGTCTCGCCCTGCGCCAGAACGGCCGCCAGCATGGCGTGTTCGGTGGCCCCGACGGAGACGAACGGAAAGACGATGTGGGCGCCCTTCAGGCCGCGCAGCGCCGCCGCCTTCACATAACCCTCCTCGATGACGATGTCGGCCCCCATGGCCTCGAACGCCTTGAGGTGCAGATCGACCGGCCGGGCGCCGATGGCGCAGCCGCCGGGAAGCGAGACAGTCGCGTGGCCCACACGCGCCAGCAGCGGGCCGAGCACGTTGAACGTCGCCCTCATCTTCCGCACGAGATCGTAAGGGGCGATGGTCGAGGTCACGCTCTCTGCGTGCATCCGGCACAGGGCCTCGCCGGTCGGCCACTCGACATTGACCCCCAGGCTCTGCAGCAGGCGCGCCATGAACCGCGTGTCCGCCAGGTTGGGCATGCCGGTCAGCACCAGCGGCTGTTCACACAGCAACGCGGCCGCCATGAGCTTCAGCGCGGAGTTTTTCGCACCGGAAATGGGAATGCGGCCTTCAAGCGGGCCGTTGCCGAGAATCGAGAGCCTGTCCATGGGCGAGTCTAGGTCGGCAAATCCGGCGCGGGCAAGGCGCGGAGGCGACTAATCGTCGGCAGGGCCCGGCTTTCCGGGGGCCTTGCCACCGCCCTGCCCCGGGGCTCCAGAGGCTTTCCTGCGCCTCAGATTGGCCCTCAGGGCCTCTGCGCGGCGCTGCTCGCGGCGGGCGGCTTCCGTGGACGGATCCGGAGGGTTATCCCCAGGCGGTCGCGGCATTCTGCCTCTCCGGTGTGCCCCCTTTCCACAGCGGGGCGTTTCGGTTATGCGGACGCCTCCGCTCTGGCGGACCGCCGCAGTAGCTCAGTGGTAGAGCGCATCCTTGGTAAGGCTGAGGTCGGGAGTTCAATCCTCCCCTGCGGCACCAGCCCCACTTCTGGCCCATCGTTTAACAGGCGAGGCCGCCCACGTAACTCCCACTATTTTGCCGGCGATGTTCAGCGGCCCCCGCGAGCGCCGTCGCCCGCCTCTTGAGAGGCTCCAAGATGCCGCTCCCGGATCCGCAGCAGCTTGGCCGCGTGCTCCACGTCCTCCCGGGTGTCCACGTCCGCAAGAAGCGGCTCGGGCACATTGAGGCCGATCGTCTTGAAGCGGGCCTGGCGCATGATGTGCCGCGCCCCTTCGTCTCCCTCAAGCTGGCGCAAGGCGCCAAAGCAGGTGTCGTCGAAGGCGGTTGGTGGGGAGGTCGCATCCCGATTGCCGGAATGGACGATGTTGGCGCCTTCCGGTCCCCCCAAGGCGCCAATGACGCCCTCGATCACGCTGGACTCGATCAGGGGCATGTCCGCCACGCAGACGACAATGGCTTCCGGCTGGAACTGAAGCGCAACCTGCACGCCCAGGGCGATCGAGTGCCCCATGCCCTGCTTGGGCTCGTTATTGAGGGCGATCACGTACCTGCCGTGAAGACGCTCGGCGATTTTGGAATGATGGGCCGGGCATACGGCCACCCGCGCAAGCGCATCGACGCCGGCGACCGCCTCCGCCGCATAGTCGAGCAAGGGCCGGCCGCAAAGCGGATGCAGAAGCTTGTCCCGCCACCCGAAACGCCGCGAAAGGCCAGACGCCAGCAGGATCACCGCCGTCCGGTTGGTCGATACACTCATCAGGCGCCTGTCTGCTCCGCCCGCACCGAAAGAATTTCCGCAAGCGCCGAAACCGCCAGCGTCTTGGGATCCCGCGAGTAGAAAAGACCGATTGGCCCTTTCAGGCGAGCGATTTGAGCAGCACTCGCCCCAAGCGCGTCCAGGATTTCCAGCCGCCGCATATGCGTCTGGCGCGATCCCAGCGCGCCGATGTAGAAGGCCGGGCTGCGAAGCGCCTCAAGCAGCAGGCGCCCTTCCCACTCATGTTCGTGAAAGAGGCACGCCACCGCCGTATCCGCATCCAGCGGCATCGGCGGCGTCGCCGTCGGGATGGTCAGCGGGATCAGCGTATCGGCGTATGGCGCGCAGAACTCCAGCGTCGCCGGCTCCTGGCTTGCCACCACGATTTCGCAGTCCGACGAGTGCGCCAGCCTGGCGAGGGCGACGATTTCCCAGCCACGCCCCGCCAGGACGACGCGAAGGCGGGGATGGAAGGGGCGAACGAACTCGCCCTCCTTGGCTTCAGCGAAGCCCTCCTCCAGACGCAGGCTGGAGTGTTCGCTGTGCGGGTCGAACGCTAACGAGAATGGCTTGCGCTCGCGCCCGAGGCTTATGGCGCGGCGCAGCAGCGCCGGATCCAGGTCAACATCGACAGACAGGTCGATCCCGCCGCCACACGGCAGGCGGACGTCCAGATAAGGCGATCCGATGCCATAGCGCAGCGTCCGGTTCCTGCCCGCGTTGATGGCCGCCTGGCATTCCTCCGTCAGCGCCGCCTCAAGGCAGCCGCCGGATATGCTGCCGACGAACCGGCGGTCGCCTGCCACGGCCAGCTGCGCGCCCAGCGGACGCGAGAAGGGTCCTTCGAGGCCGAAGATCGTCACCAGTGCGGCCGGCCGGCCGGCCTCCAGCTCAGCAGCCGCGAAGGCCAGCACATCCAGCTCTCCTGCGAGGCCGGGCGGCGCGGACGGGTCCGTCACGCCCTCACCTCGGGAACGCCAGCTTGGCCTGCGGACTGTCTTGGGGTTGTGGTCATCATCCCGCGTCTGCGCACCATCCGCGCCCTCCGGAAAGCATGTCCGGCGGTCCCCCTGGACCGCGCGGGCGATCATTTGCCGCTGTCAGGCTCCGCACCCGATCGCGCGGGCCTCTTGCTTCCCCAAAGGCAACTGGCTTAGCGCTGGAGCGGATTCTGGTAGCGGCGATGACATGTCGGGTCAACGCGGCGGCGCTGCAAGGGGACGAGCATGGAGTATGCGGGCGGACGCCTGATCACGCGGGTCGAAGGGCCCATCGGCTGGCTGGTGTTCAACAAGCCCGAACGCCTCAACGCCGTCTGCCTCGACATGTGGAAGTCGTTGCCGAACGCCGTTGACGAACTTGATCGACGTATGGACGTTCGCGCCGTCGTTGTCACCGGCGCCGGCGACCGTTCGTTCATATCCGGCGCCGACATTGCCGAATTCGAACGCGAACGTTGTAACGCAGCAACGAACGTACCGTTTACCGCCGCTGTCACCGCCGCAACGAAGTCCATCATCGCCGCAACGAAACCCGTCATCGCCGCCATAAACGGATACTGCATCGGCGGCGGCGTCGTTATCGCGTCCGCATGCGACATCCGCATATGCACGCCCGCCAGCCGTTTCGCTGTCCCCGCCGCCCGTTTGGGCCTTGGTTACGAACTGGACAACTATCTCAGATTGTCGCGGTTGGTTGGCGCCGGTATCGCGATGGAAATGGTCGCAACCGGACGCCATTTCACTGCTGACGAAGTTCATCAGGCGCGGTTCGTCAATCGTATCGTACCGGCGGACGATCTTGACAGGACGGTGCGTCAGACCGTCGATCAGATCGCAATGGGGGCGCCGCTCACCGTTGCGGCGGCGAAGATGGCGAACCGGGTCGCCGTTGATCCGTCGCTGGCGTCCATTGCGCAACAGGCGATCGACGTCTGTTTCGACAGCGATGACTATAAAGAAGGCCGGGCGGCGTTTCACGACAAACGCACGCCGAAGTTCACCGGCCGTTGACGATGTTCGAGGATACGATGACGAATTCCACTGATCTGCTTGCGATGACGTTTGCGACGATGCCGGAGCTCATTCGAGCGTACGCAAACGAACGTCCGCAACATACGGCGATCGTCGACGGCGAACGAACGCTGACATACGCGCAACTTGACGAACTGGTCGACCGGACGGCGGCGGCGTTGCAACGCGATGGTGTCCGCTCTCGAGACACCGTTGCGATCTGCGGCCCATCGTCCCTGGAGTATGTCGCGACGTTCCTCGGCATATTGCGGGCCGGGGCCGTCGTTTGCCCGCTTTCACCCTCGTCAACGCCGGAACAACTTGCTGCAATGGTGCGCGACTGCGGCGCACGTCTGATCTTCCTGGATGATGCGGTGTCCGCCGCGCTCGACGGCGTATCGGAAAAGCTGACGCTTCCGCGTGTGGCGCTCGAAGGACGCGCAAATCCGGCATTTGACGGCTGGCTGGCGCCGGCGGGCGCCAGGCCTTCGCCGGTGGAAATCCGACCGGACGGCGCGTTCAATATTATCTATTCGTCGGGCACGACTGGAATGCCGAAGGGCATTGTCCAGCCGCACCAGCAGCGGTGGGGCCATGTGCGGCGCGCCGAGAACAATGGCTACGGGCCGGATTCCGTGACGGTGGTGTCCACACCGCTCTATTCCAACACCACGCTGGTGAGCCTTATCCCCGCCCTGGCGCGCGGCGGCACGGTTGTGCTGATGCGGAAGTTCGACGCCCGTGGATTCCTGGAACTGGCCCAGAAATACCGCGCCACCCACGCCATGCTCGTGCCCGTGCAGTACCGCCGCATCATGGACCTGCCGGATTTCGACACCTTCGATCTCTCGTCGTTCCAGATGAAGACCTGCACGAGTGCGCCGTTCGCGGCGGACCTGAAAGCCGACATCGTGAAGCGCTGGCCCGGCGGGCTGATCGAATTCTTCGGCATGACCGAAGGCGGCGGCACATGCGTTCTTGAAGCGCACCTCTATCCCGACAAGCTGCATACCGTTGGCAAACCGGCGCCGGGCCATGACATCCGGGTGATCGACGAGACCGGCAAGGAAGTAGCGCGCGGCGAAACCGGCGAAGTCGTCGGCCGGTCGCCCGCCATGATGAACGGCTATCACAATCTGCCCCAGAAGACGGCGGAAGCCGAGTGGATCAGCCCCGAAGGCGAACGCTTCATTCGAACAGGAGATGTGGGACGGTTCGACGAAGACGGCTTCATGGTGCTGGGCGACCGCAAGAAGGACATGATCATTTCCGGCGGTTTCAATATCTATCCAAGCGACCTGGAAGCCGAACTGGTGAAGCATCCCGCCGTTTCGGAATGCGCCGTCGTGGGGATCCCGTCGCGCGAATGGGGCGAGACGCCGGCGGCGTTCGTCGTGCTGAAGCCGTCAGCGAGCGTCGCGACGGACGACCTGAAGAAATGGCTGAACAGCAAGGTCGGAAAGATGCAGCGACTCTCCTACCTCGAGATCGTTCCCAGCCTGCCCCGCTCACCGATCGGCAAGGTCCTGAAACGCGAACTCCGGGACGGATTTAAGCCGCCGGCGGGCTGATCTTCGCATTGCGAGCCCCCTGCCCGGCCAGTAGGTTGCCGCCAAGCGACCGGCGGCCCGAAGAGGCGCCGGCACGGTAGGAGGAAGCCGCCGATGGCCCAGCGCGCCGCAGACATGTCCCAGGAAGAGGCCATGATGTCGGGCATGACAATCGCCCGCTGGGCGGCCCTGCGGCCGGACAGAATGGCGATCATCTCGCCCAATGGAAACCGCACATGGGCTGAGCTGAACGCGCGGACGAACCAGCTGTCGCGGGCTCTGCGCCGCGCCGGGCTTGTATCGGGTGACGCCGTGGCGCTGCTGGCGCACAACAGCCCGGAGTTCGTGGAGACGTGGGCGGCATGCCAGCGAACCGGACTGCGCGTGACCGCCGTGAACTGGCACCAGTCTCCCGAGATCGTCGCCTATGTCGTGGACAACTGCGACGCCAAGGCCCTGATCGCCAGCGCGCGCTTCGCCACGGCAGCGACAGAGGCCGCACGCCTTTCGAAACAATTAATCCTGAAGCTCGCCTATGCGGGACCGATCGAAGGGTTCGACGACTACGACACGGTGATCGGCCGTGACAGTGAGGATGACATTCCCGATCCCGAAATCGGCTCCACCATGCTCTATACGTCCGGCACGACCGGACGGCCAAAGGGTGTCTACCGCAAGACCCGGCCGGTGGTTTCCCAGCTAACGACTGCCGCCAACGAAACGGCGAAGTGGACACCGCAGACGGACTTTTCCATCCTGACGGGGCCCCTTTATCACGCCGCGCCACTCGGCCTGAACCTAGCGCTGCCGATTGCGGCCGGCGTGGGCACAATCCTGATGGACAAGTGGGACGCCGAAGAAACGCTGCGGATCATCCAGGACCACCGCGCGACGCACACGCACCTCGTTCCGACCATGATGCACCGGATGCTTCAGCTGCCGGAAGAGACGCGAAAGAAGTACGACGTGTCGTCGATGCGCTGGATCATTCATGGCGCCGCGCCCTGCCCCGCGCCGGTGAAGCAGGCGATGATGGATTGGTTTGGCCCCACGCTCTACGAATACTACTCAGCGACCGAAGGCGGCGGGGTCTGGATCGAGCCGCATGACTGGCTGAGGAAGCCCGGGACCGTCGGCCGGGCCGTACCCGGCGTCGAGGTGAAGCTGCTGGATGCGGACGGCAATCCGGTGCCGGTCGGCGAGGATGGTCTCATTTATGTGAAGGCGCCGGAGACCGGCCGCTTTGTCTATTACAAGGAGCCGCAGAAGACAGAGAGCTCCTATCGCGGCGACTGGTTCACCCTGGGCGATGTCGGCCGGTTCGACGAGGACGGCTACCTGTTCCTGACCGGGCGCACGGCCGAACTGATCATATCCGGCGGCGTCAATATCTATCCGGTCGAGATCGACGAGGTGCTGATCCGCCACGAGGCCGTGGCCGACGCCGCCGTCATCGGCGTTCCCAACGAGGACTGGGGCGAGGAAATCAAGGCCGTGGTTGAATTAAAGCCCGGCTATGAACGTAGCGACGCCACGGCGCGGTCGATCCTCGATTTCGCCAAAGCCAACCTGCCGGGCTTCCAGCGCCCGCGAACCGTCGATTTCGTCGACACGCTCCCGCGCTCACCCGCTGGCAAGGTGCTACGCGCCCAGGTTCGCGCGCCCTACTGGAAAGACCGGACGCGGAAGATCTGACCGCGGGCCTCATTCTCAGGCCAACATCTTCACCCAAAAACAAATGGAGCCGCGACAAGCGCGGCTCCATCCGATTCGTCAGTGCCGGGTTCGTCAGAACTTCGTGCCAATGCGCAGGAAGAACGTGCGGCCCAGATAGTCGTACTGCGTTCCCGCCAGGGCGATGTTCTGCAGGCGCTGGGCCCCACCGTTGGAGGAAAGGATCGGCGGCTGGGCATCGAAGATGTTCGAAATCCCGCCCACGATGGTCAAGTGATCGCCCTGCCAGCGAACCGAGACGTCATGCGACCACCAGTCGTCCGCCTTGATGATCTGGTTCACGGTCAGACCCTGGTAGGAGATTTGTTCGTTGGCGAACACCGAGTTGTTGGTGGCGCCCACATAGTGCGAGAACCACGAGTAGGTAACATCTCCGCGTTTCAGCTGGAACTGAGCGTCCCCGACCCACTTCGGATCGCCGGACGTGCCATTGAAGTCGCTGGTGTCGAAGCCGGACGCGAGGTTCGGATCGAAGAGCAACTGAACATCTTCCATCGTCTGCGTGGCTTTGAGGTCAACGAGCAGCTTGCCGAAGTTGAACTCGTGCTCGTAACGCACGTTGTAGTCGATGCCGTGCGTCGCCTGCTGGTTCACGTTGATGTAGTTCGCGTTGACGTAGGTGACGTTGTACGGGTTTCCGCCGGTACCCGGGTTCCGGGTGAACAGGCTGCAGAAGGCGTTCGGGTAGACCGGAGCGCCGTAGCAACCACCCAGGATCGTCGCAGCACTGAGCGTTCCAACCTCGTTGTTGATCGTGATGTCGAAGTAGTCGATCGCGATCGAGAGATCGAGGAAGGCCGGCGTGAAGATGACGCCGAGCGTGGAGGATTCGGAATCTTCCGCTTTAAGCGTTCCGAGACCGCCGCCGGTCGAGATCGTGGCAGACGACCCCGCGCCGGTGTAGTCGGACGGAATGCCCGCCGTCGCGCAGTTCTTCTGGATGTTGACGTTGGTGCTGTTGCCCCAGTCGATGCAGGGGTCGATCGACAGCTGGCTGAAGAAGCCCGTCTGGTTGCCGAGGTACAGCTCGTACAGAGCCGGAGCGCGGTAGGACGTACCCTTGGTTCCGCGGAACCGCAGCATCGGGATGACCTGCCAGTTGATGCCGGCTTTCCAGACGCTGTTCGAACCGTAGGAGTCGTAGTCAAACCAGCGTCCAGAGCCGCTGAGGTTGAGGTCCTCGATCCCCGGCAGCCCCTTGACCACGGGAATGCTCACCTCGGCGTATTCTTCGGTGACATGATCCCGACCCTTTGTCACGTCGGCCGACGACGTGCCCCAGTAGTCGCCGTTGATCGAGCCAGGACCGGGGTTGTCGTTGATCCGGAAGTCCCGGTACTCGACGCCAGCGGCAAGGCCGACAGGACCTGCAGGCAACCGGAACAGGTCGCCCGTCACGCCGGCCGAAACCGACGACTGGTCGTAGATCGTGCGGCCTTTGCTGTAGCCGGTCAGCAGGTTGTAGACGTCCTGCGAATAGTTGCCGGCCAGGAAGGTTGGGTCGAACGGGTTGTATGTGGGGCCGTGATAGAGACCGTCAGACGGGCTTGCATAGGCCGCATCGCCCGCCGTTTCCTTGAGAATCTGGTTCTTCTCATATGTCCCGTCGGAACGGGAGAAGTTCAGGTCGGCGTTCCAGGACCAGGTCGAGAGGTACCCGTTGCTGCCAAAACCTCCCTTCAGTCCAGTCGTAAGGTAGTAGTACTTGACGTTGATTGACTGGTTCGACGGCCAGATCGTGACGGGCTCGTAGGCCGACGTGGGGCCGGACGGGGCCGTGTACGGGCCAGGCACATCATAGAACGCGCTCCCCCCGATGATCGGGAAGAACTGCCGCCAGTTGTGGGCAGTCGTCTGGCGTTGCGTGAACAGCGCCTCGGCCGTCCATTCGATGTTGCCGAATGTGAAGTCCGAACGGCCGTACAGGCTGGTGCGTTCCTGCTGGTCGAGGAAGTAGCCTTTCAGGTACCGCGGATCGTTCAGCACGTCCTCGTAGTAGGCCACGCCGTCCGGCGAGGTTGCATACGTCTTGTTGTTCCGGGGGCGGTAGCCAGGGAAAGGACCGACGGTTACCCCGTCCGGCGACGGGATGTAGCGCGTGCCGCTGTTGAAATAGTTGATGACCGTATTGAAATAGATGTTGTTGCAGCCGGCGAGCGACGTGCCCTGCAGGATCGAACGGTCCTGGCGGTCGAGGCGAGCGCCGGTTGTCGGGTCGGTGACAATATCCTGCGCACAACGCGAATAGCCACGGTCGCCGTATTCCAGCGGGTCGATTTTCGTGTACTGGCCCGCCAGCACGATGTTTCCGTTCGAGAAGTTGAGCCCGTAGGCGCCGTTCACCTGAAAGGTGGAGCCGCCGGGGTTTTCCGGGTTGTTGTACTGGATCGTCAGTTCCGGCCGATCGACAGACGTCCGGGTGATGATATTGGCGACGCCGGCGACGGCGTCCGAACCGTAGATCGACGACGCGCCGTCCTTAAGGATTTCAACCCGGCTGATGATCGAGTCCGGAATTGTGTTCAGGTCAAACGCCCCGACCTGCCCTCGTGTACCCGCCGGACCCGGCCGCTGGCCGTTCAGGAGAACCAAGGTGCGCTGAGCTCCAAGCCCCCGGAGCGAGACCGTGTTCGTGCCCGTACCGCCTTCGGTGACAAACGAACCGAAGGAGTTGTTCAGCTGGGTAGAACCCGATGCGGTAGTCGAGCCCTGGAGGATGGCGGCCGTGTCGATAACCCCCGCCAGAACCGCTGACTCCGAGGTAATCACCTCGATCGGGGCAGCGGCCGTGTAGGGATCCTGCTTGATGCGGGAGCCTGTAATGATCACGCGCTCGTCCGTGTCCTGCTTGGCTTGCGGCGGCGGTGGCTTGGTCTGGTCTACGGTCGACGTTGAATCGGTTGTGCTGCCGGCCGGCGGCGTTTGGGCCCAGCCTGCCCCCGACGAAAAGACCAAAGCCCCAATGGCGGCGCCGCCAAGGAAAAATCTGCGCAGTGCCGCGCTGTTGTTGGACATGGATGTACCCCAGAATGCCGATTTCAAAGTCCGCCCGACCTGACTCGGGCGCGTTTACTTCGCACGCGAAAATTCCACGCAGCAACCTTGGCGGCGTGTTTGGTCACACCGACGACACAATTCCGCCCAACCTGTGACATTTCGGAAACAAGCCGGGCGCGGAAAAGGGGCAATATTTTCCACTTGGCCCCGATGTTGGCCATGCCTCTTGCGCGGGCCATTCAATCGCCGCACCATCATTCCGCGCATCGGGTCGAGCGCAGCCATCACAGTTTGAGGGATCTTATGCTCAGAAGCCTGCTAGGAATGGCGTCGGCTGCCTTTTTCTTCGGAGTAGGAGGAGCTGCTGCGCAGGCGCTGGATGCTGACGCAATGGCCCGGGTTCCGAATGTCACCCGGGTAGACATGTCGCCCGATGGAACGGCTCTCGTCGGAATTGTCGCGGACCCGCGCAACACTGACGACCCTGCCCTCGCCAGCTGGGACATCTCCTCGATTGACACCAGCAAGCCGCTGGCGCCCAAAAGCATCACGCCAAGCGAAGGCCGGATGGCCTTTCAGGGCGCCCAGATATTCAAAACCGGAAAAGTCATCGTTTTGGCCAACCAGGCTTGGACCGGCGCCCTCAACGGATGCGGCGAAGGCAAGACAACAGGCTCGACCAAGACGTATGTCTACAAGGCGTTTCTCACCGATACATCGATCAAGAAATTCGATGACGTTCTCGCAAAGGCTCCCACAACTGGCATAAGCGCCGCGACGTTGCGCTGCCTGGAGCTGGCGACATCCCCGTCGATCATGGATCTGCCGCTTGATCCCGAAAACGTCATTGTGCGGCGCCTGGACACCGTTTCGCTTGAATCGCGCTATCTCAAGGTCAACCTGAAAACTGGACGGACAGAAAACCTCTATCGCGATACAGGCGACCAGCAGATTGATCTTATCGACCCACGCGATGGTCGTGTGCGCACAAAGGTTCGCGTCAAACCGATCGGCAATCTCGAATACGAGTCTGAAACCTACATCCTGAATCCCGACACCGGGAATTTCGATCTACAGACGCCGCTTACCGTAAGCTTCAGCGACCGGCGTCAGATGAACGTTCAGGCCTACGACGAAAAAACGGGAAAATACTTTGTCGTTACGGACAAGTTCTCGGACAAGGCTGCTGTTTATCTGTACGACGCCAAAACCCAGAAGTTTGACGACGAGCCGCTGTTCCGTCACGAAGCCTACGACGCGACCGGCGTTGTGCTTGGCCGCCACCCATCGGACTTTGGCAAGATTCTCGGCTTTCGTTACTGGGGACCCGACCCTATGGTCTATTGGGTCGATCCGGAGTTGAAGTCGATCGCCGAAGGCCTTTCCGGAGCCTTCAAGGGGCAGAACGTCGAACTTAAGTCTTGGACCGACGACCGATCGAAACTTCTCTTCGTCGTGGAGAGTCCACGCAACCCTCCCGCCTATTACCTGCTGCTGAACAAATCGAAGGTCGTCTCGATTGGCGGCGAGCGCCCCTGGATCAAGCCTGACTCCCTGGGCGATCGTTCGCTTGTTTATTACGAGGCACGCGACGGGTTGAAGATACCGGCCTTCCTTACATTGCCGCCGGACTGGAAGAAGGGAGATGCCCCGCCGCCCGCAGTTGTCCTGCCGCATGGCGGACCTTGGGCTCGTGACGAACTCGGCTGGGACCCGACAGGGTGGACACAATTCCTGGCGACCCGGGGCTATGCAGTGCTGCAACCCCAATATCGCGGAAGCGAAGGCTGGGGGCACCAGCTTTGGCTCGCGGGCGACTTCGAGTGGGGCAAGAAAATGCAGGACGACAACGACGACGGCGCCAACTGGATGGTCGCGAACGGGTATGCCGCAAAGGACAGGATCGCCATCTTCGGCTATTCTTACGGTGGATTTGCGGCATTCGCGGCATCGGTTCGCCCCGGCGGACCCTTCAAATGCGCAATCGCCGGCGCTGGCGTGTCCAATCTCCAGAAGACAGCCAACAACTGGGGAGAAAACCGGGAACAGCGCTCGTTCCAGGGACGTACGGTGACCGGGATGGACCCCATCCAGAACACCGACAAGCTATCGATGCCGATCCTGATCTTCCACGGGGATCACGATGTGCGAGTTCCGCTCTACAATTCCACGGATTTCTACAACGCCGTGAAATCCACCGGAAACGCCAAGCTCGTGATCATGAAGGACATGGGTCACCAGATGGACAAGTGGACGGCCGACAACGTTCGCGAATCCCTTGGCGTGATCGGTGATTTCCTCAAGAACGATTGCAAGCTCTGATAGTTCGGCGTCAGGCGCGGTCCGCACATAGAACCTGGCATTCTCAGCTTCTTTCCGGTCGCGCCTGATGGCGCGCTTGCGTCAATGTGTTTGGTTCGACATCCATTTGATGGACGCGGCGACTGCGTCGGTCAGTTTGCGCAGGTCGGGCTCGGCGATCGTGTACGCTGGCGCGAGATAGACCACCTTTCCCAACGGACGCACAAATACGCCTTGCTCGATGAACCACGCGCGCAGGCGTTCCACGTCGAATTCATTCACCATCTCGACGGCGCCGACGGCGCCGATCACGCGGACATTGGCGACACCGGGCATGTCGCTCAGCGGCTCCAATGCTGCCCGGAGCCGTTCCTGGATCGACCGTACCTGACCAATGCGATCCTGCGTCTCGAACAGATCCAGCGACGCGTTGGCGGCCGCGCAGCCCAAGGCGTGCCCTGTGTAGGTGGGGCCGTGCATGAGGGCGCGCGATGCATCGTCCGAGTGAAAGGCGTCGTAGACGCCGCGGCTTGCGATCGTCGCCGCCAGCGGAGCGACGCCTCCGGTGAGCGCCTTGCCGAGCGTCATGATGTCGGGCGTCACGCCAGCGGCGTCCGCCGCGAACATGGTCCCTACCCTGCCAAAGCCCGTGAAGATTTCATCGAAGATCAGCAGCACGCCGTGGGCGTCGCAGATATCCCGGATCGTTCGCAGCGTCGCCGGATCGTGCATCCGCATGCCGGATGCGCCCTGAAGGAGGGGTTCGATGATTACGCCTGCGATGTCCTGCTCTTTTGACAGCAAGTTCTCGAGGGCGGCCGCCTGGTTCGGGGTCTCAGGAAGATCGACAACATGCTGACGCACAAGGGCGCTGGCGAAGAGCGCGTGCATTCCCTCCTCGGGGTCGCAGACCGACATGGTTGCAAACGTGTCGCCGTGGTACCCGCCGCGAAAGGAAACAAACTTTGGCCGGACCTGGCCGGTCGTGTTGCGCCAGTACTGAACCGCGATCTTCATCGCGACTTCGACGGCGACGGAACCGGATTCGGTGAAAAACACCCGCGTGAGCTCGCCCGGCGTAAGGCTTGCGAGCCGGGCGGCGAGGCGGCCGGCCTGTTCGTGCACCAGCCCGCCGAGCATGACATGTGGCATCACCTCAAGCTGGTCGCGGACTGCACTGAGCAAGGATGGGTGGTTGTAGCCGTGGACGGCCGTCCACCAGCTTCCGACGCCATCGATCAGTTCGCGGCCATCCGCCAGCCTGATGCGGCAGCCTTGCGTCGCCACCGCGGCTCTGGGGCGCGGCGCGGTCTTCATCTGCGCATAGGGAAACCAGAGGTGCTCCAGCGCCGCGTCAAGCCAGGCGGGCTCGCCCATGGCCGGTGTCTCCAAACGAATGTTGTCGCCGCGCGGTCTAGCCGATAGGGCTTTGCCGCCCAAGAGAGGCATGGATCACATGACACGGACCGACTTCGCCACGCTGGAAGCCTTCGCCGCCGACCGGCTGGAAATGCTGGAAGAAACCGGCTTGCGGCGGGAATTGCAGCCGACCGCCCGCGGCGCCGGGGCCGGCGCCGTGCGGAGCGGCAGGGAGATGATTTCGTTCTGCGACAATGACTATCTGGGCCTGTCGATGGACCCGCGCGTCATCGAGGCCGGCGCAAGGGCGCTGAGGACGTTCGGCGCGGGGGCCGGCGCGTCGCGGCTGGTCACCGGCGACCATCCGCTCAACCACGAACTCGAAACGATGATTGCGAGGCTCAAAGGCCTTCCGGCTGCGCGCGTATTCGGCTCCGGCTATCTGGCGAACATAGGCGTGGTGCCCGTGCTGGTTGGGCCCGGCGACCTCATCGTTATGGACGAGTTGTCACATTCCTGCCTGCATGCCGGGGCGCGGCTTTCCGGCGCCAGGGTCGAGCGCTTTCGGCATAATGACGCCGCGCATGCTGGTGAGCTGCTGACTGGCGCGCGTGGCCGGTCGCTCGTCATTACCGAAACGGTGTTTTCGATGGATGGGGATATCGCGCCGCTTGCCGATCTGGCCGCAGTCTGCGCCAGGCGCAGCGCGTGGTTGATGACGGACGACGCGCACGGATTTGGTGTGGTCGAGGTCGACAACCCAGCGCCGATACAAGTGGGCACGCTCTCCAAGGCCGTCGGCGCCTATGGCGGGTATGTAGCGGGTCCCGCCGCTCTGATCGACCTTCTTGCGAGCCGGGCCCGGAGCCTTGTCTACACGACCGGCTTGCCGCCCTCGGTTCTGGCTTCGGCGCTTGCATCGATCGAGATCATGAGCAGCGAACCGCAGCTCGCTGCAACCTGCCTTGCGAACGCGCGCCTGTTTGCGTCCTTGATCGGGCACGAACCGGTGGACAGCGCGATTGTGCCGGTTGTTTTCGGAGAAACGGCGAAAGCCATGCACGCCTCTGAGGCGCTTGCCCGGGAAGGATATCTGGTTTCGGCGATCCGCCCGCCGACCGTGCCGGAAGGAACTGCGCGGTTGCGCTTTACATTTTCCGCCACACACCGGGAAGCCGACGTGCGAACCTTGGCCGCGCTGGTCTTGCGTCAGCTCGAAGTCGAGAAAGTGCACTGATGTCTTCAGGGCTGTTCGTTTCGGCTATCGGCACGGATTGCGGCAAGACACATGTCTCGGCCGCCCTTTTACGCCAGCTTGTGCTGGGCGGCCAGACGCCGGTCGCGTTGAAGCCGTTGATGAGCGGGTACGATCCCAGGAACCTTGGGGGCTCCGACGCGGGCAGGCTCCTCAGCGCATGCGGCCATCCCATCACGCCCACGACCGTCGGAGATATCTGCTGGAAACGGTTCGAGGAGCCATCCGCTCCAAACGTCGCGGCGCGCCGAGCCGGGGTCGCGCTCGACTACAAGCAAATGCTTCAGTTCCTCAAGGAGCGTATCAGCACCGCCGGGCCGACGCTGGTTGAAGGCGCTGGCGGCGTCATGTCGCCGCTGACGGACAACAGTACCAATCTCGATCTCATGTCCGACCTGCAATTTCCCGTTTTGCTGGTCGCTGCCAATTACCTTGGAGCCGTGAGCCACACATTGACGGCGCTTGCCGTTCTGGAGCAACGCGGACTCACGGTGCCGGCCGTCGTGATCAGCCAGCCCTGGCCGCACGCGGGACCGCCGGCAATCTTCGCGGAAGAGATCGCGCGGTGGACATCCATCCCCGTCGTGACAGCGCCTTTCAGCCGCACGGCCAAAGACGACAGAACATGGGTCTCCGGGCTCGCCGCAAGGTTGTTCGGCTAGTCGGCGTCCTGTTCGACCGGCGCCGCCGCGAGCGGCGGAGAACCACCCGACAGTGCATGTTTCAGGCGCGCCGGATCGAGTGCGCCTTCCCAGCGGCTCACCACAATGGTGGCGATGGCGTTGCCTACGAAGTTGGTGAGCGCCCGGCACTGCGAAAGAAAGCGGTCGACGCCGAGGATCAGGGCCATGCCCTCCACCGGGATGGAATGCACCTGTTCCAGCGTAGCGGCGAGCGCAATGAACCCCGCCCCGGTGACGCCCGCTGCGCCCTTGGAGCTCAGCATCGCTATGCCGAGAAGGATGAGCTGGTTTTCCAGCGAGAGGTGAATGTTGGTCGCCTGCGCAATGAACAGCGCGGCGAGCGTCATGTAGATGTTCGTTCCGTCGAGGTTGAAAGAATAGCCGGTCGGAACGACCAGACCCACCACCGAGCGGGCACAACCCGCACGCTCCATCTTGTCCATCAACGCCGGGAGCGCAGACTCAGAGGACGAGGTGCCAAGCACCAGGAACAGCTCTTCCTTGAGATAGACGACGAGCCGGAAGATGGAAAACCCGGCGAGCATGCCGACGACACCCAGCACGCCGAAAATGAACAGGAACGAGGTGAGGTAAACAGCGACCACAAGCTCCAGCAGGTTGCCGACCGCCTCGATTCCGAGATTCGAGATCACAAACGCAAACGCGCCAAGAGCCCCGATCGGCGCGACCCGCATCAGGATCGACACCATCTTGAAAATAGCGTCACTGACTGACGTCAGAATATCGACGGCCGGCATGGCGCGGTCGCCGGCCAGCGCCAACCCGACGCCAAACAGGATGGAGACGAAAACAACCTGAAGGATGCTGCCGCCGGTGAACGCGCCTACCAGTGTGCTGGGAATGATCTCGGAGAGAAAGCCAACGAGCGATGTTCCTTCAGCCTTCCGCTCATAGTCCGCGACCTTTGCGAGATCGCCGCCATCCAGGCTCGCCGGGTCGATGTTCATGCCGGCGCCCGTCTGCCAGACATTGGCGACGATGAGCCCAACAATCAGGGCGAGCGTGGAGAAAAACAGGAAGTAGCCGAACGCCTTCAGCGTGACGCGGCCCAGCTTACCCATGTCGCGCATATTGGCGATGCCAAGCGATATGGTGAGAAAGATCACCGGCGCGATGATCATCTTCACAAGCTTGATGAAGTTATCGCCGAGTGGCTTCAGGTACTCGGTGATCCAGTGCTGGCCCTTGAAGACCAGGCCGAGCAGCCCGCCGATTATGATGGCGACGACGACCTGGAAGAACAGGTCGGTATAGATGGGACCTTTGCGCCGAACGGCGGCGCCTGGCGTTATGCTAACGGCCATTCCCCCCCTCCTCTTCCCCGTCAGGATGCGCTGGGCGCCGGCTCCTCGCCGCCACGATTGATCTTTGCGCCCGGAATCCGACCTGGCAGGTAGAGCAGCATGGGTGCGGCGACGAAAATGCTCGAATAGGTGCCGATAACGATGCCAAAGCAGATCGCTGCGGCAAATCCGAACAGCACGGGACCGCCAAGGAACAGCATCGCGAGCGAAGCGCACATTGTTGCGGCCGACGTGAAGGTCGTGCGGAGCAATGTGGAGGTAATCGAGATATCAATGATCCGGGCAAACGGAAGCTTCTTGTACTTCTTCAACATCTCCCGGATCCGGTCGAAGACCACGACCGTGTCGTTGATCGAGTAGCCGGCAATCGTCAGCACGCCCGCAACGACCGTCAGATCGAACGTCATGCGGGTTATCGAAAAGAGTCCGACGACGGCATAGACGTCGTGGAAAGTGGTGATGAATGCGGCCCAGCCAAATTTGGATTCGAACCTGAACCAGACATAGAGAGCGATAACGGTGACGGCCAACAGGCACGCAATCACGCCACCCCGAAAAAGTTCGCCGGAAACCTTCGGCCCGACAGCATCGATCTTGCGGATCTCAACGCCTTGCCCAAGCGCCTCGGTGACCTTGCGCGTCATTCCCTCAACGTCGCCACCCGTCGATGCGACCGGCAGGCGAATCAAGGCTGTCTTGTTGCCGTCCGCTGGCGTGACCGCCGTGTCTCCGCTGAAGCCCGCATGTTCGAGCTTGGCGCGAACCTCGTTGGGGCCGAAGGGCTGGGCACGGGCCACTTCCACCAGCACGCCACCGGTAAAATCGAGACCCATGTTGAGCCCCTGGGTCGCCAGCGAAATCGTCGTCGCAACGAAAATCGCCGCGGTCACGATGAATCCGATCCACTTGATCCGCATAAACGGGAACGGATGCGGCTCGGACGCGTCCCCCGCCTTGGCCTTGGGTTTCGGTTGATCCGACGACATGTTAACGCGCCTCGAACTGAGCCCTGTTGACCGGAAGTCCTGAAAACCCTCCGGAAAACCTTCCGTTTGCGCTAGCAGTTGAACGGCCGGAACGCCACGAAAAAACGTGGGACGGGCCCTTTTCCCCTGACATCTTGCGACATTTAGAGGGCTGTCCGGGGTATTCCTGCGACAACCCGCCGTCATCCTTGCCTGAATGGCCCGCAAACCCGAGGCCAGGCAGGAAATAACCGATGAAACGCCTTCACTTTGCTACCATCTCCATCGCCGCGTTCCTTATCTCGGGCGCCGCGGTCGCTCAGAACTTCCCCGGCCCGCCGCCTATGGAGGCGGGTCCCCACGGCGGGTTCAGCCTGCTGCGATTTGACGCCAACAACGACGGCAAGGTGACCCGCGCTGAAGTTTCAACCGCGGAAAAGTCGCGATTTGCCGAGGCTGACGCCAACAAGGATGGCTTCGTTACGCCCGACGAAATGCGCACCGCCATGCGAAAACACATGCTGGAGGCCCGCTTCGCCAGGCTCGATGCCGACCACAATGGGCAAATAAGCCTGGCCGAATTTGAGAAGGCCATGCCGGAAGGGCGCGGTCCGTCACCTGGATTTGCCGGACATCGAGGCTTCCGCGGCCCGGAGATGGCGCGCATCCGCGACCATGACGGTCCTCGCGGATCACGCGACGCAGGCGGCCGAAAACCGGGACCGGACGCCGATTCCAACGACGCGCCGAAAGTGCGCCGCATGGGACCGGCGGATGCGAATGGCGACGGCAAGCTTAGCTACGAGGAATTCTCTGCTCGCTCTCTTGCGGCCTTCGACCGGGCTGACACGGACAAGAACGGGATTGTGACGATTGCCGAGCTTCGCGCAGCTTCTGGCGTAACGAAGTAGGCAATAAAGACCGGCCGCCCCTGACGCCATGTCCCTCCCCCCGAGCGGTGTGGCCGGTTTCCTAGCTCGCAGCCTGTTGCATTGACCCAGGATAGTGCAGCAGGCTGCGAGTACCTTTCCTGTGTTGAGGTCATGTCCAACAACCTTCTCATCGTCGAAGATGAAAGTTCGATCCGCGAGCCTCTGGCGCGCTATTTCGAGAACAACCAATTCCGCGTGAAAGCCGCCGCCGACGCCGCCGCAGCCAGGACCCTGCTTTCCGCGCATACGTTCGACCTCGCCATCGTCGACATCATGATGCCGGGCGAAGACGGCTTAAGCCTCGCAAGGCACATTCGCGCCAATGGCAACCTGCCCGTGATTTTCCTGACCGCGCGCGCTGAGGAGCTCGATCGCGTCCTGGGCCTGGAAGTGGGCGCCGACGACTATGTCGTGAAACCCTTCTCACCCAGGGAGCTTCTGGCCCGGGTAAAGGCTGTTTTGCGGCGCGCCAACAGTCTCCCGCCCCGCCAGGCGGCGCCGGAAACAGGCCGCTATGCCTTTGGGGACTGGGTATTGAAAACTGGCGAACGCGAGTTGGTGGGCGCTGATGGACTGGCCGTCCCCTTGTCGACGGGTGAGTACAATCTGCTGCTTGCGCTGATTGAACGTCCGCGACTGGTGCTGACGCGCGACCAGCTTCTCGATCTCACGCAGGGAAGAGAGGCTGGCGTGTTTGATCGAAGCATCGACAACCAGGTTAGCCGTCTGCGACGCAAGATTGAGCCTGATCCCAAGGAACCCCGCTATATCAAGACCGTCTGGGGCGGCGGATACACGTTCTCAGCAGAGGTGCGGCGGCTGTGAAGTGGCCGTTCCCGCGTAGTCTTTCCGGGCAGATCGCCCTTGTGATGACCAGTGCGTTGCTGGTGGCCAGCGCGGTCGATTTCGCATTCCTCTGGGCCGAGCGTGCCCGCGCCGGACTGATCGAGGCCAGCGGGCCGGGGCTGGCCCGGTTTGTCGATCTCGCGGCAGTGCTGTCGACGGCGCCGCCGCAGGTGACGGACCGAAATGTTCCGCTGGGACGTCCGCCGGGCGCCGGGCGTTTCACCTTCGGACCGACCAGCATGGTGGTGACGAGAGATCTGCCTCGAAATGGCCGCCTCGAACAACGTTTGAAGCGCGCACTCGATGACGGTGGCGTGCAAACCCTCTCCGTGCGCGCCTCTGTGCGGACAATTGTCCGCCCTGAACGGCCGCAGGGATCCAGCGATCGTCTCTTTCTTCTGCGCCTCCAGAGAGATCGACTTCAGACAGAACGCCGAGCCGATCAGCCGGGATTTCCGGGTCGTGATATCAGGATGATGCCGGGCTCGCCCGATGCCGGCGGCCGTGACAGGCCGCCTCGCCCGTCTTTGCGGGCCCGCGAAGTCGTATTCTCGGCTCAGTTCCCGGACGGCCGCTGGCTGAACGCCAGCTTCTTTTCTCCCCTTCCTCCGAGCGGCGACATCTATAGGCTGGCAGGCAGCACATTCATTGCTTTTGCATTTGTGCTTGCAGCTGCCCTTTGGCTGGCCAACCGACTGTCGCGACCCCTGAACGATCTCACGGAGGCGGCGGCGCATGTCGGCGCGGCCGGCGAGCCGCAGGAAGTTCCCGTGCGGGGCCCCAGCGATGTTCGCCAGACCCTCGAAGCTTTCAACTCCATGAGCCAGCGAGTCACCCAGTTGCTCGGCGAAAAGGACGTAATGCTGGGCGCCCTCGGCCACGACTTGAGAACCCCGCTGGCCTCCCTTCGCATCCGCCTTGAGAGCATGGAGCCAGAGTCCGAGAGGCGGAAAGCCGTCAAAACAATCGAAGAGACCACGCTCCTGCTCGAGGCGATCCTCGAACTCGCCAGGCAGGGCCGATCCAACGAACCCGTGCAAATGATGGATGTCGCCATCCTGGTGCAGGACATGGTGGAGGACTATGCCGAGACGGGCGCGCCTGTGACGCTTGTGTCCTCCGAGCGGGTTCCAGCGCCTTGTCGACCGCTGCTTCTGCGACGGCTTCTCCGGAATCTCATCGACAATGCTGTGGCCTATGGCGGCGCGACGCGCGTGAGCGTTGACCGGAAGGACGGCAGTCTCGAAATCCGGGTTGACGACGATGGCCCGGGCATGACGCCGGACGCCCTGGCGACGGCCACCCGGCCGTTTGTACGAGGCGATGCTTCCCGCAACCGGACGACCGGCGGCGCCGGTCTTGGCCTCGCACTGGCAGACGCGATCGCAAAAACCCATAACGGGTCTCTGACGCTCGCCAACCGGTCGCCACACGGACTTTCTGCAACGGTCCGCTTGCCGCTGATGTCGGGCGTCTAGGGCGTCAGCTCGAAACCCGCGTCAGTTCGCGCCCCCGCGTCTCCGGGAAAAAGAGAAGACAGCATAGAGTGGCGACAGCGCCGAAGGCGACCGGATACCAGAGGCCAGCGAAGATGTTGCCGGTCGCGGTTGCTATGGCGAACGCGGAAGCAGGCATGAATCCGCCCACAACGCCAATGCCCAGATGATAGGGCACGGACAGGGCCGTGTATCGAACCGACGTTGGAAACAGCTCAACCAGCGCGGCGGCCATCGGCCCATAGAGCGCGGTTGCGGCTATGATGAGTACAACAAACGGAGCGATAAGCAGCGGCCAGTTGAAGGCGGCGGGATCGGCCGATTTCGGATATCCGGAGGTCTCCAGCGCCCCCTTTATCTTTTGATCGATATCCTTGGTGCGCGTGGAAAGGGCCTGCACATCGACACCGTCGCCATCGGCGGCGGAGACCGAGACGTCGCCTATATGCACCGTGGTTGGTGAACCCGCGCTGGCGGCCTGATTGCGATAATTGACCCCTGCTCGGGTCAACAGGTTTCGGGCGATGTCGCATCCCGACTTCGGTTTGCTACGGCCGAGCAGGTCGATCTTGAACGTGCAGGTTGCCGGATCGGCGACGACTGTGATTGGCGCCCGCTTCTGCGCTTCCACAAGTGCGTGGTTGGCGCCGTTGGCGAAGGCGTGGAAAGACGGAAAGATTGCCACCGTCGCCAGCGCCATGCCGAACAGCAGGACCGGCTTCCGTCCGATCCGGTCAGACAGCCATGCGAAGAACACGTAAAACGGGATCGAGACGACGACGGCGCCGATCATGATCGCGTTGGACCATGCACCCTGAACCTTGGCGAAGCTCTCAAGGAACACCTGCGAATAGAAGAATATGCAGTACCAGAGCGGCCCTTGCGAAAAGAACAGGGCGACAATCGCGATAAGAACGTATTTGAGGTTGGACCACCGCAGGAAAGCTTCCGCAAAAGGTGCGCGGCTGACCTGCCCCTCTTTGCGCATGCGGACAAATTCCGGGCTTTCATCCAGCTTCAACCGCATCCAGATCGAAATCGCGAGCAGGATCGCCGATGCCAGGAACGGAACACGCCAGCCCCATGCGGCCATGGCGTCCTCGCCGATCAGCGTGCGCGTGAGCAGAACCAGCCCAAGTGCGCCTACAAGACCATAGGCCGCGGAAGACTGTATCCATCCCGTGATTGCGCCTCGACGTTCAGCCGAAGCATGTTCTGCCACATAGATCGCCGCACCGCCGTACTCTCCGCCCACGGCCATTCCCTGCAGAATGCGGAGCACGATCAATGCAATCGTGCTGGCGCCGCCGACAAGATGGTTGTCTGGCAGAAGACCGATGGCGAACGTGGCGCCGCCCATCATGATGACCGTCGAGAGAAAGGCGCCCTTCCGGCCAAAGCGGTCTCCGATCCGACCGAAAATCAGAGCGCCCACCGGCCGGAACAGAAGTCCGGCAGCAAAGAGCGCCAGCGCCGCCAGCGTCCCCGCCGTTTCATCGAGCTGCGAGAAGAAGTTCCGGCTGATGATCGCAGTCAGCGAGCCGTAGACAAAAAAATCGTACCACTCGAACGCCGTTCCGGTTGATGAGGCAAGAATGACCGTCCGTAACGACGCGGGTGGTCGAGTCGCGGCCGGCGCTTCACCAGAAGCCGTCTCCATTTGTCCCTCCCTGGCCCGCCGATTCTGAGTCCCAACTCGCGGCAATGCGTGATTTCCCCTGCCCCAGATCTCGCCAATTCGCTAGCCCGCCGGGCCGATCGTGCCGGATTTGCTGAGATCACGGCGAAGTTTTTGCTGAACGCCGGATCAACCATTGTCATCCGGAGGCGCTTTGGGCTTGATGGCGCAATAACCGCTCTCAGGCGCTTCCAAAAACTCATTTCTACCGGAGAACCGAATTGAAACTCGCATTGGCGCTTTCGGCCGCCCTCTTTCTCGTGACTCCGGCATTCGGCCAGACCAACAGCGAACCCAAGCCAGCCCCGGCGGCGCCCGCCGTGCCCGCGCCAAGGGATGTACGCTATCCCGGCGTGCTTTCGCTCACCGTCGATGCAACGGATCTCGACCGGAAGATTTTCTGGGTGAAGGAATCCGTCCCCGTCGCCAAACCCGGCGAACTGATCCTGCTCTACCCGCAGTGGATTCCGGGCAACCACAGCGCATCCGGTCCCATGATGGACTACACGGGCATCCGCTTCACCGGAAACGGCAAGCCGCTGAAATGGGTTCGTGATCCAGCCAACGTCTATGCCTTTCGCGTGACCGTTCCCAGCGGCGTGAAGCAGGTGGATGTGTCGGCCCAGTTCGTAACCGCCGTCGAGCCCAATCAGGGCTCGACGATGATCACGCCGGAGATGCTTCGCCTGAACTGGTGGATCGTTTCGCTCTATCCGGCCGGGCATTTCTCGCGGCAGGTCATGATCGATGCATCGGTGAAGCTGCCGGAAGACTGGAAATTCGGAACGGCGCTTGAGACGGCGTCAGCGGACGGCGACGTAGTTCACTTCAAGACCGTTGGCTTCGACACGCTCGTGGACAGTCCGCTGATCGCCGGAAAATACCTGCGCAAGTACGATCTCGATCCAGGCGGACGTTCGCGCGTGACGTTTGACGTCATGGGCGACACAGCTGAGATGGTCGACGCCAAGCCTGAGCAGATCGAAACGATCCGCAATCTTATCAAGCAAGCCGACAAGCTTTACGGCGCACGGCATTACAACCATTACGACATGCTTCTCTCGGTTTCGAGCAAGCTTGGCGGGATGGGCCTGGAGCACCAGCGCTCCAGCGACAACGGTGTCGGTTCCGGCTACTTCAAGGACTGGGATCAGCATTCGGTCAGCCGCGACCTGCTGGCGCACGAATATACGCATTCGTGGAATGGCAAGTATCGCCGCCCCGCCGACCTGTGGACACCAAGCTTCAACGTGCCGATGCGCGACAGCCTTCTTTGGGTGTATGAGGGCATGACGCAGTACTGGGGACAGGTGTTAGCGGTCCGCGCGGGCTTCTACACCAAGGCCGAAGCGCTGGACGTATGGGCGATGACCGCCGCGACATACGACTATCAGAAGGGCCGCGAGTGGCGGCCGCTGACCGACACGACGAATGACCCCATCATCGCTTCGCGCCGGCCGATCCCGTGGCGCAACTGGCAGAGAAGCGAGGACTATTATTCGGAAGGCCAGTTGATCTGGCTCGAAATCGACACGCTGATCCGCCAGAAATCAGACGGCAAGAAATCACTCGACGATTTCGCCAGGGCGTTTCTCGGCATGAATGACGGCGACTGGGGCCAACTCACCTACACCTGGAAGGACGTTGTCGATACGCTCAACAAGGTTCAGCCCTACGATTGGGATACGTTCCTGCGCGAGCGCATTCTTGATGTGGTGCCCAAGGCTCCGCTGGCCGGCTTCGAGCGTGGCGGCTACAAGCTGGTCTATTCAGAAACGCCCAGTGACTACTGGAAGGCGGCGGAAAAACGCTCCAAGGGCGCCAACCTCACCTATTCGATCGGTCTCGCAGCCAACAAGGACGGCGACCTCACTTCGGTGACGTGGGACAGTCCCGCATTCAAGGCTGGCCTCACGGTCGCGGCCAAGATCCTCGCCGTGAACGGGGAAGCATTTGACGCTGATACGATCCGGAATGCGGTTGCAGCCACCAAGTCCGGCAAAGGGCTGGAGCTTCTGATCAAAACCGGCGAGACCTACAAGACGGTCAAGATCGACTACGCCGGCGGCACACGTTATCCGAAGCTGGAACGCATTGATGGCGCGCCAACCCTTCTGGACGACATTTTTGCAGCGAAATAGGCGTCGTTAAGGTCCGGGAGGCATATCCGGAACGCCGAAATCGCCAACGAGCCCGGCGAACACGACCGGGCTCGCATACCCTTCGGCGGAGACCGCGGAAACGCCAAAGAACCAGTCGTCGATAACTGTCTTCTCCAGCTTGAGCGATGTCGCCGATCCGTCGGCGACGCGAAAATGGATCCATTCCGGCGCCGTGGTGTCGCGCCACCAGACGACGTAGCGATCGGCGCCGACGGCCGGCGCCCATGACACGGTTGTGTCGGGCGATACCGCGCCGGCAATTCGCACATCGGTGGGCGGCGGCGGTGCCGACGCCAGCGACACCATGGTCATCAGGTTCAGCCGCGTGACTTTCGCGAGATAATCGAAATCAACGTGATCAATCGTGTCGCCGTACGTGACGCCATTTTCAGTTCTGAGCGTCTGGTGCTGCCGGTCGTAGTTCTCGACGCCCTCGGTAACTCGCACCGCAGGGAAGCCCAGCGCCTGAAAGGGAGCGTGGTCTCCACCACGACCAAATCGGTCCATGCGGTAGATCATTCGAACGCTGAAATCAGGCATATAACGCTCGGCAATCGCGGCCATGTACCTTGAGAGATTGCGCGATGGACTATCGAGTTCGCCGCCGTTGGAGCGTCGCTGGGCCGCCATCTTGGCTGTCTCCACGGCGCGAACGCCTTCCGAGAAAACGCGGACGGTATTCGCATCAGTCATCCCGTTCATGCCTTCGGATGCCCCGATGATATCGTTGTTGAGAACGGCCTCGACTTTCCAGCCCTGCGCCTTTGCGTAGTCCGCCAGGATTTTACCACCGCTCAGGCCCTGCTCTTCCCCCGAGAGGGCAGCAAAAACCAAGGTCGCGGCAAACTTCTGTTTGGAAAGAATGCGTGCTGTTTCAAGAACGGCAGACACGCCTGAAGCGTCATCATTCGCTCCCGGCGCATCATCCGTAACGTTCATCGTGTCGCTGTTGCGACTATCCAGGTGTCCTTGAATGATGATGACACGATCAGGGTCCGTGGTTCCCTTGAGGATCGCCACGACATCCACCACCCTGGTCGGACCGGGGTAGCGGGGTCCCGTGACGACATCGGACGGGGTTACAATTTCGAGGCAACCCCCGCAGGCAGCCGAGTCCGCACGAAAGACGGACTCCACCCAGCGCCTTGCCGCACCGATCCCCCGCGTATCGGATACAGTGTCGGAAATCGTGGAGCGGGTGCCGAAATCGACCATCTTCTGGTCGAACGCGCGGAGGCTCTTGGGATCGACTTGCGTTGAGAAGCCCTTGAGAGCGTTCGCCACACTCGCTGAAGCGCCCGGCACGCCAGGCGCCTTCACCGAAGGCGCCTGCGCACATCCGGTCAGAGCCAGAATAACGATGAGAGCGAGATAGCGTTTCATGGCGCCGCTGCCGGTTTGAGTTTGCGTTGGAAGAAATCCAGTGCCGCTTCCGTGCGGTGGCGCAACTGCGCCGGACCCCACCCGGCGCGATGACGCAGGCCGGGATAAAGCATCATCTCGAAGCCAACATCCCTCGCCTGCAGCGCAGCCACTAACCGGGTGGAATTGTCGAATGTCACGTTGTCATCCGCCATGCCATGAATCAGCATCAGCGAACCTAGGCGAAGGTTGTCCAACCGGTTATCGATGTCCGCCGCTTCATATCCGGCATGATTGGTCTCATCGGTGCCCATAAAGCGCTCAGTGTAATGCGTGTCGTACAGACGAAAATCAGTTGGAGGAGCTCCGGCCACGCCTGCGGCAAACGGCGAATCTGGCGTCGTTAGCGCCAACAACGTCATGAAACCGCCGTTGGACCAGCCGGTAATGCCGATTCTGGCGCCATCCACATAGGGCAAGGTCTTGAGATACGCCGCGCCCGCAAGTTGGTCCTCTGCCTCCAATTGCCCCATACGCCGGTCGATCGACGTCTTGAACGCGACAGAGCGGTTTGGCGTGCCACGATTGTCGAGTGAGAACAGGATATACCCCGCTTCCAGATAAAGCTGATCTGCCGGGCTCATCCATTTTTTGGCGACAAGCGCACTCGCTGGTCCGCCATATACCTGCACGATGACCGGGTATTTCTTCTTGAGGTCAAAGTCGGGCGGCGTGCGCATCATCCAGTGCATCACCTTTCCATCTGAGGCCTTCATGGTCCCGTAAGTGGGCAGGCGCAGTCGCGTGACATAAGGATAATAGGGGTGTCCCGGCTGGAGCCGATTTTCTTCGATCCATCGGGCAACCGTTCCATCGGGCCGGAAAATGCCGGTGCGCGGCGGTGTTGAGGGATCCTGATAGGTCCCGAGCAACACGTGGCTCGTTCCCGACACCTCGCCGCTCCACCAGCCACCAGCGGATGTAATGGCGACCGGGGTAGCGGGAGAGCGATACGAAACCGAATAAATCCGGCGCTCGAGGGGCGTATCCATGCTCGCGCCAAAATAGACAGTTTCGGAAGCCTCATCGACGCCGACGATCGCATCCACGGGCCAGTGCCCGGATGTGACCTGCCGGATCGGCTTTCCGTCGCCCCCGTAAAGGTAGATATGACGGTAGCCGGACTCCTCGCTCGACCAGAGCAGCGTCCCGTCCTTCAGCGGCCGGAAATCGCTGCTCAACTCGATCCAGTGTGGCGACGTCTGGCTGATAATGACCTTGCTTCGCCCCGTGGCGGGATCGACGCGCAGCAGGTCCAGGCGCTTCTGATCCCGGGATTCCCGCTGCACATAGAGCGCCGACCCGTCGCGGGCCCAGGCCACACGCGCCAGATAGATGTCGGTAGTCGGGCCAAGATCAACCTTCACCCTCCGCCCCGTGGCGACATCCTCCACGTAAAGATCGACAACTGCATTCGGCCGGCCAACGCGCGGGTACCGCTGGTTTACAACCACGGCGCCAGTCGCGTTGATGTCGGGACGCGGAACCACATCGACGCCACTCTGGTCGACGTGCGTCAGGGCTATGCGGGTGTCATCGGGTGACCACCAATACCCGGTCAATCTGTCCATCTCCTCCTGGGCGATGAACTCGGCAGTAGCCCAGCTTTTCAGCTCTGTGCCGTCTGCCGTGAGCGCTTTTTCTGCGCCGCCTTTCAGCGGCAGGACAACGAGATTGTCGTTGCGGACGAAGGAGACAAACCCTCCTTTTGGCGACACCTTTGCATCGATCTCATCGGCCTTGGAATTGGTAAGCTGGCTCACCTTCGCGTCGCTGCGTTGATAAAGCCACAAATCACCCTCAACCGGCACGAGGATAAAGCGACCTTCTTCGTCCCACTGATAATCGATCACGCCTGACGACTGAACGCCCTGCCGCTCGCGCCGCGATTTTTCCTCTTCAGAGAGCGCCCGGTCATTCGACATCAGCGAAGCGGCGTCGATCAGCTTGTGAGGCTTGCCGTCGGGAAGGTCCGCCACCCAAAGATCGGTGACGTGCTGATTATCCGGCCGCGGTTGAATCCATGTCACCGACTTGCCGTCAGGCGATAACTTGACGCCGCGCGCCACGGGCCCCGAGATAGCGGGATCCGCAAAGACGCGCTCCACTGTCAGCCTGTCTGCGTTGGCCGTTCCTGTCATCGTGAGCACCATCGTCAGCGCGGCGACCAGCTTCATTGCGTGGCGACCTGATCCCATCGGCTATACCTTCATCTGCGGTAGCCTAGTATCGCGCGAACACAGGATTCATGAAAGCAAGACGGGAAAACACCCGAAATGGCAAACAGGCATTGTGTGAACGCCCGTGTGCGTGGATGGCTGCTCATGCTCGCTTTCATGGCAGGAGGTATATTTATGGCGGCAGCCCAGACACCTTCCTCTGATCCCACGCTCTTTTTGCCCCCCGCTCCCGCCTGGAGCGGCGCGAGCGAGCGGCTGATCGTCGGGGCCGGTGATCCCTGGATCACGCCGTCGGAACGAACGGGGCTGACGGCGACACCTACTTACGACCAGACTGTGGCCTGGCTGCGCAAGCTGTCGAAAGCCTGCCCACATGTGCGCCTTGAACCCTTCGGCAAGACCGGACAAAACCGCACGCTGGTAGATGTCGTGGTGACGAAGGACGGCCGGAAGCTTCGGCCAGACAAGCCGGTTTTTCTCATTCAGGCCGGCATCCATTCCGGCGAGATCGACGGCAAGGACGCAGGGCTCATGCTGCTGCGGGACATATGCTTCCGGGGCAAGGGCGCGCTGATCGACGACGTTAATATCGTGTTCGTTCCAGTGCTGAATGCCGATGGCCACGAACGCTCGTCCGCCTTCAACCGGCCCAACCAGCGCGGGCCTGCCAACCAAGGTTGGCGCAACACCGCGCAGAACCTCAACCTGAACCGCGACTACATGAAGGCCGACGCTCCAGAGATGCAGGCCTTGCTCGGCCTCATCGCGAAGTACGATCCGGCCCTCTACATCGACCTGCACGTCACGGACGGCATGGACTACGCCTACGACATTACCTACGGCTTTGACGGCTGGAACGGCCTCTATGCGGACAGTCCCGCGATCGGCTCATGGCTCGATAAGACCTATCGGCCGGCGATCGACGTCGCCCTGGCTGAAGCAGGCCACATTCCCGGGCCGCTGATCTTCGAACGCGACAACACGGACCTGTCCAAAGGGCTCGACTATCCCGCTTTCGCGCCGCGCTTCAGTCACGCCTATGGGGACTTGCGTCACCTTCCAACCGTACTCGTGGAGAACCATTCGCTCAAGCCATATCGGCGGCGCGTGCTTGGAACCTACGTCCTGCTCGAAGCGACGCTGAAGGCGATCGCCGCCAACAGCGACGCGTTGCGGGCGGCCATTCAATCGGACCGCTCCTTGCGCCCGGTCGCCGTCGCCGCCAACTGGAAGCCAAAGCCTGACCCGGTCTGGCAATTCGATTTCGAGACACTGTCCGGAAGTCTGGCCCCTTCAGAAGCCTCTGGCGGCCAGACGATGAAGTGGACGGGACAACCCGGCCCGATTGTCACTGTTCCCGTTTACGGCTCCGAAGTTGGCGCCAATCTTTCGATCCCGGCGGCTTACTGGATTCCCGCAACGAAGCCGGACGTCATCGCAAGGCTCAAAGCCCACGGCGTGGCGTTCGAAACACTCAAGAAGCCAAAGGCAGTTGAGGTGGACATGATCCGGGTCGGCGCCTTCAAGGTCGCCGCGCCGTCCGAAGGCCGCTTTCCGGTTTCGGCGACAGAATTCAGCCACGAACACAGAATGGAGACCTTCCCGGCAGGATCGATCCGCGTCGCCACGGACCAACCACTTGGGCTGCTGGCGGTATCCTTGCTTGAACCGGAGGGCGAAGACTCGTTCTTCGCCTGGGGCTTTTTCCCTGAAATTCTGCAACGCGTGGAGTACATGGAGCCCTATGCCATCGCGCCAATGGCCGATCAGATGCTGGCCAAAGATCCGCAACTCCGCGCCGACTTTGAAGCCCGGCTGAAAGCCGATCCAGCCTTCGCTGCATCACCCCTCAGACGGTTGCAGTTTTTCTACGAGCGCAGCGCCTTTTACGACCAACGCTACCTGCTCTATCCCGTTGGACGCGAACTGGCCGGCACATAATATCGACCGCGCCTGGGTGCAAATGGAGGAAGGGGACTATCCCTGTGGTGAGCCCGCCGGGGGTCGAACCCGGGACCACCTGATTAAAAGTCAGGTGCTCTACCAACTGAGCTACAGGCTCTCACAAGAGGGGCGGAACCTAGTGGGCGATTCCTCTCCGGTCAACGAGGATAAGGTCGCGGCGCAGGATTTTCACAGGGTCGCCGCCAAGCAGCCAAAATGGCTGTTAGAATAAGGGGATGGAAACGCCAATGCCTGCTGCGCGCGCGCCCGATCTGGCTCGCCTGATCTTGGCTGCCTGCCTTGTACTGGCCGTCGCGGGCTGTGCATCCAGTTCGAAGCCTCGCGACGACGGGGCCGTCGGCCGCGCTGTCTCGAAGACCCAGTCCGGGGTCGGGGACGCCGCGCTGACCCCCTTGAACGACCTAAACCTGCGCCGCGTGCCCATCCCCCCACGCCTGGAGGCTATCCAATCCCCTTATGAAGCGATCAAGAGGCGCGACTGCATTGGCATAGCCGCCGAGGTGAACGAACTCACCGCCATTCTCGGGCCGGACTCTGACGCCCCGGAAGAACCGGACGACACATTGAGTGAGAAGACAGGCGACGAAGCCGCCCATCTCGCCCTCAACGAAGTCAAGGATGCTGTGACCGGGTTCATCCCATACCGGTCTCTGGTGAGGATGGCTTCAGGCGCCTCGGAGCACGAGCGACGCCTTCGCGCCGCCTACGAGCGGGGCGTCCAGCGTCGCGCGTATCTGAAGGGCGTCGGCCTGGCGCTCGGGTGCACGCCACCGGCCGCACCGGATCCCAAAGGCGTGATCGCGCCGGAAGGTCCGCCAATCGTCTATCGCGGCGCGGATCCCTCCTCGGACTAAGGTCAGGCCCAATTCGGGTTTGACGCTGCTTGCTTTCAATTTTCGCCTCGGGATTGAGCGTCCATTTACTTATCCATTGATAAGATTAGCGCCGCAGCCAAAGTCCAGGGGGGAACAAGCGACGTGGCGCAGCAATCTTCCAGATACGCCATGCTGCTTGATCTCGCGCGCGCGACATCGAGCGAACAACGGCGTGACTTGTTGATGCAGGTCACCGATGCATTCCTGTCTCAGCCCGAAGAGCGTTCGGAACAGGAAGCCAAGCTGTTCGACGAAGTTTTTGGCATCATTGCGAGTGACCTTGAACTGCAGGTGCGCGTTGAACTCTCGCGGAAGATCGCCGCGTCAACCGCCCCCGTCGGACCGACTGCCCGACGGCTCGCCATGGACACAATCGAAGTCGCCCGGCCCGTTATTCAAAAGTCGCCTGCCCTCACCGAACGCGACTTACTCGATGTAATCGACGCGAAAGGCTCCGACCATCATGTAGCCGTCGCGCACCGGCCAGAAATCAGCGCCACCGTGTCGAGCGCTCTCGTGGCTCGTGAAGATGACAAGATCACCTATGCCTTGCTTGAAAATGCGACTGCTCGAGTTGATCGAAAAACGTTCGAGCGCATCGCCAAACGCGCCGAAACGAATTCACGGCTTCATGCCCCGTTCGTGAAAAATCGGCATGTTCCGCTCGATCTTCTGAATGACATCTACCTCAAGGTTGGCGACCGACTTCGGCAGGATATTCTCAACCGTTTTCACGGCGTTTCGGAGGCCGAACTGAATTCGGCGCTCGAAGTCAGCCGAAAGCGTCTGTGGGCGGCCTACGGCGCGCTACCCGCCGACTACGAAGCAGCCGAAAGACATGTCGCCTCCCTGCTTCGCAACGGCGCTGTGAAGCCGTCTACGCTTGTGGACCTTCTTCGGGAAGGCAAACACACGGCGTTTCTGATCCTGCTGTCCCGCGAAGTCGATACAGAGTTTGGTTTCACATCGCAGCTCGTCCAGGCCAAGGATGTCGATGCGCTCGCCATGTTGTGCCGCTGCGCCGGATTCGACCGACCCTTGTTTGTAACTCTCTGCATCCTGATTGGCGGCGAAGATTACGCCTTGTCAAAGGCGGAGGCGTTCGGCCGCCTTTACGAGCAGGTGCCAGTGGCGGCCGCGCAGCGCGCCGTTCGGTTCTGGAAAGTCCGGACAAAGCTGGCCCGGCCAGTGGCGGCCTGAGTCCAGGTTTTCAAGAAACCTGACGTTGGTAGCGGGGCGCCCAGATGCACGGGCATCCACCCCGCTTCAGTCACTTGACGACCAGCGTGTGACGAGATCCCGACGCCAGAGTTCAAAGCGGCCTTGACCAATAGTTTTTCGCGCCTCGGTCATTAGCGCCTCGAAGAACGCTATATTGTGCCAGGAAAGCAGCATCGCCCCGAGATATTCCCCGGCGCGAAACAGGTGGTTGAGGTACGCCTTGGAATAATCCCGGCTGGCGGGGCAATCCGACGCCGGATCCAGCGGACTGTCGTCCTCAACGAATTTCGCGTTCTTGAGATTGATCGGCCCATCCCACGTCCAAGCCTGTCCATGCCTGCCCGATCGCGTTGGCAGCACGCAATCGAACATGTCGACGCCGCGCGCGATTGCCTCGACCAGATCGATAGGTTTTCCAACGCCCATCAGGTAGCGCGGACGACCTTCCGGCAAAAGCGGCGTCGTAAGTTCCAGCGTATCGCACATGGCTGTATGACCCTCGCCAACAGCCAGGCCGCCCACGGCATATCCGTCAAATCCGGTTTCGACCACGCGGGCTGAGCTTTCACGACGCAAATCCGGATAAGTCGATCCCTGTACAATGCCGAAAAGCGCCTGAGCCTCCCGAGCGCCGAACGCAGCTTTTGATCGCTCACCCCAGCGCGCAGAGCGCTGAACGGCTTCACTCGCAAGGGACTTCTCGCAAGGGTTGGCCACGCACTCGTCCAGCTGCATCGATATGTCGGCGCCCAGCAAATCGGCCTGGATTTCGATGGACCGCTCCGGCGTCAACGCGTGCTTCGAACCATCCAGGTGCGACCGAAACTCGACGCCGTCTTCCTTCACCTTCCGCAGATCGGACAGTGAAAACACCTGATACCCGCCGCTGTCGGTCAGAATCGGGTGGGCCCAGCCCATAAACCTATGCAGCCCACCCAGGCGATGGATGCGTTCCGCAGTCGGTCTCAGCATCAAATGATAGGTGTTGCCTAGAATGATGTCGGCGCCGGCTGCGCGAACCTGGTCGAGATAAAGCGCCTTGACGGTCGCAGCCGTGCCCACCGGCATGAAAGCCGGGGTCGCGATATCGCCACGAGGCGTAACAATCTGTCCGGACCGGGCCGCACCATCGCGCGCAAGGATATGAAACGGAAATTCAGCCATTCGGAAGCAACAGGCATGCATCGCCATAAGAAAAGAAGCGATAGCCATTGGCGACGGCGTGGGCGTACGCGCGTTTCATCTGTTGCAATCCCATCATCGCTGAAACGAGCATGAAGAGCGTCGAACGCGGAAGGTGAAAATTCGTAAGAAGCCCGTCGACGGCTCTAAATTGATGGCCCGGCGTGATGAATATCGACGTGTCCGCGGCAAATGGCAGTAAATCTCCATTCGCCGCCGCGCTCTCCAGCGTGCGCAGCGCGGTTGTTCCGATCGGAATGCACCGACCGCCCGCGGAACGCGCACTCCGGATGACGCTCGCAGCGCTTTCTTCGAGCACAGCGAATTCCGGATGCATGATATGATCTTCGGTGCGCTCGGCCTTCACGGGAAGGAATGTGCCGGCGTTGACGTGCAGCGTAACGGTCTCGCGTTGGACGCCGGCAGACTGCAGTGAGCTGAGTAGCTCTGGCGTGAAGTGAAGACCCGCAGTGGGCGCCGCAACTGAACCGACCTCGTTCGCAAACGTTGTTTGGTAGTCTTCGATGTCCCGTTCGTCCGCGGCACGCTTCGATGTAATGTAGGGCGGCAGCGGCATCTCTCCGCATGCTTCAATCGCCACCGAGAGGTCCGTTCCACCACGGTTGAACAGCAGTTCGACTTCGCCGCCCTCGCTCCGGCCTGAAACACGCGCCGTCAACGCGTCACCAAACCGCACTTCGTCCCCGACCTTCAGTCGCTTAGCCGGTCTGGCAAATGCGGACCACCGATCTGGCGCACATTGCCGATTGAGGTTGAAATCGATCGCCACATCGGCGCCGTCCAACTCCCGGGACGCTCGTCGCCCCTTCAGGGCAGCCTTGAGCACGCGGGTGTTGTTGGTCACGACAATATCCCCCGCCCTCAAGAGCCCGGGCAGATCCCGCATTGTGTAGTCTTCCAGGATGCCTTCCGGCCCGCGCACGACCAGCAATCTCGCACTGTCACGCGGATTGGCAGGCCGCAGGGCTATGCGGTCTTCGGGCAGCTCAAAATCAAACGCGTCGATGTTCATGGTGAGGCGATAGCGGGCAATTCCGGGCCCGCCAAAATCGTTCAGAGCCCAAGCTTCTTGAGCAGGATTTCATTCACGGCCTGAGGATTTGCCTTGCCGCCTGATGCCTTCATGATCTGGCCCACAAACCAGCCCAGCGCTTTGGGCTTTCCATGGCCCGCCGCGCGTTGAGCTTTCACCTGCTCAACCTGACCCGGATTGGCAGTCATGATTTCGTCCACGATGCGTTCAATCGCGCCCGCGTCAGTTACCTGTTTCAGGCCTTCGCGATCCACGATCACAGCGGCTGCGTCGCCCGTGGCGATCATCTTGGCGAACACGTCCTTCGCGATCTTGCCCGAAATCGTGTTGTCCGAAATCAGATCGATCAGCCCGCCAAGTTGCTCCGCCGTAACCGGAGAGCCGGCGACATTGAGGGCTTCCTTGTTGAGATAGCCGAACAGGTCTTGCGTCACCCAGTTCGCCGCAAGGCGCGCGTCTCGTCCTCGCGCCACCGTCTCGAAGTAGGCCGCCTTGTCGGCGTCGCCGGCGAGCACGCCTGCGTCATAGTCCTTCAAAGAATAATCACGAACAAATCGCGCGCGCTTTTGATCGGGCAACTCCGGAAGTCCGGCTTTCACTTCGTCTACGAAGGATTGGACGAGTTCCAGGGGCAACAGATCGGGATCCGGAAAGTAGCGATAATCGTGGGCGTCTTCCTTCGAACGCATGGAGCGCGTTTCTCCAGTCGCCGAATCGTAAAGGCGCGTCTCCTGTTCGATCGCGCCGCCGTCTTCAATGATCTCGATTTGGCGACGCGCCTCATACTCGGCGGCTTGCTGGATGAACCGGAAGGAGTTGACGTTCTTGATCTCGCAGCGCGTGCCGTATGCTTCACCGGCCTTGCGCACCGAGACGTTCACGTCGGCGCGCAGATTGCCTTTCTCCATGTCGCCGTCGCACGTTCCTAGCGCGATCAGGATGGAGCGAAGTTTCTTGACATAGGCGGCCGCCTCGGCCGGCGAGCGAATGTCCGGCTTGGAGACAATCTCCATAAGCGCAACACCCGACCGGTTGAGATCGACATATGTCGCGTCGGGATCAAGATCGTGGATCGACTTACCTGCGTCCTGTTCAAGGTGTAGCCGCTCGATGCCGACGGTGAAGGTATAGCCTTCATCGGCTTCGACATCGATCGAGCCCTCGCCTACGATCGGATGCTTGAACTGTGAAATCTGATAGCCTTGGGGCAGATCCGGATAAAAATAGTTCTTGCGGTCAAACCGCGACCATAGGTTGATCTGCGCATTAAGCCCGAGGCCGGTCTTTACCGCCTGCTCGACGCAATACTCGTTGATCACGGGAAGCATGCCCGGCATGGCGGCATCCACCAGCGACACATTCGTATTGGGATCAGCGCCGAACGCGGTCGGCGCGCCAGAAAACAGCTTGGACTTCGAGGCGACCTGCGCGTGGACTTCGAGGCCCATTACGACTTCCCAGTCGCCTGTGGCGCCGGTGAGAACATAGGGGATGCGCGCGGTCATGTGCCATGCCTTGAAATGCGGTGGAGCCGAGCTTTTAGCGGCGTTCGGCGGGATCGTCACCCCGCCCCGTCAAGCCGGCGGAATGGCCAGCGGGTCATAGGCCGCCGTCATGTCCCCGGCGAGCATGGGCAGATCGTAGGCGTATCCCTGGACAAAATCGCATCCCATGGCGCGCAGGTCCGGGGCGGTCGCCGGGTCCTCTATGCCCTCGGCCGTCACGGTCATGCCGAGATCCCGGATCAGGGCGGCCAGCGCGGCCAGGATGCGCCGCGCCCGGGGCTGGCTGACCATTCGGATCAGTTTGGGGTCCAGTTTCACCCCGTCCGCTGGAATTTCCGCCAGCCAGGCAAAGGATGAATGGCCCGCGCCGAAATCGTCCAGCACAATTCCGGCGCCAGCCGCGCGAAACGCCGCCAACGCGCCCAACGCTCCCTCGAAATCGCGCAACGCCGCCTGCTCGGTCAGTTCGACGCGCAAATGGCCCGGCGGCAATCTCGCTTCCCGGATGATGGCGGCGATCTCCTCCACCAGCAATGGACGGGCAATCTCTGCGGCGGACAGGTTGACCTGCATGAAGGGGGTCCGCCCCTCCGAGCGCAACGCTGATAGTGTTTCGGCCGACTTCCGAAGCATCACCGGCGCGATCGCGGTCCAGTCCGTGTCTCCCCCCAACCCGACCAACGTTTCAGCTCCGACCAATCGGCCATCGGGAGCCCGGAAGCGCGCCAGCGCCTCGAACCCGGCGACAGAAAGATCATCCAGCCTGCGGATCGGCTGAAAAACGGGCTCCACATTTGTCTCGGCCGACGGCCTTGGTCCCAAGCCTTCCGAGGTGACGATCAAACCTCGCGCCATGTCGCGGTCGTAAAAGGATCCGACAAAATGCGCACGGCGCCCGTCGATCAACATAATCCGGGCATCAACCGGATCGCCGGCTGACCCGGAATTGAGCTGTGCTGCGACAAGCGACCGTGTAAGCCCGTCAATCTGCTCCAGGAACGCTGCGATGCGCCAGCCTCCATCCAGCGACGACAATGGACCACCGGTTTCCGCTCGAATGGAGAGGCGTCCATCTGCGCCGTGCCAGGTCCAGACGGCGGCTCCGGCGGCGTGCACAGCGGAATCGGCGTTCAGGATTGGCATAAGACCGATGTCCTTAAACCACTGGAACGACTAAAGGGACAAAAACGCCTCCGCAACGCCAAGTCCAGCGCGCGGTCCTACGGCGGCGGCGGACGCGACTCCTGCAACGGCTTCGCCAGCAATACGTTGCACGTCGGCGCGGTCCACGGCGTCGATGCGGTCGAGTATCTCTTCAATCTCGATCAGGCGATCAAAGGTGAGCAATTCGTAGGCCGCAGAGCCCGCGCGCATGGCCGGCGCCTCGGCAGACATGGCGAACTGGGCTTTCATGACGGCTTTGGCCCTAGCCAGTTCCTCCCGGGTTGGACCTGCAGAGGCCAGATCGCCCCATATGGAGGCTGTTATCTTCGCCACGTCCATGGCGTCCTCCGGCGCGCAGCCCGCATACACAGTCAACCGTCCAGCGTCGCTATACTGATCGCAGGTGGCATCGATGGTGTAGGCGAGGCCTCTTTCCTCTCTCACCTGCTGGAAGAGACGCGAGGCCATGCCGCCGCCGAATATCTCGGCAAACAACCGCGCAGCGAACCTGTCATCAGAAGTTGATGCCGGCGCCGGACGCGACAATACCAGATGGCATTGCTCAACATCACGCGCTTCGGCATGCCATCGCGCGGCAGGCGAGTGCGCAGGCTCCACCGCTGGCGCCTCCCGTTCCTGCCGCCCATCCATCCACTTCCGGACGACATCCTCAATTGCCGATTTATCGAACGCGCCGGTTACAGAAATGACCGTGCGCGCCGGCGCATAGTTCGCCTCAGCAAATTCAAACAGGTTCGACCGCTTTATGCCTTGGAGCGTTTGCTGCGTGCCCAGTATCGGTCGACCCAACGGATGATCACCATACGCGGCAGCTTGAGACAGCTCGAATACAAGATCGTCCGGCTGATCCGACGACTCGCCGATCTCCTGGAGAACAACGCCCTTCTCTCTTTCGATCTCGTTCTCAGGGTGATCGGGAGCAAAGACCAGCGAGAGCGCCACGTTCAGCATGTCGGCTGCGTCGCCCTCGAGGCATCGCATCGTATAGCTGGTCCGCTCGTAATCCGTGGCGGCGTTCATCACGGCGCCGCGGGATTCGACGAACTCCGCAATCTGCAAGGCGTTTTGACCACCCGCCGATTTGAAAGCCATGTGCTCCAGAAAGTGCGCCAATCCGTTTTCATTCGCACGTTCGTACCTGGCGCCCGCGCCGAGCCAAACACCCAAGGCAGTGGTCCGGAGACCTGGCATGGGATCGAAAACCAGTCGGGCGCGGTTGGGCAGCGTCAGCACGTCGCGTGAAAACGCTCCCATGCTCAGCGGCCTCGAACAATCGAATCTATTCGATCCCGGACAAAAGCCTCGCTCATTGGCCCGACGGCGAACACTTCCTGCCGTGTCGCGAAGTCCGCCGCCCTTTCGGGAAGGTCCAGGCGCACGCCCAACGCTTTTTCGACGGTTTCGGGAAATTTAGCTGCATGAGCCGTTGCAAGGGTGACGATGGCGCCCTCCGGAAACTCTCCGCGACGCGCCGCGGCGAGGCCCACCGCCGTGTGCGGACAAACAATCCAGCCCGTTTCTGCATGAGTGCGCCGCATTTCCTCGAGCGTCTCGGCGTCGCTCACGCGTTCCGCCGAAAGTCCCATTTCGCCAAGGCTGCGGATGGCCTCCTTCGGCAAGTCAGATTTTCCCGTGGCGGCCAGCTGGTCGTACGCTCGCGCGACGATCGCGCCATCGCGTCCTGCCGCCTCGAAAAGCAACCTTTCGAAATTGCTCGGCAACTGGATATCCATGGCCGGGCTCAACGTCGGCTGTGTGGCGCCTCGTGTAAGCGCGTTGCCTTCCAGCAGGCGCGCCAGCGCATCATTGGCGTTCACTGCGGCGACGCATTCAAAACCTGTCAGCAACCCGCTCCGCGCCGCCACATACCCAGCCAATGCATCGCCGAAATTTCCAGTCGGCACGACAAAACGAATTCGGGTTTCGGCCCCGAGCTGAGCCTGTGCCTGTGCGAAATAGACTGACTGTGCCGCCACGCGCGTCCAATTGATGGAATTGACCGCTGCGAGGTGCGTCCGCCGCCTGAACTGCTCGTCCGCGAGAAGACGTTTGAGGATCGCCTGCGTTCCGTCAAAATCCCCCTCAAGTGCGAGATTGTGCACATTGCTGGCGCCGGTCGCCGTCATGAACAACCGCTGCGTTGGCGAAACCCGATCCAGCGGATGCAGGATCACGAGATCTACATTTGAAGATCCAGCAAAGGCCGCCGCCGCGGCGCCTCCGGTGTCGCCGGAGGTGGCGCAGAGGATCGTCATCCGCTCGCCGCGCTCGCCGAGAATATGATCATAAAGCTGTGCGATAAGGCGCATCGCCACGTCCTTGAACGCAAGCGTCGGCCCGTGATGCAATTCGAGCATCCATCGGCCAGGGCCGACCTGCGTCAACGGCGCAACAGATTTGTGGGCGAACGGCGCATAGGCGCGGTCGACAAGTCCGCGGATGATCTCTTCATCGAGACTGTCCCCGGCGAACGCCTTGAGGATGCGAACGGCGATATCGGGATAGGTGGCGGAAACACCCGGGCGGGCAATTTCTGGAAACGTCTCCGGAGAATAAAGCCCTCCATCCGGCGCCAGGCCAGCCAGACTGGCCGACACAAAGTCGACCGCTGGTGCATTTCCACGCGTGGATACGTAGTTCATGTGCTCTCAGAATCCCGCTTGCCGAAGGCCAGCCGCCCGGCCCGAACGTGGAAAATGCCGTATATGACCAGCAGAGCGATGGCCATTCCAAACCAGGTCACTGCATAGCCGATGTGCCGCGAGGGGGGCACCGAGGTGAGTTCGTCAGGCAGGCCCGCCACGACAGAAAGGTAAATCTCGTCATTGAGCGCGGGAGCGCCGAGGTGCGCGGCGATGGCTGGCCCATCGAACCAGTGCCAGTCGTTGACATCCGGCGCGTTGGCGGGGGCGAACATGTTTCGGTGCGGCCATGGCTCAACCAGGTATCGAGCCGGCGCGTGAGGTTGCTCGGCATATATAGTCTGGACGTGATTGAGTGTCTCGAAGCCCGCTTCGATCAGTACAGGCTCGCCCAGGCACTGCGGCGCTGGCGCCGCGGCCAGCAGAAGCCAGCCGGAATCCCCGGCCGCGTTTTGACCAAACATCCGGATAAATCCGGGCAAGGCCTTGGACAGCATGTCGGAGCGCACGTCAGCGCCCGCCACGGGCCGCCCGATCATCCCGTCTGCACTGGACTTCGCAGAGCACAAAACCTCGTCGAGCGGTTCGGGTGTGGACGCCGACATCTTCTCGTAGTCGGCGATCAGACCGGCCTTCCACTGCGCCCGCTGGATTTGCCAGACGCCCAGCCAGATCAGGGCCGCCAGCATAGGGATCGTGAGGAGAGTCAGGACCGGGAGGGGACGAAAGGACATCAGCGGGGTTTATGCTTCAGCAAGCCCAGCGCCTAGTCCTCAAGCTTGGCCTGCCCAGCCTTATGACGCCATTGCAGGGCGAACAAGGTCGCCTTGAAGGGCCTCAACAGGGCCAGACAGAACGCGAAGACGACGGGCGGCCAGAGAACAATGTGAACCCAGACTGGCGGGCGGAAAGCCAGTTCCGTCAGCATCGCCGCGGGCACGATCACGATCAGCGCGGCGAACATGACGAAGAAGGCTGGACCGTCACCTGCGTCGGCGACCGACAGATCAGCTCCGCAAGCCTCGCACCTCGTCTTGAATGTCAGGAACCCCCGAAAGACGCGGCCCTCGCCGCAATTCGGGCACCGACATCTCATGCCGGCCGAAATTGGCGAGACGGCGACGATGGCGATGCCTCCTCATCCAACGGCCGAACGGAAATGCCGGTTCACGTCTGGCGGTTTAGCCGAGTGACTCAGCCGGGTTCGGCGCCGCCCGGCCAGACCAACGTGGGAGCGACGTACACAAAGACGAACAGGAAGAGCCAGACGACGTCGACAAAGTGCCAATACCAGGCTGCGAATTCGAAACCGAGATGCTTGTTTGGCTTCATGCCGCCCGTGAGCAGGCGCGCCAGGCACACGATCAGGAACAACGTACCGATGATGACGTGAGCGCCGTGGAAGCCGGTCGCCATGAAGAAGGCCGAACCGTACAGCGATCCGTCGAAGGTGAACTTGGCTTCGGAATATTCCATCGCCTGGAAGAACGTGAACGACATGCCGAGCAGGATGGTCAGAAGCAGGCCGATCTTGGCGGACGTACGGTCATTCACCTGCAAGGCATGGTGAGCCCAGGTCACCGTGGTTCCCGAAAGCAGCAGAATCAGCGTGTTGACGAGCGGAAGACCGAAGGGATTGAAGGTGTGAAGCTGCTTCGCGCCATCCGGCGTGATCTGCGTGACGGGCCAGTTGCTCCAGCCCTTGAGCGCTTCCAGATCCGGGTTCGCGAGGTCGAAATGTCCATTGGCGCGAAGCTGATGGAAAATCGCCATCTCGAAGAATTCCCAGAACCACGCGACGAAGAACATCACCTCGGAGGCGATGAACAGCGCCATGCCGTAGCGGAGAGAAATCTGCACGACTTCGGTGTGGTCGCCGCCCCGGCTCTCCTTGAGAACATCGCTCCACCAACCGGTCAGCACCCAAGCCAGCCATGCCACGCCCGGCAGAGGCGCCCACCAGGTTCCCTTCGGAATGCCGAAGATGCCCTTCATGTAAGCGCCGCCACCCAGGAAGAGGAGCAGAACGCCGATCGAAGCCAGAATCGGCCACGGGCTGGGTTTCACCAGGTGGTAGTCGTGCTTGGCGGCTCCGTCGGCCATGTGTCAGCCCTTTGGTTGGCGTCGGCAAACCTGACGGTCAGCCGTTCCGGTCTAATGTTCCCGCCGCGGTCTAATTGACCGAGGTCGACTGCTCAAGCTGCGCCGTCGGTTTGAAATCCTGAGCGCGATAGTAGGTATATGACAGCGTGATTCCCTTAACGTCGGTCGCGAAGGGATCCTTCGCCATTTCCGGGGCCACGTAAAAGATGACCGGAAGTCGCTCGGTCACGCCGGGTTGATAGGTTCGCTCGTGAAAGCAGAAACATTCAAGCTTGTTGAAGTAAACACCGACCTTGTAGGGCGCGACGTTATACGCGGCGATCGCCCTCACCGGCTCCTTCGACGTGTTGGTGATTGTGAAGAACGCCATCACGGTCTGGCCGAGCTTGGCGTCGATGTACTCCTGCTCTGGCTTGAACACGAGCGGCGCATCGGCGCCGACATTCGAATCGAAACGCACGCGCACGACCCGGTCCAGCACACGCGAAGGGGCGTGTGTGGCGGTTCGGGTCGTCCCGCCGAAGCCGGTTACATGACAAAACGTCGTGTAGAGCGGCTTTGCCGCAAAGGTCAGTGTCAGCATGCCTGCGGAGGCCCCGAAGGCAATGAGAGCAGTCAGGCGAGCCCCTATCTTCATAGGCCCGTCGCCAATGCATTTGCGCCCAGACGCGTGATCGTGATCACGAACACCAGAATGACGAAAGACAAGAGGGCGAGAACGAGCCAGAGGCTCCGGCGTTTGCGCGCAGCCTGCTGTTGCTCCGTCAGCACCACCCGCTCCCCGGTGTAGACCGCCTCCCGGGCGACGAACGGATTCTTTGCTGTCTCGCTGGTGGAAGGCGACTTCCCGGCGTCCATCGCGCTAGCGGACTTGAGATCAGCCATCATTGGCCTCCCACCGCCAGATAAAGGGGCAAAGCCCGCTCAAGCAGCAATGCAGCGAAAAGCGCGAACAGATACAGTATCGATATGCCGAACATAGCCTTGGCGCGGCCGATATCCGCCCGGCCTTCTGGTTCCCCGGCGCGGCTGGCGAAAACGCGAAGAGCGGCCCACAGGAACACGCCGCCGCCCAGAACAGCCACGCCCATGTAGAGCGCGCCGCCAAGACCCGTCGCCACCGGCGTCAGTCCGAACACCACGGAAATCAGCGTGTAAACCAGTATCTGCCGACGCGTCTCAGCCGCGCCGCGCGTAACAGGAAGCATGGGCACGCCGGCACGCTCGTATTCTTTCGACGTCCAGAGCGACAGCGCCCAGAAGTGCGGAGGCGTCCAGAGAAAGATCAGACCGAACATGAGCCACGCATCCAGCGGTGCATGGCCGGTTGCGGCGGCCCAACCGATGACCGGCGGAAATGCTCCGGCGGCGCCGCCAATAACGATGTTCTGCGCCGTCGAACGCTTGAGCCACATCGTATAAACAACGGCATAGAAAAAAATCGAAAACGCCAGCAGCGCTGCGGCCAACGGCGTTGCGGCGAGAGCCATCAAGGTGACCGATATCGCCGACATGATCAGGCCGAACGCCAGCGCATCGGATGGCGCGATCACTCCGGCCGGAACGGGGCGTGAGACCGTGCGCGCCATGACCGCATCTATGTCGGCGTCGTACCACATGTTGAGCGCGCCCGCCGCGCCGGAGCCGAGGGCCAGCGCAAGAATCGACGCCGCCGCCGTCAGCGGCTCCATGTGTCCCGGAGCGGCGACAAGGCCGACCAGCGCTGTGAAGACGACGAGCGACATCACGCGCGGCTTCATCAGCCGGACATAATCCATGGCGGAGGCCGAAGCCCCCGCCTGGATCCGTGAAACTGTCACCAACTCAGACATCTGCTCCTGTCCGTCTCCCCCGACCCCGGGGGTTTCGACGTGCGGCGTTCGCCGCCTACCTCACGCGCGGAAGGTCGTTGTACTGGTGGAAAGGCGGCGGAGAGGACAGCGTCCACTCCAGTGTCGTGGCGCCCTCTCCCCACGGATTGGCTTCCGCTTTCCGGCGACGAATGGCCGCCTCGGCAAGGCTGATGAAGAATATGACCATGCCTGCGGCGACGATCATGTAGCCGTAGGTCGAGATCGTGTGCCAGTGCTCGAAGGCCGGCGTGTAATCGACGTATCGCCGCGGCATGCCCTGAAGCCCCAGGAAGTGCTGCGGGAAGAAGATCACGTTGGAGCCGATAAAGGTCAGCCAGAAGTGCAGGCCGCCGAGGAAGCCGTTGTACTTCACGCCCCACATTTTTTCGAACCAGTAGTACCAGCCGCAGAACAACGTGAACACAGCGCCCAGCGACAGCACGTAGTGGAAGTGCGCCACCACGTAGTAGGTATCGTGCAGCGCGTGGTCGACGCCGGCATTGGCCAGAACCACGCCGGTAACGCCGCCCACGGTAAACAGGAAGATGAAGCCGATGGCCCAGAGCATCGGCACCTTGAACTCGATTGAACCGCCCCACATCGTCGCGATCCAGCTGAATATCTTGATGCCTGTCGGCACCGCGATGATCATCGTCGCCGCGACGAAGTAGGCCTTCAGGTTCACGTTCATGCCGACCGTGTACATGTGGTGCGCCCACACGATGAAGCCGATGAAGCCGATCGCGACCATGGCGTAGGCCATGCCGAGATAGCCGAACACCGGCTTCTTCGAGAATGTCGAGATCACGTGGCTGATGATGCCGAAGCCCGGCAGGATCATGATGTAGACTTCAGGGTGCCCGAAGAACCAGAAGAGGTGCTGGAACATGATCGGGTCGCCGCCGCCGGCGGGAACAAAGAACTTCGATCCGAAGTTGCGGTCAGTCAGAAGCATCGTCAGCGCGCCAGCAAGAACCGGCAGCGCCAGCACCAGCAGGAACGCCGTGACGAGAACCGACCAGGCGAACAGCGGCATCTTGTGCAGCGTCATGCCCGGAGCGCGCATGTTGAGGATCGTGACGATGAAGTTGATGGCGCCAAGGATCGAGGAGATACCCGCAATGTGAAGCGAGAAGATCACGAGGTCCATCGCGATGCCGCTATGGCCCACCGTGCTCGAAAGCGGCGGATACATCACCCACCCTCCGCCGAAGCCGGTTCCCGTGCCGGTGGCCTGTGCAGGCATGAACATCGACAGGATGAGCAGGAAGAAGGAAGCAGGCATCAGCCAGAACGAAATGTTGTTCATCCGCGGCATGGCCATGTCCGGCGCGCCGATCATCAGCGGCACGAACCAGTTGCCGAAACCACCGATCAGGGCCGGCATGACCATGAAGAAGATCATGATCAGGCCGTGCATCGTGGTGATGACGTTGTAGTTGTCCTCGTTTCCGAAGAAGCCGCCGAACGCTTTGCCGTCAAACAGCTGCAGTCCCGGATGCATCAGCTCGACGCGCATGATGCCGGAGAAAATGAACCCCACCGTGCCGGCGCAGAGCGCAAAGATAAGGTAGAGCGTCCCGATATCCTTGTGGTTCGTCGAAAACAGCCAGCGCGACGGGCTGTACCATTTCGGATCGTGATGCGCGTGCTCGTGGCCGTGGTCGTCTGCGGCGTGGGCTGTATCGGTCGACATCGGACTTTCGTCTCCCTGATTTCTACTTCGCCGAGGCGACCTGAGCCGCAGGACCAAGCGGCTGGACCTGGTCGAGATAGGCGCGGCCGTCCTTCAGAGACGTCGTCGACTTCTGTTTCCAGATTTCATACTGGTCGTCGGGAAGGATACGGAGTTCGATCGGCATGTACGCGTGCCGGGCGCCACAAAGCTCCGAACACTGGCCATAATAGACGCCGGGTTTGTCGGTCTTAAACCAAAGCTGGTTGATGCGTCCAGGCACGGCGTCCACCTTGAGGCGGAACTGCGGCATCGCCCAGGAGTGAATCACGTCAGACGACGAGATCGTCAGACGCACGTATTTGCCAGCCGGCGCGACCATCGGGTTGTCGACCGAGAGCTGCCTGATCTGGCCCTTGCTCGGATCGATCAGGTCAGCGGGGATGATGTTTGAGTCATAGGACAGTGCATCGTCGCCGGGTCCATAGATGTAGCTCCAGAACCACTGACGCCCGTAGACCTTGATATCGACGATCTGGCTGTCCTCGACATTCGGCATCACGTCTTCTTCGTAGAGAAGCGGAAACGACCGGTAGGCGATGAAAACCAGGATCAGCACCGGCAGCGCAGTCCAGAGAATCTCGACCAGCGTGTTGTGGCTGAACTTCTTGGGAACGGGGTTGGCGCGCTTGTTGTAGCGGATCATCACCCAGACCAGCAGCGCCGTAACGAAGATCGTGATCCCGGTGATGATGATCAGGATCTCGTCGTGGAAGGAATCAACTTCCTTGGCGAGGTCCGTGGCGGCGGGCTGGAAGCCGATACCGCCCGGCACCGGAACGGCGAAAGCAGCGCCGGCTCCGATCAGGGCGGCCAGCCCAAGCATGCCGGCGCAGGTCAGCACCCAGTGCTTCAGTCCGCGAAAACGCATGATCGTCTACATCCTCCGCGCAGACCGTGAAATCGGGGCTTTATCGTGATATGCTCCCGACATCCACCACCCGGCCTTGGCCCCTCCGGGAGCATAGTGTCGCAGGAGGACCGAATCCGGTGGACGGCGTCAGGTCGCTACCAGAGCGGCGGAGGATTGGAAAGATGAACACCCGGTACGGATTGGTTTTTTCTGTGTTCGCCGTTGCATGTTTCGGGCCCCTGCCCCGGGCCCACGCGCAGGTCATGGTGATCGGGGGCGGCATGGCCCGTGATTGCTACAAGGCGGTCGAATTCGGCTCGGCGCCCGTGATGGAATCGATGCGCCTGTGCGATCTGGCCCTCGATCAGGAGAGCCTGAGCCGGAAGGACCGCGCTGCAACCTTCGTAAATCGCGGAATCCTGCTCATGCGGCAGGGCAACTACGAGCGGGCCATGTGGGATTACCAGGAAGGCCTGCGACTCCAGCCCAAGCTCCTCGAGGCCAAAGTGAACATCGGCGCGGCGCTGTACGGCCTGAAACGCTACGACGAGGCCATGGAAGCGCTCAACGAGGGCATCAAGACCGATTCGCCGGAGGCGCGCGCCGTGGGCCTATATAACCGGGGGCTGATCTGGGAACACAAGGGCAACGTTACGGCAGCCTATTATGACTACAAGGCCGCGCTCGATCTCCAGCCCACCTTCGTACAGGCCGCCAAGCAGCTTGAACGCTTCACGGTCGAAAAGGCGCCCGACAGCGACAGCTGAGCGATCTGTCCGGCTTCCGCTGTCAAATCGGTGGTTCACGGCCTATCTAGGTCAAAGACCAGGCGCTGCTTCCGGCGGCGCCAAACCTTGCAGCGGAGCTTGGCATGAAAGGCGACAGCCTGATCAACGAGATGGGACCGGGCCTCGAAACGGCCAGCAAGATCCTCGATGAGGCCGTCTCCGGAGCCGACGACGGCGAAATCTATCTCGAATCGGTCCGCTCCGAGAGCTTCATGTTCGATGACGGGCGGTTGAAGTCAGCCTCTTACGACAGTGGTCAGGGTTTCGGCTTGCGTGTGGTCTCCGGCGAAACCACCGGATACGCCCACGCCAGCGAAGTCTCTGAGGGCGCCCTTCGCAGGGCCGGGGCGGCGGCGGCGGCGGCAAAGCGAGGCCATGGCGGCAAGCTGGCGCTCGGGCCTACCCCGACCAATCGCCGCCTCTATGCCGACGTCGATCCCACTGAATCGCTGGACTTCTTGTCGAAGACCAACCTGATGGCCGAGATCGACGCCTGGTGCCGGGCGAAGGACCCCCGCGTCGTCCAGGTGTCCGTCTCGCTGGCCGGCTCGCAAACGGCGGTTGAGATTATCCGCGCCGGCGGCGCCAGCATGACCGACGCACGCCCTCTCGTGCGTCTTAACGTGTCCGTCACCATGGAAAAGGACGGGCGTCGGGAAACGGGCTCGGCCGGGGCCGGCGGCCGCGCCGCCTACGACGAATGGGTCGCACCGGATCGCTGGAAAGGGCTGGCGATGCGCGCCCTGCGCAAGGCGGAAATCAACCTTGAGTCCGTCCCTGCCCCCGCGGGCGAGATGGAAGTGGCGCTGGGGCCGGGCTGGCCCGCTGTTCTCTTGCACGAGGCGGTCGGACACGGCCTCGAGGGTGACTTCAACCGCAAGGGCACCTCGATCTATTCCGGCAAGATGGGCCAGCAGGTTGCCGCCAAGGGCGTCACAGTGGTCGATGACGGCACAATCATGAACCGTCGCGGCTCCCTGTCCTTCGACGACGAGGGCACCCAGACACAGCGCAACGTTCTCATCGAGGACGGCATCCTTGTCGGTTACATGCAGGACCGGATGAACTCCCGCCTCATGGGCGTGCCCGCGACCGGCAATGGCCGCCGCGAAAGCTATGCTCATTCTCCGATGCCCCGCATGACCAACACCATGATGCTTGGCGGCGAGGCGGACCCCGAAGAAATCGTCCGCTCGATAAAGAAAGGCATCTGGGCCGTCGATTTTGGCGGTGGTCAGGTCGACATCACCAACGGCCAGTTCGTCTTCCAGTGCACCGAGGCCTATCTCGTGGAGGACGGCAAAGTCGGACCGCCTGTGAAAAACGCAACGCTGATCGGTCACGGACCAACCGTGCTCAACCAGGTTTCGATGATTGGCAACGACTTCGGAATGGATGATGGCGTCGGCACCTGCGGCAAGGGCGGCCAGTCAGTGCCGGTGGGCGTCGGACAACCGTCTCTAAAGATCGACACCATCACGGTCGGCGGCGCGGGAGGCTAAACCATGAAGACGCTCACAATCGGCCTTGCCCTTTCAGGCCTCTTGTTTGTGGCGGCCGGCGCATCGCCTTCGGTCGCGGATCCACCGGCGGAGAAATCCAACGTCGCAACCTACCCTACTGTTGCGAGCCCCGCGTTTGCGGCCGCGTCGACGGGCGTGACGCTCTTTGACGTCCGAGAGCCGAAGGAGTGGGCGGAAACCGGAATGCCTGCCATGGCGCATGGCGTTCCGATCAGCAGCCCCGATTTCGTCGAGCGGGTTCTCGCGGAGGTCGGTGGCGACAAGTCAAAGCCGGTCGCCGTGATCTGCAAGTCTGGAACACGCTCTACGCGCGCGGCGGACAAACTCGCCGCTGCAGGCTTCACCAACGTCACCAATGTTGGCGATGGCATGATGGGCCATGAGGGCGTCGGTCCGGGGTGGTTGGCGGCCAAATTGCCCACGAAACCCTACGCGGCGCAGTAACACTCTCCGATCAGGCCTTGTTGGCTTCCTCCGTGGGCATTTCGATCGTTGGGCCGCCACCTTCGATACCGGTTCGCTGCAGATCGCCGGCCTTGCCGTGTCCCAGTCGCTTCAGCCAGAAACTGACCGCGCTCAAAACGATGCCCAGGACGATCGACACCATCCCGATATTCCAGAAGACACCGCCATAGGTCTCAAGCGATTTGGCCGGATCGAGGACCTGCCCCGCCACGGTGTCAGACGCCGTAAACTGCGCGAGGATGCCGGCGACATACTGGGCGAACGCCGAGGACAGGAACCAGCCCGCCATCATGAAGCTCACCACCGCCATCGGTGATAGTTTGGTGATCATCGAGAGACCGACTGGCGACAGGCACAACTCACCAGTCGTGTGCAGCAGATAGGCGCCGGCAAGGAACACCATCGGCACGCGATAGGCGTCGTCATGGAAACTCATGCCCCAGACAAGCAGCCAGAAGCCAAGCCCGACCTGGACAAGCGCGAGGCCGAACTTCAATGGCGTGTTGGGATCGATGCGTCGCTTGCCTAGCCAAACCCAGAGCGCTGCAAAGACAGGCGCAAACAGCAGGATAAATCCGGCGTTGAAGCTCTGGGTCTGAGCCGCCGTCACGGTGAAGAAACCGGTGCTAGGCAATTGCGTGTTGCGCTCGGCGAACTGATTCATCGACGAGCCGGCCTGTTCGAACAGCGACCAGAACACGACCGACATCACGATCAGCACCAACGCCAGGATCAACTCCATCGTCTCCTTCATGCTGCACTTCGTCGCCATGAAGTAGATCAGATAGCCGCCAAAAATGATCAGACCCGCCAGCAGGGTCCAGCCGGTCACCTCCGGCCGCTGCAGCAGCCACCACACGACAGCCAGCCCCGGAACGGCCAATAGATACAGCGAATGTTCGAGGTTGATCGGCCCAAGTACTTTCTTCTTGAGCTGGGCCGGATTGGGCGGCGCCCCCACCTCATCGGGCAGCTGTTTCTCGCCGGGCGTGAAGAACATGAAACGGCCGCGAACGAAGACAAGCCAGCCGAACGCCATGCCGACCCCTGCGAGACCAAACCCGGCCCACCAGCCGATCGTCTGACCCACAAGACCGCACAGGACCGAGGCCCAGAAGGCCCCAAGGTTGATGCCGAAATAATAGAGGGTGAACCCGGGGTCGCGCCGCGGATCGCCTTGCTCATAGAGCTGCCCGACAATTGAGGAGATGTTGGCCTTGAGATAGCCGACGCCCATCACAATCAGCGACAGCGCAAAATAGAAGATGCCCACGAACAGGTCGCTGCGCTTTCCAACGGTGAGTTCGTAGTCGCCTTTTGCGATTTGCGCAGGAAGCGACGAGGACCCCGGCATGTTGGTGAAAACAAGATCGCCGGCGCTGTTCGCCTTGAAGGAACATTCTCCTGGACTCAGCTCTTCGGGCGGGGGATTGAAGGCGCATTTGGTGTCGCCAATCGGAAGGAACACCCGGCGGGCGCCCTGCGTGCCGGTTGCCGTGAATGTGTAGCTGGCGCCGTTGACGGTCATGATCTGCTTTGCCGGCGGCCCTTCGACGCCCATCATGAAATGTCCGGCAACAAGCAGGATGGCGCCGAACGCAATCGCCTTGCTGCTGCCGAGATAGCGATCCGCCAGAAACCCACCGAGCAATGGAAGCAGGTAAACGAGCGCGTTGTATGAACCGTATTGCGACTGCGCGAAGTTATCGTCGAACAGGAAGTGCTGCGTCAGGTAGAAGATCAGCAGGCCGCGCATCCCGTAGAACGAAAACCGTTCCCACATTTCTGCAAAGAACAGGATGTGCATTCCCTTGGGATGCTTGCGCATCTGCAGCAGCACGGGAATTCCCGTCGCAACAGTGATCAGGATCCCCAGCACCACGACGATATTCATGCAAAATCCCGCAAAGGCTTCCTCTCGGCGGACATGACCATGCCATGTCCGTCCGCTCAAGCCCGTAATCCGGGGGCAGGATATTGCGTGACCGGATGCTGCGACGAACATCGGCGAGGAACGGATGGCGGCCTCGCCTGCGCGATTCCCCTGCGTTCACCGGGCAGTTACAACAAAGCTAGAACCGCACATCCCTGAAAACGTGACGCAGGTCGCCTTTCCATTCGCCGCGGTATTTCGCGAGCAGCCGGTCGGCCGGGCTGAGGCCGCTCTGGACGATTTCGTCGAGTTCGTTGAGAAAAACGGTCTCATCGTCGCCATTGCCATTCAGCCGGTTGCGGCGCTTCAGTCCAGCGCGCACCAGCTTCATGGCGTCCCGGGCGACGGCCTGCACGGTCGTGTTCCGGATCGGCGTGCCAAGGCCCATGGCAGGAACGGCGAGCCGCATGGCCTGCCGGTCGGCCGCAGTCCAGTCCTTCACCATCTCCCAGGCGTCATTGAGCGATGTGGCGTCATAGAGCAGTCCCGCCCAGAAAGCCGACAGCGCGCAGAGTCTCGATTGCGGCCCGGCATCAGCGCCGCGCATTTCGAGGAAGGTCTTGAGCCGGACTTCGGGAAAGATGGTCGACAGGTGGTCGTCGAAGTCATCCATCGCCGGATATTCGCCCGGCAAGGCCGGCAGTTTGCCCGCCATGAAATCCCGGAAAGATTGTCCGGAACAGTCCACATACCGGCCGCCGCGTCGCGCGAAGTACATGGGTACGTCGAGTGCGTAGTCGACATACTGTTCGAAACCGAAGCCTTCGTCGAAGGCGAACGGCAACATGCCGGTGCGGTCGGGATCGGTGTCCGTCCAGACATGCGAACGGTACGAACGGAATCCGTTTGTTCGACCTTCAGCGAACGGCGAGTTGGCGAATAGCGCCGTTGCGATCGGTTGTAGCGCAAGACTGACGCGAAGTTTGGTCGTCATGTCCGCTTCCGAACCGAAGTCCAGATTGGATTGAACGGTGCACGAACGGAACATCATTTCACGTCCGAGACGTCCGACCTTCGTCATGTACGAACGCATGATGCCGTATCGGCCTTTCGGCATCATCGGCGTTTGTTCGAGCGACCATATCGGCGAAAATCCAAGTCCGAGAAACGCAGCGCCCATTGGTTCGGCGACGGCGGTAGTTTCGCGCAGGTGGTCCGAAATTTCCGAACAGGTTTCGTGTACGTTCTCCAGCGGCGCACCAGACAGTTCGAATTGACCGCCGGGCTCCAGGCTGATGCTGGCGCCGTTCTTTTTCAAACCGATGATGTGGCCGTTCTCCTGGATCGGACTCCAGTCGTACGCGTCCGCCAGTCCGTTCAGCAGGGCGCTGATCGACGCCGGTCCTTCGTACGGCAACGGCGACAACGTTGATTCGACGAAACCGAACTTTTCGTGTTCCGTTCCGATACGCCATTCGGCGGCGGGCTTGGCGCCGTTCGCCAACCGCTCGACCAACTCCCGCACGTCGTGAATGCGCGGCGCAGCTTCATCAACTTCACGAGTGGGTGTCGTCATTCCGCCCTGCCCTGTACGAACTTCACGATGAGATAGGCGGCGTAACGGGCTGGCGCCAGTTCGACGTCGACGACGTTCGGGTCATAATTCATGGATTCCGCCAATCGCCAACGGCGGCCTGCCACAACGTGAGCGCCGCAACGGCGGCCGTTTCAGCGCGCAATATGCGGGGTCCAAGTGTCGCCGGCCGAACACCGGGACCGTTACGGATCAACTTCCGTTCGTCGGGGCTGAAACCACCTTCCGGACCGATCAGAATTGCGGCGGACGCAGCGCCGGCGACGGCGTCTGACAACAACGGCGCTTCGCCCATTTCGTCACAAAACAACAGCGTCCGTTCCGGTTTCCAGTTCGCGACAACGTCGACGAGCTTCAATTCACGACGAACTTCGGGAACACCCATCCGCTCGGTCTGCTCGGCGGCCTCGATGGCTATGCGGGATAACCGGTCGGTCCTGACCGCCTGCGCCTCGCAGCGTTCGGTGAGGACCGGCCAGATGACCCGGACCCCCAGCTCGGTGGCCTTTTCGACCACAAAATCGGTCCGCGTCTTCTTCAGGGGCGCGAACAGCAGCCAGATATCCGGCGTCGTGACCTGGGGACGGGTCTGCCGGATAACCTGCACCACCGCCGCCGATTTGCCGACCTGATCCAGCCGGCACTCGAATTCCCCGTCGCGGCCGTTGAACAGCTTCACCGCGTCCCCCGGACCCAGCCGCATGACCCGGCCCAGATAGTGCGCCTGGTCGGACGACAGCTCCGCCGTCCCGCCCGCGGCGAGGTCGGCCTCCACGAACAGGCGGGGTGTCGCGCTCATGGCCATGCGCTATATCGGGGCCCGGTCCCCCCGCATAGGGCCGGAGATTACACGGGAGACAGCCTGGCAGTGAGCGAGCCAGCCGCCACAGCAGCAAGACAGGCCCCCGCCGATGCGGCGCGGGGAAGCTGGGTGAACCGCGCGCCTCGGGCGATCCGCCCCTACCTGCAGCTCTCCCGGTTCGACCGCCCTATCGGCTTCTGGCTGCTGGGCCTGCCCTGTTTCGTGGGACTGGGCTTTGCGCGGATGGACGAGGGCTTCGCGGCGCACGACGGCGTGCTGGCCGCGCTGTTCGCCATCGGGTCGGTCGCCATGCGCGGCGCCGGCTGCACGTACAACGACATTCTTGATCGCGACATCGACGCCAGGGTGGCGCGGACGGCCCTGCGTCCGCTGCCCTCGGGCGCCGTGAGCATGAAGCAGGCATGGGCGTGGCTGCTGGTGCAGTGCGCGATCGGCCTTGCCGTCCTTCTCGCGCTGCCGCGCTTCGCGGAGTACATCGCGCTCGGGTCGATCCCCATGGTGGCGCTCTATCCGCTGATGAAGCGCATCACCTGGTGGCCTCAGATCTGGCTGGGCCTCACGTTCAACTGGGGCGTGCTCGTCGCCATCGCGGCGACACACGGCGCGATCCGACCGCCCGATCTCGTGCTCTATCTCGCGCTGATTTTCTGGACGCTGGGCTATGACACGATCTACGCCATCCAGGACAAGGAAGACGACGCGCTGATTGGCGTGAAGTCCACCGCGCGGCGCTTCGGCTCGCAAGTCAAACCAGCAGTGGCCGTGATCTATATGCTCTGTGCGGCCATCGCGGCGACGGCGGGATGGATGGCGCACGGCTGGACAGGCGCCGCCGCGACGCTGCCATTCGCGCTGCATCTGGCGCAGCAGGCGATTCGACTGAGGGCCGACGATGGCGCCCTCGCGCTCGCCCTGTTCCGGGCCAACCGGGAGGCCGGATTGCTGTTGTTTGCAGGCTGGGCCTTCATCGCAGCGCTCATTTAGCCGATAACGGGGCGGGTTGGGCCGAATCCGGGAGGCAGGCATGGCGCTGAAGGCGTCCAGAATCACCGTCGTCGTCGTGGCCGTGGCGATCATCGCCGCGCTGGTCGCCGCCGGCCTTCTGGTCTCCAAACCGGCGAAGCACGAGACGGGCAAGACGCCGCCCGAGCCGCCTTCGGCGATCTTCGGGCCCGACATGGCCAGCAACGCGCCCGCAGCGCCCGCTCAGGCGCCGACACAACTTGCCCAGGCGCCTCCGCCCAAACAGACCGACACGGACAGCGATCCCACGGTGAGCACGGCTCAGGCGGGCTCCAACGACCTGTCGTTCGAGGATGACGCGCTGAAGTTCCACGCCGATCTTCCGGACGCGCCGCCCAACGATCCGGTGATCCAGTATCTGCGCGAGGACGCGCAGCGCACCCTGAGCCACATGAAGGCGAACGCCGAATCCGAGCACGAGCGGCTGACGGCGAAGGGCGAGACGGCGCAGCCCTGGAGCGTGCGGATACGCTGGGTCTACACGGCGAAGGCCGCGGGCCTCGTCAGCCTCGCGGGGGAAGAAATCGAATACAATGGCGGGGCGCACCCAAACCTGTTTTTCGACAGCCACATCGCGCCGGCGGCGGGCGGCGCTCCGATCAAGGTTTCCGACATGATGGACGCCGGCGGGCTGCTATCGCCCGCGATGGTTATCGGCATCTGCGAGGAGCTGAAATACGCCAAGCTGGACCGCATCCATTCCAAGACGATCTTCGACGATCCCATCGTCTGCGCGGGCCCCAACGCCAACGCCAAGACCGAGGCCGCCGTGCTGGCGCTTGCGCCCTCCGACCAGCCGGACAAGTTCGGCGGCGTCTATGTGTACTACCCGCCCTATTCGGTTGGCCCCAACTCGGAAGGCGCGTACCGCTTCGCCGTGCAGCAGTCGGTTTTCGCCGCTGACCTGAAACCGCAATACAAGCCGATGTTCGCCGGCCGCGCGCCCGATCCGTCGCGCTAGAAATCAGCCACGCCGCGCGCGGAAGAAATCCTTCAGCAGCGCCGACGACTGGTCCGCCATCAATCCCCCGACAACCTCAGGTCTCGAATGGCAGGTAGGCTGCGTGAAGAAGCGCTGGCCGTTGTCGACTGCGCCGCCCTTGGCGTCCTGCGCACCATAGACCAGCCTCGAAATGCGCGCGTGCGAAATGGCGCCGGCGCACATGGCGCACGGCTCCAGCGTGACGAACAGCACAAGGCCCGGCAGGCGATAATTGCCCAGCTTCGCGGCGGCGGCGCGCAGCGCGAGAATTTCGGCGTGCGCCGTGGGATCGGAGAGACCGATCGGCCGGTTGAAGGCTTCGCCGACGATCTCGCCGCTGGCCGGGTCGGCGACGACGGCACCGATGGGGGCTTCGCCCGCGCCGGCCGCAGCCTCCGCAAGCGCGATGGCCCGGAGCATCATCTCGTCGTCGAACGCCGTGGTCATGGGGCGAGCCTTAGCACGCGGCATTGCGCACCCGCGAGCCCCGGAGCGGGCAATCTAGCCAGTGCACAATGCGGCGCAGGGGTGCTAAGCGCTCGCCATGCGCATCGTGGGCGGAAAATTCAGGGGACGGGCGATCCGGACGCCGGAGGGCAAGACGACGCGCCCGACTTCGGACCGGACGCGGGAATCCATCTTCAATGTGCTGGCCCATGCCGACTGGGCGCCATCGCTGGAGGGCGCGCGGGTGATCGACGCCTTCGCCGGATCGGGCGCGCTGGGCTTCGAGGCGATCTCTCGGGGCGCGGCCTTCTGCCTGTTCGTGGAGACCGAGAGTTCGGCGCGCGGCTGCATCCGCGACAACATCGAGACGTTCCAGCTGTTCGGCTGCACGCGCATCCACCGGCGCTCGGCCGTGGACCTGGGGCCCAAGCCTGCTGGCGTGGGCGCGCCGTTCGACGTGGTCTTCATGGACCCGCCCTACGCCTACAACCTTGTGCCGCCCGCCCTGGAGCAACTGGTGCGCGGCGCCTGGATCACGGCGGACGCACTGGTGATCGCGGAGACCGGCGCCGAGGAGCCCGCACCGGAGACGGCGGGGTGGACCGTGCTGGACGAACGGATCTATGGCGCGGCTCGGGTGAGATTCCTCAGGCAGACCGTCTAGGGCAGCAGCACCGTGGCGCCCGTTGTCTTGCGCGCCTCAAGCGCGCGGTGGGCTTCGGCGGCGTCCTTCAGCGGAAAGCGCTGGCGCACGTCGGCCTTCACGGCGCCGGAGCGCATCGCGCCCCAGAGCGCCGCGGCGCCACGTTCGAGGTCGGCGCGCTTCTGCGTGAAGTGGAAGAGGCCGGGACGCGTCATCACCAGCGAGCCGCCCTGGTTGAGCCGCGCGGGCGCAACCGGATCGGCCGGGCCCGAAGCGTTGCCGAAGGTGATCCACCAGCCTTTCGGCGCCAGCGACTTGAGGCTCGCCTCGGCGGAGGACTTGCCGACACTGTCGTAGGAGACCGGTACGCCGGCGCCGCCGGTCAGCTCGCGCACGCGCGCCGCGACATCTTCGCTGGCCAGCACCACCTCGTCGCAGCCATAGCCTTTCGCCAGCGCAGCCTTGTCGGCGGTGGAGACAACGCCGATGACGCGCGCGCCCAGCGCATTGGCCCACGGCACCAGCAGCGAGCCGACGCCGCCGGCGGCCGCCCAGACCAGGATCGTCTCGCCCGGCTTCGGCTGGCGGATCTCGAACAGCAGCATCCAGGCGGTGAGGCCCTTGAGGAAGACGGCGGCGGCGTCCTCGTCCGTCACGAAGTCCGGCAACTTCACCAGCCGGTCGGCGGCGAAGAGGCGGCGCGAAGCGTAGGCGCCCTGCCCGCCATTGTAGACCACACGGTCGCCCGGCTTCAGGTGGTCCACGCCCTCGCCCAGCGCTTCGACGACGCCCGCGCCCTCGGCGCCGAGCACGGTGGGCAGTTTGGCCGGGTAGAGGCCGGTGCGGACATAGACGTCGATGAAGTTGAGGCCGATGGCGGTCTGGCGCAGCAGCACCTGTCCCGGGCCGGGCGGCGGCAGGTCGACGGTTTCGAAGCGCATCACCTCGGGCCCGCCGTTTTGTTCGATGCGGATGACCTCTGCGGTGGTCGGAGCTGTGGACATGGCGGGTCTCCGGGTTGTCTGGCGGTGGGGGACTCGTGTCTAACCCCTTCATGGCGGTTGAGGAACTCGTGTGCGGGATCGACGAGGCCGGGCGAGGTCCGCTGGCCGGGCCGGTCTGCGCTGCGGCCGTGATCCTGGCGGTAAAGCCGAAAATCCGCGGCCTCAACGATTCCAAGCTTCTGACCGAGGCGCAGCGCGACAGTCTGGCGGTGAAGATCAAGGTCCGGGCCGTCGCGTGGGGCGTGGGCTGGGCCAGCGCCGCGGAGATCGACCAGCTCAACATCCGCCAGGCCAATTTCCTCGCCATGCAGCGGGCCTACGACGCCATGTGCGCGATGGCGGCGGTCGCGGGCGCGCCTGCGCTGGCCCTGGTGGACGGCAACGACCCGCCGCCGCTGCCCTGCGCCGTGCGGACGATCGTGGGCGGCGACGGGCTGGAGCCAGCTATCTCCGCCGCCTCGATCCTCGCCAAGACGGCGCGGGACGCCCTCATGGTCGAGCTGTGCGGACGGTATCCGGGTTACGGGTTTTCGAAGCACAAGGGCTATGGCGTGCCGCAGCATCTGGCGGCGTTGCGGGAGCTGGGTCCGTGCCCGGAGCACCGCATGACGTTCGCGCCGGTGCGGGCGTGCGTCACGGCGGCCTAGCGGCGCCCGAACAGCCGTTCGATATCCGCCAGTTTCAGCTCCACATAGGTCGGGCGGCCGTGGTTGCACTGGCCGGAGTGCGGCGTCGCCTCCATCTGGCGGAGCAGCGCGTTCATCTCCTCGCCGGTGAGGCGGCGGCCGGCGCGGACAGAGCCGCGGCAAGCCATGTTGCCCATGACCTCCTCCATGCGCTCCTTGAGCGAGAGGCCGGCCTCATAGTCCGCGAAGTCGTCGGCGAGGTCGCGGATCAGACCCTTTGCGTCCATCGGACCGAACAAGGCGGGCGTCGCGCGCACGGCGACGGCGCCGCGGCCGAACGGCTCGACCTCGAGGCCCATCTCCATCAGCTCGCCGGCGCGCGCGAGAACGCGGTCGGCTTCATCTTCGCCCAGCTCGACGATTTCCGGGATCAGCAGGCCCTGCCGGCGCACGCCCGAGCCCGCCATCTCGGCTTTCATGCGTTCGTAGACCAGACGCTCGTGCGCGGCGTGCTGGTCGACGATCACCATGCCGTCGGCTGTCTGTGCGACGATATAGGTCTCGTGCAGCTGTGCGCGGGCGACGCCGAGGGGCGGTGTTTCGCCCGGCGGTTCGGCCGCGACTGGTTCCAGCCGCGCGCTGGGCTGGCCGGAGAAGGCCTCGAAGGACGCGGTTTCGTTGTCCTGCACGCCGGGCGACGGAGCTGGCGCTGGGGACCATGACGCGGCGCCGGAGCGCGTCCACGGCAAGGGCGCGACCGCCGGGCGGGCAGCGCCGAGGGCCGCCCCGGCGACGCTGGTGCTCGCCCTGTGGCCTGCCCCGGCCAGGCCGTGCCGGAGCGCGCCGATCATCAGGCCGCGCACGCCCGCCGCATCACGAAACCGGACTTCCGTTTTCGCCGGGTGCACGTTGACGTCGACTTCGGTGGGTGGAAGGTCGACGAACAGCGCCGCCATCGGATGCCGGTCCCGCGCCAGAAAGTCGGCATAGGCGGCGCGGATCACGCCGGTCAGCAGCCGGTCCTTCACCGGACGGCCGTTGACGAAGAGATACTGGTGCTGCGCGCTGCCGCGATTGAACGTTGGCAACCCGGCGAACCCGGCGACCTGGACGCCCTCCCGCTCGGCGTCGATGGCGATCGCGTTGTCGCGGAATTCGCGGCCGAGGATCGCCGACAGGCGACGGAGCCGCGCCTCGGCCGGATCGCCGCTTTCGGCCTGAAGGCGAAGGACGGTGCGGTCCTCACTCTCGAGATGGAACGCCACGTCGGGCCGGCCGAGCGCGAGACGGCGCACCGCATCGGCGACCGCCAGCGCCTCGGCGCGTTCGGACTTCATGAACTTGAGCCGCGCGGGCGTCGCAAAGAAGAGGTCGCGAACGTCGACCCGCGTACCGTGACCCGCGAGACCCTGCCATGCGGCCGGCTTCGGGCCGGAGACCTGACCACCCTCCACCTCAAGCTCATTGGCCGATGCGCCTTCGGCAGTGCGCGACACGATCGAGAGACGGGAGACCGAACCGATCGATGGCAGCGCTTCGCCCCGAAATCCCATCGTGCGGATATTCAGAAGATCGATACGGCCTTCTTCGTCCGCCGACAGCTTGGATGTTGCGTGACGCTCGACCGCGAGCGCCAGCTCTTCGGCGTTCATGCCGTGGCCATCGTCCTCGACCAGGAGGCGCTGCAGCCCGCCCCGCTCGATCCGGATGCGGATAGAACGTGCGCCAGCGTCCAGCGCATTTTCAACCAGTTCCTTCACCGCAGCGCCGGGCCGCTCGATCACTTCGCCCGCGGCGATGCGGTTCACCGCATCGGGCGGCAGGCGCTGAATCCGGCCTGCGCGCGGGCTGGTTGTGGACGAGTCGGCCATGAAGGGCAGCCTAGCCTTTCAACCGGCCTGCTGGCAGTCCCCAGCCCCACAAAGCGGTGAGTTCACCAGGTCAAAGAGACTACTTAGGCTGCCCGACCTCGACGAAGGTGAAGGCATTGCCCTTCAGGTAGGTCGCGGCGACACGCTTCAGGTCGTCCATCGTCACCGCGTTGATCAGATCGTTGCGGTTGGCGATGTAGTTCACGCCAAGGTCGTCCTCGCGCACCTGCATGAGATTGCTGGCGATCTTTGCGTTTGAATCGAAATTCAGCGGATAGGCGCCGGTGATGTAGGCCTTGGCGTCAGCCACTTCCTTTTCGGTCGGGCCTTCCGATCCGAGGCGGGCGATATCCGCCCGGATCAGTTTCACCACTTCCGAGGCGCTTGCATTCTTCGTGGAGGCGCTGCCGGTCCAGCGCCAGAGATGCTGCTGAACCGAAAGCCCCGTGCCGATGCCGTAGGTCAGGCCGCGCTTTTCGCGGATATCGTCCATCAGGCGCGACGAGAACCCGCCGCCGCCGAGAATGTAGTTCAGCACATAGGCCGTATAGAAGTCCGGATCCTTGCGCTGGAAGCCCGGCCCGGAGAACAACACCAGCGTCTGCGGGATCGGCAGATCGACGACCACCGGCTCCGGCGGCGCCGGAGGCGCCACGACGTCGGCGACGTGCGGCAATGTGGATGTCGCCGGAAGGGCGCCGAACATCCGGTCTAGCTGGGGCTTGAGTTCTTCCGCCGTGATGTCGCCGACCACCGTCACGATCAGGCGGTCCTTGGTCATCAGCTGGTTCTTCAGGTTGATCAGGTCGTCACGCGTGATCTTCGCCACCGTGTCGTGCGTGGGATAGCGCGCATACGGATGCCCCGGCATAAGGATCTTGTTGAGCGCCCGCATCCCCATCGTGCCGGGGTCGACCTTTTCCTGCTCCAGCGTGACATTGAGTTCGCGGCGGGCGCGCTCGATCGGTTCGGCGTCGAAGCGCGTTTCGGCGAACGCCATGCGCGCCATCTCGAAGGCGTCCGAGGCGGTGTCCTTGAGCGTCGACATGGAACAGCCGGTCCAGTCTTCGCCGACCTCGCAGCCGAACGACATGTTCAGCTCTTCCATGCGCGTTCCGAAGGCCTGGCTGTCGAGCGTGCCGGCGCCTTCGTTCATCATGTAGCCGAGCATCCAGGCGGCGCCTTCCTTGCCCGCCGGTTCGGCGGTCGAGCCGGCTTTCCAGGCGACCTGAAGCGCGATGGTGGGCACGAACTTTTCCGTGACCAGCCAGGCCGTCACGCCGCCCGGCGAGGTGACCACCTGGATATTGGCGAGCGCCGAGGTGTCCTTGCCCTCGCTCGGCGCCGCGGTCTCCGAGATGGCCTGGGCGGTCGCGGGCGCGGCCTTGTCTTCCGTCTTCGGCGCACAGGACGCCAGCGCAAGCGCGAGAGAAGCGAGAACCAGCGCGCGCATCATTGTTCGCCTCCCTGCATCAGCTCGGCATCGACGTGGGGCGATTTCATGTAGGCGTTCATCGCCGCCTTCACCTGATCCGCCGTGACCGCGCGGATGCGATCGTCCCAGTGCTCGATACGGTCGACGCTCTGGCCGATGACCAGCAGCGAGCCGTACCAGTTCGCCATCGCCACCTGGCTGTCGCGCGCGAAGATGGCGGACGCGGCGATGTTGGACTTGGCCCGCTCCAGTTCCTTGCTGTTGGGACCTTCCTGAAGGAACTTCGTCACCACGGCTTCGACGGCCGGCTTCATCTCGTCGAGCTTGTGGCCGGGCGCGGGAGATGCGCCGACCGTGATGGTGCCGCGGCCGAGCTGCGTGTCCATGCCGGCATACGCCGCCACGGCGATCTTCTGGTTCTCGACCAGCTCACGGTTGAGCCGGCTGGTGCGTCCGCCGCCGAGCACCTGCAGGCCGACCTCCAGCGCCTCTTCCTGGGGATCGCCTTCGGCGACGCCGAGCCAGTGGCGGCTCCAGTCAGGCTGGCGGACTTTCGGATCGGCCAGCGAGACCTCGGTTGAGGCCGTCAGCGGCTTGACCGGCGGGCGGGAGCGGACTTTCAGATTGCCCTTCGGCTTGATCGATCCGTAGATCTTTTCCGCCAGCGGCTTCAGTTCGGCGGCGGTGATGTCTCCCGCCACAACGAGGATGGCGTTCTCCGGGCCGTACCAGGTGTCGTACCACTTCACCGCATCGGCGCGGGTGAGTTTCGCAACCTCGTTCATGTGACCAATGACCGGAATCCCGTAGGGGTTTCCGTCGTAGAGTGCGGCCGAGACTTTTTCCTGCAACAGCGAGCCCGGCTCGCTTTCGACGTTCTGGCGGCGCTCTTCCATGACGACTTTCAGCTCGGAGGCGACTTCGTTCTCGCCGAGCTTCAGGTGCACCATGCGGTCCGCCTCCATCTCCATCATCTGCGGCAGACGGTCCTTGGCGACGCGGAAGTAGTAGGTCGTGTAGTCGAGGCTGGTCTGGGCGTTGTCCTGGCCGCCGTTGCGGGCGACGATTTTCGAGTATTCCCCGGCCGGGATCTTGTCAGTGGCCTTGAACATCAGGTGTTCGAGGAAGTGCGCCAGCCCGGACTTGCCCTTCACCTCGTCGGCCGAACCGACCTTGTACCAGATCATGTGCGTAACCACCGGCGCGCGGTGGTCCGGCAGGACGACAACCTGCATGCCGTTGGAAAGTTCGAAGGTTTCAGGCGACCATTCGGCCTGCTGCGAGGCTGGCGGCGCTTGGGCGACGGCGCCGGAAACCAGCGCGGCGGCCAGACACGCGGCCAGGCCCGCGGCCGCAAGCGCGCTGCGTATGCCGTGGCTGATTGGGCCCAGCTTCATCGCCTGTCCTCCTCTGGCGCCAGCACCGTCGGCGCCGATTCCAATCATGCCCGGATCGCAACGAAATGCGACCCGTGAATTGCAATTGAATCAGGCGCGAGAGCGCATCTTGTGCGCCGCACAACGGTTCAGCGCCGCGGCCTAGAGCCCGGGAAGCTTGCCGCTGCTCTTGCGCTTGATGATGACCGGCTGGTCGCCCGTCAGATCCGCATTGTCCGCTTCTTCCGTCTTCAGGCGCGCAGCCTCGGTGGCGGGATCGACGACGGCGGCCGACGGTTTGCGGCCGAAATTCAGGATTTCATCCGCGAAGCTGTTCGACTTCCGCAAGATCTGCGCGCTGTCGTAGTCGACTTCGGAGCGGACCGTGCGGTCGACCGTGTCGCCGCCCGCCTGCTTGACCAGAAGCTTTTCACCCTCGCTGGCGTTCTTGCCGAAATCCTGGCCGAACAGCGCGACGCGGGCCTGGGCGTCCGGCTCCAGTTCCTGCGGACGGCTTTCGCCCGGCTTGGGCGGATGCAGGTTGTAGTCCGGCGGAATGGTCAGCGGGGCCTTGCGAACGACGCGGAATTCGTCCGGCGTGCCTGTTCCCATCAGCGAGGAGCATCCTCCGAGGGCGGCCAGCGAGGCCGAGGCGAGGATGGCGGCTTGGATACGCTTCACGACTTTGGTCTCCTCTGGGGTGGGCGTCCCCGGAACGTATGGCCCGCCGAGTTTAGCTGCGCGGCTTTCGGCCCGCCAGCAATTGATCCAGCAGCAGGAAGGCTGCTCCTACCGTAATTGACGCATCTGCGACATTGAAAATCCACGGGAAATACAGCCCCGAGAAGTCCAGAAAGTCCACTACGGCGCCGAACCGGGCCCGGTCCACCAGATTGCCGACGGCGCCGCCGATCACCAGGGACAGCGACAGCGCGGTCATCCAGCGTTCGGCCCGGAGAAGCCACACCGTGAATCCGACAGCAATAAGGCTGGTGAGACCAAAAAGCCCCCAGCGGGCCAGGCCTTCGGCCTGAAGGGCGCCGAAGCTGACGCCGTGATTCCAGGTCATGGTGAGGTTGAAGAACCCCAGCAACGGGATCTGGCCACAGGCGACATTGCCGGCGAGACAGGTCTGCGCGTTGAAGGCCGGCGTCGTCAGGACAATCGCCTTGGCGATCTGGTCCAGCACGATGATGCCGGCGACCAGAGGCAGACCCCAGCGCCATTCCCGTGTAACCTTGTCCCGGGGCAGGAAGTTCATGCTTTCCATCACGCGCTTCCCTTGCCTTGCCGCGGAGCGAGGCCACGATACTCGCGAACGGCATCCGCGTCTCGGGGCGTGATGTCCGGGAAGTCCGGGTCCGCTGTCGCGGGATCGAAGTATTTCCAGGAGCGGGCGCATTTGACGCCCGGCGCGCGCGTGGAGACGACTGTGGCGACTTGATCGTCTGCAACCGCCCCCGCCTTGAGTTCGGCGCCCGAGGTGATGAAGAGGTCCGCCGCATTCTCGCCAGCGAAGGCCGCAAGCATCTCCGGATCCGCAACCGTGACCTCGACCACGGCTTCAAGAGAAGAGCCGATCCGTTTTTCACGACGCTCGACCTCAAGCGCTCCGGTCACCGCACTGCGAACGGCGAAGATACCGGCCCACTTTTCGGCCAGCGGTTTGTCCAGCCAGTCGGCGCCGGTCTCCGGGAAGACTTCCAGATGCACGGTCGACGCGCCCGGATAACGGAACTCCCAGGCTTCCTCGCAGGTGAACACCATCACCGGCGCAAACCAGATGGCCAGCCGCTTGAAGATTTCGTCCATCACCGTGCGGCAGGCGCGGCGGCGCAGCGAGGACGGCGCGTCGCAATAGAGGCTGTCCTTGCGGATGTCGAAATAGACCGCCGAAAGATCGATGGTGCAGAAGTTCAGCAGCGCGTGGAACGCAGCCTTGAAGTCGTAGGTCGTGAAAGCGTCGCGCACCAGAACATCGAGTTCTGCAAGACGATGCAGCACCCAGCGCTCCAGCCCCGGCATCTGGTCGCGCGTCACACGCTCCTTGTCATCAAAACCTTCAAGTGCGCCGAGCAGATAGCGCATCGTGTTACGCAGCTTGCGATAGGTTTCGACGTTGGCCGTGATGATGTCCGGCCCAAAGGAAGGATCGTCGGTGAAGTCCGACGAGGCCACCCAGATACGCAGGATATCGGCGCCGTACTTGTCGCAGACTTCCTGCGGCGCGATCGTGTTGCCGAGCGACTTCGACATCTTGCGGCCATCCTGCGCCACGACGAAGCCGTGGGTAAGGATCGCGTCGTAGGGCGCCCGGCCGCGCGTCGCGCAGCTTTCCAGCAGCGAGGACTGGAACCAGCCGCGGTGCTGGTCGGACCCTTCGAGATAGAGGTCCGCCGGCCATTTCAGCTTGCGATCTTCCAGCGTGAAGGCGTGCGTTGTGCCGCTGTCGAACCAGACATCGAGGATGTCGTTGATCTTCTCGTACTTCGCCGCGTCGTGACCATTGCCAAGGAAGGTCGCCGCTTCGGCGCCGAACCAGGCATCCGCCCCGCCCTGCTCGACTGCAGCAGCGATGCGCGCGTTGACGGCGTCGTCCTTCAGGATCTCGCCGGTCTCCTTGTTGACGAACAGGGTGAGCGGCACGCCCCAGGCGCGCTGGCGCGAGATCAGCCAGTCGGGCCGGTCCTCGACCATGGAGCGAAGGCGGTCGCGGCCGCGCTCCGGCGTAAAGCTGGTCTGGTCGATGGCGGCCAACGCCGTTTCGCGCAGCGTGCGGCCATCCTTCAGGGGCACATCCATGGCGATGAACCATTGCGGCGTCGCCCGCCGGATGACCGGCGCCTTGGAGCGCCACGAGATGGCGTCGCGCACAACCGTCTGGCCGCGCGCCAAGAGGTTGCCCGCCTCGACCAGCTTCTCGATCACTGCCTTGTTGGCGGGCCCGTCCTCGCCGCGCTTCTTGCCCTCGAGGCGAATGATCTCGAGGCCATCGAAGCCGGGGCATTCCTTGGTGTAGCGGCCGAAGGCGTCGACCGTGTCGGGGATGTCGGTGTTCTTGTGGCCGCTGGCGATCCAGACGTTGTAATCGTCCTCGCCATGGCCGGGCGCGGTGTGAACGAATCCCGTGCCGGTGTCGTCGGAGACATGATCGCCCGCGAGCAACGGGACGTCGAAGGCGTAACCGCCGAGGCCCGCGTCGCGCAGCGGATGGGCGCAAACGAGACCGGCGGGATCGACGGCGGAGAGCCGCTTCCATGAGGCCGCCTTCGCGGCCTTCATCACGCTTTCGCTCAGCTTGTCGGCGAGGATGATTTTGTCGCCCGGCTTGATCCAGGGCTCGAACGCAAGACCCTCTTCAAGCGCCGAGCATTCATAGAGCCCGTACTCGATCTCGGGGTTGAACGAAATCGCGCGGTTGGCGGGGATCGTCCAGGGCGTGGTGGTCCAGATGACGACAGGCACGCCGACCAGTTCGTTCGGGCCGCTGACGACAGGAAACTTCACCCAGATCGTCGTTGCCTTCTTGTCCTCGTATTCGATCTCGGCTTCAGCCAGCGCGGTCTGTTCGACCGGCGACCACATCACCGGCTTGGCGCCACGCTTGAGCTGGCCCGACATCGCCACCTTGAGGAATTCGCGAACGGTGGCCGCTTCCGAGGAATAGGCCATCGTCAGGTAGGGATCGTTCCAGTCGCCGACGACGCCGAGGCGCTTGAACTCGCTGCGCTGCACGTCGATCCAGTGCTGGGCGTAGTCGCGGCAGGCCTTACGGAACTCGGCGGTGGGGACATCGCGCTTCTGCTTGTTGTTGGCGCGGAAATCCTCTTCGACCTTCCACTCGATGGGCAGGCCGTGGCAGTCCCAGCCGGGGACGTAGTTGGCGTCGAAGCCCATCATCTGGTGGGTGCGGACCACGAAGTCCTTGAGGATCTTGTTCATCCCCGTGCCGATGTGGATGTGGCCGTTCGCATAGGGCGGACCGTCGTGCAGCATGAAGGCCTTGCGGCCCTTCGATTGCGCGCGGAGTTGTTCGTAAAGTTTTTCTTTCTCCCAGCGGGCGAGGCGCACGGGCTCCTGCTGGGGGAGGCCGCCCCGCATGGGGAAATCGGTCTTCGGCAGGAACAGCGTGTCCTTGTAAGGATTGGCTGCTTCAGGCCGGTCTTTTTCGGGCTTGTCTTTGCTCATGGGGTTTCGCTCGGAGGTCTGGGCGTCGTTTCAGGGGTTATGGCCTTGGGCGGATACGACTTTCCCGGCGTCGCGCGTCATCACGCGCGCGCCGGGCCCATAATTCGAAGGATCGCCTGCCGAGTCACGCAGTGCTCATACCAGCGGCGCAACCCATTCGCCAAGAGGCCGTTTCAGGGGGCCTGGGCGGCCCCTATCCGCTGGTCATCTCTTTCTTCACCAGGTCGGCGATTTCGACCATCACGTCGACATTCGCCTGAAAGTTCTTGCGGGTGATTCCGTCGTCGAGAATGATGTAGCGGCTGAGGCGCACCTTGCCGTCGACATAGAAGAACTTCGCGGCGGCGTAGGTGCCGTTGAATTCCTCGACCAGCCCCTCGGCGTTGGCGTCCTCCGGCGGGACCATGTCGACGATCAGCTGGATGCCCTGGCAAAGGCGCTTCGGGCCGTCGCCATGGCAGGCCGTCGCAAGCGCCGCGACCAGCTCGCCGGTCTTGGTCTCCATGACGAGGAATGGCCGGTCGTCGCCCTGGTCGGCCGTACGGACCACCTTGTGCCCCATCTGGGCGACCATCTCGCGGATCGCCGCTTCATCGTAATGATCGATCAGCCCGCCCGCAGCCGCCGGCGCCGTGCTGGACGGCGGAGTTGCGGGAGGCGCCGCCAGCGCCGCTGCGCCGGCGAACCAGCACGCCGCCATTGCCGTGACGAGCAGATGGGTGGGCTTCATGAAGTCGCTCCGGTGACGCCATCGCGCCGGGACAAGGTATGGCAGTGAAGATCAGTTGCGCGGGCGCGGCAAGCCAGACAGCACAGCCCGCGCGGCCGCCGCGTCCTGGTTCATCTGGGAGACGAGCGCGTCGATATCGGGGAATTTCACCTCTGGCCGCAGGAATTTCGCGAACGCGACATGGAGCCGGCGGTCGTAGAGATCGCCGGACCAGTCGAAAATCACCACTTCCAGAAGCGGGTCGCGCAAGCCGGTGGTCGGAGTTCTGCCAAAACTCGCGACGCCTGGCCGCCAGAGGGTCTCTTCCTCCGTCCGCGCCCAGACGGAATAAACGCCATGCGCCGGGTGGACGATTTCGCCGAGGTGCAGGTTCGCCGTAGGGAAGCCCAGCGTGCGGCCGCGCTTCTCTCCATGCTCGACGATCGCGTCGGTGATCCAGTATCCGCCCAGCGCCGCGCCGGCTTCCGCCATGTCTCCGCGCTGGATCATTTCGCGGATGGCCGTGGACGAGGCTTTCTCACCATCGAGAGAGACTTCAGGAACGATCCGCCCCTCGAAGCCAAACTCCTTGCCCAGCCTGACCAGCCCCGCCGCGTCGCCAACGCGGTTGTGGCCGAAGCGGAAGTCGAAGCCGACGCTTACGGCGCGCGTATCAAGACGGTCCTTGAGAACGCCGCTGGCGAATTCGCGGTCTGTCATCGCGGCCATGCCGGCGTCGAACGCAAGGAGGTAGCAGACATCGACGCCGATCGCGGCCAGCTCCAGCTCCCGGCGGCGCGGCGTCATCAGGCGGAATGGCGGGGCAGACGGCTGGAAGTATCGCCGTGGCGCAGGCTCGAACGTCGCCACCCCCACCGGCGCGCCAGCCTGTCTCGCGGCCTGCTGCGCATCTGCGATCACCGCGCGGTGGCCTGCGTGCAGGCCGTCGAAGTTTCCCAGCGCAATCGCGGCCGACTTCCCATTCGCAGGCAGCGTCGTGCTGGCGTCGAATACGCGCATGCGCCTGCCGCTATGCCGGCTTGCCGCTTGGGACAGTCACCTTGGCTTCGCCCTTCATGACGAGCTTCCCGTCCACTTCGCATTTCACGGAAAGGATCACGCGATAGCCGCGTTCGATCAACTCGATCACTTCGGCCGTCGCGGTCACCGTGTCGCCGATCTTCACCGGCCGTTTGAACGTCATCGACATGTCGGTGAAGATCGCGCCGGGACCCGGGAGATTGTTGCCAAGGATGGCCGACACGTAAGACGCCGTGAGCGCGCCGTGCGCCACGCGCGTGCCGAACACGGTGGTCTTGGCGTACTCCTCGTCGAGGTGGATCGGGTTATGGTCGCCGGAAACGCGGGCAAAGTCGACCACGTCCTGCTCGGTCACCGTGTTGGAGATCGAGTAGGTCATCCCCACCGCGAGTTCAGCGAACGTCTTGCCGGTCTTCATCTCTGGTCCTTCCACCAGCCACAGAATCTGCGGCGAGTCCGCGGACCATTAGAATAAATGGCTCGCCCCATCACCAACTATTTGGCCGCACATCGCCCCACTAGCACATAAGCGGCGCCTGCCGAGCCCCTTGGGCGGACGGATCGCGCCCGTCATGCAGGCGATTCGCCGCGATTCGGCGGCTGAAAACGCAAGGTCCCGGCGACCGGAAGGCCGCCGGGACCCGGATTATCCAGCCCGGACGAGATCAGCGCGAGCCGACCACTTCCGTCTGCTTCTCGGCGTCAACGTCCTTGGCGTAGGCGTTGTCGCGGTATTTCTTGAACTCGTTTCGGGCAATGGCGCGGCAGTGCACTTCGTCCGGACCATCCGCGAGGCGGAGGGTGCGGATCGAGGCATAGGAGCGCGCGAGACCGAAGTCGGACGTTACGCCGCCGCCGCCATGCGCCTGGATCGCCTCGTCGATGATCTTGCAGGCCATGCGGGGGGCCGCGACCTTGATCATCGCGATCTCGTTGGCGGCGACCTTGTTGCCGACGGTGTCCATCATGAACGCCGCCTTCAGGGTCAGCAGCCGGCACATCTCGATATCGGTGCGGGCTTCGCCAATGCGCTGTTCCCAGACCGACTGCTCGGCCACCTTCTTGCCGAACGCCGTACGGCTGAGCAGGCGCTTGCACATTTTCTCGAGGGCCACTTCCGCCGCGCCGATGGTGCGCATGCAGTGGTGGATGCGGCCCGGCCCGAGACGGCCCTGGGCGATCTCGAAGCCGCGGCCTTCGCCCAGCAGCATATTGGTGACCGGTACGCGCACGTTTTCCAGCAGCACTTCGGCATGGCCGTGCGGCGCGTCGTCATAGCCGAACACCGGAAGCATGCGCAGCACCTTCACGCCGGGCGTGTCGAGCGGGACGATGATCTGGGACTGTTGCTTGTGGCGGGCGGCGGACGGATCCGTCTTGCCCATGACGATGGCGACCTTGCAGTGGCTGTCTCCAACGCCGGACGACCACCATTTGCGTCCGTTGATGACGTATTCATCGCCCTTGCGCTCGATGCGCGTCTCGATGTTCGTGGCGTCCGAAGAAGCGACCTGCGGCTCGGTCATGAGGAAGGCGGAGCGGATCTCGCCGTTCATCAGCGGCTTCAGCCACTTCTGCTTCTGCTCCTTCGTGCCGTAGCGGTGGAACACTTCCATGTTTCCGGTGTCGGGCGCGGAGCAGTTGAAGACTTCCGAGGCGAAGGACACGCGGCCCATCAGTTCGGAGAGCGGCGCGTATTCCAGGTTGGTAAGACCGGCGCCGTGGAACTCGTCGTCATCATGCTCCGAGGGGGGCATGAACATGTTCCAGAGGCCTTCCTTCCTGGCCAGCGCCTTCAGGTCGTGAACGATCTGCGGCGTCGTCCAGCGGTCGCCCGCCTCATGCTGTTTATGGAAGGTCTCCACATTCGGATAGACGTGCCTGTCCATGAAGTCCGAAACGCGGCGGATATAATCCTTTGTCTTGTCACTGAATTCGAAGTTCATGGACGGCTCCTTTGACCTCTCCGCGCCAGCATTTGGCGGCGACCCTAGTCCCGGACCCATATCCGGTCGAGTGCGCCACAGCGCGGCGATTGCTGCTTCTGGTGGCTAGTCCGTAACCACGGCGCAGGCGCAAGGCAATGGACATGCCGGGGCAAAGGCCAAGGAAAAAACGGGCCGGTTGGCCGGGTATTGTGGCCGGTGGAGGGTATCCCTGCGCCGGCCGCTAGATGCCGCCAATCTCCACCCTGGGCGTTGCGCGCTCCGCCAGCGTGGCCATGTCGCGCCAGAAATAGCCGACCAGAGGAACAACCCTGCCCCCCACTCCGTCGGCCTTCCGGCCCGCATGTTCGCCCTGAAGCGCCTCGTAAAAGTCCCGGGCCGGCCCGTTGTCGCGCAATACCCAGAGACCACCGGAGAACATGGCGCGCCGGATGCAGTGATCCGCCGCCGTCTTCATCAACGTCCGGCCGACACCGACGCCCCGGTGCTCCTTGAGGACATAGACCATGCTGATCTCGGCGTCCCACGGCGCAAATGTCTCGCGCGAGGCGCCAACCATGACAAAGCCGACCACCTCCTTGCCGGCCACCGCAACGTAAATCTGGTCGTCCAGATCCTCGGCCCGGTGGTCCAGGCTCCTGCGCCACCGCGGCGTCAGCCTGCGTTCGGTCAGGGCGGCCAGATAGGCTTCATCGAGCAGGCCGTTATAGGCCTCCTTCCAGGTCGCCTCGTGCACGCGGGCGATCCCGGTTGCATCCGTGCGGCGAGCAGTGCGGATGACGATCATTCAAAACCTCCGTCCGACTCAGCAAAGAGTGGCCCCCGGATTCCGATGTTGCAAGAGTCCGGCGTTCGACAGCGGCCCCGTGCGCTGCTAACAGGCGCCCGACGAATTGGCCGCTCGCGATTCAATCAACCATGCCGGAAACCACGCTGATCGTGCTGCTCGCCACGGTGCTGGCGACATCCACGATTTCCGGCGTGTTCGGAATGGCCGGCGGCCTGATCATGAAAGGCGTGCTGGTCAGTTACCTGCCCGTCGCGTCGTCGATGGTGCTTCACGGCTTCATACAGATCGTGTCGAACGCATCGCGCGCCACTCTTTTGGTTCGACATATCTCGTGGAAAATTGTCGGGCGCTACGCAATCGGCGTGGTCGGCGGGATCATCACTCTCGCACTACTGAACTGGCGGCCGAGCCAGACTGCCGTCTTCTTCCTGCTCGGCTTCACCGCCATGATGGTTCAGATCCCGCGAAGCTGGATCGAGTTGAACGCAGACCGGCGCTTTCAGGCGGAAATCTGCGGATATCTCGTGCAGGTCGTGAACACGCTGGCGGGCGTCGCCGGGCCGGTGCTGGACATCTTTTTCGTCAAGACGCAACTCACCCGCCAAACCGTTGTGGCGACCAAGTCGACCACACAGGTGATGGCTCATGCGGTGAAGATCGCCTTCTGGGGCGGACCGCTTCTGGCGGCGCTGTCCGATCACGGCGGCCAGCCTGTTGAGTTTCCCCCGGCGTGGATGTTCGCAGCCGTCATTCCATTATCGCTGCTGGGAACATGGCTGGGCGGTCGCGCGCTTGACCGCCTCTCGGACGTCGGTTTCCGCAAATGGACGAAATGGCTCGTGACGGCCACTGGCGCAGGCTATCTGGGAAGGGGCCTTCTCGCGGTCCTGGGTCTGGCCTGACTTATTCGACGGAGCAGTAGAGATCGTCGTCCGTCGCGCCGCGGCCCGCGTTGCAGCCGACCTCGGTGAAGCGCTGCATTTCGGCGCCGAGCCACTGGCTCCGCCGGTCCAGAACTTCGAGCGGCGTTTTTGAGGATGGCGCCTGCTGTGTCCAGGCTGGCCAGGCGCCGAGCTCGCAATCCTTCCAGGACAGTAGCCCGCGCCGACAGACATCGTTCCGCAGGAGGATCAGTCTTGCGGCCCCGGACTTCAGCGCCGTATCCGCGCGAAGAATATTATCGTCCGCCAGCTGCCTCTCACCCGCGCCAGATTCGATGAGACCATCGTGTGCGCGATCGATAAGGACGCCCCACCGTTCTGCATCGATCGCGACTGTGAACGGGTCCAGCGCTTCTTCCGGCGGCGCGGTTCGCGCGCTCTGACAGGCTGCAAGTCCTACGGACAAAAGGCACAGCAGCAAAATTCGTCCGGGCATGACCGACCTCCGCAGATACGGCCAAGCCTAATGTGCATCCGGGCGGAAATCGGGCGCGAACTGCTATTCGGCGGACCCGTGATCAGGACTGCGGTTCCGTAGCCTCGGAAGGCGCCGCGGGTTCGGAAACAGTGGTCTCGCCCGGCTGCGGATCCGTGGCGTGAGGCGCCACCCTCCGCTCCGGGCCGCTGTAGTCCGGATCCTGGCGCCGGCGGCGATCCGGTCCGACATATGTGGGCCCGTCAATAAACGGTCGGTTCGTCTGGATCGCGCTTGTTATCTTCTTCATCAACTGGTCGCCGGAGGCGGGCACGATCAGAAACTCGTTGCCGCCAGCGTTCAGCACGGCGGAGACAACCGGCATTTCCGCGCGCGCAGATGCGGCGACGATCGGAATTCGCGGATTGGGGCTTTTCTCCCAACGCCGGATGAAGCGGATGAGCGACAGGCCTTCATCACCTTCGGGCGCCTGAACGATTGCGATCAGCACATCCGGGTTCGAGGTCTGGAAGGCTTCCACCACCTGTTTGGGCGTGACGGCGACGTGAATGTTGCGGACGCCCATCCCCCGGAGCGCCATGCGCAACGGCTGGGCCATGCCAATAGACTTGGCCGCTATCACTGCGGTGATATCCGCAAGACCCTTCATCGCCGATTGTTCCCCTTACGCACCGTAAGGATACGCTCAGAGAGTTAACGCAACGCTTCGTTTCGGCAACCAATGCGGGTTCAACTCAACTGGAGCTCAGCCAAACGAGCATAAGCGCCCGAGCGCGCGATCAATTCGTCGTGTGAGCCGGATTCAATGACCTTGCCGGCATCGATTACGAAAATCCGGTCAGCGCGACGCACCGTCGCCAGCCTGTGGGCGATCACCAGAATTGTCTTGCGGCCGGCAATGTTGGCCAGGGCGGCCTGCACGCGGGACTCACTTTCGGAATCGAGCGCGCTGGTGGCTTCATCCAGCAGCAGCACGGGCGCCTTTGAGAGCAGCGCCCTGGCCAGCGCAACACGCTGCCGCTGACCGCCCGAGAGATTGCGGCCGCCCTCGCCCGCCTGCGTCTTCCAGCCTTGCGGCAGAGACTCAATGAAGTCGCAGGCGGCCGCCTGCGCGGCGTCCCTGATTTCGCTCTCCGTTGCGCCGGGATGCCCGAGACGAATGTTTTCCTCGATTGTCGCGTCGAACAGGAATGCGTCCTGCGACACCAGCGCAATATTACGCCGGAGGCTCGAGAGCTTGAGACCGCGGACATCGTGCCCGTCGAGCTTCACCGACCCCGATGCAACATCGTAAAGCCGCAGAAGGACATTGAAGACGGTCGACTTGCCCGATCCTGAAGCGCCGACGAGAGCTACGGTCTGTCCGGGCTCGGCGCTGAGGCTTAATCCCTGAAGCGCCGGGCTCGCGCCGGGATAGGAAAAGTGGACATCTACCAGATCCACTTTTCCCTCGGACGTATCCAGCGCGACCGCATCAGGCTCATCGACGATCGTCCGCTTGGCATCGATCGCGGCATAAACGCGATCGGCAGCAGCCAAGCCCTCGCCCAGAACCGAGTTCAACGTTCCGAGCGCGCGCACCTCAGGCGACGCCGCAGCGATGGCGACAATGAAGCCGACCAGCTCGCCTGCGCTCGACGCGCCGCTCATGGCCCTCCACCCGGCAAAGGCAAACAGCCCCGCCGCGGCGAGACCGCCAATGGCCTCAAGGAATGGATCGACCAGGGCCCGGTTTCCCAGGATTTTCATGTAGAGGCGGGAGCGTTCCGAGAAGCCGGCCAGCGCCCGGCCCCGTTGATAGTCTTCAAGGCCATACGCCTTGACCGTGCGCGCACCCTGGAAGGCCTCTCCGATCTGTGCGGTCAGCGCGCCTATCTGTTCCTGCGATCGGCGCGATGTCTTTCGGATGCGTTCGCCAAGCCGCACGACCGGCCAGAAGGCGATGGGGTAAACCACAACGAGCAACAGGGTGAGCGCCCAGTCCGTCGTCAGCATGAAGATGATGCTGGCAAGGATCGTGAGCACGGACTTGGCGAGGTTGGTCGCCAGACGCAGCGACGCCTCGCGGATCAGCGCCATATCGTTGGTGAATTGCGATACGTACTCGCCGGAGGCTGACGCCTGCAGGCGAGCAAAATCCCCCTCGATCAAACTCCCGAACAATGCGTCCTGAAGGTGGATCATGGCGCGCTGAACGCCGGTGTTGTTCGCCTGGGTTTGCCCGTAGCTTGAAGGCGCCCGGATGAACACCAGCACCACGATCGCCAACGGCGCCACCGTGAAGACTCTTGGGTCGGCGCTGTTCAACCAGTCGATCGCGAGCTTGACGATCTGCGCATAGCCGTAGGCGGCCGCAGCCGTGACGGCGGAGAAGGTTGTGCCCAGTGCGAACCATCGCCACTGCGGCACAAGCCAGTCGCGAACGAAACGCCGGGAAAGACCGGGCCGCACGGATCGCGCAGCCGCTGGATGGCGCTCTCGAGTCACGGTCAGGCCCGTCGCCCCGCCGGGCCAGACAACATCAACAAGACTAAGCCATGCACATTACACATCGTGAGAGTGGCCCGTCTCGGGATCGAGCAGTCTGTGAGCGTGCAGAATAAAATACCGCATATGGGCGTTGTCGACCGTGCGCTGCGCGGCGCCTTTCCAGGCGTCATAGGCGGACTTGTAGTTGGGGAACGCGCCGATGAAGTCCACTTTCGAGAGATCGCGAAATTCGATGCCGCTTACATTCTTGAGCTCGCCGCCGATGACGAGATGAAGCAATTGCTTTTCGCCAGCAGATGCGGACGCCATGGGTCGAACTCCAGACTGATCCTATCGGGCAGCGCCCGCGCTACCGCCTCAGGCGCCACATTTCTTCCAGCAGCTTTGTCTTTTCCAATATCAGGGGGTGCAGATTCGCGCCAGCCGCCACAATGCCCGCCTGGACCACGGAGGGGCCATTGAAGGCGAACGGCGCGCCGTAACGGTCCGTGGCGACGCCGCCAGCTTCCTGAAAGATCAGCACGGCGGCGGCGAGGTCCCAATCGTTCTTGTTGTTGAGCGCCACGGCCGCGTCCCAGTGGCCCGCGGCTGCAAGCGCGATGCGGTAAGCCACAGCGTTGGGGATCGGATCGATCAGCGTCATGGCGGGCCAAAGGCCGGTCGAATTCCGAAAGACGTCCGGCTGTCCGATCATTCGGCATCCAGAGAGGTCGCCAGTCTCCGTCACCTGGATCGGCTCGCCGTTCAGTTGCGCTCCGCCGCCGCGCCTGGCGCTGAAGATCTCGTCCGTCAGGGGATTGAACAAGGCGCCGACAACCGGCTCATCGCCCTGCAGCCGCGCGATCGACACGCAAAAGCCGGGCTCACCTTTCACGAACGCTTTCGTTCCGTCGATTGGATCGACCACAAAGGTTCGCTCCTGCACGCGATTGGCGGGATTGTCGCGGGACTCCTCCGAGAGCCAGCCATAGTCGGGCCTGGCCGAACTCAACCGCGCGCGGATCAGATTGTTGACCGCGATATCCGCTTCAGTGACCGGATTGTTCGGTGACTTCTCCCAGACCTTCACCCCGCGCGCCAGCCATTGAAGGGACAGGCGACCGGCTTCAAGCGCCACTTCGGTCACGAGGGCCAGGTCGTCTTCCAGATCGCGCTTGTCAGCGTCCGGCAAGGGACAGCCCATCGATCAGAAGGCTGGGTGAGTTCATGGAACCTCGAATTTCAAGATCGGAACCGGGCACGGCGCGGAGCAGCATCGACGGCAGGTCGCCGGCGACCGTCACTTCCGAGACGGGAAATGCCCGCTCGCCATTTTCGAACCAGAAGCCGGAAACGCCAACCGAGTAATCGCCCGTATTGGGATTAAGCGACGGGCCGAACATGTCGGTGATCAGCAACCCTTCCCCAGCCTGCTTCATCAGGCCGTCGAGGTCGTCGGCCCCGGGCTGGAGATCCAGATTGGACGTGGTGATGCCGGGCGGGTCGCCGAACCCCATGCTGGCGAACCCATTTGGCGTCAGACCCAGCTGCCGCGCGGACGGTCCGTTGAGCAACCACTGCGTCAGCACGCCATTGTCCACCAGCGCCTTGCGCGAAACCTCGCGGCCTTCACCGTCATAGCCCCGCGAGCCAAAGCCGCCGGGTTTGAGCGGGTCGTCAATCACCCTGACCGTGGGACCGAAAACCGGCTTGTTCAGCCGATCCTTGAGGAACGAGACTCCACGGGCGATCGCTGGACCGGATATGGCGCCGACAAAGGCGGAGAGCAGCCGGTTGGCCAGCCTGTTCTCGAAGATCACCGCAGCGACCCGGCTATCCAGCTTCCTTGGTCCCAGGCGGGCGACGGCGCGTTCGCCGGCCGTCTGGCCAATTTCTGCAGCCGCAGGCATACGCGCCTTCCGCCGTTCCGACCGGCTGTCGTAGTCCCGCTCCATCGCTCCATCGCGCTCGGCGATCGCCATGACCGCCAGCGAAGACATACCGCCGCTGCGCTCGGCAACGAATCCGTTGGATGCTGCGACCCAGGTTCGCGACGTCTGCCACGACGCGCCGGAATGGCCCGTCTGCTTGACGCCCGAAACAGCCAGCGCGGCCGCCTCGCCTTCGCGTGCGCGCTCTTCGAGAATTTCAGCGGCGGGCGTGTCGTCGCAGTCGAGATCCAGATCGGGCCGTTTGGAAGAAATTTCAGAGGCGTCCGGTATGCCGCAATACTTGTCTTCCGGCGCCATCCTCGCCATGGCGACAACCCGCTCGCTCAAGGCGTCCAGCGCAGCAGGCGAAAGATCCGTCGCCGAGACATGCGCCTGTCGCCGCCCGACCAGCGCGCGCAGTGCGAGGCCGCGGGACTCCTCCCGTTCGACCTGCTCCAGATCGCCATTGCGGACCTCGACCGACAGACTGGCGCTTTCGGACAGTCGGGCGTCCACCGCATCGGCGCCGGATCGAAGGGTTTTCTCGATCAGCGTCTGCAGGAGGTCGGCGTTCGGTGAGGTCATGCGATCCTATCTAGGGCAGGCAAACGGGAATACGAAGGGCGCATCGGCTCTGCCGACGCGCCGTCCGCCTGGTCGGGCAGTTACGCGAGAAGGTCTACTTGCCGCGCGCGTTGGGCAGGCGATCGTTGATGTCGTCCCGGATGTCCAGCAGCGTCACCAGCAATCCGCAGACGATCGTGGCGAGGAACCAGCCAGAGATCAGTCCGGAAATGATCGCGACGGCCGCCTCTCCCGATGGGTTGAGCCGGCTTCCGACCAGCTGGGCGAAGACATCGTTGACCTCGACCCGCTTGAGGTAAAAGCCGAACGCCTGGATCGCGATGATCGCGAAGTACGCGATGTACACGATCATCCGGAAACTGTTGATAATGAAGAACTTCATGGAGCACCCCTCCGCAGCGACCCAGACTTTGTAGCGTCAGGCGGAACACAGCGCGACCGGATTTTTCGGCGGCGCCGCCGGGCGGATAGCCCGCCTATTCCCGCTGAAGGAGCTGGTCCAGATTGAGTTTCTGCTTCCAGGTCCGCAGGAATTCGGCCTTCACCGTGGCCCGGTCGTAGGAGCTCGCGACCCATTCGGCGAAGGTCTGGTTCGCCGGCTTGCCCTCTTTCAGATAGGTTTCGAAGAAGAAGTCGAGGACGCCGGTCTTTCCTTCCCGGATATGCAGGTATTTGAAAGACAGCTGCTTTCTGGCTTCCTCGATGGGCAGGCCCTGCCGGAAATGCATGTAAAGCACCGCCATCAGGCCCGCCCGGTCCGCCCCGGATTTGCAGTGCATCAGGGCCGGGTAAGCGATCGACTGAAACAGATCGCGCGCGGCCAGAACGCTGTCTCTTGCCGGCGCGTCGCGGGAAAACACCTGGAAATCGACAAGATCGACGCCGTGGCGATGACAGGCTTCTTTTTCGAGAAGGTAATACCCTTTCGGACTTTTCCCCCGCAGGTTGATTATTGTCTTGAGGCCCAGCTCACGGGCATAGCGGCCAATGTGCTCGGGCGATGGCTGGTTGGCCCGATACATCTCGTCCGAGATCCGGTGAAGATTGCGAAACCGCAATCTCAGAAAGCCATGATCGCCCCAGTGCAGGTCGAATCGCGCCCTGCGGCGTCCGGCTGTGGTCGAAAGGTCGATCGGTTCGGCCATGTGGGTCCATCAGCCATGCCGGAATGCGGCACGCCGGCGTTAGATGCCGGTTCGGCGGAGGATTGCAAGGCTGCGGGGCGCCGCGGACGGTACAGGACGCAGCGGCGGCTGGGGTCTTGGGCGGCATGCTGTCCTGCGCGGCGTATCGCATATGGCGGCGCGCGGCGCAGGGAGTATATAGCGCGTCATGTTTAAACGCCTTGCCCGCTCGCCGGTGATTCCGTGGATCGGCGGCACAGTTATCTGGATGTACATGTCGCTGCTCGCGCATACCTTGCGCTGGCGCTTCGAGGGCATGGATCATCTCCGCAAGGTCTGGACAGGCCCGAAGGGCTGGGTCGCGGCGACATGGCATTCGCGCATCCTGCTGATGCCGGTCGCCCAGATCTTGTTCAGGCCGAAATGGCCGAAATCCCCTCACCCGCCTGCGCTCATGGTCTCCAACTCGCGCGACGGCGAGTTCACCAAGCGGGCCGGCACGCTCCTCGGATTGTTCATCATTCGCGGATCGGCCGCCAACAAGGGCAAGTCCAAGGACAAGCGCGGCTTCATGGGAGCCAAAGAAGCCATGCAGGTGATGAACAAGGGCGGCGGCATCGTCGTCACCATCGATGGGCCCAAAGGGCCGCCGGAGGTTGTCGGGATCGGAGCGGTGAAGCTGGCCCAGCAGATGGGCGCGCCCATCATCGTCTACGGGCTCTCCGCCAATTGCCGGCGTCTCAATAGCTGGGATCGCCTGTTGTTTCCCGGCCTGTTCGCCCGCGCAGCCTGCGTTCTCGATATCGTGCCAACCGCAAAGGACATGGATAGCGAGGCGCTGCGGCTAGACGTGGAACTGGCTCTCAAGAGGGTGACAGCGCGCGCGGATGAGTTGGCGGGGCTTCAACCGCTGGCCTCGACATCAAACGCAAGTAAGGCGCCCGTGCAGGCCGACGAAGAAGAGTCTGAAGACCTTTCCTCCGACAGGTCCCTGGAGCGCCGCATCTCGTGACAGCCTCGCTGGCGCTCTACACGCTGGGAACGCGGCTTGCCGAGCCGGCCGCCCGGTTCGTGCTGGGCCAACGGCTCAAGCGCGGCAAGGAGCGCAGCGACAGGATCGGAGAACGGACCGGACAGACGTCCGCCATCCGCCCACCGGGACAGCTTCTATGGATGCACGGCGCGAGCGTCGGTGAATCGCGTCTGCTGGTGGATCTGTTCGCGACGTTGCGCCAGCGCAGGCCTGACGTGTCGGCGGTGATCACTACGCAGACGCTGACTTCGGCAGACATGATCGCCGCGTGGGAGCCTGACGGGATTGTGCATCAGATGGCGCCCGTGGACGGACCCGGCGCCGTGAAGCGCTTTCTGGACCATTGGCGTCCGGACGCGGCTGTATTCGCCGAAGGTGAGATCTGGCCGAACATGCTCATCACGCTTCGCCAGCGGTCCATTCCGGCTGCGCTGGTCAACGCCAGGATGACGGAGCGCTCCCTGCGTGGTTGGCAGGCGCGCAAGGCTTCGGCGCGCCAGCTCTTTGCTGTGTTCCGCTTTATCGGCGCGGCGGACAGGTCCACGGCCGAGGGCCTGGAAAGCGTGCTGGGGCGCCCGATCGAGATCGTCGGAAACCTAAAGCGGGCGTCCCCGGTAGAACCGCCATCCGCCAAGTCGCTTGATGCATGGCGTCTCCAGATCGGCGCCAGGAAAACGCTGCTGGCCGCTTCGACCCATCGCGGCGAAGAAGACATGGCGCTGGAGGCGTTCGCCGAAGTGCTGAGAGACTTTCCAGACGCACTGCTGGTCATCGTGCCGCGCCATCCTGAGCGAGGCGGTGAAATTATCGACCTCTGCAGCGCCCGCGGGTTGAGTGCGCAACTGCGCTCCTCCAATCCTTCAGCTCCCGCCCCGCATGTGAGGGCACTTGTCGCCGACACGATCGGCGAACTTGTATTCTGGTACGCCGCCAGCGACGCCGTTTTTCTCGGCGGGGCGACCTCAGAGACCGTCGGCGGACACAATGCAATTGAACCTGCCCAGCTGGGGAAACGAGTGTTTACCGGCCCGCATGGCTATAACTTCCGCGAGACATTCCTCGCCCTGGAAAAAGCGGGGGCGCTCGTGCTCGGCCGCGACGCCCCGGCTCTGGCACGGTACTGGATTGCCGAACTGAAAGGCGAAAGCGTACGTCCCGACCTCACCGCATTCTTCGCCCAGGCGCGAGCGCCGTTAGACGCGAGCATCAATGCGATAAGCCAACTGCTTGCAGACCAGACAACCGGTGCGCCCGGATGAACGAACCCTATTTCTGGCGCGTCCGCGACCGCAAGGCGCGCGCCTCGGCGCCGATGACGCGGTTGCTTCTGAGCCCTGTTGCGGCCGCCTACGCCATGGCGGGACAGCGGCGCCTGGACCGCGCCACACCGGAAGACCCCGGCGTTCCGGTGATCTGTGTTGGCAACCTGACATTGGGCGGCGCGGGCAAGACACCGGTAGCCGCGGATATCCGACGGCGGCTGGCCGCTCGCGGCGTGCGAGGCGCCACATTGTCTCGCGGCTACAAGGGCGAGCTGGAAGGCCCGACAAGAGTGGACCCCACGCTCCACACGGCGAAACAGGTGGGCGACGAACCGCTGATGTTGGCCTCTTCTGGCGAAGCCTGGGTCTCGAAGGACAGGCCTGCAGGCGCGCGCGCCATGAAGAAGGACGGTGTTCAGGTCGTCATCATGGACGACGGCCACCAAAATCCGTCACTCAAAAAGGCGCTGTCGATCATTGTGATCGATACGACGGATCCGTTCGGCAACGGGTTTGTGTTTCCCAAGGGCCCGTTGCGTGAACCCGTGAGGCGTGGCCTCACGCGGGCCGACGCCGTGGTGCTGATGGGCGAAGGTGATGCGCCGCACGAACTGGATACGTTTGACCGACCTGTGTTTCGCGCACGGCTTACAGCGGTTTCGCCTCCGCCGCCGGGCCGCTACATTGCCTTTGCCGGCATAGGACGTCCGGAACGATTTTTTGATTCACTGGAACGATATGAAGGCGTCACGCTGTCCGAAGCCGTGCCCTATCCCGACCATCACAATTTTACCCCCTCGGACATCCATTACCTGATGCAACTCTCCCGTGAACGCGACGCCAGGTTGCTTACGACAGACAAGGACTATGTCCGCTTGCCAGTCGAAACACGACGCATAACGCAGCGTGCATCCGTTGAAGCACGCTTCGAAGACGGCGCTGGTCTGGACGCCTTGTTGTCGCGCGCGGCGGATGCTGCGTCATGACGGACCCCGGCAAGCGCATCGACGTGCATCGCTACGTACGACCCAAGGATATCGACCAGCGCGCGACTTTGAGTCAGCGGGCGCTTTGGCGTCTCGAGGCGTTCGGATGGGACTGGGCCTACTGGAAGATCATGAAAGCGATGTCGGTGGAGAAGGCGTCGGCGTTCGGCGCTTCGCTTCTTCGTCGCCTTGGCCCGCTGGCCAACGGCCCGCACCGCACGATGATCCGGAACCTGCGGATGGCGTTTCCGGATTGGAGCGAGGCGGAGATCGACAAGACGGCCCGAGGCGCATGGGAAACGCTCGGCCATATTGCCGGCGAGATGCCCCATCTGGCCGACATGCATCCTTATGACAGCGGCCGCATCGAAGTGGTGGGCGCGGAAAAGCTGGATGCGGTGAAGGCGAGCGGCAAACCGGTGGTTTTCTTTGGCGGCCACATGGCCAACTGGGAATACCTGGCGCCGACAATCACCCTGCGCCCGCTGGACTGCCTCATCACATATCGGGCCGCCAACAACCCACACATCGACAAGTGCATCAGCGACGCCCGCTTCGCCAGTGGAGTCGAGGCTCTAGCGCCCAAGGGCATCGGCACGCGCGAACTGATGCGATCCCTCGACAACGGCGTATCGGTGGCCCTGATGAATGATCAGAAATTCAACCAGGGAATCGCTGTGCCGTTCTTCGGATACGACGCCATGACAGCGCCCGGGCCGACGCGCCTGGCCATGCGTTTCGGCGTGCCTTTGATGCCAATGTCCATCCTTCGCATGGGGCCTGCGCGATATCGGGCGACGGTCTATGATCCTTTCATGCCGGACGACGATCCCGATGAGGCGACAGCGGTCTACAACACCGTTCTGAAGATCAACCGCTTCATGGAAGACCGCATCCGCGAGGCGCCGGACCAGTGGTTCTGGATGCACAATCGCTGGCCCAAGGACGCGTGGGTCAAAGCGGGCGTTATGTAGGCGGCGGAGCGGTCTTCCGAGTCAACTCGCCTTCAAGACCCAGCCGTTTTCCGCAATTCTCTTTTTCTGGTTGGAGACGCCGACGCTGAGAAGCCTTTCCAGCTGCGCCATATCAACATCCGCCAGCTTGTTGATGTAAAGACATCCCTTGCCTGTCCTGTGCTTGCCGAGTTTGGCCAACAGCGGCGCATGTTCGAGATCGCCGGCCATCAGGCCGCTGTACAAGACCAGGGCTGATCCGCGGGGCGAAAAGCCGACGGCACAACTCGACCCCTTTGCTCCGCTTGCGTAGGCGTAATTGTACGATCCGAACCCGATGATCGTCGGCCCCCACATCACTGGCTTCCAGCCAGTGACTTTTCGAAATAGTTTTAGAAGAACCTCAGCGTCCCTGCGCCGGGTTTCGTTTGGCACTTGCGCGACAAAGTCCCTGACACTGACCGCCGTCGGTCTGGTCTTCGCCTCAGCCATCCGTCCCCCTTGCCGATGACGGCTATTCCGCCTGTAGCTCCGCTGAATTCAGCTTCATCAACAGCATTGGATCGAGCCAGAGATCCGAGCCGCGATCCTTGTCGAATACGTTTCGATACTTGATGGCCCAGTGCAGATGCGGCCCGGTCACGCGGCCAGTGGCGCCGGAAAGGCCCAGCAACTCACCCTGCTTCACGACATCGCCGGGTTTCACATCCAGACGGCTCATGTGCATCGTTACCGAGACGAGACCGCGGCCAAGGTCGAGAAACACACAGCCGCCTTCATAGTAGAGATCCGGATCCGCGAGGATCACCGTGCCCGCCATCGGTGCATGAATTTCCGTCCCCGTTGGTACGGCTATGTCGGTGCCGTGGTGAACGTTGACGGTTGGTTTGCAATCGTCCGTCTTGGGGACATATGTCCGCGTTGCGCCGAAAGACGATGAATATACGCCGGCCACCGGCTGCGCGAATTCGACGGGCGCCAGGGGCGGACTGAACGTCTTCAGCGCCTTGTCCTTCTTGAGCCAGCTACGCGACGCTTTTTCCTTCTCTTCAGGCGTCTGGGCGAGGATCTTGTTGCAATCGAGCGAGATCTTGCTGACGGAGTCATGCCGGGGCGCCACCTCGATACTGAGCGACTTGGGCGGAGCTCCAGAGTTCGAAGGGACCGAGATGCGGGCCGGAGACTTCTCGTCCAGCTTCAATCCGATGACCGCCAGCCCATTGGCATCCGAGATCGCGATCGGCTTGCCATCAAGACTTACGTGGGCGCCCGGCGCCGCACGGCAAAGGATAGCGCCACCCTGCGCTGCTGCGCTCGTGCAGAGAAGGCCGGGGCCTCCGACGAGATCCTCCGACTGCGGGGCCGCAGGCGTCTGGGCGCTGACCGGCGTGGAGGCAGGCGTGGCGCACGCGGCGATCAGCGCCAGCGCCGCGACATACCAGATCCGCATCAGCTTCTCCCGCTAAGCTGCTTCCACCGTTTGAGCGCTGCTTCGGCGTCGAAATACGCTTCCTGCGCTTCGACGTTCCAGTAGCGCAGGTCCTCCAGCGCAATCTTGCGCCCCGTGACCGCGCACACCACGAACCGGCCCGGACGCATGATCTCGAAATCCGCGTCCAGGTATCTGATCTGGGCTTCGCCTGGGGCCGCCCCGGGGGTCAACGTGTCCATGACTGCTATATGACCCGGTTTCAGGGCGAAGTTAAGGCCAGCGCCGTTGGGTCGCCCTATTCGACCCCGGCGTGTTCCAGTTCGATGCAATTGCGACCGTTCGATTTCGCCCTGTAGAGGGCCTCATCCGCCCGTTTGAGCAGGTCGTCCATGTGGTCATCCGGCGGAAAGGTGGTCGCAACGCCGCCGCTCATGGTGACCTGCAGTTGCTCGCCGCGACCGATGGAGAATGAAGATTCGTCGATAATGGCGCGCAGCCGCTCTCCAGCCTGCTGAGCCGTCGCCTGGCTGGTTTCCGGCATGATGACCACGAATTCCTCGCCGCCATACCGGCAGGCGAGATCCATCGGGCGGATGTTTTCACGAAGCCGCCGACCGAACTCGCGGAGGATGTCGTCCCCCGCGTGATGGCCGTGAACGTCGTTGACCTTCTTGAAGTGGTCGATATCGGCCAGCAGGACGGAAACCGGCCCACCGCCCATGTTGGCGCGTTTGACGAACTGTTCCAGCTGGGCGCGCATGTAGCGACGGTTGTGCAGACCCGTCAGCTGGTCGGTGACGGCAAGCTCCATCGACTGATCGAGCCGTGATCGCAGCGCGTCCAGATATCGCTTCTTGCGCACCTGAGTTTTAACCCGCGCGTTCAGTTCCTCGGAATCGATCGGCTTGAAAATGACGTCCGAGGCCCCGAGGTCGAGCGCGCGGACCGCCTTTTTTTCATCGTCGGGTTCGGAGACAACCAGGATGGGAAGGTCGCGGGTCGATTCAACAGATCGCAGATAGGCGCACAAACGCAAGCCATCCAGCTTTTCATTCGACAACGAAACGATCAGCATATCCACCATCGACGTGGCGATGCCGAACTGGGTCGCTTCCTCAAGGGACATGGGGCGGTGCAGGCCCTCAAGGTATCGGCAAATCCGCTTGGCCTGACGTTCGTGTTCATCGACCACAAGTATCCGCGCGGGCTCCTGGGCGCGCCCTGACACGACGACGTCTATGGCGCCAAGGCGCTTGCCGCCCGCTTCGCGCTTGCGCAGTTCGTCGGCGACCATCTTGTACTTGGTCAGCGCGCGCACACGCGACAGCAGCTGAAGATCGTTTACCGGCTTGGTCAGGAAATCATCTGCGCCTGCTCCAAGCCCCCGAAGCCGGTCTTCCCTCTCGTTCAGCGCCGTCACCAGCACGATGGGAATGTGTTCGGTTCTCGGGTCGAACTTGAGCTGCCGGCAAGCTTCGACGCCATCCATCCGCGGCATCATCACATCCATCAGGATGACGTCTGGCTCTTCGGCCACCGCCTTGTCGATCGCATCAACGCCGTCTACCGCCGTGATGACGTGAAAGTACTCGTTGCTCAGCTTCGCCTGCAGGAGCTTCCGGTTCGCTTCGATGTCATCCACAACGAGGACGCGTGCGCTCATCTGGCCGCCCTCCTCGGTGTCGGAGGCGCCGCCCGCGGCGGCGGCGTGGCTCCGCGCGATGTCAGCCGCTTCACCGTCTCGATGAAGGGCATCATCTGGATCGGCTTGGACATGTAGGCTTCACAGCCGGCTTCCCGCACATGCTGTTCGTCCTGGCGCATCGCGAAGGCCGTGACCGCCATGATCGGTATCTTGCTGATCGAGGCGTCGTCCTTGATCCAGCGCGTCAGATCCAGACCGGAGACCTCCGGCAACTGGATGTCCATGATGATCAGATCAGGCTGATGCTGGCGCGTCAGATCGACGGCTTTCAGGCCATCGCGGCTCTGAACCGTTTCAAAACCGAAGGCGTCCAGAAGGTCGCAGAAGAGCTTCATGTTAAGCTCGTTGTCTTCTACGACGAGGACTTTCTTGGCTGGCGCCGTGGCCATCAGTGCATCAAGACTCATGTCGGAAGCGGGATGATTCCCGTCGCAACGCCCCTTGTTAGACCTCAGAGTATTAACCCGGTTTTGACAACCCGCGACCGCAGCGCGGCTGCATCCGGACCGGAAATAAGGCAGACTACGATATTCACGGGTTTTTTTGGCTCAAGAGGCCCCTGCGCCGCACCCATGCCGGACAGATCGCCCTCCCGCCCCACCCTGTGCCGCGATTGTTTCTCGCTGGTCGCCCCGATTTCGGGCAGGTGCCCGGTCTGCGGGTCGATCCGCCTGGTCACCCATGAACGCCTCCTGGACCTGTCCGTGGCGCACGTGGATTGCGATGCGTTCTACGCCTCGATCGAAAAACGAGACAACCCGGAGCTGATGCCGCTTCCCGTCATCGTGGGCGGCGGCAAGCGCGGCGTTGTGTCCACCTGTTGCTACATTGCGCGGACATTCGGCGTCCGGTCCGCCATGCCGATGTTCAAGGCCCTCAAGGTGTGTCCGGACGCGGTCGTCATCAGGCCCCGCATGGACGTTTATGCGGCCGAGGGCCGCAAGATCCGCGAGATGATGCTGGACCTCACGCCACTGGTTGAACCCGTGTCGATCGATGAGGCCTATCTGGACCTCTCCGGAACCGCCGCGCTTCACGGCGCCGCGCCGGCTGCCATTCTGGCCCGCCTGCAGAAGCGGGTCGAAAAGGAGCTTGGCCTCACGATCTCGGTCGGCCTTTCCGCCAACAAGTTCCTCGCCAAGACCGCATCCGAGGCGGACAAGCCAAGAGGCTTTTTCGTTCTGTCACCCGAGGAAGCGCCAGCGTACCTGGCCCCTCGATCCGTACGTGTCATTGGCGGCGTGGGCGCCCAGTTTGCAAAAAAACTTGCGTCAGACGGCATCCTCACCGTGGCCGATCTGCAGAAGATCGACGTGAGGACACTGGCGAAACGCTACGGCGAAACAGGCGTCTGGCTGCACGACTGCGCCTTCGGGCGACACAACCGCCCGGTGGACCCGGAGGGCGAGCGCAAAAGCGTCTCCAGCGAAACCACGCTCAACGAGGACGTCTCCGACCATTCGGCTATCGAAGATATCATCTGGCGCCTTTGTCAGCGAACCGCCGACCGGGCCAAGAAGGCCGGGGTGGAAGGGCGGGTGGTGACGCTGAAGCTGAAAACGTCCGACTTCCGGATTTTTACGCGGCGAACATCTCTAACCGACGCGACACAACTGGCCCAGGTCCTGTTTCGGACATCCCGTGCACTCCTGGCGCGCGAACCCGCAGGACCGCGTTACCGCCTTATTGGCGTGGGCCTTTCGGACCTTACGGACGCCCGTCCTGACGCTGCCGACCTCGCAGATCCAAACGCGCGAAAACGCGCGGCTGCCGAACGCGCGGCCGACAAGGCGCGCAACCGCTTCGGCTCGGATGCAGTCACGACCGGTCGTGGCGCACGTATCGAGAAGGATCGCCATTAAGCGTGCACGGCATTGCGATTGCCAGCCGGAGCGCTATCAACATCGCCAGAAATCCGCACCTGAGCGCGACTGGATCCGCCATGACACGTTGGGAATACAAAGTTTTGATGCGCGCTCGCGCCGTCGGAGAACCCGGCGCAACCGGCTGGCGCTCCGGCACCGACTGGGACCCCGCCGACTTTCTGGAGCAACTGCCGAAACTCGGCCAGGAAGGCTGGGAGCTGGTTACGGTTACGCCCCGGTCCGGCCTCGCCCATCAATCCCAGTCGGTCGCCGGGCTGACGACACAGGAAATCTGGGTCTTCAAGCGCCCGATCGATGCCGGTGAGCAAGTATGACCACCGTCGTTGAACGGCTGAAGGAGCAAGGCATCGCCTTGCCGGCGCCAAACGCGCCCGTGGCGAATTATGTGCCCTTCGTGATCTCGGGCTCGTTGCTGTTCATTTCGGGACAGGTGTCGAACGGCCCTGACGGCCTGGTCAAAGGCCGTCTTGGCGAAAACATGACGCTGGAACAAGGTCAGGCGGCTGCACGGCTCTGCGCGGTGAACCTGATCGCGCAGATGAATGCTGCGCTGGGCGACCTCGAGCGTGTGCGACGGATCGTGAAACTGGGCGGTTTCGTGAATGCGGCGCCCGAGTTCGTCGAAATTCCAAAAGTGATCAATGGCTGCTCGGACTTGATGGTCGCCGCCTTTGGCGACAAGGGACGGCATGCGCGTTCTGCAGTCGCCTGCCCCGTGTTGCCAATGGGCGCGGCGGTCGAGGTGGACGCAGTCGTCGAGTTTGGCTGACATGTCGGGCGGGGTCTCTCGCCTCGACCTTCTCTCCAGCGCCTACGCGCATCGCGGCCTATGGGGCGGAGACGTTCCGGAAAATTCTCTGGCGGCGTTTCGCTCCGCGGCAGAGGCCAGTGTTGGTTGCGAGTTGGACGTTCGCCTCACGCGTGACGAGGAACTGGTCGTGTTCCACGACCCGACGTTGGGGCGCATGTGCGGCGTTGAGGGCTTCGTCGGCGAGATCGAATATGCCGCACTTAAAAAGTCAGCGCTGCCAGACGGCTCCACAATCCCCACGCTCGCGGAAGCATTAGCGGCGATGGGCGGGAAGCCCGTGCTGATCGAAGTGAAGATCGAGGATGCCTTTGCCCGGGTCGCGGATCGGGTGGCCGATTTTCTTGAAAATCACGACGGCCCCGTGGCGGTCATGAGCTTCGACGAACGCTCCGTAGGCCGACTGCGGCGACGCCTGCCGAAGCATTTTGTGGGCCAGCTCATTGAACCGATGTCGTCATTAGGCGGTGAGCAGGTTGTGGCGAAAGCCCGGCGGGCTGTGGCATTGGGCGTGAACTATCTGGCGCCGCACGTGTCCTCGCTCGAACAGGTTGCTGCCGTTGAACCTGATCTTCCTCGCGTGACATGGACGGTCCGGGAGAGCTCTGATCTGGCGGCTGCCCAAAAGCTTGGCGCAGCCGTCATCTTCGAGAAGATTTCGGTCGACCTCGCAATGCCAGCGAAGAACCCGATATAGTGGAGGTATACAGGCGCCGGTATCTGGAGCTTTGTTTTGGCCGACGACGGCAGAGAACAGATCGAACTTTCGCTCTCGATCGTCGAGGGCATGAGGGATATTGACCGGAACGACTGGAACCGCGTCGCCAATCCGAACGGGCTTCCCTACGATCCGTTCCTCGATTGGGACTTTCTGGAGGCTCTTGAGTCCTCCGGCTGCGCAACTCCCCGAACGGGATGGAGCCCTCGACATGTACTGGCGCGCGACGCGGAAGGGACGCTGACCGGAGCCGCGCCGCTCTATCTCAAGGCCCATTCGCGCGGCGAGTTCATATTCGATCATGGCTGGGCGGATGCGCTGGAGCGGGCCGGCGGCCGGTATTATCCCAAACTCCTGTGCGCCGTGCCATTCACGCCGGTGACGGGTCGGCGCCTGCTCGCACGCCCAGGACCTCAGGCTGCGGAGATTCAGCGGACGCTGGCTGCTGCGATCGTCGACACCGCCGCGAGCGCCAAGGTCTCCTCGGTTCATTTCAATTTCCTGGAACAGGATACGTGGGCAAGGCTTGGCGCCGACGGCTTGCTGCTTCGCGAGGATCAGCAGTTCCACTGGATCAATCGTGACTACAAATCGTTCGACGATTTTCTTGGCGCCCTCGCCTCGCGCAAAAGGAAGATGTTGCGCAAGGAGCGTCTCGCCGCGCAGGAGGGCCTGAAGATCGATCGTCTCACCGGCGCCGATCTGAAGCCCGAGCATTGGGACGCATTCTTCAAATTCTACATGGACACGGGCGGTCGAAAGTGGGGCTCGCCATATCTGAATCGTCCGTTCTTTTCGCTGCTGCACCAGCGCATGGCGGACAAGGTCATGCTCGTACTCGTGCGCGATGGCGAACGGCCGATCGCCGGCGCCCTGAACATGATCGGAGACGACACGCTTTACGGCCGCTATTGGGGGCGGATTGTCGACCGTCCGTTCCTGCATTTCGAAGTGTGCTATTATCAGGCGATCGACTTTGCGATTGAGCACGGCCTTTCGCGCGTCGAGGCAGGCGCGCAGGGCGAACACAAGCTCGCCCGCGGATACGAGCCGCAGTTGACGCGCTCAGCTCACTGGATTCGCCACGCCGGGCTGCGGGATGCTGTCGCGCGTTATCTCGACAATGAGCGCGAAGCGGTCGAGGAAGGCATTGACCATCTTGCGGCGTTTTCACCCTTCCTGAAGGGTGACGTCGCCACAACTGACCAGGACGAGGAGGGCTTCTGATGAGCCTGACGGGCGCATACGACGGCAACAATATCTTCGCAAAAATCCTGCGCGGGGAGGCCCCGTGCGTGAAGATTTTCGAGGATGACGAAGTTCTCGCCTTCATGGACATTTTTCCCCAGAGCCAGGGTCACTGCCTTGTCGTTCCGAAGAATGTCGAGGCGCGCAATCTTACGGATTTTCCGGCTGAGCGCCTCGGCCCGCTATTTCAGCGGGTGCAGCGATTGACGCGCGCCGTCATCGCGGCGCTGAGCCCGGACGGCGTCATCGTCACGCAATTCAACGGCGCGCCCGCGGGGCAAACGATCTTTCATCTGCACGTACATGTGATCCCGCGCTACGCAAATCTTCCCCTGCAAGCGCATAACCAGGGAAAGCCTGCCGACATGGAGGCGCTGAAATCGCAAGCCACGCGGATTGCCGCGGCGCTGGAGCCCTGACGGCTCAGGCTACCTTGTCGAGCACGAGTTTGCGCCGAACCAGCTTCTCATAGTCGCCCATGAGATTGGCGCTGATTTCGCCCGGCTTGTAAGTGTGGCCCGCCATCTCGGCGACGGGCGTTACTTCCGCCGCCGTGCCCGTGATGAAGCATTCCGAAAAGCTCGGAAGTTCATCCGGCGTGATGTGCCGCTCGATGACTTCATAACCACGCGCCTTCGCCAGCTGGATCACCGTCTGACGCGTAATTCCATTGAGGAAGCAGTCCGGCGTCGGCGTGTGGATTGCACCATCCCTTACCAGAAACACGTTGGCGCCGGTCAGCTCAGCCACATATCCGCGATAATCCAGCATCAGGGCGTCGGCATAGCCTTCCGCCTCGGCCTTGTGCTTGGACATCGTACAGATCATGTAAAGGCCCGCAGCCTTGGCGTGACACGGGATGGTTTCCGGCGACGGACGTTTCCAGTCCGACATCGTCACCCGAATTCCCTTCATCTTGTCGGCAAAGTAGTTGCCCCACTGCCAGACGGCGACACAGGTACGGATCGTCGCCTGCTGGGCCGACACGCCCATCATCTCGGATCCTCGCCAGGCGAACGCCCGCACATAGCAATCTGGAAAACCATTCTTCTGCATCAACTCAAGCTTGATCCGGTCCAGATCAGCCACCGGCACAGGAATCTTGTACCCGACCAATTCTGCAGACTTGTGCAAACGCTTGGAGTGCTCCGTTCCCCGGAAGACTTCTCCCTCATACGCGCGCTCGCCTTCGAACACGCAGGCGCCATAGTGCAGGCCGTGCGTCAGTACGTGAATTTTGGCGTCACGCCACGGCACGAACTTGCCGTCCAGCCAGATCCATCCGTCGCGGTCGTCGTAGGGAATGAAGTCAGCCATTGGTTCGTCCTTGAAAGACGTCTTGCGCCGATGGGTTGCGGCTTGAGTTTCGCGTCTTGCTCTTCCATTGTCGGATCGTGGCCATGCCTGTCAACCGACCTCAACCTGTGACCCAGCCCGCGGCTGCCGCCGACGGCCGCCTGTACCTGCGCGACCAGGATCTCGACCAGGGAGCCGCCCTTATCCGGGCGGCGGCGCGGCAGCTTGCCCATCTTGCCGGTGGGACATCGGCTCCGGACGGGCTTTCGACGCCGGAGCTCGATATCCTTCTTGAAATTCATGATCGGGGGCCGATGGACGTGACCGAGTTGCGCAGCAGGCTCGACGCGCCCAAACAATCGATGGCCCGCAACCTCAACACCCTCGAAGGCAGGAATCTGGTTGTGCGCCAGACGGGTCATCAGGATCGCCGTCGCCGCCTCGTGACGTTGACGCCCGAGGGCATGAGCTTTGCGCGGCAGGCGACGGAAAAACGGCGTATGGCCATGCGCGAGGCGTTTCTTACGGCTGGCCCCGATGCGGTAACCGGGGCAAGGCGGGTACTGTCCGGGTTGACGCGTGGGGATGAGCGATGACCAACCATTCAGCGCACATTCTGGCCGTGGATGACGATGACCGGCTGCGCGACCTGCTGAAACGCTATCTCGTGCGTGAGGGATACGATGTCACGGCCGCGCGGGATGCGGCGGCGGCCCGGCGCTTCCTGCAGAGCATGTCGTTCGACCTCATCATTCTCGATGTCATGATGCCAGGCGAGGACGGCCTTTCGCTACTGACGAGCATCCGCGAGACCAGTACCGCCCCCGTCATCCTGCTCACGGCCCGCGGGCAGCCGAATGAGCGGATCGAGGGCCTGAAACTCGGCGCAGACGACTACCTGGCCAAACCCTTCGAGCCCGAGGAGCTGGTCCTGCGGATAGGCGCCATCCTGCGTCGCGCCGCGCCCGAACAACCGGCCGAAGAAGTGCGCCTCTCCGGAATGATCTTCCATGTGTCGAAGGGAGAGCTTCGGCGCGACGGTCGAATGGTGCGCCTCACGGAAAGCGAAACACAGCTTCTCAAGATTCTCGCTTCGCGCGGAGGATCTCCGGTGTCCCGACACGAACTTGCGTCACTCACCGCGGCAGGCGTCGAAAGGTCCGTCGATGTTCAGGTAACGCGGCTCCGGCGAAAGATTGAGCGAGATCCGCGTGAACCCGTGCATCTGCAAACCGTTCGCGGCGTGGGATACAGGCTGGCCGGAGACTAGGCATGCGCCTGCGCGACTACACGCCGCGAGGCTATAACGCCCGGCATATCCTGATCCTGATTGTACCAATGATCGTCTTCGTAATTGCGATGACGCTCTTCTTTTTCAATACACATGTCGAACAGGTGAATACCAGGCTATCCCGCAGCTTTGCGAGCGAACTTGCGCTGGCCGATAGTCGGCGCCTTGCAGACCCCGCAGGGTGGGAAGCCTATTCGGACGATGTTCGCAAACACGGCCTGATGGACGTCCGTTTTTCCACCGACGAGGCTCTGCGCGCGCCGCCACCGGGCCGGCCATGCTGCAAGCAGCTTCATGACGAGTTGGCCGGCGCGCTTCGACGGCCCTTTTCTTACGCCTTTCAGCCTGCGACCGACGCCGTTGAAGTCCGCGTTTCGGATCCCAAGGGCACCCTTGTCGCGCGGATTGATCGGAAGCGAGTCGTGATCGTGACGGCGCCACAGTTCATTGTCTGGTCGATCGGTTTCAGCCTTCTCCTGCTGGCCACCTCGTACGCCTTCCTGCGCAATCAGGTTCGTTCGATGATCCAACTGGCGAATGCGGCCGACGCATTTGGCCGTGGCGAAGACTTGCCAAACTACAAACCTTCCGGCGCCCGCGAAGTCCGGCAGGCCGCGCATTCCGTGATCCGCATGCGCAATCGCATTCGCCGTTTCATCGATCAACGGACGGCAATGCTGGCGGGCGTAAGCCACGATCTTCGAACGCCGCTTACCCGCCTGAAGCTGGAGCTGGCCCTCCTGCCTCCTGGAAGCGACATGAAGGCGGCGAAGGACGACATCGCTGAAATGGAGCGGATGCTAGACGGCTACCTTGCCTTCGCAAGGGGCGAAGAGGCTGAGCCCGCTGTCGACACCGACCTTTCGGAACTGGCGCGCGAGGCCGTGGGTCACCTGGGCGAGCGCGTCCAGTTGGAGATCGATGCGCCATCGACCATCGTCATGAGAGTCCGTCCGTTGGCATTGAAGCGCGCCGTATCCAATCTTGCGAACAATGCCGCTGACTATGGCGGTCGCGTCCGCATTCGGGTTACGAGAGACGCCGTCTCCGGTTCAATCCTTATCGAGGATGACGGTCCTGGTATTCCGGAGAACCAGCACGAAGATGCGTTCCGGCCATTCAGCCGGCTTGACGCTGCCCGCAACCAGAACGTCTCCGGCGTCGGCCTGGGCCTGACGATCGCACGTGACGCCGCGCGCGCGCATGGGGGTGATGTAACCCTTGGGCGATCGGATCTCGGAGGGCTGCGCGCCACGATCCGCCTGCCGTTCGGGGCCGCACCAGCCCGCGAAAGCGACTAGTGTTTCGCAGCTACGAGTCTCTGGACAATTCCGCGCCTCGTTTCGTCGCAGCTTCGACCGCGCGGCGCATAAGCTCAGGCAAACCGCCCTGTCCCATGAGGACATCAAGGGCCGCTGCCGTCGTTCCCCCTGGTGAGGTGACCGCCTTGCGCAGATCGGATGGCGCCCCCCCCTCCGCCAACAACTTGCCGCCGCCTACGACTGTTTCGACCGCGAGAGCCTCAGCCGTCTCGCTGTCCAGACCCATCGAGCGCCCGGCCGCCGCGAGCGCCTCGGTCAACAGAAATACATAAGCCGGCCCGGACCCGGAGACTGCCGTGACGGCGTCCATTTTCCGTTCGTCCAGCGGGCCAATAACGCGCCCCAGCGGCTGAAGGAATTGAACGGCGATGGCGCTCTCGGCGTCGCTGCAAGCGGAAGACAATGAAAACGCGGTGACGCCGGCCCCGATCGATCCCGGCGTGTTCGGCATGGCGCGAACAATCCGGGATACGCCGAGCAGCTCCGACAACCGCGAGATGGTGACGCCCGCCAGGATCGATACAATCAGCGTTTCCGGTCCTGTCCAGGGCGCAATTGCAGGTGCCGTGGCCGCAATCTGCTGAGGTTTCACGGCGAGCACGACGACGTCGGCGATGGATGGCTTGGGGTTAAGTCGAACCGACTTTCGCGCAGCAAGCCTCGCAACGCTTTCCGCAGGGTTGGGCTCAACCAGATCGAGGGACGCAATTCCGGCGCTCGCCGGATCTCTCAACCAGCCGGCAGCCATAGCCGAACCCATGCGGCCGGCGCCGATCAAGACGACGTGCTTTCCGACCGCCTTGCTGCGCGGCATGCCGTCAGGCCTCGCCAGCGGTCTCGAACAGTGCAGCGTCAATTGCTTCAGCAGGAGACTTGCCGGCCCAGATCACGAAGTTGAACGCAGGCAGGAACTGATCCGCAGCGTCGAGCGCGGCCGCGATCACCGCCGCAATCTCTCCGGGTTCAGGCGCGATCCGGTCGAGCATCGGGATGGTATGCCGGAAGACGGCAACGCCCTCATCGGCCCAGAAATCGAAGTGCCCAAGCCACAGCCGTTCGTTGATCCTGCAGACGAGATCATGGATCGCCGCCTTGCGCGCGCGTTGCGACCGCACATCAACAGTCAGCGAAAAATGCAGCGATGCGGGCTCGGCGCGCCAGGCGAACAGGCCGCCGCATTCGCCCCAGCGGGTCATTGCCGCGCAGTGGATCGCGCCCTCCTCCGACCGCTCACAGGCCCAGTCGGCGGCAAGCAGCGTCTGCTCGACAACGTCCAGCGCCCGTTCGGGCAGTTCGGCGGTGAGGGTATCGAGCATCGTCATGGGTGCTCCGAGATATGCGCCCCAGAATCAGGGCGGCCGGGACCGGCAGGGAAAAGGCTAGCGGGGGCGGCCAGCGGCTACAATGGGCGGATGGTTAAGAGCTCACGCGTTCTTTGCCGATTCGGCGGGCGAGGATTGGGTTGACGCGCCGCCCTCCAGCTCAGCGACGCGCTTTTCGAGCTGTTCCACCTTCTCAAGAGCGGAACGGGCAAGACTTTTCAGTGCTTCAACCTCGTCGCGCTTGGCAAGGTCCATGTCGGCGACAAATCGTTCCATCTGCGAGCGGATCAGCGCCCGAAACTCCTCGCCAGCGGCCTGCGCCGCCCCGGCGGCCCCGCCCATCATCTTGGAAAAGTCATCGATGAACGGATTTCGGGTCTGCATATGCGCCTCCAAGGTGGCCCCGCGTCGAGGAGCCCGGTATCTATCCTCCGCTATATGGACCGCTGGCGGCCCAAGTTCAAAGTGGGGTATGAGTCGGGCATGCTTGTTGAAATCCCTTTTCCCAGGATAAATCCGGCCGCTTTCACGATCCCGATCCCGCATTTTTCGCTGGGGCCGCTGCATTTCGGGCCGTTTCCCATCCGCTGGTACGCGCTGGGTTACATCGCCGGGTTGCTGCTTGGCTGGTGGTACGCGATCAGGATCGTGAGCAAACCGAAGCTATGGGGCGTAGAAAAGCCGCCCGTCAGCCGGCTCGACATCGACGATTTCGCCTTCTGGGTCATGATCGGCATCCTGCTCGGCGGCCGGATTGGATACATCCTCTTTTACACGCTGCCTTTCGAACCCCAGAAACTCGTCCATGATCCGACATTCATCTTCCGGATGTGGGAAGGCGGCATGTCTTTCCACGGCGGATTGATCGGGGCGACGCTGGCGGTTCTCTATACCTGCTGGTCGCGGAAGATATCGCTGCTGAGCCTAGGCGATGTCGCCTGCTCGGCGGCGCCGATCGGCATCTTCCTCGTGCGCTGCGCCAACTTCATCAACGGCGAACTCTACGGCCGTGAAACGAACGTGCCGTGGGCGATGAAATTTCCGACCTTCGACTGGTCGAAGCACCAATGGGTCGATTCACCCGACGAAAAACTGGTCCATCCAAGCCAGCTCTACGAAGCCGGCCTTGAAGGCCTGACGCTTTTCGTCATCCTTGCTGTGGCCGTCTGGCGCTTTCACAGTCTGAAGCGCCCGGGCCTTACAGCGGGCATCTTCCTGATCGGCTATTCCCTGTTCCGCTCTTTCCTCGAGAATTTCCGTCAGCCGGACGATTTCGTGTCCGGATTGCCGAGCTTCCTGACGATGGGGATGCTGCTGTCGATCCCGATGTTTGTCCTCGGCGTGTGGCTGGTGGTCCGGGCCAACCGGACGCCCGTGCTGGCGTGATGCCGCTCGCACAGCGAATTCGCGACAGCATCAGGGTCAACGGCCCGATGCCCGTCTCGCTGTACATGCTGATGTGCCTGCACGATCCTGAGCACGGCTATTACGCAACGCGCCCCTCATTCAATCGCGACTTCACGACAGCGCCGGAAACCAGCCAGGTGTTCGGAGAGCTGATCGGCCTTTGGGCGGCTCACGAATGGCTGGCCATGGGATCTCCGGAGTCTGTACGGCTTGTCGAACTGGGGCCGGGTCGCGGCGTGATGATGTACGACATGCTACGCGCCGCACGCGCAGCGCCCGGCTTCGCGGACGCCGTTCGTGTCACCATGATCGAAGCAAGCCCTGCGCTGCGCCGGGCTCAGCAGGAGCGACTGGTGGGGCGGACGCTGGAATACTTCCCGGATCTGGAGGCCGTGCCGCCAGGCCCCGCCATCATTGTCGGCAACGAATTCCTCGACTGCCTCGCCATCCGCCAATACGTCCGGGATGGCAATGGCTGGCGGGAACGCGCCGTCGGTCTGGCCGCCGGCGACGAGCTGGTGTTTGGCCTGGGCCCGGCCGCGGAACTGCCTGAGCGGATCATCCCCGTTGGCGACCAGGTGGAAGTCGCTCCCGGCCTGGACGCCATTGTCGAGATAATCGCCCGGCGATTTCGAAAGGATCCGGGACGCGCCCTTTTTCTCGACTATGGGCCTGACGATGGTTCGCCAGGCGACACCCTCAGGGCCTTCAGACAAGGCGCACAGGTTGATCCGCTGACAGACCCGGGGGCGTGCGATCTGACGGCGGACGTGGATTTTCCGCGCCTGCGCCAGATCGGTCTCCGGGAGGGGCTCGCGGTGCACGGGGCTCTGCGGCAAGGGCATTTTCTGTCGCGCCTTGGCGTTTGGGAGCGTGCGAAACGTCTTGGCGCCGCCAACCCCGCGCGCGCTTCCGAGATTACGGCAGGCGTTTCGACGCTTACCGCACCCGAAGAGATGGGCGCCCGCTTCAAGGCCATCTGCTTCGCGCCGCAGGGCGCTCCGGCCCCGGCCGGATTTCAGGGGAGCGCCCCATGACGCAAGGCACGCCAAATCCCGAGCCGCCACCCTTCGTCGAAGCGCCGGCTCTGAAGCGGTTCAGCATGCACGTGCGGCACGGCTTCTTCGGGCGCGCGGGCGGAGCCTCGGAAGGCATCTACCGCAGCCTGAATTGCGGCTACGGCTCGAGCGACCGGAACGAATATGTGCGCGAAAACCGCCGGCGCGCCGCCCTCGCACTCGGCGGTTCACCCGATCGTCTTGTGACAGTTCATCAAATTCACTCAGCGCGCGCCGTAACCGTCTCGGAACCGTTTCCGATCGGCCAGATTCCGGAGGCGGACGCTTTGGTCTCCAAGACGCCGGGCCTCATCCTGGGCGCGCTCGCCGCCGATTGCGCACCAGTTCTTTTGTGCGACCCTCATGCCGGGGTCATCGCCGCCGCCCATGCGGGATGGAAAGGTGCTGTGGCCGGGATCATTGAGAGCGCCGTGGAGGCAATGGTCGCACTCGGCGCTGATCCAGGCAGAATGGCCGCGGCAGTGGGGCCATGTCTCACGCAAGAGTCGTTCGAGGTGGGGCCCGACATGGCTGACAGGGTTCTTGACGCTTCGTCCTGGGCGGAACCGCTGTTCGAGCCTGGCGCCGGAGACCGCCAGCATTTTGACCTGAAACGCTACGCGCTGGGTAAATTGTCCCGTCTGGGCGTCGCCCATGCAGACGCGCTGGCCGACGATACGCTTTCCGACGACGCCGGCTATTTCAGCAGCCGTCGCGCCTCGAAAAACGGCGATCCAGACTACGGCCGCAACCTGTCGGCCATCATGCTTCTGGCCTGAGCCGGCCCGGACTCCTGCGACATATCGGCAACTTTGGAGCCGGCGGGCGTTCTTCCGCAGATTTCGTTGCGAAACGCGATTGCCCGGACGCGGGTTTTGCGACAGAAGCGTGACGCAAAGCGAACACGTCCTCCTCGGACTGGCCAACGGGAGAACGAGACCGATGAAATTGATCTCGTGCAATTCCAACCGGCCGCTGGCCGCCAATATCGCCGCGTATCTCGACATGCACCTCGCCGATGCCGAGGTGAAGACATTCAAGGATCGCGAAGTCTTCGTGAAGGTGAACGAGAACGTCCGCGGCAAGGATGTGTACGTCATCCAGTCGACATCGGCGCCGGCCAACGACCATCTCATGGAATTGCTGATCACGATCGACGCGCTGGTGCGCGCGAGCGCCCGTCGCGTAACGGCGATCATCCCCTACTTCGGCTACGCACGTCAGGACAGGAAGACGGACGGCCGGACGCCGATTTCGGCCAAGCTCGTCGCGAACCTGATCACCACCGCCGGCTGCGACCGGGTCGTGACGGTCGACCTGCACGCCGCGCAGATCCAGGGCTTCTTCGATCGCCCCACGGACAACCTCTTCGCCGGCCCGGCAATCGAGGAGGACATCCGCGAGAACTACGGCGTCAAGGATCTCATCATCATTTCTCCCGACGTGGGCGGAGTGGTTCGCGCCAGGGCGCTCGCCAAGCGGCTCGGCGTCGATCTCGCCATCGTGGACAAGCGGCGCGCCAAGGCAGGCGAGTCCGAGGTGATGAACATCATCGGCGAGGTCGAGGGACGCAAGTGCATCCTGATCGACGACATGACCGACAGCGGCGGCACGCTGATCAATGCCGCGACCGCCCTGCTCGAAAAGGGCGCGAAAGAAGTCGCCGCCTATGTGACTCATGGCGTGCTGTCGAACGGCGCCCCCAGCAACATCGACAAGTCGAAGCTGAAAGAGCTGGTGATCACCGACACCATCCAGGCGACCGAACAGCTCAAGGCCGCGAAGAAAATCCGCACCATCTCGCTGGCGCCGCTGATCGGCGAAGCCATTCGCCGCATCGCCAACGACGAGAGCATCTCCAAGATGTTCGACTGATCGCTGGCGGGTTTCGTCAGCCGGCGCCGATCAGAACCAGGCCACTGATGGTCTGCGGGTCGTAGGAATGTCCTTTCCAGAAGACCTCGAAATGGACATGCGGCCCAGTCGATTTGTCATCCATGCCGATCGCCCCGACACTGTCTCCGGCATTGGTTCGCTCGCCCTCTTTCACGGCAAGCGCTCCGAGATGGGCAAAGCGCAGGGTGTAGTTGTTGCCTGCTGAGATCTCGACGACGTTGCCCAGTCCGGGTCTCGGGCCTGCATAAGTGACCTTGCCGGCAGCAGGCGTCTGCACTGAAGAGCCCAGTGAGGCCGCAATATCCACGCCCTCGTGCCAGGCAGCCAAGTGAGTGAACGGGTCATTACGGTATCCAAAAGGGCTCGATACGTGCGCGGGCGGCAGCAGGACTGGCGCGCTGGCGCCCGGCAATCCAACTGGCGGCGGCGCAACGTACTTAGCCGGCGTGGCGACAGGGCCAGGCAGACGGTCCGCGTCGAACGTCTTGCAGAAGACGGTGGTCTTGCCGTTCCAGTCGGACGTCGAGTCTCCGATAACGTCTCCAGCAGCAATCGTCTGGCCTTCCTTCACCCGGGCGCGGGCGAGATGAGGCGTTTCGAGCGTGCACCCTCGTGCGTCGCTGGCGCCGAACCCTTTCCCGTCGTCGACTTGGTCGATGACGACATAGAGGCCGCGCTTGTTGTCCTTCGCCACTTTCGTCACGTGAGCATTGAAGGGCGCGCGGACCTTGTCATCGATCAGCGACACAGGCGCCAGCGGGGCGATTGCATCGACGGAGGGCTTCACCGGCGCAGGTGGCGCGGGCGGTGCGACACCATCTACAGATGATCCAGCCGGAGCCGGCGGTGCGGGGGGCGCTGGCGCCGCAGGAGGCGCGGGAGGTGCTGGCGGCGGCGCGACCGGCGCGGTTACGGGCGGTGGCGGAGACGGCGGTCCTGACAGAATGGCCTGCGCCACGGCCATGGGTGCGCCAACAACCAGCAGCAGCGCCACGGCGCCAAACGCAAGACGGCCAGGGATGCGCGATGCATATCCCAGCGTTCGCTTCATTCGAAAGGACAGAACCCGCCCCCCGCCCGAAAGCGACATCGACGTCGCGGGCGCGGCCGAGCCCAGGCCCGCGACCAACCCCGCCACGTCACGCAGAACACGGGCATAGGTTGCCGGTTCGACGGACTGTTCCAGCACCGCCTCGTCGCACGCGAGTTCGCGGGCGAGATCCAGTTCTCGCCGGATACGCCATGCGAACGGATTGAACCAAAGAACGTCGGCAGTCATCCGCTCCAGAGGACGCAACCAGCCATCGCCCCGCGCCACGTGCAAGCATTCGTGGGCCACGATCAGGTTCAGCGCTGAATGCGACAGCCTGGCCTCGATGTCCTTCGGCAGGCAAATCACGGGTCGCATCACGCCGAAGGAGAAGGGAGAAACCGACGCATCGGTCAGTCGCAATTCCGGATGGCGCTTCAGTGATAGTCTCTGCGACCAGACGCGCACGGCGGCGGCGGCGGGCCCTTGCGCGACCGCAACCGAAGGGGCGATTACCCGGCGCAGCTCGGTGCGCGCGCGATGCGCCGCCACCAAACGCCAGATCCAGCCCGCGACCAGGACGACCGCCACGATGTCGGCCCATGGCAAATCCAGATGAGGCGTGGAAAAACTTGCCTCAACGATGGGCGCGGCGGTCACGGTGACGTCCAGTCCGCGCCCGGGAAAATCCGGCGTCATTTCCGGAAGGCCGACGGGGATCCGCGGAAGCAGCGTGGCGAACGGCGCTGCGAGCCACGGCAGGATCAGCAGCAATGACGCGGCGCGCCAGAGCCATTGCTGTGTCGAGCCAGACATCTTCAAGCCGGATTGAATGGCGGCGCTGGCGCCAACGACCAGAGCGCCCCAGAGGATCGACGACAGAAGGAGCCAAACAATCGTCATGACCGTCATTCCTTTTCCGGCGGGGTTGGGTCTGCGCTGTCACCGGCGTTGAGGATCGCGTCGAGTTCGGCGAGGTCCTCGGGCGTAATGTGCGGGCTGTCGGCAAACATCGAAGCGGGCAAAGCACCCCGGATATCGAACACCCCGCGCGTCAGCTCCCGCGCGATGCTGCCGAGCACCTGAACACGGCTAGCCGAAGCGGAATAAATCGCGACGCCGTGAAAATCGTTGCGGGCGACAAAGCCCTTCTCCGCCATGCGGGTAAGCAGCGTGCGGGTGGTGGAATAGCTCCACCCGGTTTCCGCGCTCAGCGCATCGTGGACTTCGCGTGCGCTCATGCGCTCGCCGCTCCACAGGGCCTTGAGGATCTGAAGGTCGGTGCTGTTGTAACTGCCCGCCATGTGCTTCTCACGAATCGATACGCTACAGTTGTAGCATCATATCTACGGCTGTCAACACAGCATGGACTAGGGACATCAGTGATTCACGAACGCAAGGCGACCGCGTAGCAAAACAGCCTGTTTTTTGAGCAACCTACCGATATTCCGCCCGCATTTGAGGCGCCGCACCCATACGAGCCAGCATCACGCCCGAATTGCAGGCAGTTTTTTTCCAATTCGCCTAATTGGCGGGCACTTGGGGGCATAATCGGATTACTGGGGCGGAAGGGCGTAACAATGAACAGTCTCTTGCGTGGCTTCAGGCTTGGCCGCCGCGCGTTCATGGCGACGGTCGTCGCCGCGCTGGCTGCGCCCGCCGCATTCGCGGAAACAAGCGCCGGAGACACCGCGTGGGTGCTCGCGTCCACCGCTCTCGTCCTGCTCATGACCCTGCCCGCACTGGCGCTGTTCTATGGCGGCCTGGTGCACACCAAGAATGTGCTGTCCGTGTTGAGCCAGTGCGTCGTCATCGCCTGTCTGATGTCGCTGCTTTGGTACGCTGTGGGCTATTCGATCGCGTTCGGCGATGGCGGATCGGCAAACGCCCTCTGGGGCGGGCTCGGCAAGGCGTTTCTCAATGGCGTCTCGGCTGACAGCACGGTCGGCTCGATCCCCGAGAGCGTGTTTTTCATGTTCCAGATGACCTTTGCGATCATCACGCCCGCTCTGATCGTCGGAGCATATCCCGAACGAACAAACTTCCTTTCGGTGCTGATCTTCAGCTCGGTCTGGATGCTGCTGGTTTACGCCCCCGTCTGCCACTGGGTTTGGGGCGGTGGATGGTTGAACCAGGCGGGCGTCCGCGATTTCGCCGGCGGTCTGGTCGTCCACGCGACAGCCGGCTCGTCCGCGCTGGTGTTCGCCATGCTGCTGGGCAAGCGCCAAGGCTTTCCTGGCCAGATTTCTCCACCGCACAGTCCTGTGCTGGTCATGATCGGCGCCGGCCTGCTGTGGGTTGGCTGGTATGGCTTCAACGCGGGCTCGGCGCTTGGCGCAAATGCCGTCGCCGGCCGCGCCATGCTGGTGACGCACCTTTCGGCGTCGACCGCCGCGATTGTCTGGATGGCGATCGAGTGGGTGAAGTTTGGCCGTCCGGGCCTCGTCGGCACTGTGACGGGACTTGTCGCCGGCCTCGCCACGATCACTCCTGCGGCCGGCTCCGTGGGACCAGCCGGGGCCGTGATCCTCGGCATTCTTGCATCCGTCGTCTGCTTTTCAGTCGTTCAGCTGATCCGGCTCAGGCTGAAGATCGACGACAGCCTCGACGTATTCGCCGTCCACGGCGTGGGCGGCATCCTGGGAACTCTTCTGATCCCGTTCCTGGCCAGCCTGGGGCCGCTATCGCCCGGCCTCGGGGGGACCGGGATCGGCGCGCAGGCCTGGGTCCAGCTTGAAGGGGTGGTCGTCACAATCCTCTGGTCGGTCGGCGTATCCGCCGCGCTCTTTTACGGCCTCAGGCAGGTTGTCCGCATCCGCGTCAGACCGGAAGCCGAAGTGGAGGGCCTCGACATGGCCTCGCACGGCGAGCGCGCCTACCACACCGGCTGACACCGGCCGGGCCCCGGCAGACCCCCGTCGCGACTGGGCGCTTGCCGTGTGAATAGGCCTCCCGTATAAGCCGCGCTTCCCGAAAGGCGGCGATCGGCGCCGCCTGTGTAGTCAGGCTGTCATTCCGGCCAGTTTCCGGAACGGACTTCAGGGCGAAACGGAGCAAAAACAATGGCCAAGGTCGAAATTACCCTGAATGTCGACGTGCGCGAGCGCACCGGCAAGGGCGGATCCCGTGAAATTCGGCGTCAGGGGAAAGTCCCCGGCATCCTTTACGGCGGCGACCGTGGCCCGGTGCCCATCGCCATGGACCGGAAGCAGGTTCTGATGGCCCTGAAATCGGGCAAGTTCCTGGCCCATACGGTCACCCTCGAACACAAGGGCGAGAAGCAGCTGGTCTTTACCCAGGACATCCAGTTCCACCCGGTCACGGACGAGCCCGAGCATCTTGACCTGTTCCGCGTCGAGAAGGGTCAGCAGATCCGCGTGAACGTGCCGGCGCACTTCGTTGGCGAGGGCGTTTCGCCGGGCATCAAGCGCGGCGGCACTCTCAACATCGTTCGCCACGAAATCGAGCTGCTCTGCCCCGCCGACGCCATTCCCGAAGAACTCGTCTTCGACGTTTCGGCGCTTGAGATCGGCGACTCGATCAAAATCTCTGCGATCGCCCTGCCCCCGAACACCCACCCCACGATCACCGACCGCGATTTCACCATTGCGACCATCGCTGGCCGCAAGGCGAAGGACGACGTCGAAGAGAAAGTGGAAGCCACGGCGGAAGCGGCAGCCGGTGCTGCTCCTGCAGCCGGCGCGGCCCCCGCTGCTGGAGCGGCGCCCGCCGCCGGCGCGAAAGCTGGCGCGGCGAAGAAGTAATCGAAGCAAGACACGGATGCGCCAGACGGCGCGTCCGTGGTCAGGCAAGGCACCGGGCCGACGCGAATTTTGGCCCCTGCCGGGACGGCGCACATGCTGCTGATCGCGGGACTCGGAAACCCTGGCGTCCAGTACGCCGGCAACCGGCACAATATCGGCTTTCGCATGGTCGACGAGATCGCGGCCTCGCACCGGTTCTCGCCGTGGCAAACGCAATCGAAGTTCGATGCCCAAGTCTGCGAAGGCCAGCTGACGACGCCGGACGGCGGCGGTGTCAAGACGATCCTCGCCAAGCCGCAGACCTACATGAACGAAAGCGGCCGCAGCGTGGCGGCGATCATGCGCAAATACTATCTCAAGCCCGAGCAGGTTGTGGTTTTCCACGACGAGATCGACATGGCGCTGGGCCGCTTCCGCATGGCGACGGGCCGCAGCGCCGCCGGCCACAATGGCATCCGTTCCATCTACGCGCTGGCGTCGACGGACGTGCGCCGCGCTCGCATGGGGGTCGGCCACCCGGGCGACAAGAGCGCCGTGAAAGCGTCGGTGCTGGGCGACTTCCACCCGGCGGAGCGGCCGGCGGTCGACAAACTGATCGCCGCCTGCCTTGAGGCCCTGCCCTTCCTCGTGGCTGGAATGGACGACCGCTACCAGGGCGAAGTCATGCGCCTTGCGCCGGCGCCGAAAAGCGATCCGCGTAACCCGCCGAAGGAGAATAGCTGATGGGCTTCAAGGCCGGGATCGTGGGATTGCCGAATGTCGGCAAGTCGACGCTGTTCAACGCCCTCACCCGAACGGCGGCTGCCCAAGCGGCGAACTATCCGTTCTGCACGATCGAACCGAACGTCGGCGACGTCGCAATGCCCGAACCGCGTCTCGACGTGCTGGCGAAGATCGCGGGTTCGAAAGAGATCATCCCGACGCGAATGAACTTCGTCGATATCGCCGGTCTCGTGAAAGGCGCCTCCAAGGGAGAAGGCCTGGGCAACCAGTTCCTCGCCACCATTCGCGAAGTGGACGCCGTCGCCTATGTGCTGCGCTGTTTCGAGGATGACGACATCACCCACGTCTCCGGCAAGATCGATCCGCTCGCCGACTACGAAGTGGTCGAAACGGAATTGATGCTGGCGGACATGGAAAGCCTGGAAAAGCGGCGCGCCGGTGTCGAGAAAAAAGCCAAGGGCGGCGACAAGGAAGCGATCCAGACCTTGTCTCTCATCGGTCTGGCGCTGGAGCAACTCAACGCCGGCAAGCCCGCGCGCCTGGCCAAGATCCCTACGGAAGACGCCAAGGCATGGCGTATGTTGCAACTGCTGACCGCGAAGCCCGTGTTCTACATCTGCAACGTCGATGAGGGCTCGGCCGCGACGGGCAACGCGTTCTCTGACGCGGTTCTGGCGCACGCCAAGGCCGAAGGCTCGCAGGCCGTGGTGATCTCGGCGAAGATCGAAAGCGAAATCGCGGTGCTGACGGACGAGGAGGAGAAGGAGTTCCTCGACTCTCTCGGCCTGCAGGAACCCGGGCTCAACCGCGTCATCCGCGCGGGCTACGACCTGCTTGGCCTGATGACCTATTTCACGGTCGGCCCCAAGGAGGCGCGCGCCTGGACGATCCGCCAGGGCACGACTGCTCCGCAGGCCGCGGGCGTCATCCATGGGGATTTCGAGAAGGGCTTCATCAAGGCCGAAACCATCGCCTACGAGGATTACGTAAAATTCAACGGCGAAAGTGGCGCAAGGGAAGCCGGCCGGGCGCGCCAGGAAGGCAAGGACTACGTGGTCCAGGACGGCGACGTCATGCACTTCCGGTTCAACGTTTGAAGTTGGCCCTACCCTCAGGCGCCAATCCTCGCTAGACCGGCCGGCTGACGCCAGCAAAGAGCACGATTTCGTGGCCGACACGTCCAGCCAGCCGACGGCAACCGCGCCCGTCCGCCAGCTTCCGCTGGCGGAGTTCGTCGCCATGACCGCCATGCTGATGGCGACCAACGCCATCGCCATCGACATCATGCTGCCGGCCCTGCCTGCAATGGGAGAGCGTTTCGGCGTCGCCCAGGAAAACGACCGGCAGCTGATCGTGATCTCCTACATGATTGGCTTCGGCATCTCGCAACTGGTCTACGGACCGCTGACCGATCGCTTCGGCAGACGGAACGTGCTGTTCATTTCGCTGGCGGCCTACGCTGTTGCAGGCGTCTGCTGCATCTTCGCTCCCAATTTCTCGACCCTCATCGCCGCTCGCGTGTTTCAGGGCACGAGCGCAGGCGGAAGCCGGGTCATCGCGGTTTCAGCTGCGCGCGATCTCTACGCCGGGCGGACCATGGCGAAGGTGATGTCGCTGGTGATGATTGTCTTCATGGCCGCACCGATCCTCGCCCCATCCATCGGACAGGCGCTTCTTGCGGTCGTCGACTGGCGCGGCATCTTCTGGTTCCTAAGCGGCTTTGGCGCTGTGATGTTTCTCTGGGTGCTGTTTCGCTTGAGGGAGACCTTGCCGAAAGAACGGCGCGTGCCGTTCAACGTGCCGACGATTCTCCGCAACTACAGCCGCGTCTTCGCAACGCGCGAAACACTTGGCTACACGGTCGCCTCCGGCCTGCTCTTCGGCGGACTGATGAGCTATGTGTCGTCGTCGGAGCAGATTTATCATGAGGTCTACCACACCGGCGCGATGTTCCCGATCTGGTTCGCCGGCGCCGCCGGCGCCATGTCGGTTTCGAACCTGATCAACTCGCGCCTGGTCGAACGTTTCGGCATGCGGAAGATGTCGCACGGCGCGCTGCTCGGCTTTGTCCTGGTCAGCGCGATCCACGCGGTGCTCGCCTCGCAGGGCCCGGTTCCGTTCGGAATTTTCTACGGCCTGATGCTGGTGGCGTTCTTCATGATCGGGTTCCAGGGACCGAACTACAGCGCCATCGCGATGGAGCCCCTCGGCGCGCTTGCCGGATCCGGCGCCGCCGTCATCGGCTTCGCCTCATCCTTTGCGGCCGCCATGATCGGCGGCTTTATCGCCCGCCAGTTCAACGGCACGATTACGCCGATCCTGATCGGGCACTTCGTTGTGTCCGCCCTCGCGCTTGTGGTGATTCTCATAACCGAGCGCGGAAAGCTGATGCAGCCCCATCACCTGCCGCCGCCCTGAGGCGTCGCGCCCCGTCGGCGCCCACAACCACCGCGACCGAGCGACAATCTCTGATTGCGCCCGCCTGCGCGGTGCTGTCATCATCCCGGCCAGTCGAGGGGCCGTTGATGATCACCGTACACCATCTGAACAATTCTCGCTCGCAACGCGTGCTCTGGATGCTCGAGGAGCTTGGCGTGCGCTACGAGGTCAAGCGCTACGAACGGGACAAGGCGACCATGCTGGCGCCAACCGAACTCAAGGCCATCCATCCGCTTGGGAAATCGCCGATAATTTCAGAAAACGGCCAGACGATCGCCGAGACGGGAGCGATCATCGAGTACATCCTGGAGCACTACGGTCAGGGTCGGCTCGTCCCAAGGCCGTATACGCCAGAGCATTACCGCTTCGTTTACTGGCTGCACTACGCCGAGGGATCTGCGATGACGCCTCTCCTTCTGAAACTCGTCTTCACCCGCATCCCGCAGAACGCTCCGCCACTGCTGCGCGGCCTGATCGGAAGCGTGATGAAGCAGGCCAATGCGCGTCTGGCGGATCCACAGCTCCGCACGCACATCGATTACTGGGACTCGGAACTGGCGAAGTCCGAATGGTTCGCCGGCCGGGAATTCACCGCAGCCGACATCATGATGAGTTTCCCACTGGAGGCGGCCGCGGCGCGCGCTGATGCAAAATCCCGCCCGATGGTCAAATCATTCCTGGATCGCATCCACGCGCGTCCGGCGTATCAGGCTGCGCTCAAGACTGGCGGACCGTATGATTACGCGAGCTAGCTCCTGATCCGGCCGACACCGCCCCGATGACATCAATCATGCTGGAGTTTCTGACGGCCGCGTTCCTTATGGAGCTGACGCCTGGACCCAACATGATGTGGCTGGCGATCGTGGCGGCGCGCGAGGGGCGCGGCGCTGGGTTGCGCGCCGTCGCTGGAATTGCGCTTGGCCTTGCGCTGCTGGCGGTAGCCGTAACCGCGGGGCTGGCGGCCCTTCTTGCCAGCTATCCCGCAGCGTTCGAGGTCCTTCGCTGGGGCGGCGTGCTGTTCCTGTTGTATCTGGCGTTTGAGGCCTGGATTGGCGGCGATTCGGAGCCAAGCCTCGACCGACCCGATGGGTCCCGCTATTTCCGCCGCGGGCTGATCATAAACATTCTCAACCCCAAAGCGGTCAGCGTGTTCGCTGTGCTCGTTCCGGGATTTCTGCCCTCGGCCACGTTGTCAGCCACACTTGCATTGGGCCTGATCTACGTCGCCATCGCGACAGGCGTTCACCTGTCGATTGTCGCGTTTGCCGGCAACTTCCAGAAAGCGCTGGCCAGCCCGAAACGGGAACGACTGGTGCGGCGGCTCTTTGCAATCTCCCTGCTCGTCGTGGCGATATGGTTCGCGATCACCAGCGCGAAGGGATAACGGCGCGCCCCGCGCCACCTAGCCGGCGTCGGGTTCGGCTTCTGGCGAAACCAGCCGCCAACCTGATTCAATCTCTTCGTCGTCCGAAGACTGGTCCATCAGGTTGGCCAGCCATGGCAGCGCCGCCTTGAGGTGTTCCGTCAGGCCAAAGGGAGGATTGAGAACGACAAGGCCGGCGCCGGCCAGCGGACCGGGCCTGCCCGGATCGCGCACCCAAAGATCCGCCGCCAGAAGCTTGTCCGGCGCCATGCCCAGCTCCTCGATCAGCACGCTCGCGAGTTCGCCGTCGAATGCAGCGACGGCATCGATGTTCTTTATGGGCCGCCAAAGCAGATAGACGCCCCCCGGCCACCGCTTCACGGCCTTGCGCACAACGCGCAGCATCCGCTCGAAATCGAGACGCCGTTCGGCCGAGCCTTCCTCGAACGGCGGATCAATCAGAACGAGGCCGCGCCGCTCGGGCGGCGGCACATAGGCGCCCAGCGCCTCATATCCGTCCCTCTCCTCGATCTTGACGCGCCGGTCCCCGCCCACGGCTTCTCTGAGTTTCTCAGCGCTCTCCGGGTGCAGTTCGCACAGCCGGATTGCATCGCCCTCGCGCATCAGTCGGGTCGCGATCGCAGGCGAGCCCGGATACGCGACCAGGTTTCCATCCGGATTCATGCCGCGCAAAACGGTCATGTAGGGCGCGAGCGCCGCTCGCACGGCATCGGGCGCGCCATGTTCGGTCATCCAAAGCCGCGCCACGCCATCGCGCCATTCCGGGCTGCGCCGCGCCTCGTCGCCTGTCAGGTCATAGGCGCCAACGCCGGCATGCGTGTCGATGAAGCGATAGGGCTTGTCCTTCGCATTCAGCCGATCAAGGCAAAGCGAAAGGACAACGTGCTTGACGACGTCCGCGAAGTTCCCCGCGTGAAAGGCGTGGCGATAATTCAATGGCGTGCCGCTTCCCGGAACCGGATGGTCTTATGCGTTGAACCTGACACCCTGTCCAACTTCGAACCGGGTCAGTCCCCAAATCCGGGATCGCGTTGATACTCATTCGCCGGGGGCAAGCGTCCAACGCCCGCTGCGGGGCCCCCAAGGCTTGCCGGCCCGCCGGAAGCGGGCCCGCGCATGATCGGGCGCGTGCCGATTGATGAGCGCCAGTCCGCCTGGAGACATCCCATGTGCGACGACCCGCAGGACGGCTCCTCGACAAATCCAGGATACATCCGTTTCAGTTGTTCGATGCTCGGTTCCTGGACGATCTCGCCCTCGGCCAGAAGCTTGCCCCATTTGAGGTCACAGTCGCCGCGCAGTCTCTCAACGACGTTGTTGCAGGGATCCTTCTTGAGCAACCCGCGAAGCCCCAGCGGCGGCCCAGCCTGAGCCACGCCCGGCGGGCCCAGATAAACGCCATCCTCGCCGTCAGCCTTCGCGCCGCCGCTGGCGACTGATGGCGAACGCGGCCTGCGTTTGTCGGGGACAAAATCCGCGCGCTGCGGCGTCGGGGTCGCGGCTGACGGGCGCGCCGGCGTCGGTTCGGCTGGAGCAGCCTGCCGCGGTTGAGACGGGGGTGTTTCAGAAACCAGAGTGACCGAGACAACCACCGATGGAGACATCCGCGCCCGGCCGATCTCTGCGCCACCAGCGGTCAGGCTTCCCGCAAGGAGGGCGAGCGCAATCCCGTTGATCAGCGCAGAGCCGCCCGCCAGAGCGAGCTTGCGCCAACCCGCCCAGTCCCAGCCCGTCCAGTCCACGATCCTTTGTCGCAGCCTCATGGCGACGAACTATGCCGCGTGAACGCACAAAGGCGAAGAGCCGGAATTCCCGGGTGGCTAGCCGATTTCCTTGTGGGAGGTCACAATCTTGCCCACAAGCCCGTACTCAAGAGCTTCCTTCGCCGCCATCCAGTAGTCGCGGTCGGTGTCCTTCTTGATCCGCTCAAGCGGCTGGCCAGTCGCCTCGGCGAAGATATTGTTCAGCCGCTCGCGCATGCGAATGATCTCACGCGCCTGGATTTCCACGTCGGAGGCCTGGCCGCCCACGCCGCCGCGCGGTTCGTGTAGCAGGAACCGTGTGTTGGGCAGGGCAAACCGGTTTTCCTTCTTGCCGGCCGCATAGATCAGCGCGCCAGCCGAGGCCACCCAGCCTGTGCCAAGAATCTTCACAGGCGCCCGGACGAACTTGATCATGTCGTGGATCATGTCGCCGCTTTCGACGTGCCCGCCCGGCGAGGACAGAACCAGAAGGATCGGCTTGTCGCTGACCGCGGCGTAGCCCAGCAGCTGGGCGCAGACCATCTTGGCCTGCTTGTCGTTGATCTCGCCCGTCAGCAGGACCGTGCGGGCCTCGAACAGGGCCTTCTCCAGCTGCGACGACGGGGATTCCTTGTCCTTCGAGGACGAGGTGTCGTCGTCGTCTTCATCGTCCAGCCGAATCTTCATGTCCGCTCCAGATATGTGCCTTGGGGCCATAGGTGGCTGCCCGGGGGCGTCGGGTCAATGCCTGCCCGGTTTCGCCCAAACGGGAGGTTAATGACCGCCAAACCAGGTCAGATACGACACCTCGACGCCAAATCCCGCGAGGCGCGTATCTCCCTTGAGTTCCGGGAGCCCCACAAGGAACGCCGCGCCGATCACCTTTGCGCCCGCCTTCCGGAGCAATTTCACCGCCGCCACAGCCGTTCCCCCGGTCGCAATCAGGTCATCCACAAGCAGCACGCGCTCGTCCGGCAGAATGGCGTCGGTGTGTATCTCCATGGAATCCGCGCCATATTCCAGCTCGTAGCTTTCCGTGATCACGGCATGCGGCAGCTTGCCCTTCTTACGGAGGGGCACGAACCCCGCGGAGAGCTGGTGGGCCACGGCGCCGCCAAGAATGAAGCCCCGCGCCTCTATGCCCGCCACCTTGTCGATCTTCGATCCAGCGAACGGCTGCACCAGCTCGTCCACCGCCTGACGAAAGGCGCGCGGATTTCCCAACAGGGTGGTGACATCCCGGAACATGATTCCGGGTTTGGGATAATCCGGAATGCTGCGGATTGTGTCCTTGAGGTCCATGGTCCCCGCCTGAATCTGGCCCGGCGAATTGATCGGGGCCAAGGTTCACCAGACGACGCGATTAGGCAACGTCCGAACGGGGCAATTGACGGGTTTCAGCCATCGCCGCCGCGATCCAGGCCGCCACATGCGGATCGCGGGTGATCGCATCGATATACGCCTCCGCCGTCTTCGAGCGCGGGATCGCATAGGTGACGAAGCGCGTCACCACGGGCGCGTACATGGCGTCGACGATTCCGAAGCGGCCAAACAGGAACGGGCCGCCCAAGTGGTCGAGGCACGCTGTCCACATGGCGTCGACGGAAGCTGCATCCGCCTTTCCGGCCTCCGTCATACGGGAAGCGTCCGTGCGGCGACGGATGTTCACGGGGCAATCCGTCCGCAGCGCGGAAAATCCGGAATGCATCATCGCCGACGCCGATCGGGCGAGCGCGCGCGCATTGGAACCCGGCGGCCCATCCGGCCAAAGCGTCGGCGCCACTTCGCCGGCCCATTCGCAGATCGCCAGGCTTTCCGCGATCGTGACGCCCGGCGCCAGATCCAGAGCCGGAACACGTCCATTTGGAGATATCGCGCCAAAGGCTGGCGCGCCGGAATGCTGCTCAGGCAAGGCGTGCAGCACTTCCTCGAAATCGATGCCGCCATGCTTCAGCGCCAGCCAGGGACGCATCGACCAGGACGAATAGTTCTTGTCGCCAATGTGGAGACGAGGCTTGGTCACGCGTTCTGCTCCCGTTGGTCAGGCAACACGCCGGTAAAGCGCGGTCACAGCGGACAGACCCATAAAGAGGCTGCCAATCCCCCGTTCCGTCCAACGCCTGACAGCCGGTTGATTCAGCGCTCGCGACAGGGCCCCGCCGGCGAACGCATAGACCACGTCGGTCGCGAAATCGATACCCGTGGCGATAACGCCGAGCACGAGAATCTGCTGCGGCAACGGACTGGAGGGATCGAGGAACTGGGGCAGCAGGGCGACAAAGTAGAGGATCGATTTCGGATTGCCGAGGCCGACGAACAGCGCGTCCCTGTAGCCGTGCAGGCTCCGGCGCATGGCTGGCGGCGCGAAGGAGGCGTCCTTCCGGAAGGACTGGATGAAAGCGGTTACGCCCAGCCATGCCAGATAGGCTGCGCCGAACAGCTTGATGACCGTAAAGGCCGCACCAGACGCCGCGATCAGTCCGGCCAGGCCAAACCCTGAAAGCGTGAAATACGCGACGTTGGCGGTCTGGATGCCAAGGCCCGCTGCGATTCCCGCACGCGGTCCGCGCCACGCCGCCTGCGACATCACGAAAATCACCGCAGGGCCGGGAACGATGCTCACCAGCGTTGTCAGCATCAGGAAGGCCGTCAGCTTTTCGGGGCTCATCGGTCGGTCTCCAGAACCGCCACAGCTATGCCCGGCCAAGTCTCAAGCGCCATGGAGAAATGGCTATCCCCCGGCCGAGGTTTTCTCCGGCGCCGCCTCCGCCTCAACCGCGCAGCACCCTTCCCGCCACCGCGTCCAGCTTCGCAACCAGCGCGGGGTCGCGCGCCTCCTCCGGCGTGATGATCGCAAAATCCAGACACGTATCGATGCCCTGCGGATCGGGCGTGCGATCCATACCGCCCAGCCGCTGCGCGAGGCGCAGCACCAGTTGCGCCGCATTGCCCGCATTCACGTGCAACACCTTCTGCACCTCGGTTACGGATACGGCTTCGACTTCCTCATGCCAGCAATCGTAATCCGTCACCATCGCAACGCAGGCGTATGGCAGCTCTGCTTCCCGTGCGAGTTTCGCCTCGGGCATGTTCGTCATGCCGATCACGTCACATCCCCACGACCTGTAGAGGTTCGACTCGGCCAGCGAGGAAAATTGCGGTCCCTCCATGGCGAGGTATGTCCCACCCCGGTGCACCCTTACGCCCAGCCCATCCGCCTCCCCGGCCGCAAGGTCAGCAAGCCGTTGCGAAACCGGATGCGCCATCGAGACATGCGCAACCACGCCCTCGCCAAAGAAGCTCTTCTCGCGCGCAAATGTGCGGTCGATGAACTGGTCAACGATCACGAAGTCGCCCGGCGCATAGGCCTCCTTGAGCGAGCCGCACGCAGACAGCGACAGCAGGTCGGTACAGCCCGCCCGCTTCAGCACGTCGATGTTGGCGCGATAGTTGAGCTGCGTTGGTCCGAGCTGGTGGCTGCGCCCATGGCGCGGCAGGAAAACCAGCTCCACCGGCCCGACGGCGCTCCGGTAAACCTCGTCGGACGGCGCACCCCAGGGCGAGTCGATACGCTCCCATCGCCCGCCCTCGAGCCCGTCGATGCGGTAGAGGCCAGACCCGCCGATGACGCCCAGAACCCAGCCGGCCACATCCCTCTCCCTTGTGCGCTCCCGACTGAACCGGTCCGCCGCAACGAACGCAACCCGGGAAGCCCCGGCCGCTCAGAGTCGCTTGCGCATGGTGATGGGCGGGTCAGTCAGCGGATTGACGGTGTGCATGGTCACGTCATCCGCCAGCGAATAGCCAAGGCCCGCCCAGAAGGCGACCAAACGGGGCTGGTCGACCCTGACGCCCAACTGCGCGCCCGCATAGCCCTGACGCGCCGCCGCAGCCTCCAGGAAAGCCACCAGCGGAGCTGCAAGGCCCTTGTTGCGCCAAGGTCGCAGCAAGCCGACGCGCTTTATCTCGACCCATTGCCGGGCGTCGCCTTCGGGGCCGGGTACGGGATGGAACCGCCCGGCGCCGACCGGCTCGTCTTCATGACAGATCACCGCTCCGCCGCCGCGTGCGAGCTGGGCCGAAATCGTCGCCTCGGTTTCGCGATAGGCGGAGGAATTGCCGGCGACCGTTCCGGTCCAGCTGCGCAGCATCAGGTCGAGCAACATGGCGGCATCATCCGGCGTCGCGGCCCGGATATGAATACCCGCCGGAAGCCCTTCCTGAACCGGCATCCCGCCGCTCCCTAAACGCGGAAGCCGGGATCCGCCACACCGACAGCCCCGACGGTGACGCAGACCCCGGCCTGCACCATGCGGCGCAGCTCAAGCCTATCAGGGAGTTTGGGTGAGCCTAGTGCTCCACCTTCGCCCAGATGCGACGGTAGGAAAGATACACCACCACGGCGAAGATCAGGAGGTAGATCACCACGCCGACGCCCATTTGCTTGCGGGTTTCCTGCTTGGGATCAGCCGCCCAGGCGAGGAATGTCGCAACGTCCTTGGACATCTGCTTCACGGTGGACGGCGTGCCGTCGTCGAACGTCACCTGGCCGTCGGCTTTCAGGGGCGGCGGCATGGCGAGGAAGCCGCCTGGGGGTTTGAGGCGCGGATCGCCAGCCCACTGCGAACCGGTGTCGCCAGGGTAGAACACGTTGTAGTGCTGCCCCCCGTTCACGGTCAGCCCGGCTGGCGGATCGCGGAAACCGGTCAGAAGCGAATAGATGTAGCTGGCGCCGCCTTCGCGCGCGCTGGTGATCACGGACAGGTCCGGCGGGGCAATCCCGCCATTGCTGGCGCGCGCCGCTGCCGGGTTCTTGAACGGATTGGGGAAGGTATCCGAGGTCTTTGCCGGAACCTGCTCCTCGTCGCCCGTTTCCTCGTCAATGGCCGGAATCGTCAGATCCGCCGCCAGCGCCTTGACCCGCGGATTGTCGTTCGGGTTCGGGAACTCAGGATCGTAGAACGGTCCGCCCTTCTGACCGAGGTTGCGGAACGACATGCTCTTCATGCTGTGGCATGAGGCGCAGACCTCGCGGTAGACCTTGTAGCCGCGCTGCAGCGCGTTCTGGTCGAAATTGCCGAGAGGGCCTTCGAACGACCAGCCGCCTTCAGGCTCGTCGAGATGTTCCGGGCCGAACTCGTGGGCGGGGCGTTGTTCCTGCGCGAAGGCAAGACCCGCTGAAGCGAGCGCCAGCGTTGCGAGACCAGCGGCGGCGAGTGTGATGAAGCGCATCTTTCTGCTCCCTACTCGGCGTGCTGGGGCGCGGCGACAGGCGCGCTTGAGGATCGGCCGGATCCCGAGCGCTTGTGCACGCTGTCAGCGATGGAGGCCGGACGCGGCTTGGGCTTCTCGATCACACCCAGCAGCGGCATCAGCACGAGGAAATATATGAAGTAATATGCGGCCAGGATCTGCGAGAGCCATTTCCACTTGAAGCCGGATTCAGCGACCTGCAACGAGGCGCCGGCGGCTGTCGGCAGGGATTCCTTGTAGGCGTTCGCTTCGCTGAACTGGTCGAAGAACTTGGTCTGCGCCCTGCCGTTGGCGTCCGAGTATTCGACCTGCAGACGGTCTTTGCCCGTCTTGAACACGAACGCGTCGGGTTCGTTCGCACCGCAGAAGCCGAGGCCCACGCAGGCCAGGACAAACAGCACGAACAGCTGACGGGCGAGCGGCCGGTAGCGCATCGAGCGCACCTTGGACGTATCGAGCCAGGGCAGCGCGAACAGGATCAGGATCGACCCGAACATCGCCAGCACGCCGAGGAGCTTCGCGGGGATCGGCCCAATGTCGAAGGTCACCGACTTCAGGATCGCGTAGAACGGCAGCAGGTACCATTCAGGCACGATGTGGGCCGGCGTCTGCAGCGGGTTCGCCTCGATCGAGTTGTCCGTCTTGCCCATGGCTTCGGGGAAGAAGAACACGAAGACCGCGAACATGGTCAGGAACAGGATGATCGCGAAGCCGTCTTTCACCGTGTAGTACGGGTGGAAAGGAACGGTGTCCTTCTTGATATCCTGCACGGACACGCCCGTCGGGTTACCGTTGCCGACCACGTGCAGCGCCCAGATGTGCAGGATCACGACGCCCGCGATCACGAACGGCAGCAGGTAGTGCAGCGAGAAGAAGCGGTTCAGCGTGGGATCGCCCACCGCGGCGCCGCCCAGAAGATAGGTTTTCACCGCCGGCCCTACGATCGGCAGGGCGCCGATCAGGTTGGTGATCACCGACGAACCGTGGAACGACATCTGGCCCCAGGGAAGCACGTAGCCCATGAAAGCCGTCGCCATCATCAGGAGATAGATGACCACGCCGAGGATCCACAGCACCTCGCGCGGCGCCTTGTACGATCCGTAGTAAAGGCCGCGGAACATGTGGATGTAGACGGCGAGGAAGAACATCCCCGCGCCGTTTGCGTGGATGTAACGGACCAGCCAGCCGAAATCGACGTCGCGCATGATGTGCTGGACGCTGGCGAACGCCATGCTGGTATTGGCGACGTAGTGCATCGCCAGAACGATACCGGTGACGATCTGGATCACGAGGCACAGCGCGAGGATGCCGCCGAACGTCCACCAGTAGTTCAGGTTCTTCGGCGTCGGAAAGTCGATCATGCTGTCGTAGCCGAGACGCACGATCGGCAGCCGGGCATCCAGCCATTTCGTGAAGCCGGTCTTCGGCTCGTAGGTTGATGGTCCGCTCATGGCGCCTGCCCCCTACAGCGAAATCTTGATCATGGTGGGCGTCTCGTAGACGTATTTCGGGATCGCCAGGTTCTTCGGCGCCGGCCCCTTACGAATGCGCCCCGAGGTATCGTACTGCGACCCGTGGCACGGGCAGTACCAGCCGCCGAACTCGCCGACCTTGCCGTTGTCCGGCCCGAGCGGCACGCAGCCGAGGTGGGTGCAGACCGCCGAGGTCACGAGGATCGACGGGTTCAGCTTCCCGTCGGGCAAGGGGCGCAGACGCGAGTCGTCGGTCGCCGGATCCCGCAGGGTGGAAATATTGACGTTCCGGGCTTCCTGGATCTCCGCGTCGGTCCGGTGACGCACGAAGAACGGCACGCCGCCGATCAGCACGCGAATCTCGCTGCCAAGGGGAACCTTGGAGACATCGACCTCAGCGGCTGAGAGCGCCCGCGTGTCTGCGGCCGGAGCCAGTTGCTGGACGAAGGGCCAGGCGACAGCCGCCACCCCTCCCGCAGCCACCGTCGCGGCTGCGATATGAATGAAATCCCGGCGGGTTTCCCCGGCGTGTTCGCCATCAGCTGTCGGGCTGCTCGAACCGTGTTCCGCCACACGCCTCTCCCATGATATTCGGGCTATTAGGTGACGCCTACATAGCACCTGCGCAGAAGCCCGCGCGCGGCGCGATGTCGCAAGAACCCCCCGGAGGACCCTGCAGCGGAAGGCTCTAGATTGCGTCTCGCATTTCTACAACCCGACATTCCCCAGAATCTGGGGGCGGCTATCCGTCTGGCGGCATGTTTTGGCGTTTCGGTGGATGTCATCGAGCCCTGCGGCTTCCCTTTGACACATCGGGACCTCAAAAGGGCGTCCATGGACTATGGCCGGCAGGCCGATGTGGTCCGGCACGACAGCTGGTCCGCCTTTCGCGCCGATCCGGAACGGGACACGGGAAGACTGATTCTCTTCACCACGCGCGCGACGGCTTTTCTCCAGGACTTCCGGTTCGCCCCCGGCGACACCCTGCTCTTCGGCCGGGAGTCCGCTGGGGCGCCCGAAGAGGTCCATTCGGCCGCCGCCGCCCGGCTGGCGATCCCCCTGGCGCCGGAGGCCCGGTCGCTGAACGTGGTCACATCGGCCGGAATCGCGCTCTGGGAAGCCCTGCGCCAGACATCGCGGCTACCGCAACGCGTGGGCCAGCCGATTACCTGACCGGCGCCGGCGGAGCGGCGCCGCAGGTACGGGCGATGGCCTGGGTCGCGTTGGCGAACCGCTGCACGGCCGCCGGCGACAGGGTATTCATTATTCTGTCGGTCTCGGTTTCGTTTCCGGCGGCGCCGAGGACCACGAGACCGAACATTGTCTTGTCCAGGCGTTTCTCGGATTCGTTCGCCAGGCACGTGCAGACCTGCTCTTGCTGCCCGCCCTTCAGGCACGCATCGATGATGGTCCTGCGTCCCGCATCATCACGACTGCAGGCCGACGCCACGAGCAACAAAGCAGCAACTGGCGCCCAGCGCACGATCTTCCCTTTTTCGAACCCCGGCAGAGTGCACCGCGCAAGGAACCTCTATCGTCGCCGGCGAAACGGATCAACGAAGCCTGACGCTGGATCACTTGCCGATGCACGCCTGCATCGCCGACACGGCGGCGGTGGCCAGCTGCATCTGCTTCTTCACCGGCAACTTGTCGGCCTGCTTTCCGGCTTCTTCGCTCTTTCCTTCAGCCTGCAACGTCAGGACACGGAAGACATCGGCGTCCATGCCCTTCTTCATATGCGAAACCATGCAACCGCACACTTTCGCGCTTTCACCCCCCTGCTGGCATTGCTTCACCATCGCCGTTTCGCCGCCGCCGCTGCAGGCGGCGGCAAGCGAGGCCGCCGCGGCAGCCAGAATGACCCGTTTCATGTCCACTCCCCAGATACCCCCTTTCGGGGTGCAAGCCGTCCGCATCCAGACTAGGCCGCGACGCCGAATTCGGGAACTGATTTCGCCAGCAACTCGTGCTGCGGCGAGGCCCGCGCTGGACGGACCGCCCGGCGACGGGGTAGCAGGACGCATGAGCGCAACCCGATCCGCCGCCGCCGAACCCTCGCTTGCCGAACGGCAGGCGCTCGCGCGAGCATGGTTTGAAGAGCTTCAGGGCCGTATCATCGCCGCCTTCGAGGCGCTCGAGGACAAGGCCGGCCCTCCCCTCTACTCCGGTCCCGCAGGCCGTTTCGAGCGCACCGAGTGGCGCCGAGGCGATGGATCGGAAGACCTCGGCGGAGGAACCATGGCCGTCATGCGCGGCAGGCTTTTCGAGAAGGTCGGCGTTCACTTTTCATGCGTTCACGGCGCCTTCGCCCCGGAATTCGCCCGCACCATTCCCGGCGCCGACAAATCGGACGGTCGTTTCTGGGCCAGCGGAATTTCCGTCATCGCGCACATGGTCTCACCGCGCGTTCCGGCGGTTCACATGAACACGCGCATGCTGGTGACCTCGGAATCCTGGTTCGGCGGCGGCGGCGACCTGACCCCGCTTCTGGACACCCAGCGCAATCAGGACAATCCCGACGCGCAGGATTTTCACGCCGCCATGCGCCGGGCGTGCGAAGCCCATGCCGGCCCCGACTATGAGGCCATGCGCAAGCAATGCGACGAATACTTCTATCTGCCCCACCGCCAGGAAGCGCGCGGCGTCGGCGGGATTTTCTATGATCGCTACAACACCGGCGACTGGATGACGGACTTCGCCTTCACCCGCGACGTCGGCCTCGCCTTTCTCGACATCTACCCGCGGATTGTCGAACGCCGCATGGCCCAGTCGTGGACATCGGCCGAACGCGAAGAGCAGCTTGTGCGCCGCGGCCGCTATGTCGAATTCAATCTGCTTTATGACCGGGGCACGACGTTTGGCCTGAAAACCAACGGCAATGTCGCAAGCATCCTCTCCTCGATGCCGCCCGTGGTGAAATGGCCCTGACCGGCAGAGAATAAAGCCCTCAGTAGACCAGCCCCGGCGAGCCGCAGCTCGCCTCCATGACTTTCACATCCGCTTCCGCGACATGCAGGCCAAGCTCTTCCAGCAGGTCATCGACCGGCTTCAGCAGGATCTTGGTCGTCAGGCCAAGCAGGCTGGTCTGCAACGCCAGACTGGAATGAACCGGCTTGTAGGTCTGCGCGGCAATGTCCGCCGGCGTGAAGTTCACGCTCAGCTCCTCGTCCGATCCGGCCTTGACCGAAATCGGCGGAAGGACTGGCGCCTTCACGCCAACCAGTCCGGCGGACGTCGTGGCCTTCAGCGTCACATCGGCCGTTCCGTCGGCATGGCAGTTGATCGCATCGACCTTGACCGTCGCCGAGGCAAGCGTCGCGGTGACCGCGAGCGCACTCGCGGGGATGGCCCCCAGGGCGCCCACCGACAGCTTGAATTGCGAGGTCGAAACGCTGGAGCCTTTTTCGGCGTAGGCGTCATACTGCAATATCTGCGGCTTCTCGCCGACATCGAGCTTCGCATTGGCGATGCCGCTCGTGCCGAGGACCTTCGACAGGTTGAGGGCAATCTGGTGGTCGCCGTCCGACAACGCCGCGGACGCCGCCAGAAGTTCGCCAACACTGATGGGAACGGTCTCGCCAGACGTCAGTCCATCCAGCGGCACGCCTGCGATCGATCCGAGATGAACCACTTCCTTCAGCTTGAATGTGTCGCCGCCCGAGGCGGGCGATGCGTCGGCCAGCAGCGTCGCCGCGGCGCCGTCGTCAGTGGTCTCGGCGAGAACCTTCACCACGTCGCCGATCTTAACAGGCGCATCCAGAACGTCGTTGAATGTCACCGCGTTGATGTTGGCCTTCACGTTGAGTGCGTTCAGGAACTGCACCGCATCAACATTCGCGCTGGCCAGCGAATTATAGTCCATGACGGTGAGTTTCCCGTCATACCCCAACGTCGCGTCCAGCAGCGCGGCGCTCAGCCCGCCTTCGACACGCACGAGGCGCGAACCGACCGCGATGGTCGTTGTCTCGCGCCGGGCTGCGCGCGCTGAGGCCTTCAAATGAAGATTGGACGGCAACATCCCGCCAAACATCGCCGCTTCCGTGGGAATCTTTGCATCGACCTGGATCGCGTTGAACGGCGTGGCATTGGCCTCGAAGCGGTCTGCGGCCGCAACGCCGGCATCGGGCGTGTAGCTCCCGCGCGTCACCGTCAGCTCAAGGTTCGGCTGACTGCCAATCTGGCTGGCGATGAGCGCCTTGGCGTGGCTCGTCTCGAGATTGCCGGACTGCATCATCATCAGCGCCGTCAGGTCCACGGCCGCCTGAAGCTTGCGCTTGCCCATGTAGAATGTGACCTGGTTCACCACCACCGCAGTCATCACCGCCATCACCATGGCGCTGAGCGCGAAGACGGTCACCACGGTGCCGCGCTTGTGAGCGAGAAGACGGATCATGACGTGGCTCCGTCTCCATCCGTAACGATCATCGTGTAGCTGATCGGCGAACTGGGAAGCGGGATCAGGTTGCTCAGCGCATAGGCCGGGTGAGCAGACATGTCGTATTTGAGCTTGACCCGGCTGAGCTTGCCGTCGGACCCAGGATCGAATTCGAACGCGATGTGATCGGCTCTCAACATCGGATAGCCGGTCTCGTTGGCGTCGAGATAGGCCTCCGCGAGTTGCTCCCGTTCGGTGTCGTCCAGGCCGCCGATGGTGGCCCGGGCCGTCTCCGCCGCCAGTTGCTGAAGGCTCAGTGACGTAGCGAAAATCGACCCGTAAGCTAGGATCGCCGCGACCAGCAGCAACAAAAATGGCGCGATCAGTGCAAATTCGACCGCCGATGCGCCACGGTCGTCGTTGGCAAGCAGACGCATGCTTTCAAACTCCTAGCGCCCTAATATGTATGCTACTAACACTTGTCTGCTTAACGGGCTGTGAAACGGCGTCGCCAATTTCTAACAAAAGGGTAATATGAGCCTTGGACAGGACGGGCCGGCGGCCTACCTCCTGTCTTCTGGGTGACGAGAGGTTCCCATGCGACCTGGTTTGTCCGAGACCACGGCCCGTCAGGAAGGCGCGCCCGTCGAGTTCACCGTTCTGGCCTTTATCGGGATCATTGCCGCTGCGTGCCTGACGGCGGCGCTCGGCGCGCTGGTCTCTCCCGGCGCCATGGATCCCTGGTATCAGACGCTGAACAAGGCGCCCGGGAATCCGCCGGGCTATGTCTTCGGCGCGGTCTGGCCCCTGCTCTACACGCTGATGGCGATCGGCGCGTGCCGCGTCTGGCTGAAAGCCGGCGACTGGCGCAAGGCCGATTCACCCCTCGGCATCTACTTCCTGCAGCTGATCGTGAACCTCGCCTGGAGCGTGCTGTTCTTCCGCTTCCACCTGGCCGCGGTCGCGCTCGTCGACATCGTCGTGCTCTGGTTCCTGACACTGAGGATGATCATCGAGTTCAACCGCATCAGCCCGGTCGCCTCACAACTGCAATACCCCTACCTCGCGTGGCTGACGTTCGCCGCCTACCTCAATGGCTGGATCGTATTCGCCAACTAGGCGCCGGGCCTGGCAAGCTTGAGAAGCGTTTCGCGCGTCGAGGTGAAATCGCTGTCCACCCATGCAGACTCGATCCGGCGCATCGCTTCGCCAACCGCCGGACCGGCCGGAACGCCCGCAGCCAGCACGTCGTCTCCGCCGACGGGCATGACTGGCCGCACCCATCCGTCCGTCATCGACAGCAAGCGCCGCCAGCCCTTCGCATCTCCCCCCTGCGCAGCCCAGTCGAGCATCACCCGGTCGCGAAACACGGCGGCGCCGGACAAATAGAGTGTCCGCCGAATGTCCCGGTCGGCCATTGCCACTGAAACCGGCGTGTCATCGCGCGCCGCTGAAACCAGCCGGTCGCGTTCCTCGTTTGAGGCCTTCAGCCTTCGGGTGAGCGATTTGGTTGCACCTGCATCGCGCCCGATCAGAGCCGCGATGCGCAGCAGGGCGTCCGGCACAAACCCTTCGTTGCGTTCGAGGCTGACCAGCCGTTCCAGTCCATCGAGATCACCCGCCTCGGGCGTGGCCTGCTCCAGCACGCCGGCCGCCGCCATCGCGCGGAGCGCGGGCACGGGATCAGGCGCGCCCAGGAGCTTCTTGAGCTCCGACCAGATGCGCTCGACCGAGATCGACTCCAGCCCGGCGCGCAAGGCTCCGCAGGCGGCAAGACCTTCCGGATCAGGCGCGCCGCGCCCGTACCAGGCGTTGAACCGGAAAAAGCGCAGGATACGCAGATAATCCTCGCGTATGCGCGTCTCGGCATGGCCGACGAAAACGATCCGGCGCTCGCGGGCGTCTTCCAGTCCGCCTCCGGTCGGATCGTGCAGCGCGCCATCGGGATCGGCGTAAAGCGCGTTGAGCCGGAAATCCCGGCGCTGGGCGTCCTCGGCCCAGTCCTCGGTGAACGCAACGACCGCACGCCGTCCATCCGTCTCGACATCGCGGCGCAGCGTCGTCACCTCGAATGGATGATTGTCCGCCACCACCGTCAGCGTGCCGTGTTCGACGCCCGTGGGATGCACCGCAATTCCCGCGGCGCGCATCACCCGCTCCACCACATCCGGCGTCAGTTGCGTGGCGATGTCGACGTCAGCGATCGGCATGTCGAGCAGCGCGTTTCGAACACATCCGCCGACAAACCGCGCCGATCCCGGCCGTTCGCCTTCCAGCGCCTGCATCACGCGCCGGGCTGGGCCAGACGTCATCCAGGGCTGCACAGGCAGACGGTCGCTCATGCGCCTAACCGGGCGGTGACTGCTGAAACAGCGGTTGCGGCGCGTCGGGCTGAGGCTGGTCAGGCTGGGCCGGCGCAGGAATTTCCGGCAAGCCTTCCGGCGGCTTGTCGGGCGTTTTCGACGGCAGCTTCTGCACGGGCGGCGGCGGCTGGCTCGCGGCAGACGGCAGGTCTCGCGGAGCCACAGGCGGAGGCGTTGGCGGCGGCGCGGGCTTGTCCGGAGCAGCCGTGGCGTCCGGCGCCTTGCAATCGACTTCCTTGGCCGGAATGGTCACGCCGTTCTCGTAGCGCGCCGCGAGATAGCACTTTCCCTTTTGCGAAGGCGCGAGCAACGGCCCCGCGACAAGCGCTGCGATCGCGAACACAGCGCCCGCGATGATCAGTGCGGTCAGCGGCCAGCGGTCCCGCACGCTGAGATCCCGCGAGGCCGCCCGATAAACGTAGAACACCGCGAACGGCAGCAGGAACAATACGAGTTCGACGAGAATGCGCCGGGTCATGTGATCTCGCCCCTCGCCGGCGCTGGCTGATCGCCCTCGCCATAGATACGGTCATACAGCGACCGGATCATGCCAGCCGTCGCGCCCCAGATGTAGCGTCCGTTGTGGGGCATCGCGTAGTAGGCGCGCAAGTGCCCCTGATAGGATCGCTCGTGGCGCTGGTGATTCAACGGGTTCATGAGGAAGGATAGCGGCGTTTCAAACACCGCGGCCACCTCTGCGTCGTGCGGCGTCGCAACGAAATCGTCCGGCAGGCGAGCCACGAATGGCGAGACCACATACCCGGTGGAGGTGAGATATGGGTCGCCCTGGCCCAGAACCCGCGCGCTGAACGGATCGACGCCGACCTCCTCGTTCGCCTCGCGAAGCGCGGCTGCGATCGGCGAGGCGTCCCCCGGGTCGATGCGCCCGCCGGGGAAAGCGACCTGCCCGGCGTGCTGCGACATGGTGTCTGGCCGCAAGGTCAACAGAACCCCGAAATCGTCCGCCCGGTCGATCAGGCCGACCAGCACGGCGGCCCGCCGGTAGGGCGGTTTGCCCGGAAACGGGAAGTCGGGAGTCAGGTCGAAATCCGTGCGCTCATAACCAGTCAGCACGGCGTCCGCCGGCGCAAGCCGCGTCTGCGCCCTCTCCAGAAAATCGTCGCGTGTGGTAAACGGCATGCCGGGTTAGACCACGGCGCCGATCGGGAACGAAACCCCGGAAGAGGCCACGGACATGGTCTTTCCCCCCTGGTCCGGCTCGGCCCAGCCGACAATTTCATACCATGGCGGCCGCGCAAGCCGCGCTTCCAGCCCCGCCCGGACATGGACATAGGTCGACGGCTCTCCCGTCTCCGGGTCGACCTGCACACGCAACGGGTGATCCGCGCCAACCGCCACGACATCGCCCACATTGGTTGTGACCAGTATCACGGGCGCCCCGCCGCCTTCGTGCCGATCCGCACGGATCCCCAGGAAGGGGGCGTCGGCGACCTTCACCACCACTTTTTCGTGAGGGGTAACCAGATAGTAGCCGTCGGAATCCTTGCGCAGTATCGTTGAAAACAGGCGGACCAGCTTTTCCCGGCTGAATCGCACCCCGTCCTGCCACCAGGAACCGTCCTTGCGGATTTCCAGGCCGATATCGCCGCAATGCTCGGGGTTCCATAAATGCACGGGAGGCAGGGAACGGGGCTTTTCCAAACCCGCTTCCGACTGCAAGGTGGCGACAAGGTCCAGAAGCGTCGTCGCTTTCGGGGTCTTCGCGTTCGACATGGCGGCTCCGGAATCGGACTTCGCCCCAGACATAGGTAAAGCGCCGAGATGAGTGAAGCCGCCACCGCCACCACCGACAAGGACATTGTCGCCGAGGCGGACGCCGCCGTCGAAGTTCTCGCCCGCGTGCGGTCTGAAATCGGCAAGGTCGTTTTCGGCCAGGACCGCGTGGTCGAGCTGACGCTCGCCGGCATTCTAGCGGGCGGGCACGTGCTGCTGATCGGCGCCCCCGGCCTCGCCAAGACCAAGCTGGTTGAAACCACCGCCCGCGCGCTCGGTCTCGACTGGGGCCGCGTGCAGTTCACGCCAGACCTCATGCCCGGCGACATTCTCGGCTCCGAGATTCTCGACGAGAGCGCATCGGGCCGGTCGTTCCGCTTCGTGAAAGGCCCGATCTTCACCAGCCTGCTGATGGCCGACGAGATCAACCGCGCCAGCCCGCGCACACAGTCGGCTCTCCTCCAGGCGATGCAGGAGCGCCACGTCACTGTCGCCGGCGCCAGCTACGACCTGCCCAAGCCCTTCCACGTTCTGGCGACGCAGAACCCGATCGAACAGGAAGGTACCTATCCGCTACCCGAAGCGCAGCTCGACCGCTTCCTGCTCAAGATCGACGTCGAATATCCCGACATGGAGACCGAGCGGCGCATTCTCGTCGAGACGACCGGCCTGCAGGATGTCGTCGTCCGCGCCCAGCTCGACTCGGAAAAGCTCATCGCGCTCCAGAATCTCGTTCGCCGCATGCCGGTGCCGGAGAAGGTTCTCGAAGCGATCATCCGGCTCGTTCGCTCGGCGCGCCCGGAGCAGTCCGAAAACACGCAGGTGCAGAAACGCGTACACTGGGGTCCCTCGCCGCGGGCCGGCCAGGCGCTGATGCTGGCCGCCCGCTCGCGCGCACTGTTGCGCGGCCGTCTTGCGCCATCGCTGGATGATGTCGAGGCGCTGGCCGATCCCGCGCTGGGCCACCGCATGGCGCTGGCCTACGATCCGACGGGGACGGGTGGATCGCTTTCGAAGCTGATCGCTGAACTCGCTGCAAACGCCGCCTAAGGAATCCCGATTGGCCCAGGCGCCGCTCAACCAGTTGAAGGCAGAAGCCACCGCACTCGCCGGCCAGCTCGGGTCCTTGTCCACACGGGCGCGCGCAGCCAGCGCCGCCCATGTCGGCTCGGCCGGGCGCCGCCGGTCGGGAACAGGCGAAAACTTCTGGCAGTACCGCCGGCACATGTCCGAGGACGGCGCGCACCGGATCGACTGGCGACGCTCAGCCCGCGAGGAAAACCTCTATGTCCGCGAGACGGAGCTGGAAACCGCGCGGACCTTCCTGTTCTGGGTCGATCCCAGCGCCGGCTTCAACTGGTCGAGCGACGAGAAGCTGGTGACCAAGGGCGACCGGGCGCTGGTCATCGCGATGGCGCTTTCAGGCGCGCTTTCGCGTTCGGGCGAACGCTGCGGCGCGCTCGGCGGCGGAAGGGGCGCAGTCACCGGCGCGCGCGCCGTGTCGCGTGTCGGCGAAGATCTTCGCAACATGCCGGAAGGGATGCCCTTCCCCGCCGCTCCGCGCGACATCGCCGCCGTGATCATCGCCAGCGATTTCTATTCGCCCCTGCCCGAATGGCGCGAAAGGCTCATGCCGGTCGCCGCCAAGTGCCGCGATGGCGTGCTGTTCCAGGTCTGCGATCCGGTCGAGGCGGGCTATCCCTTTGACGGACGCGTGCGCTTCTTCCGGCCCGGCGAAGCCCGCGAGCGCCTGGTCGGCCGCGCCGAATCCATTCGCGACGGCTATCTCGAACGGTTCGCGCGCAGGCGCCACGACCTGACCGAGCTTGCCGCCGAACTCGGCTGGCGGTTCGTCAGCCATGTCACATCGGAAGAACCACGCACGCCTCTGGGGACGCTGGCCTACGGGTTTACAGCGAGCGGAGCCGCGGCGTGACCCTGGGGCCATTTCTCTTTCTCCAGCCCTGGGCGCTCCTGGGCCTGCTGACGCTGCCCATCCTCTGGCTTCTGCTCCGCGCGACGCCGCCTGAGCCCAAGCGCATGGCGCTGCCCTCGCTGGCGCTGATGGACGATCTCAAGCCAAACGAGGAAACGCCGGCGCGCACGCCATGGTGGCTGCTGCTCCTTCGCCTGCTGGCGCTCGCCGCTGCGATCATCGGTTTCGCACGCCCCACATGGGCGCCGCACCACACGCTTGAATCCCAGGGCGCCACGCTCGTCGTGGTCGATGATGGCTGGACCAGCGCCGAGCGCTGGCGCGACATCGTGCGCTCCGCCACCTCAGCGATCGATGAATCGACCCAGGCGGGCAAGGAAGTGAACCTCCTTTTCACCGCCCCCCGCGATGTCGCGCGGGACGCCGGCGAAGCGCTGGACGCGGAAACCGCCAGACAGACATTGCGGTCGATCCGCCCGGCGCCCTGGTCGCCGGACCGCATGGCGGCGCTTGATCGCCTGAACAAGACGGCCCTCAAGCCGGGCCACATCATCTGGATATCGGACGGCTTCGATCACGACAGCGCGGCGCCGTTCGCACGCGCGCTCGCGGCCAAGGCGCCGACCGAAGTCAGGATCAGCCGCCCGCGCAACGCCTTCGCCATCACCGCCGCGGACTCCTCGGCTGAAGGCGCGCGGGTGACGGTCGTTCGTCCGCTCGCCTTGCCCGGCACAACCGCCGACGTCATCGCGGAAACCGCAGACGGCGCCTCCATCGCCTCAACGCGCCTGACGTTCAAGGACGGCGCAACAACCGCAGAGGCCCTGTTCGACATTCCAGCGGCGGCGCTCAATCGCGTCGCGCGTTTCCGTATTGGCGGCTCGCCCTCGGCCGGCGCCGTTTGGCTATGGGACGACGCCGCGCGCCGTCCACATGTCGGCCTCGCCGATGCGCGCGACGAGGCGCAACCCCTGCTCTCCGAGTACTACTATGTGCGCAAGGCCCTTCAGCCCTACGCCCAGATCACCGAAAAGCCTCTCAGCGACCTGATCACGCCGACGGTCGACGCCATCGTGCTCGGCGATCGCGGCGCCATCGCTGAAGGCGATGTCGAGGCGGTCGACAAGTGGGTCGAGAATGGCGGCGTCTTGATCCGCTTCGCCGGTCCGCACCTCGCGGCCAAAGCCGACGCGCTCCTGCCTACGCCGCTGCGGCCGACCTCGCGCGCGCTCGGCGGCGCCATGGCCTGGGAATCGCCGCAGAGAATTGCCGACTTCACGCCGGACTCTCCCTTCTACGGAATTCCCAAACCAACCGACGCCGTCGTGCGCCAGCAGGTTCTCGCCCAGCCGTCCGCCGATCTGGAAAGCCTCACCTGGGCGCGGCTGGAGGACGGCACGCCGCTTGTCACCGCCGCGCGCAAGGGCAAGGGCGAACTGATCCTCTTCCACGTTACCGCCGATCCCGACTGGTCCGACCTGCCGTACACAGGCGCGTTCGTGGAAATGCTGCGGCGCTCCGCTGTCTCCGGCGGTGAACGCGCGCGGCCGAGCGTCAACGGCAAGGGCTCGCTCGCGCCGCTGCGCACGCTGGACGGCTTTGGCGTTCTCGGCACGCCGCCCGGAAGCGCGAGCCCGATCGACGCCTCGAATTTCCTCACCACGCGCCCCAGCCCGACGACACCGCCAGGACTTTACTCGGGCCCCGGCGGCGAACGCGCCCTCAACGCAGGCGCGCCCGCGCCCACGGCCTTCCTTAACTGGCCGCCCAACGTTCAGGTCAGCGAACAGGCCCAGGTCCTCGAGCGCCGCAGCCTCGGCGGCTGGCTCATCGGCGCCGCGCTGGCGATCGTCGCCCTCGACCTCCTGATCGCGCTCGCCTTCGCCGGACGCTTCACCCGTTTCGGGCGCGCGACCGGCGCCGTCGCCGCCGCCATCTTCGCGTTCGGCCTGATGACGCCGCACGCGAGCGCACAGACGCCGGACCAGCTCGCTGTGGAGGCCGCGCACTCGCTGCGCCTCGCCTACGTGAAGACCGGCGATTCCAGTCTGGACGAGATCACCCGCGCCGGCCTGTTCGGTCTCAGCTACGTGCTGGGCCAGCGGACCTCGGTCGAACCGGACCAGCCGCATGGCGTCGATCTGGTTCGCGACCATCTCGAATTCTACCCGATGATCTATTACGCGGTGCCGCGCGACGCGAAGCCGTTCTCCGCCGCGGCGGTCGCAAAGATCAACACCTACCTTCGCAATGGCGGCGCCTTCGTCGTCGACACCCGCGACGCCACGCCAGGGCACGACGTTTCAGCGGATCTCGAAAAGCTGCTCGCGGGCATCGACGCGCCGCCCCTTGAGCCGGTTCCGCCCGACCACGTGCTCACCAAGAGCTATTACCTGATCAAGAGCTTCCCCGGACGCTTGAATGGCCGGCTCTGGATCGAGGCGTCCGCCGCTGACCGCGACACGCGGCGCGGCGACGGGGTCTCGGGTCTCTTCATCGGCGGGTCGGACTGGGCCGGCGCGTGGGCCATCGACAAGAACGGCAAGCCGCTCTTCCCGATGCCCGGCGGCGAGCAGGCGCGAGAGATGTCCTACCGCTTCGGCGTCAACCTCGTGATGTACATCCTCACCGGCAACTACAAGAACGACCAGGTGCATATCCCCGACCTGCTCGAACGCCTCGGCCGCGACCGTGACGCCGAAACGCCGACAGAGCGGCCGGACTAGACATGATCCAGGCCGCCCGTCTTGCATTCGATCCCCTCATCCCATGGGTCCTGCTCTGGAGCCTCGTGGGCGGCGCCGCCGTGCTGTGGATCGTCTACGTCGCCCTGCGCGGCCGAGCCTGGCTGCTGCGCGCGCTGGCGCTCTCCATCCTCACGCTTGCGCTCGCCAACCCGCTCTGGGTCAAGGAACAGCGCGAGCCCCTGAAGGACATCGTGGCGGTCGTCCTAGACCGTTCGGAGAGCATGCAGTTCAAGGGCCGCACCGAGGCGGCCAAGGCGGCGTTCGACCAGATCAAGCAGAAGATCGAGGCCGACGATACGATGGAACTGAGGGTCGCCGAAACCGACCCCGAGGCCGACGGCACCGACATGTACGCCGCCCTGCAGGCCGCGCTCTCCGACGCGCCGCGCGAGCGCATCGGCGGCGCCATCATGATCACCGACGGCCAGATTCACGACCTGCCCGCCGATCCCAAGGAAGCCGCCCAGCTCGGCCCGATCCACGGCCTCATCGTCGGCGGCGAAAACGAAGTCGACCGCCGCATCGAAATCCAGTCGGCGCCGTCCTTCGGCATTGTCGACCAGCCCGTCGAGATGCGCATCGAGGTCGACGACCCGAAGGAAAAGACGGTCGATGTCAGCATATCGATCAATGGCGTCCCGCAGCGGCCCCAAAGAGTGAATGTCGGTGAGCCCTCGACCATCAAGCTCACCATGAAGCGGCGCGGCGATAATCTCGTCGTGCTTCAGGTGCCCGGCATCCCCGGCGAACTGACGCTGGCCAACAACCTCGCCTCCGCCAACATTTCCGGCGTGAAGGACCGGCTGCGCGTGCTGCTCGTCACCGGCGAACCGCATGCCGGCGCGCGGGTCTGGCGCGACCTTCTCAAGTCCGATCCGCAGGTCGATCTGGTCCACTTCACGATCCTGCGCCCGCCGCAGAAGACCGACACGACCCCGACCGACGAGATCGCCCTGATCAGCTTCCCGAAAGCCGAACTCTTCAAGGACAAGCTCGACCAGTTCGACCTCGTGATCTTCGACCACGAACTGCGCCCGCTGGTGCTGGAGCCGCAATATCTCGACCGCATCTCGCGCTATGTCGAAAACGGCGGCGCGCTGCTGGTCGCCGTCGGCCCGCCCTACAAGGATCCGGACGCGGTGCCGCTCTACAACTCGCCGCTGGCGGCTGTCCTGCCGGGCATCTGGACCGGACAGGTGGTCGAGAAGAAATTCGTGCCGCAGCTCACCGCGCTGGGCAAACGCCATTCCGTCACCGCCACGCTGCCCACCGATCCGCCCTGGGGTCCGTGGATGCGCTACATGAAGGTCGAGAAGGGTGGCGACGCCTCGTTGATGCAGGCGCCGGACGGTTCGCCGCTGCTGCTCCTGAAACGGGTTTCCAAGGGCCGCGTCGCCACTGTGCTCTCAGACCAGATCTGGCTCTGGGCGCGCGGCTATGAAGGCGGCGGCCCCTATGCGGAGCTGATCCGCCGCGTCGCGCACTGGCTGATGAAGGAGCCGGAACTCGAGGAGGAATTCCTCAAGCTCAAGGCCGGCAGCCAGTCCATCGAGGCCGACCTGCGAACGCTGTCCGACAATCCACCGCCACTCGACCTTACCGGCCCGGACGGCAAATCCACCGAGACGCCCTGGACGCTGGTCAGCCCCGGCCAGTACCGCGCCGACCTGCCTGCCGGCGAACTCGGGCTCTATTCCGCCAAGAGCGGAGACCTGACGGCCGTGGCGCTGCGCGGGCCCTCGCATCCGCGCGAATACCAGGACCTGCGCGCCACCACCGACATCCTGAAGCCGCTCGCCACCGCCACGCTTGGCGGCGTCATGCGGATCGGTTCGGACAGCACGCCCAACATGCCGGACATCCGCCGCGTCGCCGAACGCGGCAACGCTGCCGGATCGAACTGGATCGGCATCCGCAAGCGCAACGCCTACGCCGTGCGCGCAACCGAATCCATCAACCTGCTGCCGGGCGTGCTCGGCATGGCGCTGGCCGTGCTGTTCATGATGCTCGCATGGCGGCGGGAGGGACGCTGAGCAATCCGCCCAGCGTATCCGCATCGGGATTGAGATCGCGGATCAGGATGCGCTCCTGGTCCACCGGACCCGGCAGGGCGAACCGGCCGCGGCCCGCCTTGCGGAACCCGAACTTGGAATAATAGGCCTCGTCTCCCACCAGGATCACGGCGGGATAGCCAAGCTCGCGGCACGTGCCGACCGAGCGCTCCATGAGGTGGAAGGCGACGCCGTTCCGCCGGCGCCGCGCCGCCACCGCGATCGGGCCAAGGAAGGCCGCCCGGCCGCCGTTCGCATCGATCACCGGCCACAACCGCACCACGCCGCACAGCCCCTCGGCGTCGAGCGCGACCAGGCTGGCGGAGGCGATCTTGGTGTTGCCCTCGCGCAGGCGTTCGGCCGCCTTGGCGAAGCGGCCCGGACCGAACACGTCGTCATAGAGCGCCTCGACGGCGGCTTCATGGTCGGCGGAATCGGGAATGAGTTCGTAGGGAACGGCGGCGTTCATGGGCGAAGGTCCCGAGACAAGAGTGACGAACCAACGACCGCAGCCTCTCCCTCAGGATCAGCCCAGGTCAGCGCATCACCGCTGGTCGCCGTCTTCCACCCGGATCGTCGTCCGGGGGCCCTTCGCGCAGCCGGTTATTGGGGCGTGCAGATAGGGTTGTTTGGCCGGGGTGTAAAGCGGAAATGCTGGCGGAACGCCCGGGCGAGCTAGCCTCCCGCACACGGCTGTGCTGTTAAGGATTCAAACAACAATCACGGAACTGCAGGAGGCATCCATGGGCGTTCTCGACGGCAAGGTCGTTCTCATCACCGGCGGCGGCAACGGCATCGGACGGGAGACCGCCCTTCTCCTCGCGCGCGAGGGCGCAAAGGTCGTCGTCAACGACCTCGGCGGCTCCCTCACCGGCGGCGACGAGGGCTCGGCCGGGCCCGCCGAAAAGGTCGCGCAGGAAATCAAGGCGGCCGGCGGCGAAGCCGTCTCCAACTCCGACAGCGTCACAGACTACCCAGCCGTCCAGCGCATGATCGAACAGGCGAAGGACACCTTCGGCGGCCTCCACGCCATCGTGAACCCGGCCGGCATCCTGCGCGACGGCATGTTCCACAAGATGAGCGAGGCCGATTGGGATGGCGTCATCGCCGTCCACCTGCGCGGCTCGTTCAACGTCACGCGCGCCTCGATCGAACTCTTCCGCGAGCAGGAAGACGGCGCCTACGTCCTCTTCACCTCCACCTCGGGCCTCATCGGCAATATCGGCCAGGCCAACTATGCGGCGGCCAAGATGGGCATTGTCGGCCTCTCCCGCATCATCGCCATGGAAGGCGCGCGCAAGAACATCCGCTCCAACGTCATCGCGCCGTTCGCCTGGACGCGGATGATCGAGTCGATCCCGGTGAAGGACGAAGAGAGCGCCAAGCGCGTCCAGCGCATGAAGGACTCGATGCGCGCCGACCAGGTCGCGCAGCTCGCCGTCGCCCTCTGCTCGGACCGGGCGAAGTCCGTATCGAGCCAGATCTTCGGCGTGCGCGGCAACGAGATCGTCCTGTTCGACCAGCCGCGCCCGGTGCGCTCGATGGCCGACTTGAGCGGCTGGACGCCGGACAAGATCCTGTCCACCTGCCTGCCGGCCATGGCCAACAACTTCTTTGACGTCGGGGCCTCGGCCAGCGTCTTCCCCTACGACCCGGTCTAGCGGCCCTCCGGGCTGGCCAAGCCAGCTGTGAGTAGTTGCAAAAGCCGATTTACACCCGTCTTGGCGGGGTGTTTTCTGCCGATCCATCCGGATTTGCAGAAGAACATCCCGCCATGCCGGCAAACCTGAACCTATCCGACTACGATATCAGCAAGGAACGGGGATATCTTTGCGCCTACGATGCCGCGAGTGTGACGCTCCCCTCGCTGCTCGCGCCGGCGGTCGAAGCCGCACAGGCCCTGCCCCGCACGCTGCTCACCGGGCGGGTGCGCCGCTTCCTCTCGGCGCTCCCCGTTCCCGATCTCGCCGGCTTCTGCGCCGAGGCCAGCGACCCCGAACTCCGCTCGGCGATGGTGCGCTACTCCTTCATGGTGCAGGCCTATGTCTGGGGCGAAGCCGAAGCGCCTACATCCCTGCCCGCGCCGCTCGCCGTACCGATCTGGGCGCTGGCGAAACGTCTCGGCCAGCAGCCGCTGCTCCCCTATTCCGCCTATGTGCTCGACAACTGGGACCGGATCGACCGCAAGGGGCCCATCGCGCTCGACAACATCTGGATGATCCAGAATTTCCTCGCCGGGCAGGATGAAGCCTGGTTTGTGCTGGTGCACGTCGCCATCGAGGCGCGCGCCGGAGAGATGCTGGCCGAGATACCCGCGCTGATCGAAGCGGCCGACCGGCAGGATGCATCTGCTGTCGAAACCAGCCTCGCAAGAATCCGCGGCGTCTGGGACGATGTGAACGCCATCTTCGACCGCATGCCGGAACGATGCGACCCCTACATCTATTTCCAGCGCGTGCGGCCCTACATCCACGGCTGGAAAGACAACCCCGCGCTCGGACCGGGACTGGTCTATGAGGGCGTCGCCGAAACCGGCGGCAAGCCGCAGGCCTTCCGCGGCCAGACCGGATCGCAAAGCTCCATCGTTCCCGCCATGGATGCGTTGTTCGGCATCGGCCACGCCGGCGATCCGCTGCGCACCTTCCTCGACGAGCTGCACATCTATCGCCCGCCCGCGCATCGCGCTTTCATCGACGCCGTGCGCGCCCGCAGCGGCCTGCGCTCCTATGTCGAGGCGGCGGGTTCGCCCGTCCTGCGCGAGCTCTACAACGACTGCGTGATGCGCCTTACGCGCTTCCGCACCCGCCATCTCGAATACGCGGCGAGCTACATCCACAAGCAGGCGAAGGATACGGCGGGCAACGACACCGATGTCGGCACCGGCGGCACGCCCTTCATGAAATACCTGAAAAAGCACCGCGACGAGGCGGAGGCCCACCTGCTGCGCGGCTAGCCGGTATCGTCCTCCAGCTCCGGCATGCGGCGCACGATCAGCTTGTCGATCCGCCTGCCGTCCATGTCGATCACCTCGAAGGTCAGCGGCCAGTGCTCCACGCGGTCGCCTTCCTTCGGCACGGCACGCAGCAGGTGCATCACATAGCCGCCGACAGTCGAATAGCCTTCGTCCTCGTCCAGCCCGCGTACGTTCAGGTCTTCCTGGAACTCGTCGATCGGCATCATCCCGTCGATCAGCCACGATCCGTCGGCCCGCTCCACCGGCTGGGCGATCGCCTCGTCCTCGCTCAGCGCCGCATCGCCCGCGATGGCCTCCAGCAGGTCGGCCGCCGTCACCAGGCCCAGCACGGCGCCGTACTCGTCCGCCACCATCACCATGCGCACCGGATTGCCACGCATCGATTCCAGCAGGTTCAGCACCGGCATCGTCTCCGGCACGAACTGAGGCGGATGCATCACCGCCACCAGATCGATCTTCCCCGTCTTGGCGAGATGGGCCAGCAGCTCCTTGGTCTGCACGAAACCGACGATGTGGTCCGCGTCACGCTCGCCGACCGGAAACCGCGAATGCCGGCTCTCGATGATTTCCTGCAGGATCTCGTCCTGCGGCCGCTCCGGGTCCAGCCACACCATTTCCGTGCGCGGCGTCATCAGCGCCTTCACCGAACGGTCGCCGAGGCGCATCACGCTCTCGATCATCTCCCGCTCGCCTTCCTCCAGAACGCCCGCCTCGGCGCCCTCGTCGATCAGCGACTGGAGTTCCTCCTCGGTCACATCCTGCCGCGACTTGTCGAGGCCCAGGAGATGAACGAACCCTTCGGTCAGCGTCCGCAGCAGCCAGATCAGCGGCGAAGCCACCGTCTCGATCAGCACCACCACCGGCGAGGTGACCGCAGCCAGCGCCTCCGGCGCAGCCAGCGCGATCCGCTTCGGGATCAGCTCCCCGAACATCAGCGACAGGAAGGTCACCATCACGATCAGCAGGCCGAAGGTCACGGCGGGGGCGTAGGGGGCTGCGGGGCCGGTCATCAGCGCGGCGACCAGCGGCTCCACCTCGTCCATCAGCGAGGTCGCGCCATAGGCGCCCGAAATCACGCTGACCGCGGTGATGCCCACCTGGGCGGTCGACAGCAGTTTCGAGGGGTCTTCCAGCAACTTCAGCGCGGTTTTGGCGCCGACCGAGCCGCGGTCCGCCATCGCCTTCAGCCGCGGCTTGCGCGAGGAAACAAGCGCCATCTCCGACAGGGACAGCACCCCGTTGAAGACAATCAGCAGGACAAGAACCAGGAAATCCATCAATGCCGCGCCGCCAGGATGGCGGGCGCTCCGCTTCGCCGGACCCCCGGCTGGAGTCCCCTTCTGCGATAGTTGGGCGGGGCGTTCAACGGCGGATTGAGATTCGGGCCGGATCGGGATGGTTACCGCCGGGCGCCTACTTGATCGCCACTTGGGCGGCGGCCAGCTTTCCAGCCATGCTTCCGGCCCTGTTCCTCTCCCACGGCTCTCCCATGCTCGCCATCGAGGATGCGGCGGCGCGGCGGTGTCTCCAGACCCTGCCCGGCCGTCTTCCAGAGCGGCCAAAGGCCATCCTGATGGTGTCCGCCCACTGGGAGCGCCTGCGGCCAACGCTCAGCGCCCCGCCCGTCAACGAGACCATCCACGATTTCGGCGGCTTCCCGCAGGAGCTCTACGCTATCCGCTACCCCGCACCCGCGTCTCCGGACCTCGCGGAGCGGGCGGCGGCCCTCCTCGCGGCGGGCGGCCTCTCCGCCCAAATCGATCACCGGAGAGGCCTAGACCATGGCGCGTGGATTCCTCTGCGCCTCGCCTGGCCGGACGCCGACATCCCGGTGGTCCAGTTGTCCGTGCAGACACGTCTTGGCCCCGATCATCACTACCGTCTTGGCCAGCTGCTTGCCCCGCTGCGCGAGGAAGGCGTCCTGATCGTCGGATCGGGCAGCTTTACCCACGACCTCTCCGCATTCCGCTCGACAGGCGGCGTGCTCGACGCCCCGGAACGCGACTGGGTTCATGTCTTCGCCGAATGGATGACCAACGCGCTGGCGGAAAACCGGGTGCAGGACCTGCTGGACTATCGCCGTCTCGCGCCGGAGGCCGAGCACAACCATCCGACCGAGGAGCATCTCCTCCCGCTCTTCGTGGCGCTCGGCGCAGGATCAGGCGAAACCCGCCGCCTGCACACGAGTACGACCTACGGCATCCTCCGCATGGACGCGTTCGCCTTCGGATCGCAACCGGACGCGCAAAAGCCCGCCGCCGCCTGACCGAAGCCATCGCCGCGCCACAATCCCTGAGACATAAGGTAAACAGCCTCCGTCGTGGCGCGCTTGTTGCTTCGGGAAACCCTGAACTATTTCAACAGGCAGGCCCGCGCGGTCGCCGGAACGACAGACCAGGGTTGAGTTATGACCGCAACCACCTCCCTTTCCCGCCCCGGAGCCCCGCTCCGCCGGGCCGCCACAACGCTCCTCGCCGCCGCCGCAGTGCTTCTTTCGGCCTGCACCACAACTGACACAGTCGAGACGGTCGCAGCGCCGAAAGCGCCGGACATCGGCCTTTACGAACTCCGCATCTACGCCGCAGCCGACGGCAAGATGGACGCGCTCAACGCCCGCGTCCGCGACCACGAGATCCCGCTCTTCCGCAAGCACGGCATGACGCCCATCGCGTTCTTCACGCCCGTGGTCGAGCCCGGCAAGCCGGCGGACAACCGCCTCTTCTACATCATGGGCTATAAGGATCGGGCCGCGCGCGACGCCGCCTGGATGGACTTCGCCAAGGACCAGGAATGGGCCAAGGCCTATCGCGCCTCGCAGGCCGACGGCGCGCTCACCACCTCCATCGCCACGACGCTCTATACGCCTACGGCCTATTCGCCGAAGCTGAATCTGGCGCCCGCGAAATCGCCTCGCATCTTCGAGGTGCGCACCTACCACGCCAACCCCGGCAAGCTTGAGTACCTGCACGAACGCTTCCGCGACCACACGCTCGATATCTTCGCCAAGCACGGCATGACCAGCGTTCTCTACTGGCGCCCCGAGCCCGGACAGGCCGGCATGGAAGACCGGATGACCTACCTTCTTGCCTTTCCGAGCGTTGCTGCGCGCAACGAGGACTGGAAGGCGTTCTCATCGGACTCCGAATGGGTCCGTGTCGCCGCCGACAGCAACAAGGACGGCCCCCTGCTCACGCAGAACGGCGTCGTCTCGGTGCTGCTCAAACCCACCGCCTACTCGCCGCTCAAATAACGTGGCGCGGGTTCATTCGGCCCCGCATCCCCACCTGTCATCCCGGAAACGCGAAGCGTTATCCGGCAACCCATGACGGCGGCTCCCGTTTCACCGCCCGCCCCGGCGAAGGCCGGGGTCCGGAGGCTCTATCCTCCACCCGAACCCTCAAATCCCCAGCAACCGCCGGCCTCGAAAAGAAAGTTGTCCCCCCCCTGCGGCCGGGCGGACACTGACCCCCATGAACCTGGCGCCGCCTTCCTGGCTTCGGGCCGACTGGCTGGTGTGGATGTGTCTCTGGCTGCGGCTCTGGATGCTCCACACCGTCTTCGACCTATGCGCCAAACGGGCGGTCAATCGGCGCTTCGCAGAGGGAGACCTGAACCTGATTGGGCCTTTCCTCGCCGAGGCGGAGGCCGAACTGGCCTGGGCCATCGCCCGCAGGGTCAGACGCCTCGCTGGACGGCCCGTGTATTGTCCGCGCGTGCTTCCGGCCTGTCCGAAGCGTCAGGGCGCGTTCATCCGACGCTACCGGCAGATCCATGTCGACTGCCTCTTCATCGACCGCCGCGTGGCCAAGCGCCTCCGGCGTCTCCAACGCGCTCGGGCCGCTGTTCC
>WGLW01000018.1 GCA_016125405.1 Alphaproteobacteria bacterium | reverse complement strand
GGTTAGGCCGAAAGTGACGAGAGCTGCGGCTGGACCACGATCTCTGAATGGCTAGGCTGATGCGAGCGAACGCACGCGCCTCCGGCGCGCTGCGGCTGGACCACGATCTCTGAATGGCTAGGCTCGCCAGGGCTATGATAGCGAGCGGCAGTAGGCTGCGGCTGGACCACGATCTCTGAATGGCTAGGCTCGTTATCCGTGAACGTCAGTCGGGCCCGCGGCTGCGGCTGGACCACGATCTCTGAATGGCTAGGCTTTCCGGCTTTGTCATCATCACGTCGAACTTGCTGCGGCTGGACCACGATCTCTGAATGGCTAGGCTGCCAAGCTCGGACGGCGCCAGCGGCGAAAGGCTGCGGCTGGACCACGATCTCTGAATGGCTAGGCTCGGGCGTTCGTGGGGCAGGACGAAGGGCGGGCTGCGGCTGGACCACGATCTCTGAATGGCTAGGCTGGAACGGGCGACGATCCAGCTGCCGCACGAGCTGCGGCTGGACCACGATCTCTGAATGGCTAGGCTGCAGGAGCCCTCGCGCGATCGTGTAGCCCTGCTGCGGCTGGACCACGATCTCTGAATGGCTAGGCTAGACCTGGTTGTCGATCTTGGACGGCACGCCGCTGCGGCTGGACCACGATCTCTGAATGGCTAGGCTCGATTTGACGTCTGATTCGACAACCATATCGCTGCGGCTGGACCACGATCTCTGAATGGCTAGGCTGGACGCGGCCCTTGTTCCTTGTTTTCAAAGGAAACAAGGGCCGTATTCGCGCAGTAGAATTTGAATTGATGCCTAGAACAAGGCGAGCTGTCCTGGCGTTTCCGGACCAGATGATCTCGATTTGTTCGAGAATCGAACGGTGTTCTCGTACTGCTTGTCCGTGAACTGCAGAACCTGAACCTCGCCTCGTGGCGGAAGGGCCAGCTGTATCCGCCGAAGATGGCTCTCATACTGTTCCTTGCCATTGCAGAACCGCGCGTAAACCGAAAACTGGGACATCTCGAATCCGTGGTCCAGCAGAAACTCGCGAAACTTTGTTGCGGCCCGTGAAGCGGGTTTCGTATCCACAGGAAGATCGAACATCACAACAATCCACATAACCCTGTATCCGCTCAAATAGGTCGCCGTCATTCCTGTCGTCGCCCCGCCGAGGCAAGCTGCAAAGAATCCGGGATGCCAGGCAGGACCAGCTGTGAACTGTCACCCGAGAAGCTTCTGGCAAGAGACTGTGCGAGACGCCCAACGCACACATGAACGGGCGATGCACCTTTCGGACCGGGCAGATCGAAGACGACGAGGTTGGTTAACCTTTGCTTGGCCTCCTTCTCGACTTCCCGTATCCCGTCGCGAACCATCGCCGCGACGCAGGCATCGACCACCGGTCTGAACGGTTCGATCAGATCGTCGGCCAATGCAAAAGCATTCTGGCGATTGTGATGATGTATGCCCAATGAAGGGTTGAGGCCCGCAGCCACGATTGCCCGCGCGCAAATTGAACGCATGATTGCATAGCCGTAGTTAAGAAGCGCGTTTTCGCCCGGTGCATCGCGGTCGCGGCGAAAATCATCGCCAAACAGTCTTGGCCAATACCGCCGCGCAGCTTGAGCCTCGATGTTGTCGGGATCGCCCGAACGAACCTGTCGAGTTAGAATCTGAAATCCTTCGGACGAAGCGCCGAAAGCCACTAGAACAGCTGCCTGCATTCTGATTTTGAGAACGACGATCTGTTGCCACAGGCGCTTCTTGAGCGGCTTTGCTGCATCCGCCTGCAAGATCATACTGGCTGTTTGCGCGTGATGGCCTGCGATTGGACTCATAACTGCAACCGGTGAGTGGTTCGCGGCGCAGATCACGAGGAGCGCGCCGCGTTCGGCCAAGGCTACCATCAGGTTGTTCGAGTATGTGGTTCCATGCGCATGAACGATCACCGCTGCGATGTCATCAAGCGGGACGCGGCCCATCTCTGTTCCAGCCGCCGCGACGATCAGATGTCCGCGTTCAGCACTGAGATGCTGTCCATCAGTCGATACGTCGACGATCCGGTTCATCCCCCCCCCCCTTGGCCCCCGAACCAAATAGGAATCTCCAGGGATTCCTATTCTCTGGGGCCCGGGTCCCAGACTCTGCCAATTTCATCAATGCGTATCTGACGGGCCTTGGCTTTTTTAAGCCCGCCAGCCGTTGGAGAATAATACTTGAATGGATCCTCAGCATCAGGGAGAGCATCGCGGCTCTTCAACTCTCCGGCCTCGTTGTGTGCAGCCAATGTTAGTTGTCCATTCTGGCCGAACTTCACGATGCGGCCGATCACTTCGCCCATTTTGGGATGTTCGAACTTCAAGAGGTCATCCTGATGCAGACTCAGGACCCGCTTGGCGGCGGGATGCGGGCGTCGCGGCTGACTCTCATCCTGCGGGCTGTGCGCGTCGAACATGCTGACGACATCGGCAACCCACTTGTCATCAGGCAGCCGCCATACATCATAGCGATAATTCGCATCGCCCTTGTAACCCTTGTAGGCGTGTCCTTCGCGGTCCTTGATCCCGATCACTAACAGCGGTTCAATCACGCGAACACGCCGCATGCCGCGAAAATCCTTGTGGGTGTGCGCCAAGGTCAGGACAGCCTGCTCAAAGTCCTTTCCCGTCAGCCCTTGTGTTGCGTCCCGTAGAAGTCCGCGAAGCTGATCGTCGCGAATGCGCGCCCCGCTCTCTTCAAGATGGCTTGGCTTGATGGCGCTGAGCGCGATTCGATGCACGACCAGCCTGTTGCCTTTTTCGTCGGTCTCGCGGGTAAGACCGTAAGCGGTATCATTGTGCAGTCCACCTGCTGTCTGCTGGCTACGTTTACCGGCTACGCTCCTAACCGAGCCGTGATCAGCCCGATGGCTGACGACAATCCGCTTCACGGCATCGCCCAGATCGATCCGGAAATTTTCCCAAGGGTCAGCGATGGAGCCGATAACATCCTGAACGCCCTTCGCTTCGCGAAGCCCGGCCTCTCTGGCGACCTTCTGAATCAGGGACAGGCTCAATACGCCAACAACCGCAGCATCAATCGCATGATGGCGGTGGTCTGTACGATTTTTCTCGTGAACCGTCTTGGCATAGTTGTGATCTGGCAGCAGGGAGTTCAGGCCCCAGTGACGGCGCAACATCGCTGTCAGTTTTCCCGTCGAGACCCAAACACGATCCGGTGCGACAGCTTCCAGATACTGTTTAGCGAGGCGTGACAGATGTTGCGTATCGATCAGGTGGCGCGCGAGAAAGCCGGACTCGTCACCAAACTTCTTCATCGCGTCAGGATTGAACCGCCAGGACATGTTGCGCGGGAGGCGCTCTGCGCGTTGCAGGATCGCCTCCCACTCAGGCGATCCACCCCACGCCTCAAATGGCGTTCTGTTGCGTTTGATTCGATTTGCGCCGGCAAGGCAGACGAGCTTGTTGGCGTTGCTGTCGTCCAGCGTCCTCGACCAGGGCAAGATGTGGTCGATATCCACAGCGCCCGAGAAAAGCATGGCTGCGCCGATCACCTGTCCCGTATATATGCATCGCCGATCGAGCGGGTCTTTGCCAAGTTGCTCCCACAGCTTCAGCAGGGCGCGATTAGCTCCTGTATCAGGCTGCCCAAGTTCTTGTAGTTTTTGCCCCCGAAGCAGAGCGTCCTGAAGGTCGCGCTTTTGGCGTGCCTGAATCGCTTTCTTTTGTTCGTCGCTAGTCTTCAGGTCGCGCGCCAACTCAACGACAATTTCAGAGGGATGCCCATATGCACGGATAATCGCATTCATCAGTCGGCGAAGCTGGTTCAGTCCTATGTGGACGGTAGGGTTTGTCAGCTTTCCAAGGCGTTTTTCTAGGTTCTCGTCAGCCGGATCGCCGGTACCCGGAATGATGTGGCGTTCGAGGATTTCACCGTAGTAGGGTAGTTCGTCGCGTACCTCCCCAGTCCGAAAATCTGAGTGATGACCCAGTTCAGGCGCTCTCTCAACCGCTTCCGAGTAAACGATAACACGCCCGTCTTTTCCCGGCGCAGCCAGTTCACGGATCAATGCGCGGCTCGCTGTTTCGCCAACTCGTCCATATCCCTCCGGGAGGGAAGCGCCCGCAACCCTGCGGGCTCGATCCTCGTCCAGTTCACATTCAGACATGAGCCAGACGACAAGCGTTTCGCTATCCTGCTCGTCGCGGAGCTTCGAAACGATCTCGCGCTGTCGTTCCAACGGAACCTCAGACCAAAACGGCCCGAAGCGATCCTTGTGCGCCAACTCGGCGAACACCTCATCGCCCAGTAGTTTGTCGCGGCCGGCGCGCTCTTTATTGAAAACTGCGTCGCCAAGCTTCAGGGTTTTGCGAAGGCTGGTGAAAGCGACGGCTCGCTTTCCATGCATCGTCATAAGCAGCTTATCGCGTTGATCAACTGTCAGACGCTCCGCCGCAATGCCTGGTCCGCGTTCAATCGTGAGTGCGTTCAGTTCCTCAAGCAATCTTCGCTTTTGGAACAGCGGATCGGACTTGGCCAGCCGCCGCTCCGTGCCCAGGAGCATGCAACGGCCAACCTCCGGCTGTCTGAGGGGGCGCTGGAAGAAGACGCACTGAAATAAAATTTCGAGGCGTTCGGGTGTCAGTGCGTCTGGATAGTGCTGCTGTTGGGTAATCCAAATCGCGCGGAACTCTTCCTCAAGTAGCGCTCTGTCAGGATAGAAGGCGTACCCTTCGCTCGCTTCTCCATTTGCTTTTTCCGGCCCCTCGTGATCGCTCATTCTGATGCGTAGGGGCAGGCCATCTTGTAGGCGCTGCGCCAAAAACTCTCCAAAAGTGCGCGCCCCAGACTGGTGCAATGCTTCACGAAGCTTGGATGTAGCTAAGGCGATCTTGCCGGATTCGGGATCGCCCTTGTCGGTCTTCCTGTTGGATTTGAATCCGCGTCTCTGGTTCAGGTGAAAGAGGGCGCGCCCAACTTGATAGAGCGGTAGCTTGCTATCCAGCGCCGCCGCTCTCGCGGTATAGGGGTTCACCAGTTCGAGCTGCTTCCGTTCGGCCTTGTCCTTCGGGAGCAAGTCATACTCGACAAGTAGGTTCAGGAGCGCCTGACGCCTGCGCAAGTAGCGGTCACGGGAGCGGCGCATGGCCCGTTTCTCGCGGCGCGCCACCGCAAGGGACGACTTGGATTTCGGATCACGTCCGTCCGAAAATATTCGGACACCAATGGCTTTGATCTGGTCGGCGATCCCATCATCTGAATAACCGATGAGGCACCAACCGATCGAATTGGTTCCTATGTCCAGCCCAAGTGAGTAAGTCACGAGTCCCCCCATGCCGCTTGTTGACTATTTTGAGAAATGGCGGAACTGTCAAATATTCAGAGATCGTGGTCTGGCCGTTAGCAAGCGTTCGACCGCAACAAATCAGAGGCAGGGCTACGGCCCTGCCTTTTTGTTTGCGATCCGCTGCTCCAACCCCACCGCCGACTGCTATTTTCCGCCGGACATTACTATACCCCCCCCGTTCGGGGGAGGAGGATTGTTGTGCTGTCGCAAAGACTTTCAACGGAGCCGCAGTCCCCCCTCCCCCGAACGGGGGAGGCGCTGCGCGCACTGCCAGCGCTGCGTGCGCGGCCAGGAGGGGGGAAAGCTCCCGGCATCGACAGACGCCCGCCGGAGGAGCGGAAACATACCGGGGCCGCTACTTTCCCTAACGATTACGGGGCGCTAGCGTGTTCGGCCGGACAAGAAACCCGCCCGTTTAACTGCGGAGTGGCAAACCTGCAGCAATGCGCTAGACGGTGCTCCGCCATGACCGCAATCGCCGATTTCTTTGCTGGCCACTCTTGGTCGATCTACCTGATCGCCTTCCTCGCGCCCTTCGTTCAGGAGGACGTCGCCGTGATCGGCGCCGCGACGGCGGCGGCGACCGGACAGGAGCACGGCTATACCCTTCTCTTCTGGACCTGGGTCGGCCTGTTCATCAGCGACGGATGGAAATACGCCGCCGGACGGCTGGCCAACCGGATCCCGTGGGCGGCGAAGCTGGCCTCCGATCCGCGCGTCGTGACGGCGGGCGGCAAGGTGCTGAAGCGGCTGGGCCTCACGCTGGTGATCGCGCGGTTCGTGCCCGGCACGCGCATTCCGCTCAACGTCGCGTGCGGCCTCTTCCGCGTGCCGGCGGTGCAATTCCTGCCGCTGATCGCCTTTTCCGGCGCGCTCTACATTGCGATCTCGTACGCTGTCTTCCGCACGCTCGGCGCCATTGTCGGCGAGCAGGTGCGCATGGCGATCCCCTTCGTGGTCGTGCCGCTGGTCATCCTGATGGTCGCCGTCATGTGGCTGCGCGGCCGGAAGAAGGCGCCGGCCAGTCCGACCGCAGAGGCCCCCGCGATGCCTGCGCCGGCCGCGCCATTGGAATCCGGGGCCGCGCGGCGTTACCCTTCCGGAGGCGGGACGGATCATCCGGAGCAAGCAAATGATCGAGCGCCTGAATGACTTTCCCGACAATGTGACCGCCTTCCAGTGCGAGGGTCACGTCACCCGGAAGGATTACGACACCGTACTGGTTCCGGCGGTCGAGGCCGCGTTGAAGACGCACGACAAGATCCGGCTGTTCTACAAGATCGGCCGCGACTTCACCGGCATCGACGCGGCCGCGGCCTGGGAGGATTTCGGCGTGGGCATGGCGCACCTGATGCACTGGGAGCGCATCGCCGTGGTCACGGATGTTGCGTGGATCGCCCACACCGTTCACGCCTTCGGCTTTCTCATGCCGGGCAAGGTGCGTGTGTTCGCGCTGGCCGACGAACCCGGCGCGCGTGACTGGATCAAGAGCGCCTGAAGCGCGCCTAGCCCCTGGCGCGCAGCGCCATTGCATCGACATGGGCGACCTGCGCCTCGTCGAGGCCGAGGGCGACGGCGAGGTTCATCAGGAAGGCCTTCTCCTTGAGGCTCTCCGGCTCGATGGCGATGCGCGCGGCGGTGTAGGCCTGCAGGCGCAGCTCCGGCGTCGTCGCCTTCGCCGCGATCTCCGCGATGGCGGCGGGATGCGCGAATTCATCGTCGAGGAATTTCGCCGCGCCGGTATCGAGCCCGGCTTCCTCGAGGCCGCCGACGATGCGCGAGCGCTCCTCGTTGTCGACCGCGCCGTCGCAGGCGGCGGCGGCGATCATTGCGCGGATGATGAGCAGCGAGGTTTCATGGTCCTGCGCCGGGCTGCCAGTGGGGCCGAAGGGGCTTTCCTCCGGCGGGGCCTGAAGCTGCGCAGGCGGCGCGGGCGCCTTGCCGGCCTCGTGGTTCTGCCAGGCCTTGTAGGCAAGCCCGCCGACCAGCGCGAGGCCGCCGAGGCCCGCGACATTGCCCACAAGTCCGCGCCCGCCGCGCGTGCCGATCAGCAGCGCGCCGAGCCCGCCGAGCGCGGCGCCGGTGGCCAGCCTGTTCTCGCCGATGATGCGCTGGGCCTGTTTCACCAGCTCTTCCGGCGACTTGCCGGTGGCGTTTTCGAGCGCCGATCCGACCTTGCCCGAAAGCCCGGTGCGCTTGTCGATCTCGGCGGCGCCTTCGCGGACGCCGGCGACCGACTGGTTCAGCAGGCTGCCCAGGAGACCGCCGATATCCTTGCCCTCGCCGTCGCCGCCCGTGGCGCCCAGCATCTGGTTGAGCAGCTTGTTGGCGTCGAACATGGCAAAGCCTCCGCGCGGGGTTGAGCGCAATTCATACACCTCAATCGGGCCGAAGGTAACGCGCCGGGGGCGATCCTGCCTAAGTCTGCGCGCCGCGCTCGGCGGAGAGATCATCGATCATGCGGATGAGATGATCGGCGAGGGAAACGCGGCTTGCCGCGTCTAACCGGCCGACGGATCGCGCGAGAAGGAGGAGCGGATCCTGCACCAGCCTGCGACGGCCATGACTGGTGAGGCACACCATGTCTGCGTTTCCGCCAAGACCGCTTCGCGTCACCAGACCGAGGCGGGCGAGCGAGGCGATCTCGCGGGCGGCGGACGGTGCATCCATTCCGACATCTGCGGCGATCTGGGGAACGCTGCGCTTCATGCGCGAGCGCGACAGGAAGCGCAGGATCGCCCAGCCGAACGGACCGATCCGCGCGCCCGGACGGTGCGTCAGCCGGGCGGCCTGGTCGAACAGAGACGCCGTGGCGATGTCCTGAAGGCCCGCACCATCGTCAGCGCGCGTCGCGTTTGCGTCCGCGACCGGTCGAACCGGCGCCTCGCCGCCGGGCGGATCGACGAGTTTCAGTTCACGCTTGACCGGACGCGGCGCTGTCTCGGCTCCGGCGAACGGAACAAGCAGGTTCACGCCGCCGGCGAGCCTGCCTTCGTCATTGAACAGCAGCGAGGGATAAGGCTTGAAGGGAATGCGCGCGCCGTCCGGACGCTCCAGCACGGCGACGGCGCCGCGCACCGGCTTGCGCGTCTTCAGCGTGACGGCCATCGGGCACTCATCGTGCCGCATCGCTGCGCCGTCCGTTCGGTAAAGCCGCCAGGATCCACACCATTTCTCATCGCCGAGGACGGGCCGGCGCCCCCAGAAGTCGGCCGCGGCCTCGTTGTAATAGGTGATCACGCCCTTGGCGTCGGTGGTGTAGAGCGCAGCGGGCAAGGCGGACATGGCCCCGCGGAACCGGTCCGTTTCGGCAGGAAGCGCCGGCGGCAGGTCTCCGATGCAGGGCGTTCCGGGCATGTCCCCTCTCCCAGCTCGGGCCGATGCTAGCACGGAATCCCGCACAGCCTGAAGGGACGCTGCCCGGCGGCGCGCCTCAGGCCGAGGTGAACTGCAGCTCGGCGAGCTTTGCGTAGAGGCCGCCGGCGCGGACGAGACTTTCGTGGTCGCCCTCCTCCATCACGCGGCCCTCGTCCATCACCACGATTCGGCTGGCGCGGCGGACGGTGGCGAGGCGATGGGCGATGACCAGCGTGGTGCGGCCTTCGCTGGCCTGCTCCAGCGCCTTCTGGACCAGACGCTCGTTGTTGGCGTCGAGCGCAGAAGTGGCTTCATCCAGAAGCATCACCGGCGCGCCGCGCACCAGCGCGCGGGCGATGGCGATGCGCTGACGCTCGCCGCCCGAAATGGAGCGGCCTTTCGATCCCACTTCCGCGGCGAGGCCGCCGCGCGGTTCGAGGAACTGCCAGGCTTCCGACTTGCGCAGCGCCTCGCGGGCCTCCTCCTCGCTGGCGTCCTGACGGCCGAAGCGGACATTGTCGTAGGCGTCGCCGGAGAAGATCGGCGCTTCCTGCGGCACATAGGAAAAGCGGGCGCGCCATTCGGCGGGATCGACCTCGCGGGCGTCCATCCCGTCGAGCAGGACGGCGCCTTCATCCGGGTCGAAGAAGCGCAGCAGCATGCGGAAGACGGTGGACTTGCCCGCGCCCGAGGGCCCAACCAGCGCCACCAGCTCGCCTGGTCTTGCGTGAATCGAGACCGACCGCAGCGACGGACCGTCGGCGCCCGGATAGGAGAAGGAGAGATTGTCGAGCCTGAGATCGCCCGAGACGATAGCGGGCATCGGCCTGGGGTTTTCCGGGGCGGCGATGTCGGGCGTCTGTTCGAGAATCTCGATGGCGCGCTCGGCGGCGCCCGAGGCGCGCATCGCATCGCCGAAGACTTCCGCAACAGTGGCGAACCCGCCAACGCCGAAGATGGCGAGCAGGACGAACTGGATGAAGGCGCCGGCGGTCATCTGTCCCGACATGACGCCTAGCGCGCCGAGCCAGACGATGCCGGTGACGCCGCCGAACATCAGCGCGATGATGAAGCCGGTGAGCAGCGCGCGGGCGTTGATGCGGGCGAGTGCAGCGCGGAACGACGCCTCGACCGCATCACGGAAGCGATGCTCGCGCTGCTTCTCCATGCCGTAGGCCTGGACGAGATCGATGGCGTCCAGCGTTTCGGTGGCCTCGGCGGCGGCCGCCGCGATGCGGTCCTGCGCCTGGACCGACAGCTTGCGCACGCGCCGGCCGATCGACATCAGCGGCAGGATCAGGATGGGCGCCAGGATGAAGAGCAGCAGGGATAGCTGCCAGCTGGCGACGAACATCAGGATCAGCGCGCCAAGCGACGTGACGGTGGAGCGCACCGCCATCGAGAAGGTGGAGCCGAAGAAGGTTTCCAGCAGCGTGATGTCGGCGGTGAGGCGCGAGACCGCCTCGCCGGTGCGCAGCTTCGAGAAATAGGTGGGAGAGAGCGACATCAGCCGGGCGTAGACGTCGCCGCGCAGGTCGGCGGCGAGACGCTCGCCGAAGCGCGAGAAGAAGTAGAACCGGCTGGCCGAGAAGACGCCGAGCGCCAGGGCGATGACGATGATGGCGATGAAGCCCCGGTTCACCGCGGCGGCGTCGACATGGTTGAAGTCGAGATTGCCGAGATAGCGCGCCGGCCAGGTGATCGCGAGGTTGAGGGCCGCCGCGATGACGAGGAAGAAGATCGCAGCACCAGCGACGGTTTTCTGACGCTTCACATAGGGCAGAAGGCCCAGCAGCGGCTTCAGCGACCGGGCCTTGCCGCGATCGGGCCGCGCCCCGCCGCCCCAGCGCTGGCCGCCCGCCGTGCGGTCGAACTGGGCGCTTTCCCCTGCCGTGCTGCCGTCGCTCATGACGCATCCCGTGCTGTAGCGGCGGCCGCCCCCGGCGCCTTGATTTCACCCGACCTTGCCAGCCCGGCCGGGTTCGGGTATGAGCCCGGCTCCCGAATTCAGCAAGCCCGGCCTGGCGCAACGGCGGCGCGGGCTTGCGCACGAACTGGAGAGCGACGGCCATGAAAAAAGAAGGCCATCCTGACTATCACATCATCAACGTGGTGATGACCGATGGGACCAAGTACCAGACCCGCTCGACCATGGGCGAGGCAGGCCACACGCTGGCGCTGGATATCGACCCCAAAACGCACCCGGCCTGGACCGGCGGCGCGCAGACCCTGCTCGACCGCGGCGGCCGCCTGTCACGCTTCAAGGAGCGTTTCAAGGGCTTCGTGAAGTAAGGTTTCCCCGTCAGGGCGAATGAACAAAGGCCAGCCTCGCGGCTGGCCTTTTGCGTTTGGGCGTGTGCGGCGAGGACGGCGGCTGCGCCTACTTGTCGCGCCAGATGGCCAGCGGATCGAAGGCGCCGCTTTCAGCCGCGGAGCGCAGGCGTTTCATGTGGCCCATCACGGCATTCTCGCCGGGGACCACATCGTCGGAATAAAGCGCCTCGTCGAGACGCCAGACGCGCTCGTAGAGATTGCGCGAGCGCTCAACCAGGGCCGAAAGTTCGGCCGGAAGCGCTTCAGGCCCGACCGGGTGCGGCGCCTGCGGCGCGGTGAGGCGGAATTTCTCGTCGCCGGCTTCCTCGACCGCCATGTCCTTCTCGCGCACCGCGCGCTGGACGACCAGCCAGGAGGCCGCCTGCATCAGCCGCGTCGTCACTTCCATGCTTTCAGCGGCGTAGACCAGCGCCAGTTCGCGGTTGAGCTTGCGGGATTCGATGCGGCCCGGCCCGTCGAGATAGGCGGCCGCCTGTTCGACCAGCGCCATGCCGTCCCGGAACAGGCGATCGAACATCTCGGACGCCGAAAATTCGCGTACGCGGCGCTTCCAGTCGGCCTTGGCCGGATCCACGGATTGGATGGCGTCGCCCATTTACCCTCGTCCCGACTTCACCTGCCCCGGAAGCATCATCCAGGGACCCTAACAAACTGATGCGTGCGGGAAACCCCGCGGCGCAGACGATACTCGCAAGGATCGGGCCGCAGGACCCGCGCCGGTCACGACTTGAAGAACGCCGCGTCGGCCGCCTTCCGGGTCGCCTCTTTCTTGGTTATCGCCGCCTCGCAGGCCGCGATCTCCTCTTTCAGCTCCTCGATCCGTTCACGGATCTCCACGATCGACATGTCATCCAGCAACCGCCGGGGCTTTTTCGCCGGTTCTTCGTCGAACAGCATGGTCCTCGCCTCCCTGCCTCAACATCGCAACCTTGACCGCCGGGCGCGCGAGCGCCCAAGACGGTCTCCAGCCCCATGAGACCAGCCCCTGCCCAAGAATAAGTCCGGGATGACGCAAATGTCCAAAGCGATGATGAAAGCCGTGAAATCCGAGGTGGGAAAACCCCTGCGGATCGAGGAGATCGAACGCCCCTCGCCCGGGCCGGAGCAGGTGCTGATCCGCGTCGCGGCGGCGGGCGTCAACCGGCCGGACCTGATCCAGCGCGCCGGCCGCTATCCCCCGCCGCCCGGCGCCCCGGAAACCATGGGCCTTGAGGTCTCCGGCTGGATCGACGCGGTCGGCGGCTCGGTGACGCGATGGAAACCCGGCGATGCGGTCGTCGCGCTGATCCCGGGCGGCGGCTATGCCGAATACACCCTGGCGCACGAAGGCTCCGCCCTGCCCGTTCCCGCGCCGCTGAGCCTCACCGAAGCGGCGGGCCTGCCCGAGACCGTGCTGACGGTGTGGAACAATGTTTTCGACATGGGCCGGCTGGCGAAGGGCGAGAGCCTGCTGATCCATGGCGGGGCGAGCGGCATCGGCACCACGGCGATCCAGCTGGCGACCGCCTGGGGCGCGACGGTCTACGCAACGGCGGGCACGGACGAGAAGTGCCGGCTCTGCGAAAGCCTCGGCGCGACGCGCGGCGTCAACTACAAGACCGAAGACTTCGAGGCGGTGCTGCGCGATGCCGGCGGCGTCGACGTGATCCTCGACATGGTGGGCAAGCCCTATTTCGAGAAGAACCTCACCATCCTCAAGGACCTCGGGCGGCTCTGCTACATCGCCTTCCTGCAGGGCTCGAAGGTGGAGGGCGACCTGTCGCGGCTGATGATGAAGCGGCTGACCGTGACCGGCTCGACGCTGCGCATCCGCACCGACGCCTTCAAGGCGCGGCTGGCGGGCGAGGTGGAAAAGCATGTCTGGCCGATGATCGCATCGGGCGCCTTCAAGCCGATCATCAGCCACGTCTTCCCGCTCGCCGAGGCGGATGCCGCCCACGCGGCGATGGATGCGGCCGACCATTCGGGGAAGGTGATCCTCGAAGTCGCGAAGAGCTGAGGGCGCAGCGCCGGGGCGCGAGAGAATGGGGCCGGCGGACGCGACGGCGCCGGGCGCAAATGGCGTCCGCGCGTGCGATCCAGATTGCCGGAAAGCAGCGATAATCGTATGCAGTGAGCTGTTGGACGCGTTTCACGCCGCAGGAGGACACCCTTGCGCTACGCCCTGCTTCTCACACTCGGAACCGCTCTTCTCGCCGTCGCCGCCTCGGCGCAGACGCCCGCGCCCGCCTCGGTTCAGGCGCCGACATACGACCGCACCAAACCCTATCCGGCCTATACGGCGCCGCGGCTCAAGATCGGCCAGCCGGACCTTCAGGGTACCTGGAGCAATTCGACGCTGACGAAGCTGACGCGGCCCGCCGGGGTGAAGAGCGCCGTCTACACGGACGCGGAAGTCGCCAAGCTCGAACAGGACATGGTCAAGGAAATCGATGACGGCAATGCGCCGACGCCGAAGGACGCGCCGACCGAGTACGTCATCCCGAAGGACATCAAGCCCGAATACCTCGCAGGCGGCGGCGCGACGGGCGGCTATAACCGCTTCTGGCTCGATCCGGGCAACACGGTGATGCGGGTGAACGGCGAGCCGCGCTCCTCGTTGCTGACGACGCCGAACGGGCAGCCGCCGGCGCGCAAGGCGGGCGCGAAAATCGAACCGGCGCCCGAGCCCGCAGCATTCGTCCAGCTTCTGGGACCGAGCCCGATCCCGCGCGGCGGGCCGTTCGACAATCCGGAATCGCGCAGCTCGGAACGCTGCATCATTTCGTTCGGCCGCAATGGCGGGCCGCCGATGTTCGCCAACGGGTTCTACAACAACAACTACCAGATCGTGCAGTCGCCCAACGCCGTGGTGATCGTCACCGAAATGGTGCACGACGCCCGCATCGTGCGGCTCAACGCCAAGCACCGCACCGACGACCTGCGCCCCTATTTCGGGGATTCGATCGGATGGTTCGACGGCGACACGCTGGTGGTCGAGACCGACCACATCCCGCAGAGCCAGCAGTGGATGGGGTCGTGGAAGAACCTCAAGGTGACGGAGCGCTTCCGCCGCGTGGCCGACGACCGGCTCTATTACAGCTTCACCATCGAGGACCCGACGATGTGGGACACCCCGTGGGGCGGGGAATACGAGTTCCACGCCCTGGGCGGGCCGCTCTACGAATACGCCTGCCATGAGGGCAATTACGCCCTGCATGGCGTTCTCGCCGGCGCGCGCGTTCAGGACGCGCGGGATGCGGCCGCCGCGGCGGCGAAGGCCAAGCCCGCCAAGGCCGGCGTGCGCAAGACCAGCGGACGGTAGATCGCCCCTCCCGGTCGCCCCAAGTCGCCCCTGGGGCAGGTTCGGGGCCTGGCCGGCAGGGTGGCCGCCGGAGGCCCGGCGAACGTGTCATGACGGGTTCACAAGCCGGAAAAACCGCCCTATATCAGGGCCGCTCAGGACTTTTACACCCCCACCGTCCCAGGACGGTAACCCGGCCCTCAGCGCCGGGTTTTTTGCGTTTCGGAGACCATCATGGCCAAGATTCTCATGCCCAAGGCGACGGCCGTCTGGCTGATCGACAACACCACGCTGACCTTCGACCAGATCGCCGATTTCTGCGAGCTTCACCCGCTGGAGGTGAAGGGCATCGCCAATGGCGAGGTGGCCGAGAACATGCGCGGCGCCGATCCGGTCGCCTCCGGCGAGCTGACGCGCGAGGAGATCGACCGCGGACAGGCCGACGCCAACTACCGCCTCAAATCGCCCGAGCCGAAGCACCAGAGCGTGCCGCAGCCGAAACGGACCGGCGCGCGCTTCACCCCGGTCTCGCGCCGCAAGGACCGGCCGGACGCCATCGCCTGGTTCATCAAGAACCACCCGGAAATCACCGACCCGCAGATCTCGCGCCTGATCGGCACCACCAAGTCGACCATCGAGTCGGTGCGCTCGCGCCAGCACTGGAACACGCCCAACATCAAGCCGGTCGACCCGGTGACGCTGGGCCTGTGCAGCCAGATCGAGCTCGACGAGCTGGTCTCGCGCGCCGCATCGAAACGGGCCGAGGCCAAGGCGAACCGCGAGGTGCGTCAGGCGGGTCCCACGCTTCGCAAGATCACGCCGGTTGAGCCCGCCCCGGAAACGGAGAGCGATCAACCGCGCGAGCAGACCGCCGAGGAAGTGTTCGCCAATTTCGGCAAGGCGAAACCCGAGGACGAATAGCGCGGGGCTCAGCCACGCGCTTGAGGTTTGTCGAGCCCGGCCCTGACCTTTCGCAGGAAAGCCGACCGCTCCGCCGCAGTCGATACGCGGCTGCGCTCGAAATCCGCTGCGAAGCGAACGTCTGCGAAGAGCCCATCGGGATCTTCGTGGAAATGCAGGAAAGCGCGGCCGCCACGATAGAAAACGCCGCGGCTGTTTTCCTTCAGACCATCGAGCCGCCGGAGCGCCGTCAGCACGTCTTCCAGTTGATCAAGCGTGGCTTGTCCCGCATGGCGCATCGCGGCTGCTAGTCCTCCTGCGGATAGGCCGGGCCGTCGTCGCTGGCGGCGGTTTCCGGCTTGTCGGGAGGGTGCGTCATGACCGGCGCGGCCGCGCGCCAGCCCGCCCCGCCCTGCTGCAGGATCAGCATGTCGGCCACCATGCGCAGGCCGAGCCAGATGGCGAATGGAATCGCAAGACCGCCCGTCAGCTGGACCAGCGCGGCGCCCGCCTGTCCGGCGAGAATGGCGCCGGCGGCGATGAGCAGGTTCACCGCCGCAAGCAGGCCGAGCAGCACGCCGGCCACAAGGAGCGCAAACTGCAAACGGCGCGGCGTCAGGCGCGTTCTCGCCTGACCTTTTGACGTGTGTCCGGCATCCTGCATTGACTGTCCCGCCAGGATCGCCCCCGCGGACACACTGCGATTGATCGCGGCGCGAGATCAACCGGCGATACGGGCCGCTTGACCTGCGCAGGACAAATTTCGCTGGTCGATTTTCGTCAGGCTGATGTCTTCAGGCGAATTTTGTAAGGGGCGTCCGGGCGGCGAACCGCCCGGCCGGCCGCAGCTGCGTTACGGACTGTTTCGCAACTGCATGATTTCGTCCTTGAGCCTGAGCTTCCTTCGCTTGAGGTCGTGGAGCCGGACATCGTCGCCAGCCGGGTATTTGAGTTCTGCCGCTATGGCGTCTTCCAGACGCTTGTGACGCTCACTCAACTCCCGAATGCGGGATTCCAGGCTCATAGTTGACCTCCTTATGCAGATGTATGGCCTGCGCGCGGAAGCGAATTCCGTTTTGATTTAAATGGAATTTCGGTTTCACGGACGAGACCTGCCACCATGACTGCGGCCGGAAGCGGGACGCGCCCACCGGGCTTCAGGAGCCACGGTGCGGCTCGTCGTCCGGCCGCATAAGGAGTGAAACACGAACCCGGCCCGAGGTCACGCCCGAACCGGGCCGCCGTGATCAAAAATGACAGGTCTGCAACAAATTTCTTCACGCACCCGTTGCGCTGCGTAACCCGGAGGCGGGCCTGCGCGGGCCTTTCCGCGAAGGGCGCAATTTGATAGATCAGCAGCCCCGCGCGCCGGGGCGCCTCCGGGATTCGGCGATGCGCCGACACCGAGGCCCGCATCAAGGCCCTGGCCGCCGCGTAGTACGCTTCGAGGAGACGCGGTTGAGCGAAGACGGCTTCGAATTCGGCGATGTCGATGCGATGGCGCGCAGCCTCGAAGAGATGCGCAGCCGCCACCGCGACCTCGACCAGGAAATCGCGGCGCTTGAAGCTGCAGGCGACAAGCCGTTCCAGGTGATGGCGCTGAAGCGCGAGAAACTTCGCGTGAAGGATCGCATTGCATGGCTGTCCTCGAAGCTCACACCGGATATCATCGCGTGAGAAGAGGAGGCTTCGGAGGATCGCGATGAGACCTCAGTGGTTCGGTCCCAAGCGGTTTGGCGTCGGCGTCGGTCCGCGCAGCTGGGAAGGCTGGGCTGTCATCGCCGTGCTTGTGGCCGTCGCCATCGGCGTCAAGTGGCTGTCGCTGCCGCCAGGCTGGGCCCCCGGCATCCGCATCGCCTGTCTGCCGGTGCTCGCCGCCATCGTCGCCCTCACCTATCGCGAAGACGAACCGCATTCGAAGACCTGAAACGGCGAGCCGCGCATGACCATCCGCACCCAGTGGGGCGTTGCGCCCTCGGCCGACGATTTCGCCGCGATGGCGCAGGCGGCCCTGGACGCGCTGGACGAACCCTTCCGCGAGGCCGCGCGCACCGTCTCGATCCGCATCGAGGATTTCGCCGACGAGGAAACGCTCGAGAAAATGCACATCGAGAGCCCGTATGACCTGACCGGGCTTTATTCCGGCGTCGCGTTGACGCTGGAGATGCATTCGGCGCCGTCGACCATTCCGCCGGTTGTGTGGCTCTACCGCATGCCGATTCTGGACGAGTGGGCGTTCGAGGGCGGCGTGCCGCTGGAGGATCTCGTCGCGCACGTCGTGGTGCACGAACTCGGCCACCATTTCGGCTGGTCCGACGAAGAGATGGACCGCGCGCTCGGCGACGAATGACGTGCGAGCAGCGCGGCGCTATTTCCCGGGCGCCGCGACCGTGGCGGACGGCACGCTTGTCTGGAACACAGGCCCGCCGACATAGCTGATGTAAACGCGGCCCTGCGCCTGCGAGACCAGCACGCGATGCGACAGGAAGAAATCCGCGCCCAGCAGGATGGCCGGGAAATCCTGGTTGTATTGGGGGATGCGGCTGCCGAGCGAAACCTGCTGGTTGGCGCCGAAGAGGTCAGCGGTGCTGATCTTCGGGTTCTGGATGACCTCCTGGTCGAATGCGAACGTGTCGAGTTTGACGGTCGACGCCGCAACGGCCTTGTGTCCGATACCGGAGAAATCGTCCCCGTCTTTCCCGGCAACGGGTTTGACGCCGGCGATGGCGGCGCCTTCGGCGCTCAGGACGGAGGTGCTGGCGCCGGTGTCGAGCTGCGCGCGGGCGCGGTTGCCGTTGAGCTTGACCTCGACCTGGAACTTGCCGTTCGGGTCCTTCGGATGCGTGAGTTTCTCGACCGCGTAGGCGCCGTGCCAGTAAACGACCTCATCGCCCTTGCAGTCGTTGTCGTCGAGCAGACGAATGACCCTGTGCGCGAGGTCGAACTCCACCGTGGTCAGGCCGAGAAACTCGGCGCCAAGAACGGCGTCCGTCGCCGCATCGCCCGCCGAGAACTGGCCAGAAACGAACATGTGCACCTTCCTGATTGTGAGGCTGGCGAACATCAGCGTATCCAGAGCGACATAGCCCGCCTCGCTATTGCCGCCGACGCCGGCGAAACTTGTGCCGCTCGAAAATTGGGGCCGCAGGCCGAGCTTCTTCGTGCTCTGGTACCAGATGGTGCTGCTGCTCGCGCCGGTATCGACGAGAAATGTGGCGTCATGCTCGTTGATCTGCCCGGAGATCACCGGCCGGTTGCCGACGATCTCGACCGGGATTTCGGCAAGCTGCCGCAACTGGCAGGCCGCTGCTGCGGGCGCAGCGAGCATCAGAAAGCCAGCCGCTCCCGCCAGCTCCAGCGCGCACACGAATGCGCGCGTCCCGATCGATCGATGCGGCATGCTTGTCCCCCTTCCGGCGAGCGCGCCGGGCCGACACGGAATGTCGCCGATTTTTCCAATGGCGGGAAGCGGGATTCAGCCCGCGCCGATCAGGTCGCTGACCCAGGCGTCGACCACCTCGCTGGCGGGGCCGTAGCGGCCTTCGGAAAAGATGCGCACGTTAGCCGACGGTTCGAGATTGAGCTCGATCGTGTGGGCGCCGGCGAGGCGCGCCTCGTTGACGAATCCCGCGGCCGGATAGACTTCGCCGGACGTGCCGACCGAGACGAAAAGGTCAGCCAGTTCGAGGCCGCGATAGATATCGTCCATGCCGTAAGGCATCTCACCGAACCAGACGACATCGGGCCGGAGCGCGCCGACGGCGCCGCAGCTCCAGCATTCGCTGTCGCCCGTCAGGTCCTTGTCCCAGTATCCCCTCGCCCCGCACGCCGCGCAGAGCGCCGAAGCCAGTTCGCCATGCATGTGCACGACGCGCGTGCTGCCAGCCTTTTCGTGCAGGTTGTCGACGTTCTGCGTCACCAGCATGAAGTCGCCGCCATCCGCCTCGACGTGGCGTTGCAGGCGCGCCAGCGCGAGATGCGCCGCGTTGGGCTGGGCCGCCTTCAGCGCGCCGCGGCGGGTGTTGTAGAAGGCGTGAACGAGATCGGGATTGCGGGCGAATCCTTCTGGCGTCGCCACATCCTCCAGCCGGTGCCGGGTCCAGATGCCGCCCTTGTCGCGGAAGGTTCCCATGCCGCTTTCGGCAGAGACGCCCGCGCCGGTGAGGATTACGATCCGTCTGAAGGTCATCGCCCCATCCGCCACCACCCCGGGACCCTATAGACCTTCGCACGCGGCGGGGGGAGTGATTCAGCACAAGGCAGGATTATTTCCGTCAGGGTGTCGGATGCCGGGCGGGACGCGCGTCCTTGGAGCAGGAACCGGAAAGGAGCGCCCGATGTCGAAGATTTCCCCATGCCTCTGGTTTGCCAGCGAGGCCGAGGAAGCGGCGCGGTTCTACGTAACGCTGCTGCCGGACTCGCGCATCGAGAAGGTGCAGAAGAATGTCGGCGACAGCCCCGGCGGCAAGGACGGCGCCGTGCTCGCCGTGGATTTCACGCTCGCCGGCCAGCAATTCATGGCGATCAACGGCGGACAGGACTTCCCGTTTTCCTATGCGGTCTCGTTCACGATCTACTGCGACACGCAGGCGGAGATCGACCGGCTGTCCGGGGCGCTGATCTCCAGCGGCGGCGTGCAGGAGGCCTGCGGCTGGGTGAAGGACCGCTATGGTCTTTCCTGGCAGATCACGCCGCGCATCCTGCCGAAACTTCTGGCCGATCCGGATCGCGGGCGCGCCGGACGGGCCATGCAGGCGATGCTGACAATGGAGAAGCTGGATATTGCGGCGCTGGAAGCCGCGGCTGACGGCAAGAGCTGATCGCGCGCTGCGGGGACCTGGTAGCCGATGCCTAAAGCAGATTCCGCTCAAGTTGCACCATAGCCGGCGTGGCGGAAGTAAGCGCGGGCCTCGTTTGTGCTGACAGTTGGGACGCAGCGGGCGATGGCGCGGCGGAGGCCGTTGACGTTTCGCTGCGCCAGCTTTCGCAATTTGGCTTTGAGCTTTGAGAACGACAGTTCGATCGGGTTCAAGTCAGGCGAGTATTTCGGTAGCAGTTTGAGGCGCGCGCCGGCCG
>WGLW01000042.1 GCA_016125405.1 Alphaproteobacteria bacterium | reverse complement strand
GCCGCTGTCCTGATTGTTTCGGCAGCGACAACTTTTACTGGCGCTGGCGAGCACTGACGGCATGCTCGCATTCGCTGGGTGAATTCACCCGCACCCGCGTATAGACTAGCGCAGGGACGGAAACCGGGAGGATGACATGACGGCTTCATTGAACGAACTACTGGCGCGGCTGGCGACAGCGCCGCTAGAGCGCTCGCTGGACGGCGTCCCGGCGGGCGTGGCGCAGGGCATCGCGCGCGCCCGGGCGGCTGCGACCCAGACCTGGGGATTGCGCGCAGCGGCGATGCTGCTGGTGGTCGTCTCGGGCGTTGCAGCGAGCGGGTCATTGCAGGCGTCCGCGAGCATCAATCGCTCACCCTTCGCCGCCTGGTCGGAACTCGCCCCCTCCACCCTGTTGCAGTTCGGCGGCTGACGTGACTTTCAGGAACGCCCTCATCACGGTTCTGCTGGCTGCGCTGGCGGGTGGGCTTGGCGTCTGGATCGGTGGTCGGTTCCTCAACGCCCACCCGGCTTCTCCATCCCTGCACGACATGGTGCACCGGCAGCTGTCGCTTTCGCATGCGCAGGAAACCCAGGTCGCCGCGCTGGAGCAGGACTTCGCGGCGCGCCGCCAGCTGCTTGAAGCCGGCATGCGCCGCGCCAATACCGATCTGGCCCACGCCATCGAAGCAAACGAGACCATGGGACCCAAGGTCGCCGACGCCGTCCGGCAGGTCCACGAGGCGATGATGGCGCTCCAGACAGCGACCATCGAGCACGTCTTCGCCATGCGGGCGGTGCTGACGCCCGAACAGAGGGTCCAGTTCGACAAGAAGGTCGTCGAGGCGCTTACCGCCACCAACGAATGACCGCACCCGTCGCCAATCCGGCCGACGCCGAGCTTGTCGCGCGGGCGCTCAAGGGCGACCGGTCGGCGTTCGATGTCTTTGTGCGGCGCCATCAGGAGCCGCTTTATCGCTTTGTCCGTCGCTATGTCGGCGACGCCGATGAAAGTCTCGATCTGGTTCAGGAGACATTCGTCGCAGCGTGGGAAGCCTTGCCCCGTTATGACCGCAAGCGCGCCGCCTCGCCGTGGCTGCGGCGCATCGCGCTCAACAAGTGCCGCGACTGGGGTCGGCGGCGCGCGGTCAGGCGGTTCTTCTATGGCGCCGTCGATATCGAAGGCGCCGGCGCCGCCGCGCAGTCCGCGATCGAGGACCCGGGCGACATAACTGGCGCGCTCGATCGCCTAGACGCCGCCATCGCCGCCCTGCCCGCGGCGCTCAAAGAGCCTCTGCTGCTGACGGTCTTCGACGGGCTCTCGCATCTGGAAGCGGGCGCCGTCCTCAAGATCAGCGCCAAGGCGGTCGAGACCCGGCTCTACCGCGCGCGCAAGGCTCTGGCTGAGGCGCTTGGCGATGCGCCGCCCAACGCAACAGAAACCTAGAGCGGCGTCAGCGCGACGATCCTGTCGTCTTGCAGCGAGAACCTGACCTCGCGCCGCCCAACTCGTCGTCGAACAGCTTGGGAAAGGTCAGAACCATGCACGGACGCCTGCGACGAAGCTGGTGGTCTCGACCTCGCGGCCGTCGGCCCGGGCGAAGTCGGCGGTCGCGCCAAAATGCCGATCATAGGAGACGCCGATATAGGGCGCGAACTCACGGCGGATTTCACAGCGCAGACGCAGCCCGAGTTCGGCGTCCGACAACCCCGAACCGATGCCGACGGCGCGATCGTCCCCGCTCGCCAGATTGAGTTCGATCCGCGGCTGCAGGATCAAACGTTGCGTCAGGGTGAGATCGTACATCCCCTCCAGGCGGCCGAGAAGGTTTCCTTTGGTCGAGAGGTAGAGCGAACCTTCCGCCTCGATCCAGTAGGGCAGCAGGGTTTCGGCGCCAACGGCCAGATAGGTGCGCGAGGGATGCGGCTCGAAATCCTGGCGCAGCCCGATCTGCAGATCGGTGTAGGGGCCGATGGCGTGGGAATAGAGCGCCTGAACCTCGCCCTTCTCGGCCCCGCTGCTAACGCCGCCCTCGCCTTCCGTCTTGAAAGCGAAGCGGTTGATGTCGCCGCCATAGCGGGCTTCGCCAACCCAGCGATAGCCATCCTCGCCGCGGCGCGACTGAAATTCGGCAAGGTTGGCCATGACCAGAGAATACGCCATGCCGCCGTTTTCCTTGAGCAGTTGCTCGCGGGCGGCGGCCATGGCGCCGGGATCATAGATCGCATCGGCGGCGTGGTCGGTTGCTGGCGGCGGCGCCGGCGTCTCATGGTCGGCAAGCGGCGGCGCGCCGGCGGCGTCCGACACTGCGGGCATGGCGTCGTGCGCTGAGTGGTCGACCTCCTGCGCCAAGGCTGGCGAAGCGCACACGCCTGCGACGAAGGACAACAGCACGAGCGGTCTCACGCAACACCCCGGTCCAGCGGACGGACGCTGACCACCTGAAACATGCCGGCGTGCATGTGGTAGAGCATGTGGCAGTGTAAGGCCCAGTCGCCAGGCGCTGCGGTGAGATCGAAGGTCGCCGTGCCGCCCGGCGCGACGATCACTGTGTGCTTGCGGGGCAGATGGCCGGCGGGCCCGTGAATGAGTTCGAAGAAGTGGCCGTGCAGGTGGATCGGGTGCGCCATCATGGTGTCATTGATCAACGTCACCCGGACACGCTCATCCTTGCGGAACGTGTAAGGCGGCGGCTGGTCGCTGAAGCGTTTGCCGTCAAAGCCCCAGATGAAGCGCTCCATATTGCCGGTAAGGTGGATATCAACGGAGCGCGAGGGCGCGCGCGTGTCGGGATTGGGCGCGAGAGCGACAAGGTCGGTATACACGAGAACCCGGTGGCCGACGCTGTCGAGACCCTGGCCGGGTTCACCGGTGCGATCGACCGGCATCGGGGCGATCATCTGGACGCCGGGGCCCATTGGCACCTGGGGCGCATTCATCGGGTTGAGCATGGACATGCCCATACCCGCCATTCCTTCCATAGCGCCCATGACATCTGCGCCACGTTTGCGTGACGCCGCCATACCTGGCGCTTCGTTATCGGCCATAGCCCTATGCTGCACGTCGCCCATGTGCATCGAACTCATGTCCATGCCCATGTCGCGCATGTTGGCGAGCGGCCGGGCCCGCAAGGGCGGTACGTCGGCGCTCATGCCGAGGTGCGGCGCCAGCGTGCCGCGCGCCATGCCGGAGCGGTCGACGGCTTCGACGACGAGGGTGTAGGCAGCTTCCTCGCGCGGCTGGACCACGACATCGTAGGTCTCGGCGTTGCCGATCTGGAACTCATCGACCTCGACCGGGCGCACATCCTGACCGTCGGCCTGGACAACGCTCAGCTTGAGCCCGGGAATACGAACATTGAAAATGGTCTGCGCGGCGGTGTTAATGAAGCGCAGGCGCACGCGCTCGCCGGGTTTGAAAAGACCGGTCCAGTTGTCTTCCGGCCCCTGGCCGTTGATCAGGAAGTTATAGGCAGCGCCAGTGATGTCGGAGATGTCGGTCGGGTCCATCCGCATCTTCGCCCATTCGGCGCGCTCGGCGAGTGTCTGGCCTCTGCCGGCCATGAGGCCGGCGACGGTTTCGCGCTGATAGTTGAAGACGCCTGCGTCCTGCTTGAGCTTGCGCATGATCGCGTGCGGACTCATGAAGCTGTAATCGGAGAACACCACGACGTGTTCACGGTCATAGGCGACCGGATCGGCGCCTTCGGGATCGATGATGATCGGTCCGTAATGGCCTTCCTGTTCCTGCAGGCCGGAATGGCTGTGATACCAGTAGGTGCCCGACTGCTTGACCGGGAAGTCGTAGACGAAGGTCTCGCTCGGCTTGATCCCGGGAAAGGTGACGCCCGGCACGCCGTCCATCTGAAATGGCACCAGCAGGCCATGCCAGTGAATGGACGTGTCTTCGGCAAGCGCGTTGGTGACGCTGATGCGCACCCGCTGTCCCTGCTTGAGGCGCAGCAGCGGCGCCGGAACCGTGCCGTTGATGGCGATCGCCTTGCCGCTGCGGCCGTCGATGGCGAGGGATTTCCGGGCGATGGAGAGAGCGATGTCTTCTCCCGAAAGCGCCTGCGGACGGATGCGTCCGACGTCGGTCTGCGCCTGCGCCCAAGCGGGCAACAGGCTGCTCAGAAAGGCCCCGCCGCCAACAAGGGCGCTCGCCCGCAGGAAATCGCGACGATCGAAGCGGGAATTGTCCCTGTCATGCATGGTCGTTGCGTCCGTGGAATGGGATTGGCCGCCCAATGCGCAGCGACCGTCAGTCAGGATACGCAGCCGCAGCGGCAATCCCTCGCTGCCGCCGCGGCAGCTCCTTCGCTCTTACGGCGACCGTCTGCGGCCGCATACCACCTGCGTTCGACCATCGAAGATTCAGCGAAAACATCACGGGTTCGTTGATCGCCCGTCAGTCCCGGCGTCAACAGCGCCTGTACCGCTCGCGAACACCCGGTCATCAAGCGACCAGCGACCGCCGCCGCTCAGAAGCATGAAGAGAGCGCCGAGCAGCATCGCCCAATCCGCCCGCGTCTCGTGCAGGAAGCTCCAGAAGCCATAACGGTCGAGCTTGTGCAGGTGGAATATCCACCAGTCCTCACCCAGGAAGACTGGAATCTTCGTCGAAACGATCGCGACGATCATGATGACAATCAGCGGGATGGCGGCCAGACGGCTGAAGAGCCCAAGCAAAATGAGCAAGCCACAGATCAGCTCGAACCAGCCGACCAGCGGGCCGGTGAACTCAGGAAAGGGTATGCCGATGCCCACGAACCGGCCGGCCCCGAGAATATCGGGGAAAATCAGCTTCTGAATGCCCTCGGGAAAAAAGACGCCGCCGAGAAGCAGGCGGACGAGAATGGTCCAGGCGCCCTGCCCGGCGAGAGTAGCCAATCCACCAGCCTTCGCATCGTGCTCACTCCAGTTGGCCCCGGCGCCACAGGCGGCGCGCAATCACATGCCAGACAAGGCCGGCGCCGATCAGTGCAAGTCCGATGAGCCAGATGGGCGGCGGCACAAAGAAGGCGAGGAAAAGACAGGCGCCCAGCCCGCTCCAGGCGATAACCGGCGGGTAGAGCCGGTCCGCCTTCGGCAGCCGAAGCGCAGCCAGATTTGTGATGGCGTAATAGACCAGGATCGAAAAGGCGCTGAACGCCCAGGTTGTCTGGACGTTGCCAATGAGCGCAAGGCTCCCGATCGCGAGGCCTGCGCCGATGACTGCAGCAGACGGCGCCGAGGCGTCCTTGTTGAGCCGCCCAAACAATGGCGGCAGATCGCCTCGCCGCCCCATAGCCAGCGCGACCCGGGAAAGGCCGAGAATAAGGTTGAGCAGGACGCCCAGCATTGCCGTGATCGCGCCGATGGCAATGATGCTTCCAATACCAGGCGTGCTGAGGGCGCGCGCGGCTGCTTCAAGCGGCGTCGCCGAACGCTCGGCGGCGCGCGAAAGAACCCCGACGCCTGCCCCGCCGATCGCCACGGCGGCGACGGTGATATAGAGCGCCGCCGTCACCAACAGCAGGATGATGATCGCGAGAGGAATGTTGCGCTTCGGATCCTTGATCTCTTCGCCGAGTGTGGCGATACGCGCATAACCGGCATAGGCGACAAACATCAGCGCCGTCGCATAGAAGAAACCGCCGACCCCACCGCTTGTGGGGAATAACGGCGACAGCGTTCGCTCGCCGTTGCGTGCAAGGTCAAGCAGGCCGACGAGCACGAAAATAGCGAGCGAACCGATCGTCACCGCTACGATGGATATGTTCACGACGCTGGATTGCTTGAGACCGCCGAGAACGAGAACGGTGAACGCAGTCGTTGCGGTGACCGCGATCGGCACATGCCAGGCGTCTGCGCCGCCTACGAGGCGCAGCAGATAGCCCGAGAAGCCCAGAACAGCGGTGGCCGCCGAGGCTGTCTTGGCGCAGAGAAACATCCAGCCTGCGGTGAATCCAAGTTCAGGCGTCAGGTAGCGATACCCATACTCATAGGTCCCGCCGCTGACCGCATGACCGGCGGCGAGCTGGGCGCTCGACAGTGCGTTGCAAGCGGCGACGACGGCGGCAAGCGCTGTCGCAAGAATAACTGCAGGCCCCGCGGCGCCGGCCGCAATGCCGATACTGACAAAGACGCCCGTGCCGATGATCGATCCGAGTCCCATCGCGGTGGCGCCCAGGACGCCGAGCTCCCGCTTGAGAACGAACGGCGGGCCGGATGCAGTCATGACGTTCCAGACACTCTGGAGCGCTTCAGGTCAAATATCGGACGATCAATCATCACGTTATCGTATTTCGTTTCCGTAGGTCGATCCAGCCAATTCTGGATGGCCCAAGCCGATGGCGATCCAGGTCGCGGCGGCGCTAGAGAATGTTCGCCGGCGACGGGTGCACGACGCCCGCGAGTCTGATTACTATCGACTTCGGCGCGGCGCGCGCCTGTCGTGAGGATCGACTTGCCGGAACGCTTCGAACATCAGGACCTGCTCTCGGGCTTCATTCGCATGCACATCCTGCATCACGCGGCCGAGGGCGATCTTTATGGCAGCTGGATGATCGAGGAGCTGGCCCACCATGGATATAAACTGAGCCCCGGGACGCTCTACCCGATGCTGCACGCCATGGAAAAGCGCGGCTATCTGAGGTCCAGGAAGCAGCAGGTCGGGCGCTCCTTTCGACGGGTGTACCACGCGACCGCCGCCGGCCGCAGGGCCCTGACCGTCGTCCGGAAGCGCCTGCACGAACTTTTCCGCGAAGTGGCGGAAAAGGACTGAGGGGCCGGACAGCGCCTCAGGCGGGGTCCGGTGCGGTGTAATGGGCCAGATCATGCAATCCTAGCCGCTCCTCGATCTTCTCAATCTGATCCACGGCCAGGTCGAAGCCATCGCCCTTGAACTGGGCGCGCTCGATGTCCTCGAACGTCTCGCCCGCGTCGTGGAGCTGCGCCGCCGACATGCTGGCCCGCCAGGCCTGAAAGACGATCGTGTCCTCGTAGGCAGTGTGCGCCTCGTACATCCGGGCGAACGTCTCCAGCGCCGCCGCCAGCGGTTCGACATCGCCGGTTCCCACAGCTCCGGCAGCGCATTTGGCCTTGATGTAGGCGTTGAGCTCCCTGCCGCGCTTGTGCTGATCTAGCAGCGTGGCGACCAGGGCAGCAGCCTCCCCACCCTTTTTCTTGACAGTCGGGAAGATGTACTCCTCTTCGAGTTTCCGCTCGTGATAGTCCTCACCGAAGGTCTGAAAAAGAGCGACCGCATCCGCCAGCGCGCCGACGTCGAGGCTTCCGGCCGGTGCGCGCAGGAGCGACGCCGTCCCGCGGTAGACCACGAGTATCCGGCGAAGCACGCCATGCTCCCGCATCAAGTCCTCCGTCGCGGACACGCCTTCATCGCCCTCATCTCCCTTGGCGCAACCGGTGAGAAGCGCGGCGGCGGCGCCCGCGAGCAGTAGCGTGGCCCTGCGGGAGGGGTCGAGGAGTTCTGCGGGCATGACAATCTCCTTGCTGAATGGAGCGACTGGCGGCGATCGACCTCTAAAATCGGCGTCTTCCTCTTTTCTTAGCTCTCGGCTTACGATATCGCAATTCGATTACGTTAGTCAGGATCGACATCGGATCACGATTGTGTGGGCAGGGGGTCGCAGCAGGTCCCTCCACTCTGCGAAAGAAAGGAAGCCGCATGAAAGGTCTATCGGGGACGATCGGCGGCCTGCTGGCGACACTCTCCTTCGCCGCATGCGCCCCCAAGGCGGACACGGCGGGCGCCGCGACTACGAAGGCGCCGGCCGCAGACACATTTTCCGATGCGTCAACCACCGCCCAGATTCATGCCGCGTGGCTCACGCCCGGGTCCGACGCGCTTTATGCCGCGGAGGCTTCCCCGCCAACCACAAGCGAGGGATGGGCCTCGGTGGAGGCGGGAGCGACCAAGGTGATCGATGGAGCAGCTTTGTTGCAGACAGGCTCACGCCCCGCTGGCCGGGACGATTGGATTCGCATCGCGAAGGCCGTCGAGGCCGCGACTAAAAAATCGTTGGACGCAGCCCGTGCGCACGATGCCGATGCGCTGGCTTTGGCGGACGGGGACTTCACCGCCCAGTGTGAAGACTGTCACAAGTTCTTCCGTGACGCAGGCGGCGGCATGATGGCTAACCCCACAAGGTAGCTGGCTCAGCTTTGCCTACAAGCAGAGCAGTTTGGGGATGCGCTATGCTTGGCGCAAGAATCTCCTAGACCCGTCACGTTCAGGAGACTGGCCGGAAAACCTCGATGGCGGCGTCGCGTTTTCCTCCAACCGCACGCACCGCCACAAACAGCCGATCAAGAGTTGGCGAAAACAGATCCGTGCGGGCGCTGAGGTCCGTTTGAACTCGAGCCAAGCGAACGAGCTTGTCCCCCCGCCTGTCTCGAAGACATCCACCGAGCCCGCGCCGCAGGCGCATAGAGCCGGTTGCGTGGGGCGTCATAGTAGAGATCGTCCGAATCCCCCGACACAGCGAATGCGAGGCAACCGTTGCGCCACTGTCGGTGTCGAACACCGCTGAGGCCTCCAGTCTCTTATTGCTACCGGGGCGGCCAGTCGATGATGACCGCCGCTGGATCGACAACGCCCATGATCTCTACGACGCCGCGATCGAGGCGTCGAAGGCGGCCGAGGCGCAGGACAGCAGGCCTTTTTCGACGCCGGCGGCAAGATCTACGATGTCTGTATGGCCTGCCACCGACACTACACCCAGTCCGAAAGCTAGCGCGGCGACATTCGGCGTGTATGGGACCAGGCTGGCAGAAATAAACGGAAGGGGAGCGAGCATCACGTATTGTGGTCCTGCAAACCGATTCATCCGCGCGGAAGAGACGAAGCCTAAGCGCTGACGCGCTCGCTATCCAAGTCCCAAGCCCAATCCGAGCGTCGGCGTCCGCGCCAGTCCCCACGAGAGCCCCTGCCCGCGCATCAGGCCTTCGACCTCGCGGCCGCCGAACCGCTCCAGCGCCGGCCGCCACGGGACGAGGTGAGCGGTGCGATCGCCGACGATCAGCGCCACGCGCCCCTGCGCCAGATCGATGCGCCGCGCATAGACACCGCGAAGCTGGGCCGTCGGTTCGCTCAGCACAGCCTTGCCCAGCTCGTGCGACAGCGCGCCAGCCAGATCCCGCAGCTCGTGTGTCGCCATACGCTGGATCGCCGATTGCGACAGCACCTGCTCATCCGGTCTGAGCCAACCCTCCTCGATCAGGAACAACCGGCGCTGCTGGAGGGCGGAAGCGGACTGGCGGGCGAAGCCGCCCTCCCCCAGAGGCGGGGCGGCTTCGCCCGCCAGGACGCGGTCGAGCCGCGTTGGCCCGATCGCCTGCACCTGCTCTTCCAGCGTCCAGTAGGAAAGGACACTGGCCCTCACCGGGAAACGCCGGGAAAGACGGTCCTCATACATCAGCGCCCGCTTGAGGTGATCCTCCCCGACGAGGAAGACACCCTCGGAAGTACGGGAGACGAGGCTCATCCGGCGCATGGCTTCCAGCCGGCGGATGTTGGCCCCGACCAGGCCGCGCGCGACGCCGGGCGTCTCATGGAGATGATGATCCATCGAGTAGAGCCCGCCGGTCCGCCCGGCGATGGCGGCAATGGCGCGGTCGGAGGGTTTGACGGCGGGAAGGTTCGGCTCGAACGCCACGATGGCGCCTGGCGCCGCATCCTGCAGCCAGGCGAGATCATCGGCGGCCTCGATGCGGGCGTAGCGCAGCTCGCCGCGTCCGGTCTCGATGACGGCGAGAAAGCTGTCGCCAAGATCGTCCGCCGGCCCCAGATGAACCAGCTCGCCCTCGATCGCCTGCGTCCGATCCGCCTCAAGCAGCGGCAGTCGTTCGCCCGGCCTGCGATGGGTTGAGATGGCCTGCTCGACCTCGCGGCGCTGCTCGATCGACTTGAGCTGGCCGAGGAGATCGTCAGCCAGACGCCAGCCCGAAGGCCCACGCTCCGCCAGCCCCCAGGATTCGAGCCGCTCGAGCCGGGCGATCAGGTCGGGACGGTGGATGGAGAGGGATCCACGCCCGTCCCCGGCGGCGACCAGCTGGCGATCGAGGACGGTGACGCCTTCGTGGGCGATCTCCTGGCCGCGCTCTTTGGCGAGGTCGAGGTCGAGGCGTGGGCCGAGCACCCTTGTCACCACCTCCTGGGCGTGCTCGCGGATGCCATGGCTGATCAGCCTCGACGGGATGAACAGGTCCTGCCCGTCCGCCCGCACGCCCCGGATCAGCACATGGGAGTGCGGGTTGTCGGTGTCCCAATGATCAACCGCCAGCCATTCCAGCTTTGTCCCGAGCTTGGTCTCCAGCCGTCCCATCACCTCGCGGATCATCGGCTTGAGATCGCCCAGAGCTGCGCCATCCTCGGCGCTGACGATCAGCCTGAAATGGCGGGCGTCATCGGCCCAGCCGGCGGTTATCGCCTTGCCATCGAGCCCCTCGCCACCGCCATCATAGAAGCGATAGCGGACTTCCCCAGGTGTTTCCCCGCGTTGCAGGTAATCAACCGAGCGCTCAAGCCCCGGCTCGCCACGCCCGGGCTGCTTCCCCTCCCGCGCCAGATAGCTCACATGCGCGCTCAGCGGCGCGCCGCGGCTGGCGCCATGCACCGCATAGCGCGCCTTGACCACGACGCGGCGCTGGCTGGATGACACCGGCCTTGCGGCGCCTGCCGAGCCCTTGCGGAAATGCGCCCGCAGGCCAGTTTTGGGCGCCAGGCGCGTCTTGGGTCCGCTCGCAATCTTCGAGGACCGGCGCACCGCTGAACGAATGCTCGCGAGGCTCGATCCGCCATCGCGGCCAATGCGGCCCAGCTTCAGGTTGAACTCATTCTCGCGTGTCGTCATGCCATGAAGTCTGCTGCGTCAGCGCAGGACTTCCAGCGCTTGCACCCCGTCGACGAACCGCCGCGCATGCGCCGCAACGGACAGGTGAAAGCGCCGCGCTCAAAACCTATGTGCAGACAGGCGCTTTTGAAAAAAGCGCCGCGCCAGCTTTATCTTGCACTCTTAACCGCATTCTCTTTTCTGGATTTGGTCGTCATGGATTTCTCCTGTTTCGATGATTGATCACGACTACGTTTCGATGGCTACGCCGGCAAGCATTCGCGCCGGGAGTTAGCCCCGCATCGTCGTTCGG
>WGLW01000032.1 GCA_016125405.1 Alphaproteobacteria bacterium | reverse complement strand
GGGAGCCGACCCCGATATGACTGTGAAGGCGCTTGCGTCATGCCCGCGATGATCGGGCCACTCACAAGGGTGTCGGATAACTTTATTCCCGAACGCGGCGGTTGCTGGGGATTCTGGGTCTTGGCTGGGGGATAGAGCCGCTGGGCCCCGGCCTTCGCCGGGGATGCGGGGCGCTCTTGCTGGCGTCCAGCTCAGACCGGCTTGACCAGTACGATCTGCTTCTTCTTCGCGACCTTGAAGGCGCCGAGATCGGAGAGAACGTCTTCGCGGTCGTATGGCTTGCCAACTTCCGGAACCTCGTCGTTGATGCGCACGCCGCCTTCCGCGATCAGCCGTTTCGCTGCGCTGGTGGAGAGTGAAAGTCCGGCCGCGACGATGGCCTCGGCGCGGCGCTGGGTGATCGAGCCATCCTCGCCGGCCCAGACGAGTTCAACTGTCGGGAGGTTTTCCGAAAGCGCGCCGCGTTCGAATGCAGCTTCCGCCGCCGTGCGCGCCTTCTTCGCTTCCTCCGGGCCATGCAGCATCGCCGTGGTTTCATCGGCGAGCCGCTTTTTCGCTTCGTTGATTTCCGAGCCGGGGAGGCTTTCCAGCTCTGCGATCTCGGCGAGCGGCAGGTCGGTGAAGAGGCGGAGGAAGCGGCCGACATCGGCGTCTTCCGTGTTGCGCCAGAACTGCCAGTAGTCGAACGGGCTGCGCATGTCCGGGTTGAGCCAGACGGCGCCTTCCGCCGTCTTGCCCATCTTGCCGCCCGAGGCCGTGGTGATCAGCGGCGTGGTGACGCCGAAGGCCTGCACGTCGATGATGCGGCGGGTCAGGTCGATGCCGTTGACGATGTTGCCCCACTGGTCCGAGCCGCCCATCTGAATGCGGCAGTTCTCGCGGCGGGCCAGCTCCAGGAAGTCGTACGCCTGCAGCAGCATGTAGTTAAATTCGAGGAAGGTGTAGGGCTCCTCGTTGCGCAGGCGGCGCGCCACGGTCTCCTGGGCGATCATCTTGTTGATCGTGAAGTGCTTGCCGTAGTCGCGCAGGAATTCGATCCACTTGATCTGGTCCAGCCATTCCGCGTTGTCGATCATCACCGCGTCGGTGGGGCCGGAGCCGAATTTCAGGAAGGGTTCGAAGTTGTGTTTGATCGACGCCATGTTGGCGGCGATCTCGTCGGTCGAAAGGATCGGGCGCGACTTTTCCTTGTCGGTGGGATCGCCCACTTTGGTAGTGCCGCCGCCCATCAGAACGATCGGTTTGCCGCCGGCCTGCTGGAGGCGGCGCAGGTTCATGATCTGCACCAGCGAGCCGACGTGCAGGGATTTCGCCGTGCAGTCGAAGCCGATGTAGGCGACGGGGACGCCGCCGTCGCAGTAGGCGTCGAGGCCCGGCTGGTCCGTCATCTGGTAGACGTGGCCGCGCTCGACCATCGTCTTCAGGAACAGGGATTTCGGCGGGGCGGGTTCGGCGGTCACGAGAGGCTCCTGATGTTCAGGTCGGCTGGTCAGACCCGGGGCCGTCTCTCATCGAGCAATCGCCGCCGGTGTGGGCGGCAACAGATGTGCGCCGCCTGCTAGGTCAGCGTGCGATAATACAGTGAAGCGAGGATAAAACGGTGCGACATCGGCGCTAGATACGCAGCGGCGGCGGGCAGCGTCAAGCGCCGGAGAGGGCGTCGGCGAGTGGCGCGACCGGCCAAGTTGGGATATGGGCTGCGCCGGGCCGACAAGGGGATCGAAGATGCGCTTTGCGAAGTGGGTCTTTCTGGTGGCGGGCGTTTACGGGCTGCTGATCCTGGCGCCCGGATTCTTCCTCGAAGGCGCGGTCGGAAAGTCGGCGCCGCCGGCCATTTCTCACCCGGAATTCTATTACGGCTTCTACGGCTCGGCGATGGTCTGGCAGGTCGTGTTCCTGGTCATCGCCAGCAACCCGGCGAAGTACCGGGCGCTGATCCTGGTGAGCGTGTTCGAGAAGCTCGGCTTCTTCGCAGCTTGCCTTGCGCTCTACTTCACGGGGAGGCTGGCGGTGAGCGGGCCGCTGTTCGGATCGCTGATCGACGGCGCCTGGATGGTGATGTTCGCGATTGCGTGGATGACGACGCGGCCAAAGGCCGTTTCCGGCGCCGAGGGCGGTTAGCGCCTTCGCGCTGGCGCCGGGCGCGACTTCGGCTAGGCTGCCGTCATGCGCGTTGTGATGACCCCTCATCCCGATATGTCCGGCGGCGCCATCCACAGCATTGCTGTGGAGGTGACACGCCCGCGCGCAGACACGATCGACCTGCGCTATGCCGCCGAGGGAGACATGACGCGCGTTCGCATTCCGGCGCGATCCGAACCTGCGCGCCGGGACGAGTTGTGGCGGCACACCTGCTTTGAGGCGTTCCTGCGGCCGCCTGCGGGGGAGGCGTATGCCGAGTTCAACTTCTCGCCCTCGGGCGAATATGCGGCGTACAGCTTCACGGCCTATCGGGACGGGATGCAGGTTGTGCACGGGGCGGCGCCGGAGATCAGCGTGGAGAGCAGCGCGGCGCGACTCGGCCTGCACGCAACGATACGGACGCAAGACATACAGGCTGTCGACCTCATGGGCGCCGTGCGCCTCGGGCTGACGGCTGTCATCGAGGACATGGATGGCGCGAAGTCCTACTGGGCGTTAGCGCATCCACAAGGAAAGCCGGACTTTCATCATCGCGACGGCTTTGCGCTCGATCTTCCGACTCTGGAGCAGACATGAAATTCGGTATCGACCGCCTTATCGCTGATCCAGCCTTGCGCGCTCCGCTCAAGGGCAGGCGCGTGGCGCTGCTGGCGCATCCGGCCTCGGTGACGGCGGACATGACACATTCGCTGGACGCCCTGGCGGCGCTGGACGACATCAAGCTTTCGGCGGCGTTCGGTCCGCAGCACGGGATGCGCGGCGACAAGCAGGACAACATGATGGAGTCGCCCGACTTCAACGACCCGCAGCTCGGCATTCCCGTGTTCAGTCTCTACGGCGAGGTGCGCCGACCCAGCGGGCAGATGATGGGCACGTTCGATGTCGTGCTGATCGACATGCAGGATCTCGGCTGCCGCATCTACACCTTCATCACGACGCTGCTCTACATGCTGGAAGAAGCGGCGAAGCAGGGAAAATCGGTGTGGGTGCTGGACCGGCCGAACCCCGTGGGACGCCCCGTCGAGGGACTGGCGCTGCGCCCGGGCTGGGAAAGTTTCGTCGGCGCGGGGCCAATGCCGATGCGCCACGGCATGACGCTTGGCGAACTGGGGCTGTGGTTCATCCGCAAGTACAAGCTGGATGTCGATTATCGCGTGATCGAGATGGAGGGCTGGGCGCCGGATGCGGGGCCGGGCTTCGGCTGGCCGCTGGGCGAACGCTCGTGGGTCAATCCCAGTCCCAACGCGCCCAACCTGTCGATGGCGCGCGCCTATGCCGGGACAGTGATGCTGGAAGGCACGACGCTGTCAGAAGGGCGCGGCACCACGCGGCCGCTGGAGCTGTTCGGCGCGCCGGATATCGAGGCGCGCAAGGTGATGGCCAAGATGCAGGCGCTGGCGCCGCAGTGGCTGGAGGGATGCCGGCTGCGCGACTGCTGGTTCGAACCGACCTTCCACAAGCATGTGAAGCAGCTCTGCAATGGCGTGCAGATCCATGTCGACAGTCCGGCCTATGACCATGACGCGTTCAAGCCGTGGCGGTTGCAGTCGCTGGCGTTCAAGGCGATCCGGCGGCTCTATCCGGATTATCCGCTGTGGCGCGATTTCCCGTACGAGTACGAAATCGGCAAGCTGGCCATCGACGTGATCAATGGCGGGCCGCTGCTGCGCGAGTGGGTGGACGATCCGAACGCCGCGCCGGGCGATCTCGACAAGCTGACGACGCCCGACGAACAGTCATGGGCGGCGGAGCGGCAGCTGCACCTGCTTTATTGAGGCGCTGGCGCTAGCCCTTCGTCGCCTGTTCCTTTTGCGCTTTCTCGAACGCCTTCATGCGTTTCTTGAGATAGCCGGCGGCGGTCTTTTCCAGTTCGTCGAGCTTGCCCTGGAAGAAGTGGTTGGCGCCGGGGACCGAGGCGCGCTCGATCACTTCGCCTTTTTGCACGCGCACCTTGGTGAGCGAGCGGTCGATGTCGGCGGGCGGAGCCACGCGGTCAGCGTCGCCCGAGATGATGACGCCGGAGGCTGGGCAGGGCGCGAGGAAGGACAGGTCATAGTGGTTGGCGGGCGGGGCGACCGCGATGAAGCCGTCGATCTCCGGCCGGCGCATCAGGAGCTGGAGGCAGATGTAGGCGCCGAATGAAGAGCCGGCGACCCAGCACTGGCTCGGCGCCTCGGTGAGCGATTCGAGGTGGTCGAGAACGTAGGCTGCGTCCGACAGCTCGGCGATGCCGGCGTCGAACTGGCCCTGGCTGCGACCAACGCCGCGGAAGTTGAAGCGCATGGTGGAGAAGCCGTGCGCGGCGAACATCTCGAACAGGGTGATCACCACCGGGTCCTGCATCGTGCCGCCGGCTTTCGGGTGGGGGTGCAGGATCAGCGCGATCGGGGCGTTTTCCACCTCCGCAGGCATATACCGCGCTTCGATCCGCCCCGCCGGGCCCGAAATGATCAATTCCGACATATGGCGCTCGCTGTTTTTCCGGAAACCCAGAAGTGTCCTGAGGGTTCCCCCAAGGAGTGGCCGACAAACGCCATTCCGCCGCGATTTTCAAGCATTTCGTGTGATCCGGCCCGGAACGCCGCCCGTAAAGACCCCGAAGAGCGCACGGTTTGCCCCGTGCGTGGGTCGCCCAGAGAGGTTCCGAGACGATGAAGGTAGGGTCCAAGGCTCGATACGCGGTGATGGCCATTGTGGATGTGGCCCGGCACTCCGGCTCGGGCGCGGTTCCGCTCGCCGAGGTCGCCTCGCGTCAGAAAATCTCGCTATCCTACCTTGAGCAGCTGTTCGCGATGCTTCGGAAAAGCGGCGTCGTGGTCAGCGCCCGCGGGCCGGGCGGCGGCTATCGCCTCGCGAAACCGGCGGAGGACACCACGATCCGGTCGATCTTCGAGGCGGTGGACGATCCCGCGCCGTCTAATGGTGGCAGTGATGGACAGGCCGCCGAGGCGGAAATCAGCCCCATCGGCGAACTGTGGAGCGATCTTCAGGACCATATCCGCGACTTCCTGGACAATGTGAGCGTGGGGGATGTGCTGGCCGGGCGCCGGGCGGTCCCCATTGCGGGCGACCGGCCCGAGACCCGCTTCAGCGCCTGACCTGTCTTGACCGGACGAAATGCCGTAGGTTGACGGCATGAACGCCCGGAATTCCCGCCGAATCTACTGCGATTACAACGCGACCGCTCCTTTGCGCCCGGAAGCGCGCGAGGCGATGTCGGCTGCGGTGGATGAAACGGGTAACCCGTCATCGGTCCACGCCGAAGGGCGCAGGGCGCGCGCGGTGGTGGAACGTGCGCGGGAAACAGTGGCGGCGGCCATCGGCGCATGTCGTGATGATATTGCCTTCGTCAGCGGAGGAACCGAGGCCGTCGGCGCCGCGTTGCGCGGCGCGATGGCGGCGACCGGCGCCGTTTTGGTGACGTCGGCGATCGAGCACGACGCGGTGACCAGTCTCGCTGTTGGCGCCGAAGGCGGTGATCCCGGCGATTGGCCGGTGAACGCGGCGGGCGTTGTGGATCTGGGCTGGCTTGAGCGGCGGGTCGCCGAATTGAAGGCGGCGGGCCGCACGCCGCTGGTATCTCTGATGCTGGTCAACAACGAAACGGGCGTGATCCAGCCGGTCGCTGAGGCCGCGAAGATCGTGCACGCCACAGGTGGGCTGATCCACTGCGATGCGATCCAGGGGCTCGGGAGGATCGAGGTTTCAACCTTCGGGCTCGATGTCGATTATCTGTCGGTGTCGGCGCACAAGATCGGCGGGCCGCAAGGCGCGGGCGCTTTCTATGTTAAGCCCGGCGCGCCGTTCCGGGCGGTGCAGACGGGCGGCGGGCAGGAATTCGGAAGGCGCGCGGGCACCGAGAATGTCGCCGCAATTGCCGGTTTCGGCGCCGCCTGTGACGCCGCGCTGGCGGGCATGGCGGACTATGCAGCGCTTGCGGGGCCGCGTGAGGCCTTTGAAGCCCGCCTCAAGGCGGCTGCGCCGGGGCTTGCCGTTCACGGCGAGGCGGCGTCGCGCGTAGGCGGCGTTTGCTGCTTCGGTGTTGAAGGCCTGCCGTCTGAAACCCAGATCATGGGCCTGGACCTGGCGGGGTTTGCGGTGAGCGCCGGCTCGGCGTGTTCCTCCGGCAAGGTGAAGCCGAGCCGCGTGTTGACCGCCATGGGCCTCTCCGATACGGGCGCACGCTCGGCCATTCGGGCAAGCTTTGGCTGGGCCAGCCGGGCGGAGGATTTCGAGGCTCTGGCTGGCGCCTGGCTGAAGATGGCGGCGCGGGCGCGGCCCGGACTTGTGAAGCAGGAGGCGCTGGCCAATGCCAGCTGACGACGTCACCAAGCAGGCACGGCCTCGCGATCGCTCTCCGGGCGGCGCCAAGGCGGGTATTGATGCGGGGACGGTCGCGGCTGCGCGGGCGCTGGAATCCGACAAGTACGCCGAAGGCTTCTTCACCGACATTGAACAGGAGATGGCGCCCAAGGGGCTGAACGAGGACACCGTCCGCTTCATCTCGGCGAAGAAGGAAGAGCCCGAGTGGCTGCTTCAGTGGCGGCTGGAGGCGTTCGAACGCTGGAAGCAGATGGAGGAGCCCAGCTGGGCGCTGATCTCCTATCCGCCGATCGACTACCAGGACGCGTACTATTACGCCGCGCCGAAGAACGCCGCGAAATACAAGTCGATCGACGAGGTGCCGCAGGAAATTCTCGACACCTACGCCAAGCTGGGCATTCCGCTGAAGGAGCAGGAAGTGCTGCTCGGCGTCGAAGGCGCGGTGGAGACGGCCGCGGCGGCGCGCGAGACGCCGCGTGTGGCGGTCGATGCGGTGTTCGACTCGATCTCGGTGGCGACAACGTTCAAGGCGGAGCTGGCCAAGGCCGGCGTCATCTTCATGTCGATCTCCGAAGCGGTGCGCGAACACCCCGAGCTGGTGAAACAGTATCTCGGCAGCGTTGTGCCGGTGACGGACAATTTCTTCGCTACGCTGAACTCGGCGGTCTTTTCCGACGGGACGTTTGTCTACATCCCCAAGGGCGTGCGCTGCCCGATGGAGTTGTCGACCTATTTCCGGATGAACGCCAAGGGCACCGGCCAGTTCGAACGGACGCTGATCATCGCCGATGAAGGCAGCTATGTTTCCTATCTGGAAGGCTGCACGGCGCCGATGCGCGACGAGAACCAGCTGCACGCCGCCGTTGTCGAGCTGGTGGCGCTGGGCGACGCGGAGATCAAGTATTCGACCGTGCAGAACTGGTGGCCGGGCGACGCCGAGGGGAAGGGCGGCATCTACAACTTCGTCACCAAGCGTGGCGATTGCCGGGGGCCGCGCTCCAAGATTTCGTGGACGCAGGTGGAGACCGGCTCGGCGATCACCTGGAAATATCCGAGCTGCATCCTGCGCGGTGACGACAGCCAGGGCGAGTTCTATTCCATCGCGGTGACGAACGGCCGCCAGCAGGCCGACACCGGCACCAAGATGATCCATCTGGGCAAGAACACGCGCTCGCGGATCATCTCGAAGGGGATTTCTGCTGGCGGGTCCAACAACACGTATCGCGGGCTCGTCTCGGTGCATCCAAGGGCGGCGAAGGCGCGGAATTTCACCCAGTGCGACTCGCTGCTGATCGGCCATACGGCGGGCGCGCACACAGTCCCCTATGTCGAGAACCGGCGCAGCGATGCGCAGCTGGAGCATGAGGCGACGACCACCAAGCTCTCCGACGACCAGCTTTTCTATGCCCGCCAGCGCGGCCTCGATGAGGAAGCGGCGGTGGCTCTGCTGGTCAATGGCTTCGTGCGCGACGTGATCCAGAAGCTGCCGATGGAATTCGCAGTGGAGGCCCAGAAGCTGCTCGAGGTGAGCCTTGAAGGCAGCGTTGGGTGAGGCCTCGAAGGGCTGACGCATACGGATGTCGGCGACCGTCACCCTCTTTGGATCCGTTGGACCGTCTGAACTGGCGCAGATCGTGACGGCGCACTGGCTGTCGTTTCCGCCCAACCCATCCGGTCAATCGGTGTTTCACCGCGAAGAAGATCAGGCCGCGAAGGTCGCGCGCGAGGCGACGGGCGGTGGATTTGTCGTGCGGTTCGAGGTGCGCGCGGAGAAGGTGGGGAATGGTGAGGGTCTGACGGTCCGGCCCGAAGACCTCGACGCTTTCAACGCCGCTATCGTTGGCGGCATCCACCTGATCGCCGAGTACGCCGGATGACGGTGCTCGACGCATTCCGGCATGCAATGGCGGGGTCGGACGCGCCACGGGACGTTGACGGCGTGACCCGCCTGCTGGGGACATGTGTGCGGGATGCCTGCGCCGGTCTTGGGCTGACGGAGGCGGATATCCATGACGGCGGCGGCTGGGTGACGATGCTGCTGACGCCGAAGCACGCCTGGGAGGCGGTGGTGGAAGGACCGGATGCCTACCAGCTTTATCCCGGTCATATCCGCGAGAATGGCGACATTGTCTGGCCGAATATCTGGGTGGCCGAACCTTACGACCTGCCAAAATTTGTAAACCTTCTGGAAGATGCGCTTCAGGAGGCGTCGGCGGATTGAGCCGTGCAAACAGGCCTTGATCGCCGGGAAGACTCCGCGACCTAGACTCAGATAGAGGCGGCGTTCGTTTACGAGGGCGGAACTGGAAAACGGCATGATCCGACAATCGATCCGGGCGATCGCGCTCGCCGCGGTGGCGTGCGCCCTGCCGGCCTGTTCGCAGGGCGATGCTCGGGACGGCGCGACAACGCCGGCTGTGACGTCGGCAAAGCGCGCCGCGATGCCGGACTGCGGAACGGCGCAGGCCGTGGACAACGGGACAGCGGGCTGGACGCATCCCGATTGCCGGCTGCTGTCGACGGACAGCCGGGGCCTGAATTTCGACGTGCACTATGGCCCGGCGGCCGATGGCGCAGATGGCCGGCGGACGCCTGTCTCGATCGCGGTCGTGCCCGCTGGCGACGCGACTATCCAGACGATCACCGAGACCGTCGGCAACACGTTCAGTGCGCCCAGCCTTGAGGACATTGACGGCGATGCTTTCGCTGAACTGCTGGTTCCGCTGGAGACGGGCAACGTCAACACGACCTATGCGATCTGGTATGCGCCGCCGGGGGGCAAGCACTTCACGCGGCTGGGCGAAGTCAGCGCTGTCGGCTTTCACAAGACCGTCAGCGGCTATATCGCCGCTCCGGCGCGCTCGAGCGCAAATCAGTGGGCCGTGCAATTCTTCAAGCTGACGCCGGATGCGAAGCTGAAACCCGTGCTCACCGCCAATGTGACCGCCCGCGGCGAGCCGGACCATATTACCGGGATCGACTGCCAGATCGAGGATGCGGGCGGCCTTCGGGGCCTCAAGCTCAACCCTGTGGCGGCGAAAACGGCCTTCTGCGCCGAGTCAGTGGTCCAGGACGTCTTCAAGTAGGGTTCAGCAGGCCCCACTGGACATATCCGCTGCAACGGCCGAAACGTCGCCCCAAGCCGGGCGAGGCGGCCTCGCACGGCAGGGCAGACCACCTATGTAGAGGGCGAGGGCCAGGAACGGCCCGATTGGACAGCGAATGCTTGAGTTAACCAACCTTCACGCCAGCGTCGTGCCCGAGGACGGGCCTGCGCGCGAAATCCTGAAGGGCGTTTCGCTGAGCGTGCCCAAGGGTGAAGTGCATGCCGTGATGGGCCCCAACGGCTCCGGCAAGTCGACCCTGTCCTACGTTCTCACGGGCCGCAACGGCTACGACGTGACGGATGGCGCGGCGACGTTCGATGGCGATGACCTGTTGTCGCTGGAACCCGAGGCGCGAGCCGCGAAGGGCGTCTTCCTCTCATTCCAGTATCCGCTGGAGATTGCCGGCGTGCCGGTGCTGACATTCGTTCGCGCGGCGCTCAACGCCCAGCACAAGGCGCGCGGCGAGCCGGAAGTGTCGGCGCCGGACTTCCTGCGCAAGTCGCGCGAGGCGGCGGCGAAACTGAAGATCGATCCTGACATGCTGAAGCGACCGCTGAATGTCGGCTTTTCCGGCGGCGAGAAGAAGCGGCTGGAAATCTTCCAGATGCTGATGCTGGCGCCGCGCTTCATGATCCTCGACGAAACCGACAGCGGGCTGGATATCGATGCACTGAAAGTCGTGGCCGAGGGCGTCAACGCGCTGCGCTCGCCGGAGCGGTCCATGCTGGTGATCACGCACTACCAGCGCCTGCTCGACTACATCAAGCCGGACAAGGTGCACGTGCTATCGGCGGGCCGCATTGTCGCTTCCGGCGGGCCGGACCTCGCGCTGCGGCTTGAGAAGGAAGGCTATGACGGCGTGATCGAAGAGGCGGCCTAGGCCATGGCCTCATCGCGCGCCAGTCTGCATCCGCCACGCAGCGCCGAGGAACAGGCGCTGATCGAGCGGTACGCGCACCTTCCCGCCGACGCCAGTCGCCGCGCCGCGATCGAGGCGTTCGAGAAAACCGGCCTGCCGCATCGCCGCGTCGAAGGCTGGCGCTGGAGCGATGTTCGCGCGGCGGTGCGGGGGCTGGAGTGCAAGACCGTCGCCGAGCCGCCGGATCCGTTTCATTCGCAGGCCGAAGGATCGCTCTACTTCTACGACGACGGCCTGCCGTCACGCGGGCGGATCGCGGCGGGGGTGAAGATCGATGAACTGGCGATTGGCGCCGGATCGGGCGATGTGGCCGCCATGCCGCTCGCCGCGCTGACGGCGGCGCTGGCCAGCGGGCCGGCCGTGACCAGCCTCGATATTTCCTCCGACACGGTCGAGCCGATCAGGCTGCATTTCGACAGCCGGTGCGACGGGCAGTTTCGCCGTGTCGAGATCACGCTTCGCAAGGGCGTCACCGCGCGCGTGCTGGAAAGCCATGTGGCGGGCGCGGGGTTTTCCAGCGTGCTGGTGGATTATCGCCTTGAGGCGGACGCAACGCTGCATCGCGTCGTCTATCAGGCTGGCGCGGACACGGCGGTGCAGGCGGCCAACGCCAGGGTCTGGCTGGGCCACGGCGCCAGGCTCGTGCAGACGGCGCTGGGATTTGGAGCCAAGCTGGCGCGGATCGAAACACGCGTGACGCATGGCGCCGGCGCTTCCGAAGCCATCCTCAACGGCGCCTATCTGGCGGGGAAGGGCCGGCACGTCGATTTCACCAGCCATGTGGGGCACGACATGCCGGGGTGCGTCACGCGGCAGATTGTGAAAGGTGCGGCGCGCGCGGGCGGCAGGGGCGTGTTCCAGGGCAAGTTCCTGGTCGCGCGGGATGCGCAGAAGACCGATGCGAACATGGAGCATCACGCGCTGTTGCTGGAAGACGGCGCCGAAGTGAACGCCAAGCCGGAACTCGAAATCTACGCCGACGACGTGCAGTGCGCGCACGGCAACACGGCCGGCGCTATCGACGAGGACGCGCTGTTCTACATTCGCCAGCGCGGCGTGCCGGAACGCGAGGCGCGGGCGATGCTGACGGAGAGCTTCATCAACGAAGCGTTTGGCGCGGCGGATCCGGCAATCGCGGACATCCTGACGGCGGAGGCGCGGCAATGGCTGCTGGCGCCGCAATGAGCGCGTTCGACGTTGAAGCGATCCGCAAGCAGTTTCCGATCCTGTCGCGGCAGGTGAATGGCAAGCCGCTGGTCTATTTCGATAACGCGGCGTCCGCGCAGAAACCGGATGCCGTGATCGATGCGATGGCTCGCGTCATGCGCTACTCCTACGCCAACGTGCATCGCGGCATCCACACGCTGGCGAACGAGGCGACGCAGGCCTACGAGGGCGCGCGCGAGGCGGCGCGGCGGTTGCTGAATGCGGCGTCGAGTGAAGAGATCATCTTCACCAAGGGCGCGACGCAGGGGATCAATATCGTCGCGGCCGGGCTGGGCCAGCGGATCAAGCCGGGCGACGAGATCGTTCTTTCGATCATGGAGCATCACTCCAACATCGTGCCGTGGAACTTCCTGCGCGAGCGCCACGGCGCGATGCTGAAATGGGTGGAGTTGATGCCGGACGGGTCGCTCGACATGGCGAGCCTGGAACAGCAACTCGGCCCCAAGACCAAGATGCTGGCGCTGACGCACATGTCCAACGTGCTGGGCACTGCGCCGGACGTGAAGCGCGCCATCGGACTGGCTCATGCCGCGGGCGCCGATGTGCTGCTGGACGGGTGCCAGGCGGTGGTGAACCTCGCCGTGGATGTCCGCGCGCTGGATGCGGACTTCTACGTGTTTTCCAGCCACAAGCTCTACGGCCCCACAGGCATTGGCGTGCTTTATGGCAAGTCGGGGAAGCTCGCCGCGCTGCCGCCGTTCGAGGGCGGGGGCGAGATGATCGAAACGGTCACCCGCGACAAAATCACCTACAACGCGCCGCCGCATCGCTTCGAGGCCGGTACGCCGCCGATCATCGAGGCGATCGGGCTGGGGGCGGCCATCGAGTGGCTGGAGGCGCTCGACCGGAAGGCAATCTACGCCCACAAGCAGGCGTTGCTGGAGCGCGCCACGGAGGCGCTGAGGGGCGTCAACGGCCTGACGATTCACGGCACGGCGCCGGGAAAGGGCCCATTGTTGACCTTTTCCATCGAGGGCGCCCATCCGCACGACATCGCCCAGATACTGGACCGGCAGGGGGTGGCGATTCGGGCCGGCCATCATTGCGCCCAGCCCTTGATGTCCCATTTAGGGGTTAGTGCTACCGCTCGGGCAAGCTTTGGCCTGTATAATACAGCCGAGGAAGTCGACGCCTTCGTCGAGGCGCTTTCCAAGGCCCGGGCGATGCTGTCATAGAGTGGCTTGATGGCTGACGACCTGAAACGCGACGTGATCGACACCGCCCCCGGCCAAACGGAGGCAGCGGAGCCGATTCCGCAGGCCGAACTGGACCGGATCACGGACGATCTGATCCAGAACCTGAAGCAGGTGTTCGATCCTGAAATCCCCGTCGACATCTACGAGCTCGGGTTGATCTACAAGGTCGACATCAATGACGACCGGCACGTCGATATCGAAATGACGCTGACGGCGCCGGCCTGTCCGGTTGCCGGCGAGATGCCGGGCTGGGTGGAGGACGCCGCACGCAAGGTCGAGGGCGTGAAGTCGGCCAAGGCCACCATCGTATTCGATCCCCCCTGGGACCCGTCACGCATGTCCGACGAGGCCCGGCTCCAGCTCAACATGTTGTAAGGGACCCACCGGGTAATCATCTAGAGATCATGGCCAGACGTCCCCGCCCCAAGGTTGTAAGCCTGACTGACGCCGCCGCCGCGCGCGTGCGGGAAGTCATGGCCGACAAGGGCGCGGGTTTCCTTCGCGTTGGCGTCAAGAACGCCGGCTGCGCGGGCATGGAATATACCATGGGTTATGCCGAGGCGCCCGAACCGCTGGACGAACGCGTTTCCGACAAGGACGTCGAGATCATCATCGACGGCAAGGCGGTGCTGTTCCTGCTGGGCTCGGAGATCGATTACGAGACGACGGATCTTCATTCCAAGTTCGTCTTCCGCAACCCCAACCAGACGGACGCGTGTGGCTGCGGTGAAAGCGTGACCATCGTGCCGGCGGCGGCCGAATAGCAGTCATCCCATCATTGTTGCTTCAGGCGCGGGGCCGAACGGGCTAGGGTGCGCCCATGTCGCTTTCACCGGGCTACATCGATTTCGTCCTGGAACTGCTCACGGATTTTGGTCCCGTACACGTCAAGCGCATGTTTGGCGGGGCCGTGATTACCTGCGATGGCGTGGGTTTCGCCGTGCTGGATGACGATACCTTCTATGTGAAGGCGGACCCGGAGTTTGCCGTTGAATTAAAAGAACGCGGCAGCCGGCCGTGGTCATATTCCGTCAGGAAGGACGGGACAGTGCGTGATATCGGGTACTGGAGCTTGCCGGATACCGCAGCGGACGATCCCGACGAGACCGTGCAGCTGGCCCGCCGTTCGTTCGATGTTGCGCTTCGCGCTGCGGCCGAGAAGGCGGCGAAAAAGCCACGTAAATCGCCGGCGCCGCGCAAGGCGCCGCCAAGCAGGCGACCCAGGGCATGAGCGAAAAGATCTGGCGGAACGTCGACGCCTACATTGGCGAAACGCTTGTCCAGCCAGACGAGGCGCTTGAACAGGCGCTGCATGACAGTCGCGCTGCGGGGTTGCCGCCGATTGCTGTCTCAGCCGCGCAAGGCAAGCAGCTCTATCTGACGGCGCTGTCGATTGGCGCCAGGCGAATTCTGGAAGTGGGCACGCTGGGCGGGTATTCGTCGATCTGGATGGCGCGGGCGCTGCCGGCGGATGGCCAGCTGATCTCGCTCGAAATCGATCCGAAACATGCAGAGGTGGCGCGCGGCAATATCGAGCGTGCCGGTCTGGGGTCGAAGGTCGATGTCCGCGTGGGCCCGGCGATCGACTTGCTGCCCAAGCTGGAAGGCCCGTTCGACCTCTCCTTCATCGACGCCGACAAGGAGAGCAACGCGGAGTATTTCGCCCACGCCCTGCGGCTTTCACGCAAGGGCTCCGTCATCATCGTCGACAATGTCGTTCGCGAAGGAAAGGTGATCGATCCGAAAGGCAATGCGCAGGTTCAGGGCGTGCGCCGCATGTTTGATTTGATCGCCAGTGAACCGCGTGTCTCCGCGACCGCAATTCAGACGGTCGGCGACAAGGGGTATGACGGATATCTGCTGGCGGTGGTGACCGGCTAGGCGGCGTCGGAGGCCGCAGGCAGCGTCGTATCCAGCGTCACGCGGTTCCGACCGTTGCGCTTGGAGAGATAGAGGCATTCGTCCGCACGCGCGATTAGCTGGTTCACCGTTTCGCCGCTGGCGTATAGGGCAACACCGAACGACACGGTGACGGCGCCGATCGTTTCGTTGGTCGAGCGGCGTACGAGGCGCTTGGCTTCGATGGCCGAGCGGATCTGGTCCGCGATACGCGCGGCCTGGGTCAGCGTCGTGCGTGGCATGACGACGGCGAACTCTTCACCGCCATAGCGCGCCACTAGGTGGTCCGGCAGGGCGAATTTGGTGAGCGCTGATGCGACGAAGCGGATTACCTGATCGCCGGTCTGATGGCCCCAGCTGTCGTTGAAGCTTTTGAAATGGTCGATGTCGGCGATGACCAGGCAAAGATCCGTGTGTTCGTTGTCGGCTTCTTCCTTGCGCAGGCGCAGCGTTTCGTCGAACAGCTTGCGGTTGGCGATGCCGGTAAGGGCGTCGGTCAGCGCCTCGGCGCGCGCCTGACGAAGCGAGGTGCGCAATTTTTCCATTTCCTGCGAGGATTGCGCCAGCTTGGTGGAGAGCGAGGAGTTCTGCTTCGACATCTCCGTCGTCGCGCTGGCGAGAACGGTGACCAGGCGCTTGAGGGCAGAGTCGTCCAGCGTCGCCGACCTGAGAGATTCAGCGGCGGTGTTGAGGGTGACGCCATAGCGTTCAGTGGTCGCCCCGGCCTTCTTCAGTGCGTCCAGCGCATCCGCAATCTCGTGCGCGATGCGCGAGCCGGTTTCCATCACCTGCGTGGAAAGATGCGTCGTCGAGAAGAAGCGCTCGTACAGGTCTTCCATGTCGCCGGAATTGATCGGGCGGCCCAGGGCGAGCAGCGCATCAATCGCCTGCTTCAGATCCGGCGAGGAATGGGTGAGGTAGCTGAGCCAGACTTCGTAGTTCTGCGGGCTGACCGCGAGTTCCTGGCGACCGATCTCGTCGATCGTCCGGTGTCCCAGGGCGACGCCGGCTGGACCCGTGAGCTCGTTATTCAACATCTGTCGCCACCCTCCATCTCGGTTCGCGGCTGGCGCACCGATCGAATTACGGAACAGTGAACAGAAGCTGTTACGGAAGGGCTAAAATCCCGGCTTCCCTTAACGGAAGCCGCGCCGGCCCGCCGGTATTCAGGCGTCCTGCTTGCGTTCGATGGACCGCAGCAGGAAGGCGGGCACATGGTCGCCCATGCCCTTGAACTTTGGCTCCCGGCCTTCGGGCTCATCCGAATCGCGGCGGCGGGAACGGGCCGGTTCGGCGGCCTCGGAAGCCTGTTCCGTCTCGGACCCGGCCTTCGGTGCGGACGATTGGCCGCGCTTGCGGTCCCGGCCGCGGCTGCGCCGCCGGCCGCTCTCCTTGCGGGGCTCGTCGGAAGTTGGCGTCTCGGTCGCAGCATCCGCTTCGGTGGGCGCTTCTTCCGCCTCTGAAGCGGTTGGCGCCTCGGCTGTCGGCGTCGCCTCTTCGACGGGGCGAGGTTCGCGATTGCCACGGCGGCCGCCACGCCCGCGATCTCCACGGTCGAACCGGTCGCGGCGCGGCGCCGGGCCACGGCCACGTGCTTCGCTGACCGCTTCGTCCATGCCTTCCGGGCGGTATTCCTCAACGTCCTTGCCGATGCGCTTCAGCACGGCATCCCAGAGCCGGGAGTCGCCAGGCGAGACGATGGTGAAGCTCTCGCCCGTGCGTCCGGCGCGGCCCGTGCGGCCGATACGGTGGACGTAGTCGTCGGAATTTGGCGGCGGGGCGTAGTTGAACACCTGGCTGACTTCCGGAATGTCCAGGCCGCGCGCCGCCACGTCCGAGGCGACAAGGATCTTGAGATCCTTGTTGCGGAAGCGGTCCAGCGTCGCCATGCGCACGGACTGGGGCAGGTCGCCATGGATCGGCGCCGCGTCGAAGCCGTGGCTCGCCAGCGACTTGGCGACGACGTCGACCTCGCGCTTGCGGTTGCAGAACACGATGGCCTGGTCCGTCAGGCGCGCCTTCACGATGCTGCGCAGGACGGCGCGCTTGATCGTGTCCTCGTTGGAGGGGCAGTGGGTGAAATACTGGGTAATCGTCGTCGCCGCAGTCGCCGGCCTCGAGACCTCGATCCGCACCGGGTCCTTCTGGAACTGCTTGGCGAGGCGGGTGATCTCGGGCGGCATCGTCGCCGAGAACAGCATCGTCTGGCGGGTCTTGGGCAGCATCGTGCAGATGCGCTCGATGTCGGGGATGAACCCCATGTCGAGCATCCGGTCCGCCTCGTCGATCACCAGCATCTGCACGCCGGTCATCAGCAGCTTGCCGCGCTCGAAATGGTCCATCAGGCGGCCGGGTGTTGCGATCAGCACGTCCACGCCGGCAGTGAGTTTCTTGTCCTGGTCGCCGAACGATACGCCGCCGATCAGCAGCGCCATGTTGAGCTTGTAATTGGCGCCGTATTTCTCGAACTGTTCAGCGACCTGGGCGGCGAGTTCGCGCGTGGGCTCGAGGATCAGCGAGCGCGGCATGCGCGCCTTGGCGCGGCCCTGGCCCAGCTTGTGGATCATCGGCAGCACGAAGGCCGCGGTCTTGCCCGTGCCGGTCTGGGCGATACCCGTCACGTCCCGGCCGCCAAGAACGGCGGGAATGCCCTGTTCCTGGATCGGTGTCGGGTTCGTGTATCCGGCGGCCGAAACGGCGCTCAGGATACGGGGGTCGAGGCTCAGCTCGTCAAACGTCATCAGTTTGTCTTTAACCGGCCCGGCGGCGACGCCGCGAGCGAATCTCCACGTGCGCTGTCCGGAACTGGGCGGAGCAATGCGGGCTGGAAGCCCCGAAGTCAATGCTCCGGGGCGGTATCAACCGGCCAAAACCCCAGCAAAACGCGGATTTGAGCGGTCCGGGCCGTGGTGGACTCTAAACGTCCAGCTCATCCACGAATTTGGCGTTGTTCTGGATATACTGGAAACGCAGGTCGGCGCGCTTGCCCATCAGGGTTTCGACCAGTTTTTCCGGCTCCTTCAGCCCTTTGGGCAGGGCGACACGGGCCAGCGTGCGCGTCGCCGGGTTCATCGTGGTTTCCTTGAGCTGCGAGGGCATCATCTCGCCGAGGCCCTTGAAGCGCCCCACTTCCGGCTTCCGGCCCTTGAATTCCGTGGCCAGGATCTCGTCCTTGTGCGCGTCGTCGCGGGCATAGAGCGACTTTCCGCCCTGGCTGATGCGGTAGAGCGGCGGCTGGGCGAGATAGAGGCGGCCGCTGTCGATGAGGCCCGGCGTCTGGCGATAGAAGAAGGTGATCAGAAGCGCGGCGATGTGGGCGCCGTCGACATCGGCGTCGGTCATGATGATGACCCGCTCATAGCGCAGGTCCTCGACCTTGAAGCGATGGCCGAGCCCGCAGCCGAGCGCGAGGGCGAGATCGGAAAGCTCCTTGTTGTTCGACAGCTTCTCGTCGCCGGCGCTGGCGACGTTGAGGATCTTGCCGCGCAAGGGAAGGATCGCCTGGGTCGCGCGATCGCGCGCCTGCTTGGCCGACCCGCCGGCGCTGTCGCCTTCGACGATGAAGATTTCCGTGCCTTGCGCGGAAGCGTCGGAACAATCCGCCAGCTTGCCGGGCAGGCGCAGTTTCCGCGTCGCGGACTGGCGGGCGACATCCTTGTCCTTGCGCCGCTTCATGCGGTCGTCGGCCTGGCCGATGGCCCAGTCGAGCAGGCGCGAGGCCTCTTTCGGCGAGGCCGTCAGCCAGTGGTCAAAGCGGTCGCGCATCGCGTTTTCGGTGATACGGAAGGCGTCCTGGGTGGATAGCTTCTCTTTCGTCTGGCCGACGAATTCCGGGTTGCGGATGAACACGGAGAGCAGGGCGCCGGCCGTGCCGAGCACGTCGTCGGCGGTGATCACGCTCGCCTTCTTCACGCTGGTCATGTCGCCATAGGCGCGCAGCGCCTTGGTGAGAGCCGAGCGCATGCCGGCCTCGTGCGTTCCGCCTTCAGGCGTCGGAATGGTGTTGCAGTAGGAGCGGGTGAAGCCGTCGGCCTCGCCAAACCCGTTGGCGCTCCAGACGATGGCCCACTCCACGGCTGCGCCCTGGTCCATCTCCACGCGCCCGGAAAACGCCGTCGGCAGGACGCGCTCGGCGCCTTCGGCGGCTTCGGCGAGCATGTCGGCAAGGCCGTTGGGATAGCTCAGCGTCGCTTCGGCCGGCGTCTTGTCGTCGTCCTTCAGGAGTTTCGGATCGCAGGACCAGCGGATCTCGGCCGCACGGCTGAGATAGGCTTTCGAGCGCGCCATGGCGTAGAGCCGCGCGGGTTTGAAGTGCAGCTTGTCGCCGAAGATCTGCGGGTCCGGATGGAAGCGGATCTGCGTGCCGCGCCGGTTGGGTGCTGCGCCCTTCAGCTTTAGTTTCGAGGTCGGTTTGCCGCGCGAATAGGTCTGCTCGTAGAGCTTGCGGTCAACGGCGATCTCGACCTCGACGCGATCCGACAGCGCGTTGACGACCGACACGCCCACGCCGTGCAGGCCGCCGGCGGTCTGGTAGGCCTTGTTCGAAAATTTTCCGCCCGAGTGAAGCATCGTCATGATGACTTCGAGCGCCGTCTTGTTCTTGAATTTCGGATGCAGGCCTATCGGGATGCCGCGCCCGTCGTCACGCACGCTGACGAAGCCGTCGGCGTCGAGCCTAACATCGATCTTCGAGGCATGGCCGGCCACCGCTTCGTCGATCGCATTGTCGAGCACTTCGGCGAAGAGGTGGTGATAGGCGCGCTCGTCCGTGCCGCCGATATACATGCCGGGGCGCTTGCGGACGGGTTCGAGGCCTTCCAGGACCTCGATGTCCTTGGCCGAATAGCCGCTCGCCTTGTCGGCGGCGGACGTCTCGAACAGGCGCGCCTGAGAGTTCTTGGCCATGCGTTTCTTACTCGAATCACGGTGTCGGGCGTGGCTCAGGAGTAGCCTGATCCGGCCCCACAGGGACAGTTCCGCCGGTTAATTTTCTGTTGTCTCAACCAGCAGGCGAGGGTTCAGAAGCCCTCTCGCAGCGGGTGATCCACAACGATTGCCCGGCCGGCCTTCACAACCCGTACCGAGTGGGGCGTATCGGGCGGAATGATGGCGACCATGCCCGGGCCTGCGCGGGTGACCTTGCCCTCGACGGTCACGTCCAACTCGCCCTCGATCACGTGCCAGACTTCTTCCTGCTCGTGGTGGTGCTGGTGGATGTCCGCGTCGGCGTCGAACTCCCACCAGACAAAGGTGTTGTTCGCCGAGTGGAACAGCTTGCCGCGCCAGCCGGGCCGCTTGTTCAGCGTGTCGAGTTTGGCGGTGTCGACGAAGAGCGTGGCGAGAGCATGTCAGATGTCCGTTCAGGCGCGCAAAGTGGACAGGCCCCCCTGTCTTGTGATCCGGCAAGAATTTGCCGACTGGCAGCATCGATTGTGGATGAGATATCAGGCGCGTTCCAGCCATTCGTTGACCGCATCGATACGGCTGCGGGACACCGGAACCACCTTTCCGTCGGTCAGCATCAGGGCCATGCGTCCCGCTTTGCGCTCGACTGCGTGAAAGGATCGCCGCGCAACCCAGAAGGATCGGTGCGTCCGCACGCCGTCCTCAGCGGTCAGCACCTGCTCTGCATCGCCGATGCGCATGTGGATCAGCGCATCGCCGCGTGCCGTGAATACGCGGAGGTAATGGTCCTCCGCCTGCAGCGCGAGTATCGGGGCGCTGCGCAGTTCCGGCGGCAGGCGGTTCGATAGACCCGGCCCGGAAGTCTGAACGACCTCAGCCATGCGCTGGGCCTCGAGTCGGCCGCCAAGAAGACGCCAGCAGACCAGGGCCAGGATCAGATTCATCGGCAGGGTCCGGAGCAGCAGGCCGGTCCACGACACATGATCGAGGGAGACCGGCGAGAAGACACGCAGGCTGGCCTGAACAAGGAACGCGCCCGGTGCTGCAGCAAGCGCGGCCCCGGCCGCCAGCGCCCAGACGCCAAACTGCGGTCGCAGCCGGGAGAGAACGTCCGATATGCCGATGGTCAGCGCAGCGATGCCGATGCTGGCGACGAAGAAGTGTGCAATCCGCATCAACGGGTCAGGCTGGCTTGTCGTCATGCCGAATGGTCCGGCCAGACCGACCGCCACGGCGGAGGCAGTCACAAAGGCGATCATGCCTGGCCAGGACGGCCGAACACTGGCGGGCCGCGAAACGGGGGCTGCGGTCATTGGCGAAATCCTGCCACCACTCACGAAATCGCCCCAGCGTCGCGCGCGGGCCGGGGTTAGGCAAGGTGAGACGCCAGCCGGGCGGCGACCTGACGGGCCAGACGTCTGGCGTCATTGCCGAGGGGTCGCACGCTGTTCTTCAGGATTTCAAGGTGAAAAGATGAAACGGTCGATATTGGCTACCATCGCAGCGGTCCTGGCTGCGGCCTGCGCAACTACCCCGCAGCCAAGGGCGGATGTTTCCGCAGGATACGACAGTCTGCGTATCGCCGAGGCTGGCGGCCGTCCGATCCAGCTGGACGTGTGGTACCCCACAACGTCCGCTGAACAGGCGCACGGCTACAATTTCGGAATGGGAAGCGTGGCCGAGGGCGCGGCGATCTCGGGCGAGAAGCTGCCCGTTGTTCTCCTGTCACACGGATCTATGGGCGCAGCGTCCAACTATTCCTGGATCGCCGAACCGTTGGCGCGTCACGGCTATGTCGTGCTCGGGGTCTCGCATTTCGGGGAGTCGCCGGTTTTTGGCCCGACGACGATGAACCCGGCAACAGTTACTCACTTCGGCGACCGGACGCGCGACATCAATGCCGCACTGGACTTTCTGATCTCGAAGTCGGTCTACGCCAGCCACCTCGATCCAGAACGGCTTGGCGCGCTGGGGCATTCGGCAGGCGGAGCAACAGTGCTGATGCTGGCGGGCGCCGGTTTCTCGATGGCCGACATGCGCGCATATTGCGTGCAGGCGCGAGCCGTCGATAAGGGATGCCAGTACCCGACTGGCGCGCCTTCTTCGGATCAGATTCCGGTTCCCTCGCCACGGCCGATCAAGGCTTTGGTGCTAATGGACCCAGCCGCAGGCCCAGGATTTATCCCGGGCGGTCTGCAGGCGTTAAAGACGCCGGCTCTGGTCATCGGATCGGTCGACGATGACTTCCTGCCGTTCTCAGCGCATGCGGAACGCATCGGCGACTTGCTGGGATCAGCCGAAACGGTGCGGCTCGCGGGGGGAGAAGGTCATTTTGTATATGTCGATCGGTGCAGCCTGCCGATCAGCGTGATGGGCGTCAAACTATGCACCGACCGGGCTGGCGTGGATCGGGACGCGACGCACGCAAGGCTGGTTCCGCAGATTCTGGCGTTCTTTGACCGGCGCCTTGAGGGTCTCGATCAGCAGGGATGGCCGTGCGCGATCCGTGGAAACAGGTACAATTGGGCCAAGTCTCGTCACTGCGCTTAAGTGAACAACCGTCTGAGGGGGGGGCTGGTGCGGCCGCCGGTCCCGTCAGAAAATCCCGAGAAACTTCGGCCTAAGCGCCTTGCAGTGCTTGATCTGGCTTTCGTAGCGCGCGGCCTGTCCGGCGACGTGGTTGGCGCGTTGCACCAGCCAGGTCTTCCGGCGCCAGGTTCCCTGCACATAGCCGCCTGCGCCTTCGTGGTAGGCAAGGTAGTGCGCCTTGTAGTCGTACTGGCCCACGCCAGCCTGAAGGCCGGTGTTGTTGACGTACCAGCCGATGAAATCCACGGAATCCCGGAAGCTGTGACGGTCTGCGCCGCGGTTGCCGGTCGACTTCTTGTACTGCTCCCAAGTGGTTTCGAGCGCCTGGGCGTAGCCGTAGGCCGTCGAGGGGCGGTCGCCCTGAACGAGGCCGAAAAACTTGCGCGGACCCCGCGCCGGGCGCGCGTGTCCGTCGAAGCTGCTTTCCTGGTTCACGATGGCGAGCTGCAGGCCCATCGGCGCGCCCCATTCCTTCGATGAATGGCGCAGCGCCTTGTACCAGTCGTGGTTGTCGGTCAGCAGGTCGCAGGCGTCGGCGATCTGGTCGGCCGAGGGCTGGGTGGTGGCGCACGCAGACAGTAGCGCGAGGGCGCCGGCGAGCGCGGAAAAGAGCAACGGGCGAGACATGAAGATGGCTTATAGCCGGTTAGGGTTAAGCCTGCCTCTGTCGAACGCACATCAATTTCGGGGTCGCGTTAACCCATGAAAAACGCCGCCGGATTGCTCCGGCGGCGCTTCGTGTCTGACGTCCTGATGGATCAGGCCTTGTAGTACATGTCGAACTCGACCGGGTGGGGGTGGGTCTCCATGCGGAGCACCTCCTCCATCTTGAGGTCGATGTAGGCGTCGATGAAGTCGTCATCCATGACGCCGCCGGCCTTGAGGAAGTCGCGGTCGGCGTCGACGCTTTCCAGCGCCTGGCGCAGCGAGCCGCACACCGTCGGGATGTCCTTCAGTTCCTCGGGCGGCAGGGAGTAGAGGTCCTTGTCCATCGAGGCGCCGGGATCGATCTTGTTGGTGATGCCGTCGAGACCGGCCATCAGCAGCGCCGTGAAGGTGAGGTAGGGGTTCGAGGCGGGATCCGGGAAGCGGACCTCGATGCGTTTGCCCTTCGGACCCGGCGCCCACGGAATACGGACCGAGGCCGAGCGGTTGCGCGAGGAGTAGGCCAGCAGAACCGGCGCTTCGTAGCCCGGCACAAGGCGTTTGTAGGAGTTGGTCGTCGCGTTGGAGAACGCGTTGATCGCCTTGGCGTGCTTGATGATGCCGCCGATGTACCACAGGCACATCTGCGAGAGGTCGGCGTACTTGTCGCCGGCGAACATCGGCTTGCCGTCTTTCCAGATCGACTGGTGCACGTGCATGCCCGAGCCGTTGTCCTTGAAGTAGGGCTTCGGCATGAACGTCGCCGTCTTGCCGTAGGACGCAGCGACGTTGTGCACGACGTATTTGTAGAGCTGCATGTTGTCGGCCATCTGGACCAACGTGTTGAACTTCATGCCAAGCTCGTGCTGCGCCGGCGCCACTTCGTGGTGGTGCTTTTCCGGGTTCAGGCCCAGCTCGTGCATCACGGAGAGCATTTCCGAGCGCATGTCCTGCAGGCTGTCGACCGGCGGGACCGGGAAGTAGCCGCCCTTCGGGCCCGGACGGTGGCCCATGTTGCCCTGCTCATACGTGCGGCCCGAGTTGGCCGGCAGCTCCGGATCGTCGAACTCGTATCCGGTCTTGGTCGGGTCGGTGGAGAACTTCACGTCCGAGAATACGAAGAACTCGGCTTCAGGACCGAAGAACGCCGTATCGCCGATGCCGGCGGACTTTAGGTACATCTCCGCCTTCTTGGCGGTGGTGCGCGGGTCGCGGTTGTACGGCGTGTTGTCGTTCGGGTTGAGAATGTCGCACATGATCGCCAGCGTCTTCTGCTGGAAGAACGGGTCGATGCGTGCTGAATCCGGGTCGGGCATGAGCAGCATGTCGGACTCGTTGATCGCCTTCCATCCGGCGATCGAGGAGCCGTCAAACATCGTGCCGTCGACGAAGAGGTCCTTGTCGACCATCGAGAGGTCGAAGGTGACGTGCTGCATCTTCCCGCGCATGTCGGTGAATCGCAGGTCGACGTACTCGACATCCTCGTCCTTGATTTTCTTCAGAATAGCGTCGGACACTGCGTGTCTCCCTCCGTTTCACCCCAGCCCCCGTCGGGGCTGACCGTTGCAAAAAAATTTCGAGCGGCGCTTGTCGATCAGATCGCCTGATCGCCCGTTTCGCCCGTGCGAATGCGGATAACTTCCGAAATCTCGGAAACGAATATCTTGCCGTCGCCGATCTTGCCAGTCTGCGCCGCCTTGGTAATCGCCGAGAGTGCGGCTTCGAGTTGCGTGTCGGCGCACACGACTTCGATTTTCAGCTTTGGCAGGAAGTCGACGATGTACTCAGCCCCGCGATAGAGTTCGGTGTGGCCGCGCTGGCGGCCGAACCCCTTGGCTTCGAGCACGGTCATACCCTGTAGCCCGACCGAGTGCAGCGCCTCTTTCACTTCGTCGAGTTTGAAGGGTTTGATGATCGCTTCGATCTTTTTCATTTCCGGTCCCTGTTCGAATTCCGGTCCCTGGTCAGGGCCCCGGATGCTTGCGCCGGGACGCACGCCTCTATGCGCGATCCTCCCTTCGGCGAGTAGGTGGTCTGCCTAAAACAACGGCGCACGCATCGGGGGCGCCTAATGATCGAGCAATGGCGCACAACACTTGGGCGTTCAAGTCTGCTCTTTGGCCTTTGCCGCTGCGTTTGCTAGAGAGTTGGGCGGTCCCACGGCCGCCACGAAAAGGGTCACCCGACGATGATTTACCTGATCCGGCATGGCGAACCCTCGGCTGGATGGGGCGATCACCTCGATCCGGGCCTGAGCGAAAAGGGTCTGCAGCAGGCGGAGGCCGCCGCAGAAACCCTGGCCCGGGCGGGGGCAAAGCGCGCTGTGACCTCTCCGCTGGCGCGGTGCCGGGAGACGGCCCGCCCCTTTGAGAAACGGATCGAGACGCACGCCCGGATCGAGCCCGGCGTCGGCGAAGTTCGCACGCCGGCCGGCATTGGCCCGGAGGACCGCGCTGGCTGGCTGAAAGGCGTCATGGCCGGGCGCTGGGCCGAGGCGGGCGCGGACCTCGACGCATGGCGCCGCGCCGGGCTTGCAGCACTGGAGCAGATGCCGGACGACACGGCCGTCTTCTCGCATTTTGTGGCGATCAATTCGCTGATCGGCCTGCTGACAGGTGATGATCGCGTGGTGATTTTTCGTCCGTCGCACTGCTCGATCACCCGCCTGGTCCGCAAGGGCGGTAAGCTGGCGGTCGCCGAGCTGGGGAGCGAGGGCGCTCTAGCGGCGCTGTAAAATGGCTGTCCCGACCCTCACATGCGCCGAGATCCGTGACTGTGAGGCGAGGGCGAGCGCGTCGGGCGTGTCGCTGGACACGCTCATGCAACGGGCCGGGGAGGCGTGCGCGGAGGCGCTGCATCAGCGCTATCCGTCCGGGCGCGTCGTTGTGCTGGCGGGGCCGGGCAACAATGGCGGCGACGCTTTCGTGGCGGCGCGGCGTCTCGTTGAACTCGGTCGGCAGGTGGCGGTTCGCGAACTGGCGCCGGGCGGGGCGCGGACCAGGGAAGGCGCGGCAGCATCGAACGCGTGGACCGGCCCGCGTTCGCCGTTGAGCGACCTGCATCTCGCGCCGGGAGACATTGTGCTCGACGGCTTGTTCGGCGCGGGCCTCTCTCGCCCGCTTGCCGGAGAAGCCGCAAGAGCCGTCGAGCGCGTCAACGCATTCACCGCGCCCGTGGTCGCCATCGATGTGCCATCGGGTGTGAGTGGAGACAGCGGCCGCGTGGAGGGTCCCGCCATCAAGGCGACCCTCACCGTGACATTCGGCGCCAAGAAACCCGCCCATGTGCTGCAGGCGGCGGCCTCGCTTTGCGGCGAGGTCGACGTCGCTGAAATCGGATTCGGTTCGCTGATCGGCGAAGTCGGCGGCGGGAGGTTGATGGAGAATGCGCCGGACCTCTGGTCCAGCCGTCTCGCCTGGCCGACGCCGTCAAGCCACAAGCACACGCGCGGGCGCCTCGCGGTGGTGACGGGCGGACTGGCCCACACAGGCGCAGCGCGGCTTGCGGCGCAGGCAGGCCTGCGGATCGGCGCCGGCGCGGTGACGTTGATGTGCCCGTCATCGGCGTTGATCGTTGCGGCGTCTTCGGTGACAGCCGTGATGACATCCGCGTTCGCCGATACGGATGCGCTCGTCTCCCTCACCGAAAAATCCAGCGCCGTGGTGATCGGTCCTGCGGCAGGCGTGACCGAGACGACGCGTCGGAATGTCGAGGCGCTGATCGCCGCCAGGCGGCGCCTTGTGCTCGACGCTGACGCGCTCAGCGTGTTCGCGGACGACGCCGGCGCGCTGAAGCTTTCCTCCGTCGAGGCGGTGCTGACGCCGCACGCGGGAGAGTTCGAGCGCCTGTTTCCCGGCGTGCTCGCTGCATCTGTGAACCGTATCGAGGCGGCGCGAACGGCGGCGGCGAGGGTCGGCGCCGTTGTGCTGCTGAAGGGCTACGACACCGTGATCGCCGCGCCGGACGGACGAGCCGTGGTCAACACGCACGCGACGCCGTTTCTGGCGACCGCGGGCAGCGGCGATGTGCTGGCCGGCGTGATCGGCGGGTTGATGGCGCAGGGGCTTCAACCATTCGATGCGGCCTGCGCCGGCGCCTGGATGCATGGCGATGCGGGGGTGAGGGCGGGGCCGGGGCTGACCGCCGAAGACCTGGACGGCGCGTTGAAGGGCGCGATCGCGGACCTCTATGCCGGGCGTCGGGGCCGGTGAGGCTTGCGGACCCGTTACCCCGGCGCGATCATGTTGCATGGCTGAGCGCTATCGCACCTTCCGGGACTTCTACCCCTTCTACCTGACGGAGCACGTCAATCCGGTCAGCCGGCGACTGCATGTCGTTGGGACAACACTTGTGCTGGCCTGCCTGGCCGCGGGCCTTGCGACCGGCGACTGGCGCTGGTTCATCGCTGCGCCTGTGACCGGTTACGGATTCGCCTGGGTGGGGCATTTCTTCTTCGAGAAGAACCGGCCCGCCACCTTCAAATACCCGGCGTTCAGCCTGATGGGCGACTTCCGGCTGTGGTTCGAGACGGTGACCTTGCGGCGCAGATGGTGAGCGCCTTATGACAGCCCGCCCCATGCGGATGTGGCGAAACTGGTAGACGCGCGGGATTTAGGTTCCCGTGGGGTGACCCGTGCAGGTTCAAGTCCTGTCATCCGCACCAGGCCGAGGCTTTGGGGCCGGGCCCGAAATTTGCCCGAATTTGCCTGCATGGACAGGCCCATCTTGCCTGTGTAAGAAGCCCGGCCCGCCTTGCCGGACGGTCGCCGTCGGCGAGGCCCAAACCATTCAACACATCGGGGTTTCCTTGATGAACGTCACCGAGACGAAGTCCGAAGGCCTTTCACGCGAGTTCCAGGTCAAGATTCCGGCCGGCGAACTGGCGGCGAAACTGAGCGCCAAGATCGAGGAAATCCGCCCGCAGGTGCAGCTCAAGGGCTTCCGCCCGGGCAAGGTTCCCACCGCCCACATCCGCAAGATGTTCGGCAAGTCGCTGATGGGCGAGATCGTGCAGAACACGGTCGAGGAAACCAGCCAGAAAGCGCTCGATGACAAGTCGCTGCGTCCGGCGACACGTCCCTCGATCCAGTTCGACAGCCCGGCCGAAAAGGTCGTCTCGGGCGAGGCTGATCTCGACTACCACATGCAGGTCGAGGTGATGCCGGACTTCACCCCGTCGGAAGTCGCCGACATCGAGCTTGAGCGCATGGTTGTTACGGCGACAGACGAGGAAATCGCCGATGCGCTGAAACGCATCGCGGAAAACAACAAGAGCTATGAGACGAAGGCTGATGGCGCCGCCGCCGAGACCGGCGATGCGGTGGTCATCGATTTCGTCGGCAAGATCGACGGCGAGGCGTTCGACGGCGGCTCGGCCGAGGGCCAGACGATCGTGCTGGGCGACGGCCGTTTCATCGCCGGGTTCGAGGACCAGCTGATCGGCGCCAAGGCTGGCGACGATGTCGAGGTCAAGGTGACCTTCCCTGAAGAATACCAGGTCGAGACGCTGAAGGGGAAACCCGCGGTGTTCGACGTGAAGGTCACGGAAGTGAAGGCGCCGAAGACGGCGGAGATCGACGAGGAGTTCGCCAAGTCGCTTGGCTTCGACGGTCTCGACAAGCTGAAAGAGGCGGTGAAGGCGCAACTCGACGGCGAGCTGGCGCAAGGTTCGCGTCAGCAGGTCAAGCGCGTGCTGCTGGATGCGCTGGACGAGCGTCACTCCTTCGACCTGCCGCCGATGATGGTGAAGGCCGAGTTCGACCAGATCTGGGCCCAGCTCGAGGAAGAGAAGAAGAACGACCGCCTGTCGGAAGAGGACAAGGCGAAGTCGGACGACGAGCTGAAAGCCGAGTACGAGAAGATCTCCCAGCGCCGCGTGCGTCTCGGGCTGGTGCTGGCCGAGATCGGCCGCCGCGCCAATATCGAGATCACCAACGACGAGCTGGCCGGCGCCCTGCGCCAGGAAGCCTCGCGTTATCCGGGTCAGGAAAAGGCCGTGATCGAGTTCTACCGCTCGAATCCCAACGCCCTGGCCCAGCTTCGCGCGCCGATCTACGAGGAAAAGGTCGTCGACCACATCCTCGCCCAGGCCAAGGTGACCGACAAATCCGTCACCCGCGAAGAGCTGATGAAGGAAATCGGGGAGGACTAGTCCCCGACACCCTTGCCGGACGGCCATATCTGAAGGGCGACGGGGCTTGCGCCGGTCGCCCGGCGTTCGGATATTGGTAATCCCTCTCGTGATCTGAGTCTGGCCGACCTATCTATTGGCGCAGACCTGCAGAAGAAGACCGAAATCGATGGCCGATCCCTTCCGGACAATGATGAATCTCGTGCCCATGGTCGTCGAACAGACAAGCCGCGGCGAGCGGGCGTACGACATATTCTCGCGCCTGTTGAAGGACCGGATCATTTTCGTGACCGGCCCCATCGAGGACGGCCTCGCCAGCCTGATCACCGCGCAGCTTCTCTTCCTGGAGTCCGAGAACCCCAAGAAGGAAATCGCGATGTATATCAACTCGCCCGGCGGGATCGTGACCTCGGGCCTCGCGATCTACGACACCATGCAGTACATCCGCAGCCCGGTATCCACGGCCTGCATCGGCATGGCGGCGTCGATGGCCTCGCTGCTGCTGTCGGCCGGCGAGAAGGGAATGCGCTTCTCGACGCCGAATTCCCGCATCCTCGTTCACCAACCCTCGGGCGGATTCCGCGGCGTCGCCTCGGACATCGAGCGGCACGCAGAAGACATTCTGGCCATGAAACGGCGTCTCAACGAGATCTACGTAAAGCATACCGGCCAGCCCTACGAGACAATCGAGCGCACCCTGGACCGCGATTCGTTCATGACCGCCGAGGAGGCCCAGGCCTTCGGAATCGTCGACAAGGTGTTCGAAAAGAGGGCGATTCCCTCGGAGTAGCGGGGGTTTCGGCAGTTCCGGCGCTTGCGGCGCCCCATTTGCTATGTTCGAATTGGCTGGCCTTGAACCTATCGGAAACGATTGGGATATAGGCTTTAACCCTTGCGCGGTGCGGATTCGTTCCCGTTTCGCGCGCAGGCTGGGTGTATTGAGGTGTCTATGAGCAAGACCACTTCCAGCGGCGGCGCCGGCGGCGACAGCAAGAACACGCTTTATTGCTCGTTCTGCGGCAAGAGCCAGCACGAAGTCAAAAAGCTGATTGCGGGTCCGACCGTCTTCATCTGCGATGAATGCGTCGAGCTGTGCATGGACATCATCCGCGAGGAATCGAAGACCAACCTCGTGAAATCCCGCGATGGCGTGCCGACGCCGCGCGAAATCTGCGACGTGCTGGACGACTATGTGATCGGCCAGTTCAAGGCCAAGCGCGTCCTCTCCGTCGCCGTGCACAACCACTACAAGCGGCTCAACCACTCGGCCAAGAACGCCGACGTCGAGCTGGCGAAATCCAACATCCTGCTGATCGGCCCGACGGGCTGCGGCAAGACGCTTCTGGCGCAAACGCTGGCGCGCATCATCGACGTTCCGTTCACGATGGCGGACGCCACGACACTGACCGAAGCCGGTTATGTCGGCGAGGACGTCGAGAACATCATCCTCAAACTGCTGCAGGCTTCCGACTACAATGTCGAGCGGGCGCAGCGCGGCATCGTCTACATCGACGAGATCGACAAGATTTCCCGCAAGTCGGACAACCCCTCGATCACCCGCGACGTCTCGGGCGAGGGCGTGCAGCAGGCGCTCCTGAAGATCATGGAAGGCACGGTCGCCTCCGTGCCGCCGCAAGGCGGGCGCAAGCATCCGCAGCAGGAATTCCTTCAGGTCGACACGACGAACATGCTGTTCATCTGCGGCGGCGCCTTCTCGGGCCTCGACAAGGTGATCTCGGATCGCGGCCGCGGCACGTCGATCGGCTTCGGCGCAACCGTGCTGGACCCGGAAGACCGTCGCACCGGAAAGGTGCTCGAAGGTTGCGAACCGGAAGACCTGGTGAAGTTCGGCCTGATCCCGGAATTCATCGGCCGCCTGCCGGTCATCGCGACGCTGGAAGACCTCGATGAGGATGCTCTCATCCAGATCCTGACCGAGCCGAAGAACGCCCTGCTTAAGCAGTACCAGCGCCTGTTCGAGATGGAGAACGTCACGCTGACGTTCACGGACGACGCGCTTGCGGCCGTGGCCCGCCGGGCCATCCAGCGCAAGACCGGCGCGCGGGGCCTGCGGTCGATCATGGAAGGCATCCTGCTCGACACCATGTTCGAACTGCCGAACCTGCGTGGCGTCGAGGAGGTGGCGATCAACGCCGAGGTGGTCGAAGGCCGGGCCCGCCCGCTGTACGTCCATTCATCGGGCGATCGTGCGGCCTCCGCCGACGCATCCTGACCTGGGGCCGGTTGGCGGATTTCCCCAGCGATTACCGGGCTTATGTAGCTCTCCTGTTGATTTGCCCTGTGCCGGGTTGAAGCAGGGGGCGCAACAGGCCACTTTTACAGTCAACAAGACCGACCGGCCGACTCCCCGGGCCGGCTCTCTTGGTCGCCTGACGCGCTTCATTGAAGGCGCAGGCGGCGAAGAAAGGAGACCAAAATGGCTACCATCCTCCCCGTCCTGCCGTTGCGCGACATTGTCGTGTTTCCGCGCATGGTGGCGCCGCTTTTCGTGGGCCGCGACAAATCGGTCAGGGCGCTTGAAGAAGTCGAAAAAGGCGGCGGCGAGATCCTGCTCGTCGCCCAGAAGGAAGCGGGCGTCGATGACCCTGCCGAGGAAGATCTCTATTCCGTCGGCGTGGTCGCCACGATCCTGCAGCTGCTGAAACTGCCGGACGGCACCGTGAAGGTGCTGGTCGAGGGCAAGCAGCGCGCCAAGCTCGAAAAGCTGGTCGACAAGGGCGACTACTATTCGGCCGAGCACACGCTGCTGGACGAGCCCGAAGTCGATGCGACTGAATCCTCGGCGCTGATGCGCGCCGTGGTCGAGCAGTTCGAAGGCTATGTGAAGCTCAACCGGAAAATCCCCGCCGAGACGGTGGGCACGGTCGGCGCGATCACCGAGCCGGGACATCTCTCCGATGCGGTTGCAGCGCAGCTGTCGATCAAGCTCGAAGACAAGGAAGAACTGCTTGAGATGGTCGACGTCGTCGAGCGTCTCGAGAAGGTCTACCAGCTGATGGAAGGCGAGATCGGCATGCTCCAGATGGAGCGGAAGATCCGCAACCGCGTGAAGCGGCAGATGGAGAAGACCCAGCGCGAGTACTACCTCAACGAACAGATGAAGGCGATCCAGCGCGAACTCGGCGACCAGGACCAGGGCGGCGAGCGCGACGAGGTTGGCGAGCTTGAAGACAAGATCGCCGCCACGCCGATGTCGGATGAGGCGCGTGCGAAAGCCGAGCAGGAGCTGAAGAAGCTTCGTCAGATGTCGCCGATGTCGGCGGAATCGACGGTCGTGCGCAACTATCTCGACTGGCTGGTGTCCCTGCCGTGGAACAAGAAGAAGGAAGTCGTCCGTGACCTCAAGGCTGCGGAAGACGTTCTCGACGCGGACCACTACGGCCTTGAGAAGGTCAAGGAACGGATCCTCGAATACCTCGCGGTGCAGACGCGCACCGACAAGGTTCGCGGGCCCATCCTGTGCCTCGTCGGGCCTCCGGGCGTCGGCAAGACCTCGCTTGGCAAGTCGATCGCGAAGGCGACCGGGCGCGATTTCGTGCGCGTCTCGCTTGGCGGCGTGCGCGACGAAGCCGAGATCCGCGGTCACCGGCGGACCTATATCGGCTCCATGCCGGGCCGGATCATCCAGTCGATGAAGAAGGCCAAGTCGGGCAACCCGCTCTTCCTGCTCGACGAGATCGACAAGCTGGGCATGGACTATCGCGGCGATCCGTCGTCGGCCCTGCTGGAGGTCCTGGATCCCGAGCAGAACGTCAACTTCAACGACCACTATCTCGAGGTCGACTATGACCTGTCGGACGTGATGTTCATCACCACGGCCAACAGCCTCAACATGCCACAGCCGCTGCTCGACCGGATGGAGATCATCCGTCTCGAGGGCTACACCGAGGATGAGAAGGTCGAGATCGCCAAGCGGCACCTGCTGCCGAAGATCACGGAGAACCACTCGCTGAAGGAAGGCGAATGGCATGTCGAGGATTCGGCGATCCGCGATCTCGTCCGCTACTACACCCGCGAGAGCGGCGTGCGGTCGCTTGAGCGCGAGCTGGCGAAACTGGCCCGCAAGGCGGTTCGCGAGATCGAGCTGAAGAAGGCGACGTCGGTCACGGTCGACGAGCACAATCTCGGCAACTATGCCGGCGTGCGGAAATTCCGCTTCGGCATGGCAGACCGGGAAGATCAGGTCGGCGTGGTCACGGGCCTCGCCTGGACGGAAGTCGGCGGTGAGCTGCTCACCATCGAAGCCGTGCAGATGCCCGGCCGCGGACGGACCACGGTGACCGGCAACCTGAAGGACGTGATGAAGGAGTCGATCTCGGCGGCGCAAAGCCTCGTGCGGTCGCGCGCCGTTCAGTACGGCATCCGGCCGCCTGTGTTCGACATCACCGATATCCACGTCCACGTTCCGGAAGGCGCAACGCCCAAGGACGGTCCGTCGGCGGGTATCGCTATGACCACCGCCATCGTCTCGCTTCTCACCGGCAACCCGGTGGCGAAGGATGTGGCGATGACGGGCGAGATCACGCTGCGCGGCCGCGTCCTGCCGATCGGCGGCCTCAAGGAGAAACTGCTCGCGGCCCTGCGGGGAGGCATCAAGACGGTGCTGATCCCGGAGGAGAACGAGAAGGATCTCGCCGAGCTGCCGGACAACGTGAAGAACAGCCTGACGATCGTTCCGGTCTCGACCATCGACCAGGTGCTGGCGCGCGCCCTTGTGCGCCCGCTGACCCCGGTTGCGTGGAGCGCCACGGAAGAGGCGGCGTATCGCGCCGAACTCGGCCGCAGCGGCCGGCCCGAGGGGGAAGCCCCGCGGCCGACCCACTAGGCGCTGCGTCTGGTTAACACGATGGGCCCGCCGGGAAACCGGCGGGCCTTTTCGCGTTGGTCGCCTCGTTAACGGCCTTGCTGTATGCCGTGGCCTTGAGGGGCATTGCAGGGGCAGTCAGTGATGTCAGCGGATGGCTGGTGGCGCGGGGCGGTAATCTATCAGATCTACCCGCGCTCGTTTCTCGACACGAACGGCGACGGCGTCGGCGACCTCAAGGGGATCACGGCGAAACTCGGCTACGTCAAATCGTTGCACGTTGATGGAATTTGGTTGTCGCCGTTCGTTGCGTCGCCGATGCGGGATTTCGGCTACGACGTTTCGGATTACTGCGACGTCGACCCGCTGTTCGGAACGCTAAAAGATTTCGACGCCCTGCTCGAAACCGCGCACCGTCTGGACCTGAAGGTCATCACCGATCAGGTCTGGTCGCATACGTCGTCCGATCATCCATGGTTCGCCGAAAGTCGTACGAACCGGACGAACGAAAAGTCCGACTGGTACGTCTGGGCCGACGCAAGACCGGATGGTTCGCCGCCCAACAATTGGCAAGCGTGGTTCGGTGGTCCGGCGTGGACGTGGGAGCCGCGGCGCCGTCAGTATTACCTGCACAACTTCCTTCCGAGCCAGCCGCAATTGAATATCCGTGCGGCGGGCGTTCGTTCGGCAATTCTCGAAACGGCGCGCTTCTGGTTGAACCGGGGCGTCGATGGGTTCCGCCTTGATGTGGCGAACTACTACGCCCACGACCTGCAGCTCCGCGATAACCCGCCGTCGGGCGATCCGGCGCCGGCGTTGCCGCGCGACATGCAGATGCACCTCTACAATTCCAACCAGCCTGAGGCGCTGGAGTTCGTCGAGCGGCTGCGCAACTTGGTCGACAGCTACAAAGACCGCATGATGGTCGGCGAACTGGCGCCGGGCTCGTTTGACCTGATGGCCGAGTACACGCGCGGCGACCAGCGCCTGCACACGGCCTATGCGTTCGACTTCCTGAAGGCGTGGCCGGGGACGGCGGGGTTTGTCGACATCGTCTCGTGCTGGCAGGACAGGCCGGGCGAGGGCTGGCCGAGCTGGGCGTTTTCCAACCACGATGTGGCGCGGGTGGTGACACGCTGGGGCGAGGCGATCGGCGCGCCGCCGGGCCGGGCCGCGCCGTTGTTCCTGTCGCTGCTGCTGTCGCTGCGCGGGACGGTCTTTCTCTATCAGGGCGAGGAGCTGGGCCTGCCGGAGGGCGAGGTGCCGCTCGAGAAGCTGCAGGACCCGTGGGGGATCGCCGGTTGGCCTGCCACGAAGGGCCGGGACGGCTGCCGCACGCCGATGCCGTGGAAGGAAGCGCCGAACGGCGGGTTCACGCGCGCGAAGGAGCCATGGCTGCCTGTCGATGCGCGGCAGCGGCTGATGTCGGTGGACAAGCAGGAGCGGCTGACCGAGTCGATGCTTCACACCGCACGCGCGCTGGTCGCCGTGCGGCAGGAAAGCGTTGCGTTGCGGACGGGCGCGTCGAAGGCCCGGGATGAGGCGGGCGTGCTGGTCATCGAGCGCGAGGCGCCCGGAGAGCACATGCTGTGTGTCTTCAACCTGACGCCTGCGGCCGTGACGCGGCCCTGTGGAAGCGCCAAAGTGGTCTGGGCGGCGGATGCCGTTCTGGCGTCTGGCAAGCTGCACATGGAGCCGTTTGGCTCGGCGATCCTGAAGCTGGGCTGAGGGGCGGACGTACCTGAAGGAGGCGAGACATGGCGCGGACGCTGCTTGAGTCCTGGTTGTTCTGGGCCCTGCTGGCGGCGTTGTTCGCCTCGCTGACGGCGATCTTCGGAAAGGTGGGGGTGACGGGGGTCGATCCGGATTTCGCGACGCTGTTGCGGGTGACGGTGATCCTTGCCTTTGCCGGGGTGCTGGTTGTGGTGCGGGGGGTGGCGCAGCCGCTGTCCAGCCTTGCTCCGCGGACGCTGATCTTCCTGGGCCTGTCGGGTCTGGCGACCGGGGTGTCGTGGCTTTGCTATTACCGCGCGCTGAGCCTGGGGCAGGCCGCGCAGGTGGCGCCCATCGACAAGCTGAGCGTGGTGCTGGTGGCCATTATCGGTGCGGCGTTCCTGGGCGAGCACCTGTCGCTGCGCGGCTGGCTGGGCGTCGTGATGGTGGCGGGCGGCGCCGTTCTGATCGGGATGAAGGGCTGAGGCGGCCAGTTCATCCCTGCCAGTTCATCCCGGGGCGGAAATGTTCTAGACCCTTGGCCGATGATCCGCGTCCAGTCCGAGCCCTTCGATCCCCACGCCGAGACGTCCGCTTTCCAGGCCGGGCGCGCCGAGGCCGGGGCGCTTGCCAGCTTTGTCGGCTCGGTTCGTGACAGTGCGCATGGCGGCGAGGTCAGCGCGCTGGAGTTGGAGCACTATCCCGGCTTTACCGAGTCGCAGATCGCCGACATCGACGCGGCGGCGCGCGCGAGGTTCGACGTGATCGACACGCTGGTGATCCACCGCTATGGCCGCATGGCGCCGGGCGAGGCGATCGTGCTGGTGGCGGCGATTTCGAAACACCGGCGCGAGGCGCTGCAGGCCGTCGACTACCTGATGGACCGGCTGAAGACCGAGGCGCCGTTCTGGAAAAAGGAAGTGCGCCCGGACGGCGCCGAATGGATCGAACCGCGCGGCGATGATCGCGAGGCGCGGGCGAGATGGGATGATGGAGTGAAGACATGACGGGCAAGCCGATGCCGGGACCCAAGACGCCGCCGCTGCCGTCGCCTGGCGGCAAGATGGTCGACGACATGCCGTTCCAATCGCTGCGGATCGCGGTGATGACGATTTCCGATACCCGCACGGACGAGACCGACACGTCGGGACACCTGCTCGCCGAGCGGGTGAAGGAAAGCGGTCACGAGGTGGGCGACAAGGCGATTGTGCCGGACGAGGTGAACGCCATCCGCGCGGTGATGCGCAAATGGATCGCCGATCCGATGATCGATGCGGTGGTGACCACCGGCGGTACCGGGCTCACCGGGCGGGACGTGACGCCGGAAGCGGTGAAGCCTCTGTTCGACAAGGAAGTCGATGGCTTCAACGTGATCTGGCACATGGTGAGCTACCAGAGCGTCGGCACGTCGACCCTGCAGTCGCGCGCATGTGCGGGCGTTTCCAACGGCACCTTCATCTTCTGCCTGCCGGGATCGAACGGCGCGGTGAAGGATGGCTGGGACAAGATCATCCGCTGGCAACTCGATAGCCGCCACATGCCCTGCAACATGGTGGAGCTGATGCCGCGGCTGATGGAGAGCTGAGGCTCCGGGGACGCGCCGATGAGGTTTCTTGTGACGGGCAGCGCTGGCCATCTGGGCGAGGCGCTGGTGCGGACGCTTAAGGCCCGGGGCGTGGCGGTGACGGGGCTCGACCGTTCGGCCTCGCCGTTTACGGATGCGGTCGGTTCGGTGTCGGACCGGGATTTCGTTCGCGAGCATGTGGCCGGCGCCGATGTCGTGCTGCACGCGGCGGCGCTGCACAAGCCGCATGTCGCCACCCACAGCCGGCAGGACTTCATCGACGTCAACATCACCGGCACGCTGAACCTGCTGGAGGAAAGCCTCGCTGCGGACGTGCGCAGTTTCGTGTTCACCAGCACGACCAGCGTGTTCGGCCGCGCGCTGACAGTGGCGGAGGGTGAGCCGGCGGCGTGGATCACCGAGGATGTGACGCCGGTTCCAAAGAACATCTACGGCGTCACCAAGCTGGCGGCGGAGGATCTGTGCTCGCTGTTCTGGTCGAACCAGCGCCTGCCTTGCATCGTGCTTCGCACGTCGCGTTTCTTTCCGGAGGACGACGACAGCAAGGATGTGCGCGAGGCGTGGTCCGGCGAGAACGCCAAGGCGAACGAGATGCTGTATCGTCGCGCCGACATCGCGGACGTGGTGGAGGCGCACCTGTTGGCCGCGCGCCGGGCGCCTGAAATCGGCTTCGGCAAATACATCATCAGCGCGACGACGCCGTTCAGGCGCGAGGATCTGGCCGGATTGGGCGTCGATGCGCCTTCGGTGCTGGCGCAGGTCGCGCCCGCCTACGCGGCGGTTTACCGGCGGCGCGGCTGGAGCATGTTTCCCCGCATCGACCGGGTTTATGACAACGCCCGCGCGCGAAAAGAACTCGGATGGGCGCCGGAGCACGACTTCTCCACCGTCATCGCCAGCCTGGAGCGCGGCGAGGATTTTAGCAGCGATCTTTCCCGCGAGATTGGCGCAAAGGGCTATCACGCGGAGACGTTCGCCGAGGGGCCCTATCCGGTCGAGTGAGGCGCTATTCAACTGGCGCGCCTGGCTTGTAGCGGTAGACCGTCGCTGGCAGCAGGCCGGGGTGGCCGAAATCGCCGACATCGTATTGCGCCAGCGGTTCCAGCCTGTCTCGCGGCAGCGGCTTGCGCCCCATGTCTCCGACCAGCGTCTCGACGCCCCAGCTGTCGAGGCTGGCGCACACCCTATGCGCCAGGCCGGCCTCGTAGAACATGTCGCCAGCCAGGATGAGGTCACAGTCCGGAGGCGGGTCTGCGAGCGGGTCGCTCTCGATGGTTTCGACCTGTACGCCGTTGGCCTCGGCGTTGAGTGTGGCGGCTGCAATGGCGAACGGATCGATGTCGGCGGCCCGAACGGAAGCCGCGCCGGAGAGCGCGGCGGCGATGGCCACGACGCCCGATCCGGTTCCGAGATCGAGCACGCGACGGCCCTGCACGACATTGGGGTTCTTGAGGATGTGGCGCGCCAGCACGGCGCCGCCTGCCCATTGATAGGCCCAGTAGGGCGGCGCGCTGTCGCCGGTCAGTCGGCGCAGGCGACTTCCCGAATGGGCGCGGTAGAGGCGGATTTCGGGCAAGCCCGGCGCAGGCTCCAGACGGAGGTTGGCCGTGATGAAGGTATGCGCGTCGGGCATCAGGCGTCGTAATTCAAGTCCAGCCCCGCAGGAAGACAGGCGCCCGGATGCGCCGCCTCGGCTTCGGGGTTGTGAGCAAGCGCTCACATGGCTAAGTGTCGGGAACCAACCAGAAGGGGCCTCCCATGAAATCCCGCCGTCTCGGCCGTAGCGCACTTGCGGTCTCCGATATCTGCATGGGCACGATGACGTTCGGCAACCAGGCCGACGAAGCCATGTCTCATCGCATTCTCGACCAGTCCTTCGAGGCGGGGATAACTTTCTACGATACGGCCGAAAATTATCCGGTGCCCCCTGATTCCAAATACGCCGGGCGCACGGAAGAGATCGTCGGCCGGTGGATGAAGACCAAGGATCGCGACGCCCTGATCATCGCCACCAAGGTCTCCGGCCCGAGCCATGGCTGGATCAAGTCCGCCCAGCGCGCCGGCATGACGGCGCTGGACCGGCACAACATCATCCGCGCCATCGAGGCCAGCCTGAAGCGGCTGCAGACGGACTATGTCGATCTCTACCAGACGCACTGGCCGGACCACGGCACGGCCTATGAGGAGCACCTGCGGGCGCTGGACGACCTGATCCAGGACGGCAAGGTGCGCGTGATCGGGTGCTCGAACGAGACGACATGGGGGCTGATGAAGAGCCTCGCCGCCTCCGAGCGTGAGGGGCTGGCGCGGTTCGAGACCATCCAGAACAATTTCAGCCTCAACAATCGCCGCTTCGAGGACGAGCTGGCGGCGGCCTGCCGGCACGAGGGCGTGAGCCTGCTGCCGTATTCGCCGCTCGGCGGCGGCGTGCTGACCGGAAAGTACCAGGACGGCGCGCGTCCGGAGGGGGCGCGGTTCTCCAACTATCTGGCGATGACCGGCACGCGCCAGGAAGTGATGGCCAAGCGGTTCGTGAACGAGAAGAGCCTCGCCGCCACCGCCCGCTTCCAGGGGCTGGCGCGGGAGGCGGGGCTTTCGGTGACGACCATGGCGACGGCGTGGAGCAAGCAACACGACTTTGTGGCCTCGACCATTGTAGGCGTGACGCACGAGAACCAGCTGCCGGACATTCTCGCCGCCGCGGACCTGACTCTGGATGCGGACCTGATGAAGAAGCTCGACGCGGTGTCGAAGGAGATCCTCTACCCGATGGGCTAGCGCTCAGGGGCCCTGCCTGCGCCGGTAGTGGCGCACCCGGAGCACGGCGAGGGCGATGTAGCCGCAGGCGATGACGATGAGGGGCGCCACCGTCCACAGGCTCAGCGGCCAGTGCAGCAGCTGGGTCGCCAGGACGTAGATGACGCCCAGGCCGCTGAGGGCGAGGGAGGCGAGGCTCAGCCAGACGCCGGTGTCGCCCCGGGGCGACCGGCGCAGGTTGCCGAATCCCAGCACGGCCAGGACCACGAGGTACAGGACGCAGACGATAAGGAGGATGTTCATGCCGTCCCGGGCCCTCCAAAAGCTTGCGTTCTTCAACCATATGGCAGGGGCGTCGTCGATCCGGCCGATATTGGGTCGGGCGCCGGGCGGGCGCTCGACTTGGACGACTATAACGCTGTAACCTGCGAGGGCATGGCCTACACGCTCATCAATACGAAACCGGAGCCCCGCGCGGGCGCTGGCGTCTCCCCCTCCGCCCTCGCGGCCGGGCAGGGGCTGGTGGACGGCTTTGCCCGACGCGTGAGCTATCTGCGCCTGTCGATCACCGACCGCTGCGACCTGCGCTGCACTTACTGCATGCCGGAGCGGATGACCTTCCTGCCACGCAAGGACGTGCTGTCATTCGAGGAGCTCGACCAGCTGGTGACGCAGTTCGCCGCTTTCGGCGTCGACAAGCTGCGGGTGACCGGCGGCGAGCCGCTGGTGCGCAAGGACGTGATGGAGCTGATGGCGCGGTTCGCGCGCCACCTCGGGCACGGGCTGCGCGAGCTGACGCTGACGACCAACGGAACGCTGCTGTCGAAATACGCCGGCCAGCTTTCGGCGATCGGCGTGAAGCGCGTCAACATTTCACTCGATACGCTGAAGCAGGATCTGTTCGCGAGCATCGCGCGGCGCGACAGCCTGGGCGACGTGTTGAAGGGGATCGACGCGGCGCTGGAGGCCGGGCTGAAGGTGAAGCTCAACACCGTGGCGCTGCGTGGCATCAATGAGGGCGAGATACCGGACCTGATCCGCTTTGCGCACGAGCGGGGCGCGGACCTCACGCTGATCGAAACCATGCCGATGGGCGAGGCCGAGACGGACCGGGTCGAAGACTTCCTCTCGCTCGAGACCGTGCGCGCCGATCTCGCCAAGCGCTGGACGCTGACGGACCTGGCGGTCAGCACGGGCGGCCCGGCGCGCTATGTGAAGGTTGAGGAGACGGGCGGGCGGGTCGGCTTCATCACGCCGCTGAGCCATAACTTCTGCGAAAGCTGCAACCGCGTGCGCGTGACCTGTACGGGGCGGCTCTATACCTGCCTCGGCCGCGAGGACGGCGCGGACCTGCGCGAGGCGATGCGCACCGATCCCTCTGGCGAGAAGCTGCGCGAGGCGATCCTCGGCGCCATCGCCGCCAAGCCGAAGGGCCACGATTTCGACGCCGCGCGTCTGGCCTCGCCGGCGAGCCCGCGCACCATGTCGCACACGGGCGGGTGATGGCCGGCGGCGTTCTCCTGTTCGGAAAACTGAAAGACGTGTTCGGCGCCGCCAGCGTGCCGTTTCCGGCCGGCGCCACAACGGCCGCCGAGGTGCGCGCGCGGCTGGCGGAGCTCAACCCCGAACTTGCGGATGCGATCAATGCCCGCGGCGTGCGTGTCGCGGTGAACCAGAAGCTGGTCGCGGATGAGGCTGGCGCCGCGGTGTCGCCTGGCGACGAGATCGCGCTTCTGCCGCCGCTGAGTGGCGGGTAGCTCATGGCTGCGATCTATGTCGACGCCGACGCCTGCCCCGTGAAGGAGGAGGTCTACAAGGTCGCCCGCCGGGTGGGGATGGATGTGCTCGTGGTGGCCAACGCCTTCATCCGTACGCCGAGCGAACCGCGCATCAGGTTTGTACTGGTAGATGCGGGGCCCGACGTCGCCGACGACTGGATCGCGGAGCGGGCGGGCCGGGGCGATGTGGTGGTGACCAACGACATTCCCTTGGCGGGGCGCGTGCTGGAAACGGGCGCCGAGGCGCTGTCGCCTACGGCCAAAGTGTTCACGACCGACATGATCGGCTCGGCGCTGGCGACACGGGGACTGATGGAGCACCTGCGGTCGTTCGGGGAAATCACGTCCGGGCCGAAGCCGTTCTCCCAGAAGGATCGCTCTGCGTTTCTCTCGGCGCTGGACGCTGCCGTGAACCGCGCCCGGAAGAAAGCCTGATCAGGGCGGGGCCAGCGTGTGCTTGCGGATTTCCGCATAGCCCTTGATCACGGACTTGATGCCTTCGTCCGGCGCGGCGTTGAGGTCGGTGCGGTATCCCTCGATGGTGAGGTCCGGGCCGATCAGCAGGTAGACGGGCGCCGAGGTTATCTTGAAGGCTTCGGCGATCTTGCCGTCCCGGTCCATCGCCGTTGGCCATGAGCCGCCCTGATCCTTGAACCAGCTGTCGAGCGAAAGGAATGAGCCGAGCGCCTCGGAGGCGCGGCCGGGTCCCGGCGGTGTGTGAATGGTGAGGATGTCGAGGTCCGGGTCCTGGCTGGCGGCGGAGACGAGGGCGCGGATGTATTTTGCATCGGCCAGGGAGTCGTCGCTCCACAGTCCCCAGAAGGCGAGGATGGTCCAGTGTCCCTTGAGGTTCTCCTGGGTGACCGAACCGCCGCCATTGAGGTCGGCCGAAAAGTTCGGCGCTGTAGTCGAGAGGAGCAGGTAGGCTGACTTGTCCGTTTGCCAGGCCGGGGCAGGCGTGGCGTCGGGGGCGGGAGTGGGCGCCGCTCTAGCCGTTGGGGCGGGCGTCGTGGCCGGGACGCTTGGCTGGCGCTGGCAGGCGGCCGCCGCCAGCAGAGCAGCGAGAAGCGGAATGCTGGCGCGGTGGAGGGATAGGGGACGCTTCATCTGTCTGCTGCCTCGAACGGTCGCGCCCCTGCGACCAGCAAATCCCAGAGCCGATCGCACCGCAACCCTCCTGATCGGACGCCGATTCTTACTGGACGGACATACGCCCGATACAAGTTGCGACAGGGATTTTGTTGTTCCGGCAAAACCGGGTGACCGCTTCGTGCGTTGTCCTGAACCTGAGGGACATGACCTCGATTCAGGAGCTTTCCAGATGACTGTTCTGACCAAGCAGACCCTTCGCCTTGCGGTCCTGGCCGCTGGCATCGGTCTTTTCGGAACCGCCGCCGCTTCGGCCGGTGAGTGGCGAGTGAACCCGGCAAGATGCCCAGAGGTGCGGGTGGAGCACTGGAACCACCATCGCTACGAACATGTCGATCACCGCGACATCCGCTGCCCCGCTTCGGCCTGGACCTATGTCTACGCCCCCGGTGAGCGGCACATGAAACGCCTGCCGCCCCGTCCGAAAACCGTGGTGGTCTATCGCAACGGACGCCACTTCTATCGCGACTCGAAAGGCATCGAGATCAACCTCAGCTTCTAGTCGCCAGACGACGCATGATTGACCGCCCGCTCCAGCCGGAGCGGGCGGTCAATGATTGAGGGCTTCGAAGGCGGCAGCGCAGGTCAACCGGCGGTCGCCTCAAGCTGTATGGCCAGCCGCTCAAGTCCGCCGCGGATCATGTGCCCGTAGGCGTCATCTCCCAGCCTGTCCGTGAAGCCGCGCGCCGATTCGAAGTGATCGCGGGCGCGCGGAAGGTCGCCCAGCTTCAAATAGTCTTCCGCCAGATTGGCATGGAGCGACGGCAGGAACGCGGCGATGGTCGTGACCTGGCTGTGGCGCTGGGCATCCGCATCCGTGCAGCGTTGTGCTGCATGGAGCGCTCTCAGGTCCCAGGCCAGTTCATGCGCCGGGTCATCCTGGGCGTCCGCCAGCGTGTGTGACAGCGTGACCTCATGTATCGGCTGGGCGTTCGCGGAAATGCGCGACCAGACGGCTTCCAGTTCCAGCCTGGCCCCGGCGCGGTCGCCCCGGGTCAGCAGCAAGCCACCCGCCATTATCTCATCCATGATCGGATCGATTGTCATCGGTTGCTCCCTCTTGCAGGAGCACGAGTCATGACAGGAACAAAACAAGAACACAAGGCCTGTCCGAATTTATCCCCGCCGAATGCAAAACGGCCCGGCATTGCTGCCGGGCCGTCTGGATTACCGCTCAGGTGTTCGGATCAGTTGTAGATCTCGAACAGGCCCGCTGCGCCCTGGCCGCCGCCGATGCACATCGTGACGACGCCGTACTTCGCCTTGCGGCGCTGGCCTTCGAGCAGGAGGTGGCCGGTGCAGCGCGCGCCGGTGACGCCATAGGGGTGGCCGATCGAGATCGAGCCGCCGTTGACGTTGTATTTCTCCGGATCGATGCCCAGCGTGTCGCGGCAGTAGAGGCACTGCGAGGCGAACGCTTCGTTGAGCTCCCAGAGGTCGATGTCGTCGACCTTGAGGCCGTGGCGCTTGAGGAGGCGGGGCACCGCGAAGACCGGTCCGATGCCCATTTCATCCGGTTCGCAACCGGCGACGGCGAAGCCGCGGAAGGCGCCGAGCGGCTTGAGGCCGCGCTTCTCGGCTTCCTTGGCTTCCATCAGCACGAGGGCGGCGCCGCCGTCCGAGAACTGCGAGGCGTTGCCGGCCGTGATGAACTTGCCCTCGGCGATCTTCTGGCCGCCCTTGAACACCGGCGGCAGTTTCTGGAGGTCGGCGAGCGTCGTTTGCGGACGGTTGCACTCGTCCTTCACGACTGTGTAGTCGACCACTTTCGTTTCGCCGGTTTCCTTGTTCACCTGGGCCATCTTGGTGGCCATCGGGACGATCTCGTCCTTGTACTTGCCAGCGGCCTGGGCCGCGGCGGTGCGCTGCTGCGACTGAAGGGCGTACTCGTCCTGGTATTCGCGGCTGACCTTGTAGCGGTCGGCGACGATCTCGGCGGTCTCGATCATCGTCATGTAGATCGCCGGGATCACATGGTTGAGCTTTTCGTCTATCGCGTGGAAGCGGTTGGCGTGGCCGCCCATCTGGACCAGCGAAATGCTTTCAACGCCGCCGCCGATGGCGATGTCCGCGCCGTCGCGGATCGAGCCGGCGGCGAGGGCGACCGCATTGAGGCCGGACGAGCAGAAGCGGTTGACGGTGGCGCCGGCGACGGTCACCGGGCAATCGGCCCAGAGAGCGGCCTGGCGGGCGATGTTGCCGCCGGTTGCGCCTTCGGGGGCGGCGGAGCCGATGTAGACGTCTTCAACCGCGCCGGGTTCGATCTTGGCGCGCTCGATCGCGTGCTTGATGGCATGTCCCGCCATGGCGGCGCCGCCGGTCAGGTTGAAGCCGCCGCGACCCGATTTCGCCAGCCCTGTGCGCGCCGTCGAAACGATTACCGCCTCACGCATGTAGTCCTCCGTACTTGTTCACGGACCCGCGCCGTCCCGGCCGGTCCAGCCAGTTTGAGGATACCTTAAGCGCCAGACGCGGGGGAAAAGCAACCGCACCGCCGGCCCCGATTTTGTTCGGGATCGGCGGGGTTACTGGGTTTTCTGGCCGTTTTTATGCTCCCCGAGGCCGGCCGCCCGGGGGACAGATGGGCGTGAAGCCCTACGGCGTCGGCTCGGTCGCGGGCGGGCCCGCCTTGGCGGACTGGCTCCAGTCGCCCGGGCTGGTCGACTTGTCGAAGACGGGCGAGCCCTTGTCCGTGGTCGGCGTCTCGGCCGCCGAGGGCGTGCTCGAGCTGATGGTCGGCCGGATCACCGGCTCGTTGTTCATGGCCATCAGCTGGGCCGAGACCAGATCGCTGGTCGAGTATTTGCCGTTGCTGGCGACCTGCGCGACCTCTTTCGGCAGCGGCACGTTCACCGAGGCGATGTGCACCATCGTTTCCTTCGCTTCGGTGGAGGGTTCGATGGTTGTGTCCGCGCTGGCCGTCTGGTCGGCGGTCGGGGGTTCGTCCACCAGTTCCTTCGTGTCGATGGCGCCAAGCGCGCGCGACGGGCTTACGCCTTCAACGGCGAGGTTGCCCTGGCCCGAAATGCTGGTGGAGGATGCTTCTCCCGGCGCGGGCGCGTTTTGCGGATCGGCGACCAGTTTGTCGGTGTCGATGGCGCCAAGCGCCTCGGCCGGCTTCACGCCTTCGACCGTGAGGTTGCCTTGAACGGCGGGGGCGGAGGTTTGCGGCGTGGCTTCCTGGGCAAACGCCGGAGCCATCGCCATAGCGGCGGTCAACGCCGTGGTGACAAGTACAAGCTTCATGATTGCGCCTTCCGTTTCTGTGCGCGTGAATGCTTCGAAACTGGTGAATCAAGGCTCGTGGGCGCAATTCGTTCCACATTGTCTGGTATTTTAACGTCGTCGCGGTCGGAGGTGGCGCCGTGTGCGGCCTCCGGCGATTCGAGGTGATCGGCGACGAATGCGCCGCGCCGTCCCGGCTTGCGCGATGCGCCGGTGGTGGTGTCGTGGACGGTGAAGAGTTCGAGTTGGGAGTTCACCTCCGCGCCGATGCAGATGGCGTAGGCGGAAAGCCAGAACCACATCAGCAGCGCCGCGACGGCGCCGAGGGGTCCGAACGTGACGCTGTAGGCGCTGAAGTTCGCGATGTAGATCGAGAAGACCAGCGAGGCGACCAGCCACACAAGGGCCGCCGATGCGGCGCCGGGGATGATCCACGCCCAGCGGGCTTTCTGCCGCGAGGGGCCGAAGCGGTAGATCAAAGCGCTCGCAAGCATGAACAGGCTGATCAGCAGGATCCAGCGGATGAACCGGATCGCCGCCTCGACGAAGGCGCCGAGGAAGAGCGACTCCAGGATGGGCGGCACGGCGGCGATGGCGAGCAGCGACACGGCCGCGAAGGCGACGCCCGCCAGCGCAAATCCAACGGCCAGACCATTGAGCCGGAAGAAGCCGCGCTTTTCGCGCTCGTGATAGGCCATGTTCATGGCGCCCATCAGGGCGGTGACGCCGCGCGATGCGCTCCACAGGGACACCAGGATGGTGACGATGGCGCCGAAGGTGAGGTCGCGTGCGCCCTGGCCAGTGATGCGCTGGGCCTGATCGGTGAAGAGCGCGAAGGCTGGTCCCGGCGCCAGGCCGGCGAGAGCGTCCAGGTGGCCCCACACGACGCCTACGCCGGAGATGAGGCCCCACACCATCAGCGACCCGGCGATCGCCGGGAAGACGGCGAGAAAGCCGTAGAAGGCGACGCCTCCGGCCAGCATGCCGAGATTGTCCCCCATGATGCGCTGGAGAACCCGGACAAAAATGGCTCGCCAGTCGGAAAGGGGAATCTGCAGCGGCGTGGCGATGTTGTGGCGGGCGATGTCCATCCGTCTCCAGCTTGCACGACCGGCGACGCCGGCCAGAATGAAATAAAACGCGCAGGTTTCCGGCGCGGTTCCACATATGCGCCGGGCGACATAGGCTGCCGGCCCATGACGCGCGCGCTCGATTCCCTGAGGCTGAAACCGGTTCCGTCATCCGCCGAGGTGTTGCGGCGCAAGGACGGCTATCGGGAGAAGACCCCGATCGCGTTCACGGCGCCGCTGGCGCAGGAGCGCTGCGTCGAGGCGCGGTCGGTGGGGCTCGCCGGCGCCAACCATTACAACCTGGCGCAGAACCCGCCCTATTACATGTCGGTGCCCGGCTCGATCCCGGAACTGTACCTGCGCCGCTCTGTGGCGACGCGGCTGCGGGAAGTGAACGGGCGGCTGGCGGCGGAGGGGCTGGAGTTGTTCCTGTTTGACGCCTGGCGGCCGCAGGCGATCCAGCGCTACTTCCACGATGTCTGGTTTCCGAAATGGCTGCAGGCGCGCCAGCCGCATCTGGAAGGGCGGGCGCTGGTGGACGAGGTGGAGAAATACTGGGCGGCGCCGACGGCGGGCCGCAATTCGCCGTCGCCGCATTCGACCGGCGGAGCTGTCGACCTGACGCTGATCGTCAGCGAGACGGGACAGTCGCTCTATATGGGCGGGATTTTCGACGACCTCACGGAAACCGCGTGGACCGATGGGTTTGAGCACACGCCGCCGGCGTCGATGTCCGACGAGGAGGCGCGGGCCAACCGGCGGCTGCTCTACTGGGTGATGACCGAGGCCGGCTTCGCCAACAATCCCACAGAATGGTGGCATTATTCCTGGGGCGACCAGATGTGGGCGCATCTGGGCGGGCACAAGGCCGCCGCCTATGGGGCCTGCGATCCCTCCGGGTCTGGCGATCCTTAAGTCCTCAGCAACCATAAGGCGTCAGACTGTCCCCTCACGAGTAAACATGTGTAGAGGGCGCGCCGCATGCTGAACGACTTCGTCAAGCACATTGCCACGTCGACGGGCATGTCGGGCAAGAAGGCCCGATCGGCGCTCGGCATCGTGCTGAATGCTGCGGAGCGGCAGGGCGCGGAAATCGCCACACGGATTTATCAGGAACTCCCCGGCGCGCGGACGCTGTCGGCCAAGATGGGCGCGGAGATCGGCGCCTCGACCGGCGTGATCGCCCGCCTGATCGAACAGACGCCCGGCGGCCGCAGGATGGTGGCCGAGCAGATGATCCGGTCGCTCCAGAAAGAAGGTCTGGGCCACGCCGAGATCGCCGGGCTGTTCCCGGCCATCGGCGAGTTTGCCCGCACGGAATTTGGCATCCAGGGCGCTGGCCATCTCGGAGATGTGTTCAGTGCGCGGGACGCCGCAGCGAGCGCGCGCAGCGTCGCATAAGTTTAGTAGAGTAGCGTACAGCGTATTCGGGCGGCCCATCACGGGCCGCCCGTTTCGTTTTGGGCGGCTGGTTTTCCGGGGCGCTCACTGCGGCGTGATGACCGCATCCGGCCGCAGGTCTTCCCTTCGAAAAATAAATCACCATGTGACTGGAACCGACGCACGTCCCCTGACGTTGTGTCGACAGTCTTCCCGGCGCTGGCGGCCTTATCCGTCCCCCCCGACCCCCCGAGGTCGCCCGCCGGGAAGATACCTTCCCCTCGTAGAGTTCAGTTGATTGCAGGGCCCACCAGCTTCGCCAGTTCGCCATTTATGGCGTCGCGGGTGGCTTGATCAGGCGCCAGCATAGCCGCGTTCCGGTAACCGATCTCGGCGTTGCTGGCGTCACCCCCCAAATCCGAAAGCGCCGCCCGGCCGAGGGAAACCCGCCAGTCTTCGGGACTGAAGGCCGCAAGCTGATCAAGGCTTTTGCGCGCTTCGGAAAATTTCTTTTCATCGATCAGGCAAAGCGCGTTGTCGCCCAGCGCCAGCAATGACCAGGCGTCCTTTTCCAGTTGGGCGCTGGCGGAGGCGCAGGCGGCGGCGTCGAGTTTGGCGATTGAAGCGAGCGATGTCGATTTCACTTCCGGCGCGGGAGGCGGCGTGGGCAGGCTGGCTTTTTCCACAGGCGCCGGGCCCGGGGCTGGATGGGATTGCAGCGCGTCGGCCGATTGAGTCGCGGTCGCAGGCTTCTTTGCGTCCGGCTGTTTCATCAGCGAGGCGGCGGACGGGAGGCTGGCGTCGGCGAGCTTTGTCTCGATCAAAACGGCGTTGCGATAGATCGTGGTGCTGGCGGCGCCGAAGGCTGCGCCCTCGAGACGGATTTTCGATGTGTCGGCTGCGGCGGTGACCGGCGCGATGACGACGTGGCGGACCAGCGTGTCGCCGGCCGGATCGAAGGCCGACTGCGGTAGGGTCACGCCATCGATCTGGAGTTCGAGGGCGCCGTTTGCCTGTTTGGCGGAGGCGGCTTTTGGCTGGGCCGAGAGTTTCACCAGGATCGAGACGCTGTCGGCGGTCTGGCTGATCTGGATGTCGTCGACGCGGGCCTGAGCTGCGGCGGGAGCGGCCGCCGGCTTCTCCTGCGCGTGCGCGGCAAGCGGCGCGGCGGCGAGGCCGAGCGCCAGACCCAGCGGGAGGGCGGAAACGGGGAATCGCAGCCGCATCATGCCTTTCCGCGTAAGCCGCGAGGGGTTAACCAGCGGTTAGTGTTGCTTAACCCGGCGGCGGCCGGGCGCCGGAGGAAGCCATGACGACAGCGGAATTCGGGGCTGGGCCGGAAGCGGACGCCGATGTCGCAGGCGATGCGCCGATCACGGTGGAGGCGGTTGCGCTGGGCGCGCCGGGGCGGCTGGAGCCGAAACGGTGTTCGGCGCTGGCGATCCGCTCGCTGATCGATGGCGCGAGCCCGGGCATGAAGCTCGACTCGTTTTCGCTGGAGATGGGCTCGGCGGTCTTCGCGGCGGACCATCTGGTGACGCTGGATGTGACGGTGGACAAGAAAACCCACGCCATTGCGTTCGTGTCGCTGGAGGCGCGCTCGGCCGATGTGCTGGCCTTCACGGCGCGGGCGGTGTTCAGCCTGGCGGGGTGAGGCGCACGCCCGCGACCCCGCTGGCGGAACCGGCGAGGCAAACGCATCGCGCTGAGGCGCGGTCAGGCCGAGCTTTCGAATTTCCGGAAGAGTGAGCAGGCGTGTTCGTAGAGCGCGTGAAACGCCTCGGCGCCGTGCGGCCATGTGCGGGCGGCGGGCCAGCAGCAGGCCGCCGGTTGGTTTTCCCGCGCGGCGCTGGCTGGCGGCGTAGACGGCGGCGTCGAGACGTTCCGCGTCGAGGCTGAGGAGCAGCGTGCGGAAGGCGCGCGGCAAGGGCTTTGGCGAGGCCTCGGCATCAAGGCGCCAGCGCAGGCCGGAGAAGACGCCGCGCACGGGGTTTGTCTCGGGCGGTTCGGGCGCTGGTTGTGTCTCTGGTTGCTTGTCTGGTTCGGGCGACCAGCGGCGGGCGATGGTGAACCAGCCGGGCGCCGGGATGGTGAGTTTGTGGGATCGGGGAAAGGGGCGCGGGGCGGGCGGGATCGCCTTCTGCGTCGCGCGAAGGAGGGCGAGGCCTTCGGCTGTCATCATCAGGCGCGTTGCGGCGGCGACGGCAATGAGGCCGCGCGCGATGATCTCGACGGGGCCAAGCCAGGCGCGGATCTCGCTGCGCTCGCCGCGCCGCATCTCGCGCCGCGACGCCATCGCCTGCGGCCCGCCAAAGCGCGCCAGTACATCGGCCAGCATCGAGCGCGCGCGATCCCAGATCGCGGGAATGTCGAATGCTGGAGGGAAGGCGGCAGACGTCATGCGCGGCAGTCTGCGCGCGCCGGGATGTGGGTCGGATAAGCGGAGCGGATATTCCCGCTCGGGCGTGGCGCCGGATCAGCCGACGATTTTCCAGTAGGAATCCTTGCGGATCACCTTGCCATCGCGAAACGTATAGAAGTCGCAGCCGCGGACCGTGATCTTCGCTCCGCTGGCGGGCGTGCCGGTGAGCGTCCACTTTGAAATGCCGGCGTTGGCGGCGTCATCGACGAAGTGTTCGGCGTCGCCATAGTGCACGTCGGGAAGGCCCGAGAAGCGCGTCGCCAGCGCGGCGCGCACATCCGCCTTGCCGCTGAACCGCGCGCCCCATGGCTTGTCGCCCTTCGGCATCTCCAGAACGCAGTCGTCGGCAAAGAGGCTCATGATCCGGTCGAGGTCATGCGCGTTGAAGGCGTCGCAGAGGCTCACGAGCGTCGATCGAATGTCCATTGCGGGGTCTCCGAGGCGGAGGCTGACGTGGTGGGGAGATCATAGCAGATGAGGGCGGGGGGTGGCTGACGCTTGCCGCCAATGAATCCGATCTGAGCTATTGAGTATAACCAATCGCGTCCAACGCACCCTTGGGCAAACTGTTCTGCGCCATAGCAGCTACCCGAAGCGCAAGGGCGGGCGGAGCGTTGGGCTTCGGCTGAATGTTTAAATGGGCAATTGGCTCGAGTTTCGCGCTTGCGACAAAGCGCTTCTCGACTTCATCAAGTGATGCCGCCTCGGCATTCCAGAATAGGCGACCTTTATCGTCGATTGTGATCGTAACGTCGCCAGCAGACCCACGCTGCCACGCTACGAAACCTTCGCCATCATGGGCGATGCAGGTGATCAGGATCGCTGACGCCGCGCAACGCCGGAGCTCCGACGGGGTGGATGCGCGCGTGGCGTCTATGCTCGGGGCAACGCGACATACGGCGGTCACGGCATGCCAAAGCGCGTTTCCATTGTGAACAGCGCTGGCGAAATCATCGTCGCCGTGCTCGGCGGTCAGCACGTGATAGGTCTCTTCGCCAACACCAAATGCAGTTGGTTCAAAGTATGTATCGGTGTCGCCCCACCGCGGATTGAAATCGTCGATGATGCATACGGCGCCGCTCGTCGCCATCATGGTTTCTCTTAGAAGTTTTGCTTGCCTCCCTATGAGGGAGACAACCGGAACCATCGTGCTGCCGTCCGGCAGCGAGAAGGCGCCAGCGCCCGACTGGTTTTCGCGCAACAATCCACCCGCTCTGAATTCCGCCAAACGATCCGCCGTGGTTCCAGCGGGGGCCAACGTAAATACGCCGCCCGGCTGGGAATTGACGGTTTCGAGCAGGGCCGCGCAGAAGACATTCACTTCGCCCAGGTGCTCACGGACATATGCTTGCCCGTTATCCCCCAAATTGCGCGTTTCAATCTCGCCCATATTGTCCTCCGAGACGACATTCTGTGCGGAGTGTTACAGCTGGCAACAACCGCCAGCAGCAAATTCCACCCTCTGCCCCTGAACGTGCAGGCTACCTGATCCGCCACGTTACTTTGCGGAAAGGCGTGGTGCGGCGGGCGGTTTTATGCAAACTGACCGCGACTGCCGAGTCCACCGGGGGCGGAGGCGCGGGCAGGTCGCGAGACAAACCGGCGGACAGCCGGAAAACCAGAGAGGGGATTTGAATGAAGCGTATTGCATGGATCGCGGGCGGCCTCGCCCTCGCAGCGATGGCGGCCGGTTGCGCCTCGACGCCTGCCGCCGAAAAACCGATGCCGGCGGCCCCCGCTGCAGCCGCATCGACCACGCCCGCCCTGCCGGCGGCTGTGGCCGCGGCCCAGGGCCCGGGCGAGGAAATCTTCAACTCGCACTGCATCGGCTGCCATGGCTCGGGCGTGCGCGGCGCGCCTGCGGTGAGCGTGCTGGCCGAGAAGCAGGCCAGCGAAGTCGTCGCAGCGCTGACGACCGGCAAGATGAAAGGCATGGGCGCTTCGCTCAGCGACGAGGACAAGGCCAACGTGGCGATGTTCCTCACCAAGAAGCCGATCTGAAGCCGCTAAGGCTTTAAGAGACCGAACGAGAAACGCCTCCCTTCGGGGAGGCGTTTTTTGTTTGGGCGGGTTGTCAGGTCTTGCGGAACACGAAGGTTTCGGTCTGGCCCACGCCCATCGGCGCGCGGAACGATCCGACCAGAGCGAACCCAGCAGTGTCGAACAGGGCGAGCATCGGCCTGCGTGGCATGACTGCCGGATAGGCGCCGTTGTTGATGCCGGACGCCGCCCATGTGGCGATGGCGCCCGGCGGCAGGCAGTCTTCCGTCATGACGTCGAACACGATGCGTCCGCCCGGGCGCGTCACGCGCTGCATCTCCAGCCAGTAGCGGATGGTGGGCATGAAGGGGATGGAGGAAAATACCTTGAAGGCCATCACGAGGTCGCAACTCGCATCCGCCGTGGGCGCGAGCGACGATCCATCCGTCGGCTGCAGGATAACGTTGTGCCGCGAGACGAGGTAGTTGGCCCAGGGCTTGGCGGTTTCGTAGATCTCGTAGCGAGCCGGGCGACAGGCCTCGACGATCTTTTCCAGATAACGTCCGGAGCCGGGCCCGATCTCCAGCGCGCTGGCGACCGCGTCGTCGAACACGCCGAGCTTGTGAAGCGAGTCGATCATGAACCGGGTGGCGCCGGGGATGTTGTTCATCACCGTGTCGATGTAGTCGCCGACCGACAGGCTGGCCTTCTGCGCGGCGGCGAGCGTGCCCTTCAGGGGGATGAAGTTCTGGGTGTCGCTCCAGTCGTGCCGGTTACGCACCACCCGGATGCCGAGCGGACCAACCACCTTGTTGATGGCCGCCTGAACTCTTTTGGCTGGTGATGTCTGCATGACACGTTCCAGAAAGCGCTCATTTATAAGATGGCGCATGCAAGTCCTGATCCAACAAGCGCCAAGCAATGAATAGATGACGACAAGTAACCCGCATGTGATCGTTTATATCTCTATTGCGGGAAGTTCGTGCGGGTGCACTCGCCTGTGAAGCGGTCGCTCGCCTGAGCGGCGAGCCGGCGGCGGCTAGGTCGGCTCTGCCGCCTTGCGGGCATGGCTGCCCGCCTTCTGCGGGATCAGCACGAGGCAGACGGCGATGAAGACGGCCAGCACGAGCGTGGCGGCGGCGCGGCTGAGGGCCATGCCGCCTTCGTTGAGCGGCTTGTCGAGCAGGTCGCCGACCGTGGCGCCGAGCGGGCGAGTGAGAATGAAGGCGGACCAGAAGAGGAAGACGCGCGAGGTCTTCGTCCGGAAATAGAGCGCGGCGAGGACGGCGATGGCGGCGCCGAACAGCAGCGCGCCACCGGCGAAGCCCAGCGGCGTCTCGTCCGCCACCCAGTCGCCCAGCGCCGTGCCGAGCGTCTGCGAGAAGGTGATGGCGAGCCAGTAGAAGGCTTCGACGCGCGGCGTGTTGACGGTCTCGACCGCGATGGTGCGCTCGGCCGCGTACCAGGCGCCGAGGACGCCGAGCAGGCAGGCGAGCAGCAGCGTCGATCCGCCCGCATAACCGATGCCGAGCGAGCGGTCTGCGAAGTCGGCCATTGTGGTGCCGGCGGTGGTGGAGGCGATGATGGTGAGCCAGTAGAGGACGGGGCGGAACTTCTTTGCCAGGATCTGGAGGATCACCAGCACGACCAGCGTGGAGAGGAAGATCGCCGTGCCGATGAGGTAGCCGAGGTTCATCGACATGGTGACGGTGTCGCCGCCGGTTTCGCCGAGCGTGGTGGCGGCGATCTTGATGACCCAGAAGCCGAGCGTGACGGCCGGGACCTTGCTGGCGATGTCGGCGGCGGCGTTCTTTTGTTCGCTGGTCAGTGTCCTGTCCTCCGTCTGGTTCAGATCGCCTTGTCGCGCAGGGGCAGAAGGTCGGGGAAGTTCGGCTCGCGCTTTTCGGCCTTCGCGGCGAACGCCTCGCCCATGTGCGGGCCTGCGAGCATCGCCGCATTCCACACGCCGATATAGTCGAGGCAGTCGGACGTGGTGTGATCGCGCGCGTAGTTGATCATGACCTTCGAGCCGGTGACGGCGACAGGGTTCTTCGTGGCGATCTCGCGCGCGGTGGCGAGGGCGTGCGCCACCATCGCCTCGTGCGTGTCGAATGTGTCGTTGACGAGGCCGAGCTGGAGGGCGCGCGCGGCGGGCAGGCGTTCGCCGGTGTAGGCCATCTGGCGCACCCAGCCTTCGGGCATCAGCTTGCACAGGCGCGGGAAGGTGCCGACATCGGCCGTCATCGCGATGTTGATTTCCTGAATGCAGAAGAAGGCGTCGCGGGTAGCGAAGCGGAAGTCGCAAGCGGAGACGAGGTCGACCGCCCCGCCGATGGCGCCGCCCTGGATGCAGGCGATGACGGGCGCGCGCGCCTCTTCGAGACAGGAGAAGCTCGCCTGGATGTTGCGGATGTCGGAGCGGAACTTCTCGGCGCGGACGTAGGGGTCAACCTTGCCGCCGCCGGTGACGCCTTCCGGCCGGGTGAAGACCGACAGGTCCATGCCGGAGGAAAAGTGCTTGCCGGTGGACGAGATCACGATGGCCCGCGCTTTCGCGTTGCGGTCGATGTCGCGGACGATGACCGGCAGGTCGTTCCAGAACTCTGGAATCATCGAATTCAGCTTTTCCGGCCGCGACAGGACGATGTGGGCCACCCGGTCTGCAATTGTGACCTCGAAACAGGGTGAATTCGGCGTAGGCATGGGCGGTCTCCCGGATGGCGGGCCATGGCTGGCGGTTGCGGCAAACTAGCCCTACAGCCTTCCGCAGGCGACAGATTTGACGGCCAGATTTGACGGCGGGGGTCAGTTTCGGGTCCAATTGGCGGTCCGGGGTTTCCGGCTGGAGACATGATGCGCAGATACATTGTCCCGGCGATCGCGCTGCTTGCGGCGGGCCTTGCCGCAGCGGAGGCGGGTGCGCAGACGCCGCCCGATCCGACGTCTTCGCCCGCAAAGCAGAAGTCCGGCATCGCCCGCATTTTCGGCGACGTGCTGCACCAGCGTCTGCCGGGCGACACGCAGCAACTGTCGAAGGGCGATGTCAGTTCGGGGCTGAAGCAGGCGCTGACGGTTTCGACCAACGCCGTCGCCAAGCAGCTCGGCGCCCGGAACGGATATTTCGGCGATCCCAAAATCCGCATCCCGCTGCCCGGCGTGCTGGGCGATGCGCAGAAGCGGCTGAAGCCGTTCGGCATGTCCGGCGTTCTCGACGACCTGCAGCTGCGGATGAACCGCGCTGCGGAGAACGCCGCGCCGACCGCGCGCAAGCTGATGGTCGACGCCATCGCCTCGATGACCATCCAGGACGCGCTGGGCGTGTTGCGCGGCGGCGACACGGCGGCGACCGACTATCTGCGCAGCAAGACCGAGGTCAGCCTCCGCAAGGCGTTCCGGCCCTATGTCGACAAGGAGCTTGCGAGTTCCGGGGCGTTGACGGCGCTGGACGGGGCGCTCAACACCTATGGCGCCGGGTTGCCCGCCACCGACGCCCATGCCTGGCTGGCCGACCACGCCGTGGCTGGCGCTCTTGATGGATTGTTCTATTACGTCGCGCAGGAGGAACAGGCGATTCGGCACGATCCGGCGAAACGGACGACCGAGCAGTTGCGACGGGTGTTTGGAGGCTGACGGCGCGTGCGCAGGTTTCGGGTTCAGATCCGCGATGGAGAAACGGCCGGCATCGCCTTTGGCGATCCGGTAAAGCCGATCGAGGTGCTGTTCCTGCACGCAACCGGCTTCAACGCCATCACCTATGCCTCGCTGCTGGAGCCGCTGGGCGGGCAGGCGCACTGCTGCGCCATCGACCTGCGCGGCCATGGCCGCAGCAAGATGCCGGCCGTGCCGAAGAAGATGCGGTCGTGGAACAAGTTCCGCGACGATGTGATCCAGGTGCTGGAGCAGACCGCGCCGCACGGCGCCGTGCTGGGCGGGCATTCGATGGGCGCGACCGTGGCGCTGCTGGTGGCGGGCAAGCGGCCCGACCTGGTGCGCGGGCTGGCGCTGGCGGACCCGGTGATCCTGTCGCGCGACGTCTATCGCTGGATGAACCTGCCGCCCTTCAGCCTGTTCAACATGCGCAATGCGATGTCGAAGCAGGCGCTGAAGCGGCGACGCTCGTTTGAATCGCCCGCCGACGCCGCGGAGTCGCTGCGCGGACGCGGCGCCTTCAAGACGTGGCGCGCGCCCTTCCTCGACGACTATGTGATCGACGGCGTTCTGCGGCAGGACAATGGCGGCTTTGCGCTGGCCTGTACGCCGGAATGGGAGGCTGCAGTTTTCTCTGCGCACCGTTACCGGCCGTGGGCCGCCGTGCGCAAGCTGCGCCGCAAGCGCATTCCGCTGATCGTTCTGCAGGCCGACCGGGACTCTACCTCGCAGCCGGATACGGACGCCAAGATCCATCACATCCGCCCGGATGCGGCCGTGACGCGCGTGCCGGGCACGACGCACTTCATTCCGATGGAGCGCCCCTATGTGGTGCGCGATGCGCTGCGCCTGCTGTTCGAGGCGACGCTGGAGGGCGCAGCCAGCGTGGACTATGTCGGCGCGGTCCGCCGCACGATCGACGACAGCGTCGGGATCATGGACTGAACGGCCAGACCGCGAGCCCGTGAGCGGCGTTGCGGATATCCATCGTCAGATTGATGGAGGCGACTTGCCCGCGCGCCGCAAGGTCGTGGATGGTAACCGTCGTTGGCGAAGATCCGGCGGCGATACGACCATCATCCAGCGGACACAGGCCACGCCCGAATGCCTGCCGCGCAAGGCCGGAGCGATCAAGCTGCACGCCCGTCAGATCGGCGTCCGGGTATCGCGGTACGGGCAGGCGCACGTCGCCATGCGGGCCGATCCACGCCAGCACATCACTTTCCGTGTCGTTGAAGAGGACGCCGCCCCGCCATGGCCGGGCGTTGTGCGTGCCCAGCGGAAGCTGCGCGGCGACTGTGACGGACTCCGGCGCAAGGCGCAGCAGCGCGGGGACATGGCGGCCCGAGGCATAAACGCCCGTGTCATCGACATGGACATTGTTGAGATGGAGCGCGTGGCTGGGCGCCGGGCCAGCCGCGCCCGTGGCGTCGAACACGCGCACGGTCAGACCGCCGCCGCCGGGCTGCAGGCGAAGACCGATGTCGAAGGCGCGGCTCGCGAGGTCCATGCGCAGGATGCTGTCGAAGCCGGTGGAGGTCAGATAGAGGCGACCGCGATGCACGCAGAGTTCGTGGCAGTGCTTCAGGTAGGGATTGCGCCACGACGCTGTGATCCGGAACGTCCTGTCGAAAACGAACAGTTCGTCGCTCGCCGCGATGAAGATATCGTCGCCAACCACCGCAATGCCGCGCAGGCCGCGATCGGCGCCGCGCCCCTCGAAGTCGATGTCGCAGGTGTTCCAGTCGAGCACCTGCTCGAAGGCGCCGCGTCCGGGATCGACGAGGTAGAGGCCGCCATGACTGTCGCCCTGCTGCGAGCCGCGCACGACCGAGCTGAGGAGAAGTTTCGGTATGGGCGTCACCGGACCGCGTAGTCGAAGATGAAGTGGATGCGGTCCTGATCGCTGCGGTTGCTGACCCCGTGATAGTCCACATTGCTGATCTCGTAGGCGACGCCTTCGAGCAGCTTGTGGTTCTCTCCGCGCACCTTGAAGTCGACCTGGTCGTTGGTGACGAGCGGGATGTGGATGCGATGCGACATGTCGAACGTCCCGTGGCCGTCAAAATGCTCGGCGATCTCGCCGCCGGCGACCAGCTTGGCGATCATGGCGCGCAGGATGATGCCGCCGGGCGGGTAACGCCCGTTGACCGCCTCCATCATCAGGGGAATGGCGGTTGTCGAGAAATAATCCCAGCCCTTGCGTTTCTCGACCTTCACCTGCGGCCAGCCGCTGGCGAACATGAGGATGATCGACTGTGTCGCCCTGTGCTGTTCGAAGGCGTCCTGCCGTAGCGTGTCCTCGTTCCATGCGGCGGGGTCGATGGCCGCCACCGCATCTCTCAGCGGCCGGTGGTTGACCGGGCCAAGCGTTCGGACGGGCGTGTCGAGCTTCATCGTGATCCCAGGATTTGCCGGTCCGTCTTACAGGCCCGGCGGGCGGGGCGTCCAGGGAGAGGGGGGCGGGGCGCTTGCTGGTCCATATTCCTTGTGACGACGGCGCGCGCAAATGTCGGAATTTGCGCTGGCGGTTCGTCCTGGTCTCGTGGGAGCCTGCGGTTTGCGGGCCGGCGAAAGGAAAAATGCCATGCGTTTCATGATGCTGATGTATCCCGGCCCGGCGGCCGAGACGGAAACCAGCCCGGTGCCCGAGGGGCCCGAAGGCCAGGAATTGCTGGCGGCGATGATGGCCTTCAACACGCGCATGGTGGAGGCGGGCGTCCTGCTGGGCGGCGATGGCCTCAAGCCCACGCGCAAGGGCGCGCGGGTGAAGTTTGGCGGGCGCGGGTCCGCCACCGTGATCGACGGGCCCTTCACCGAGACCAAGGAAGTGCTGGGCGGCTACTGGCTGATCAAGGCCGATACGCTGGCCGACGCCATCGCGTGGGCGCGCCAGGCGCCGTGCCCGGCAGGCGAGATGATCGAGATCCGCGAAATCTACGAGCCGGAAGATTTCGGCCCGGACGTGGCGCAGGAAGAACGCGCGCTGATCGAGAAGATGTCGAACCGGACCCCATGACGTGAGGCTGGGACATCGACCGGGCGGATGTCATGCTGTAGGTTGACGGCCGGGTCATAGAGCAGGCTGGGTCGTGCCGGACATCTTTCTTTCCTACAGCCGCGAGGACAAGGCCAGGGCGCGGCTCTTCGCCGAGGCGCTTGAGAGCGGCGGTTTCAGCGTCTGGTGGGATGTGACGCTGCGTGCAGGCGAAGCCTACGACGAGGTGACCGAAAACGCGCTGAAGACCGCCAAGGCGGTTGTCGTGCTGTGGTCGAAGACCTCCGTGACCTCGCGGTGGGTGCGGGCGGAGGCCACGCTGGCCGATCGCAACAAGACAATCATGCCGGCGATGATCGAGCCCTGCGACCGTCCGATCATGTTCGAGCTGACGCAGACGACCGACCTGTCGCACTGGCATGGCGAGAAGGACGACAAGGTTTGGCGGACATTTGTCGCAGACGTGCGCAAGTTGCTGGAAGTGCGGACCGCGCCGCAGCTTCCGGCCGCGGCTTTGGCGCCGGCGCAGGCATCCCAGGGCGCCGCTGACGACGGTCGCCCGGCCATCCTGATCCTTCCTTTCGCCAACATGAGCGGCGATCCCGAGCAGGAGTATTTCAGCGACGGCGTGACCGAAGACATCATCACCGATCTCGGGAAAGTGTCGGCGCTGTCTGTCGTGTCGCGCAACACCGCGTTCGGGTTCAAGGGCAAGACGGTCGCGGCGGCGCAGATCGCACGGCAATTGGGCGTCAGCCACATCCTCGAAGGCAGCGTGCGCAAGTCCGGCAATCGCGTTCGGATCACCGCGCAGTTGCTGGCCTCGGCGACCGACTCGCAGATATGGGCGGAGCGCTTTGACCGCACGCTGGACGACATCTTCGCGATTCAGGACGAGATTTCCGAAGCCATCGTCAATGCGCTGAAGCTGAAACTGGCGCCGGCGGAGAAGAAGGCGATCGAGAAGCGCGGCTCGCAGAATTTCGAGGCGTACAAGCTTTACCTGCTGGCGCGGCGGTTCGCCGATCAGGGAAGCGAGCGGCACGAGCCTCTGATCGCCCGCATCTGCCAGAAGGCGGTGAAACTGGATTCCGGCTTTGCGCAGGCCTGGGCGATGCTGGCGTCGCGCCAGTCGATCATGCACCAGCGCGGCCTTGACGTGCCCGACGGGTCCGAGGCGGCGGAGCGGGCGATCAAGCTGGATCCGGATCTGGCCGAGGCCTATGCGGCCCGTTCGTCTGTTCTGGTGCGGCTGGGCCGGTTCGAAGAAGCGCTGGCTGCGGCCGAGGAGGGCGTGAAGCGAGACGAAAATTCCGTCGATGCGCTCAATGCCGTCGGCTACGCCTGCGTCAGTCTTGGGCTGTGGGAGCGGGGCATCGAGGCTTATGAACGCGCGATCGCACTCGATCCGGTCGGCTATCGCGCGTCTGGCATGATCCTGCAGGCCTACATGGCGCTGGGGCAGAAGGACAACGAGATCGCCGCTGCGCGCCGCAGTCTTTCGCGGGTCGAGAAGATCATCGAGGCGGAGCCGGACAACGGCAGTGCGCTGGCGTTCGGCGTGAATGACCTGGCGACCCTGGGTGAAACGGAACGCGCGAAAGAATGGACGCAGCGCGCCATCCTCCTCGATCCGGACAATGGCGACCTTCACTACAACCTCGCCTGCGCGATGGCGCAATTGAAGGATATTGATGGCGTGATGGATCTGCTGGCGCCTTTTGTCGACGACTTCGCACTGGGGATGCTGAAGTGGATGGACAAGGACAACACGCTGGATCCGGTGCGCGAACATCCACGCTTTGTCGCCATGATGAAGAAGGCCTATGCCCGGTTCGAGGGCCAAGGCCCGGACGCTCAGGCGGCGGGCTAGGCCGGCTTCAAACCGTCAGCCCGGACGGCATGCGCTTCTTCAGCGCTTTCATCTGTTCGAGCGGCGCGGGGATGATCTTGCGGGTGTCGAGGTTGAGGGCGACGGCGACGGCTTGGGAGGTACACCAGGCTTCGCCGGTGTCCGGGTCCAGCACCCAGTGGATGTAGGTGTTCATCTTCTCCCTCACCTAGCCCAGCGTCGAGCGTTCATCCGGAGAGGTCGCGCGCCTTCATGTGTTCCAGCCGGTCTTCCTTGCATAGCGAATAAACGATCGTGGGGTCTGACTGACAGAGGGTTCGATTGAAGGCGTCCCAGTGAGCGGCGCCCTGCGGGTCGTTCGGGTTTATGTGCGCCAGAGGCGGAACGAGCCAGTATTTTGAGACGGAAGGTTTGCGATAGGGAGATGTTCGCGTCCGGACGACCTGTTCGGACTGCACGACGCGCGTCTGGACGCCCGAGGGTGTTCGGCAGCTGAAGCTCGAGGATCGTTGTTCGTTGCGGACTGTGAGGAGGACCGCGCCGCTTTGATCGGGCGTTCCGCGGGGATGCGGATTACTGGCGCTGGCGCTGAATATCGACGAGTCGACCCAGCATTCCGAAGCCGATGGCGGGGCGAACACCTGAACGTAGGCCCAGCCTTTCGTTCCGGCCTTGCCGCCTCCGAGGTTGGCGGGCATCCAGCTGATCGCCTTGTCTTCCGTCCAGACCACTCCACCCGGCTGAGGGTTGTCCTTCCCGACCGCGACGCAGCTGGCCGCCAGTCCCGTGGCAAGAACAAGCATCAGAAAGCGTTGTCGCATGCAGGGACCTCCTGCTCCGGTTGGCGCCGCTCCGTCAAACCGTCAGCCCGGACGGCATGTGCTTCTTCAGCGCCTTCATCTGTTCGGGCGGCGCCGGGATGATCTTGCGGGTGTCGAGGTTGAGGGCGACGGCGACGGCTTGTGAGGTGCACCAGGCTTCGCCGGTGTCAGGGTCCAGCACCCAGTGGATGTAGGTGTTCATCTTCTCCTTCACCTCGCCCAGCGTCGAGCGGATGACGAAGCGGTCGCCGGCGCGCGGCCAGCGGCGATAGACGATGCGGTATTCGAGGACGGCGCCGCCGGTGCGCGGCAGCTCCTCGCCGCGATCCGTGGCGGCTTTGGCCAGCGCGGCGCGCCAGTCCCACAGCAGGTTGGAGATGCTGTCGGAGACGCGGCCGATGAAGAGTTCGGGCATCAGGCGCCCGTGCAGGTCGCATTCGGCCAGCTGGAACACGCCGCGGCCGATGGTGAGCGCTGAGGCGGCGTCGGCCTGGGCGATGGTCGCTTTGGGGCGGGGCGGCGCGGACATGTCGATCGAGCGCGGGCCGATGGCGGCGGGCGCCTCGCCCTTCAGCGCTTCCAGCGCGGCGCGGGCCCTTGGCGTCCACGGAAACGGGACGCCCATGTCGACGTCGACATGATCGACCCAGGTGCGGAAGGTGGCGCACGGATCGCCGGAAGCGTGGTCGATCTGCTGATAGATCAGCGCGGAGGTGTCGGTGACCTCAAGCACGCAGGCGCGCATGACGATGGGCTTGCCCGCCAGCGCCTCGCGCAGGAAGCGGATGTGCTGGTCGCGCGGAACCAGCGTGGAGTTGGCGCGCGGACGGAAGACATGGCGCAGGCCGGCCTGGTGGGCGAGTTCGGCGAGGCCCTCCATCATCTTGGCGACGTAGAAGCGCACATTCATGTGCCCCATCTCGTCGCATTCCCATGCGTTGGCGCTGCCGCGATAGACTTCGATCATGGCGTGTGGCTCAGAATGAAATCTTCCGTTTCACGCAGTATTTCGCGGGTGCAGGAGTCCATATCGAGGACGATGCAGGTCCCGGTCATGAGTTTCAATGTGTTTTTCTTTTCTGCGTCATAGAGGCGAATGTCATAGACGAATCCATCATTGTCCGAAGAACCAGACCGGGTCGTGACCGGCTTCACGTTTGTCTCGATCTTGAAGACAAAACTGTAGGGATCGGAAAAGGAGTGGGGCAACTGAACAACGTTGCTTGCCTTGACGTCGGCAAGGATTGCAGTGGCGAACCGAAGTGAGAGCGCATCATCTCCCACTTGTTCGAACTGAATGAATGTTGGGCCTCGAGCGTTCTTTGCGACCGTCGGCTGATTGTGGATGCAAGCGGTTGCCAGGCTCAGGCTGGCTGACAGAGCAAGAAGAATCGCAGCCATTTGCCGAAACGCCGCTGATCCTACTGCGAATGGAAATCCGTCGCGGCGGCTTCCGCTAACCAGATTGACGCGTATCGCTTCAGTCTCTCTCAAGCGTCCACCCTGACGATTATTTCGCCGTCGCGATCTTCCAGCCCGGAACCAGCTTGACTGTCGCCGCTGTGGGGCCGCCGTCCTTGGCGGCGCCCGCCATGCCGGCTTCCATGACGAGGCCGCCTTTCGCCGCCAGCGTCGCGAGCTGGTGGGTGATGACCGGAAAGTCGATCTTGGCGCGTCGCCCGCCGCACGCTTTCGCGTCGCCCGCCTGTTCGCCGCTGGCGATGTAGAAGAAGCGCCGCGTCCTGCCTTCGGTGCGGACGTAGTCTCCGAGCACGCGGAATTTGCCATCGGCGTTGGCGGCGATGCGGACGGGCACGTCAAACACCATCGCCCGGCCGGTCGACTTGCGCGTGTCGACCACAACGCCGTCCTTGCCCTGCAGGCTATACGTCGCGCCGGCGACGGGGCCGTGGACGGTAAGGCGGAAGAGGATCGTGGGTTGGTCGGCCTTGACCATCTAGGCCGCGCATTTTTCGCAAAGGCCGCGGATCTCGATCACGGCGCTGCGCATCCTGAAGTTCACCGCCTCGACTTCCTCGGAGAGCTTGCGCAGGCTGTCGCCGGCGTGAAGCTCGCCCGCCGAGCCGCAGTTCTCGCAGATCAGGAAGACGGCGGCGTGGCCGTGATCCCAGTGGCCGCAGGCGACGAAGGCGTTGAGGCTTTCGATACGGTGGGCGAGGCCCATCTCCAGCAGGAAATCCAGCGAGCGGTAAACCGAGGGCGGCTTGGCCGCGACCTCGTCGCCCATCTGTTCCAGGAGGTCGTAGGCCTTGGCTGGGCCGTGCGATTCCAGCAGCAGCGTGAGCACCTTGCGCCGCAGGGGCGTGAGGCGGCCGCCGCGTTTTTCCACGAGGCTTTCGGCCTGTTTCAGGCTGTCGGCGAGGGTCTCCGGGCTGCAGGCGAGATGCGGTGCGGACATGGGCTGTAATGTCAGATGTTTGGGGCGCGGATACAAGGCGCAAAGCCCCGGCGATCAAGGACCGTTAACCTTAGGCGCCGATGGTGCGGGCGAGAATCACGTCCAGCGCATGAGGGCCGGGGATGTCGCAGACCAGCGTGATCGGGACAAAGGATGCGTTCCGGACCACCCTTGCGGCGCTGCGCTTCCTGGTGACCGACCGGATCGGCCTGGTGGGGCTGTTGTGGGCGGTTCTGGCCTTTGTGGTGCGCCCGGCGCTGCTGTCGATCCACCATGGCGGCGGCGGGGATGTGGGCGCCTTCCTTCGCGAGAGCTTCGACCCGCTGTCCCTGTCGCAGCTGGTGGGTGGGGTGCAGTGGGTCTGTTTCGCCGGGTGCCTGGTCATCGTGGCGATGGCCCATGTCCGGTATTCGGCGACGGCCGGGGCGCTCTCCGAACGGGCCCGCTTCATGGTCTCCGCGGGCTACGCGGCGGTGCTGGCCGGCGCCTACCTCGTGTTTCTCTGGGGGCCGGTCTCGGTCTTCACGCTGATGATGCACGACAGCTTCATCTTCTTCGATTCGACCCATCGCGTGCTTCAGGGACAGACGCCGTCGGTCGATTTCCCGACGCCGCTGGGCGCCGTGGCGATCTACCTTCCGGCCCTCGCGGCAAAACTGATCGGCGGCTATGCCGGGTCGGTGGAGCTTGCTTCGGCGGCGGTCGCGCTGCTGCTCGGGCTTGCCTGCGCGTGGGCGTCGATGCGGCGCTTTCCGACAGCGGTTTCCGTCCTGCTGGTGGTCAGCATCTTCCTGGTCGCGACGCCCGCAACGCTGCTCGACAAATGGGGCGGCGACAGCTTCACCTTCCTCGGCAAGGACGCGTTCCTGCTGACCGACAACCTGACGTGGGCGATGTTCTACAACCGCTGGGCCTGGGCTGGCCTGATCGCGGCGTTCGCCTTCCTGGCCCCGCCGGTTCGGCCAGCGGCGCCCGCGATCGCGGAGATCGCCGTGCTCGCCGCGATCCTGGCTTTCCTGTTCTACCTGAAGCTGACCTATTTCATCGTCGCCGGTGCGGGCGCGGTGATCTATGCGACGACCAACCCCCGTCCGCTGCGCACGCTGGGCGTTGGCGCGGGCCTCAGCCTTGCGATCGTTCTTCTGGTCGGCGTCGCCACCGGCACGCTGACGGCCTATCTGGGCGATGTGTTCGCGGTCACGAAGGTGAGCGGCAACCGTTCCGGCATGCTGTTTCTGGCGATCCGCCGAAACCTCACCGACATCCTGCTGGCAACGACGCCGATGGCCGTGCTGGCCGCGTCGCGGAATGTCACCACGAAGGACGTTGCGGTCGGCGGCTTCATGCTGGTCGCCTCGATCTTCGTCATCAACCAGAACGCCCAGTACACCGGCATCTGCTCGCTGATCTCGCTGGGCGCCTATGGCGTTTCGCGGGTCTGGGCGGTCTCGCCCGACCGGATGTCGTGCTTCGCCGCCATGGGCAGCTTCCTGATGCTGGCGGCCAGCCCGCTGCTCTCCGGCAGCATGACAATGATGGACCAGGTGAGTGCTGCGCGGCGCGAGGAAGTGCGCCCCGCCGCCGAATGGTCGGACGTGCTGGCGCTGAAAGGCGTCTATATCGCCGAGCGTGAATCCGCGCTGGCGCCTCTCGAAAAGGCCGCGACGCCCGAGCGGCGGCGGGAGCTGCTGCCCCTTATCGGCGCGCTGGGGCGGCGCCAGGACCTGCGGCAGGGCGAATACATGCATGTCGTGATGGCTGGCGTCGCGGACCTCAGGGGCGCGATGCGGCCGGGCGACTCCATTGTCACGCTGGCGATGTCCAACCCGTTCCCGGCGCTGCTGGATGCGCGCGATGCGAAGGGCGCGAGCCTCAGCCTGCAGAGCAACCGCACCGTGGACGACACTACCTATCCGAAGCCGGAAGACATGTTCCGCGATGCGGATCACGTGATGATCCCCCGCGTGTCGATGGTCAGCTCGACGTCCGAGCTGATGAACGAGCTCTACGGAAGCTGGCTCACCGCCCACTACGAAGAGCATGTGGACAGCGCTTACTGGAGCCGCTGGTCGCGCCGGAAGTCGGCCGACGATGCGTCGTCCTCGCTGGAGACGGTCGGCAGCCGCTGATAGCCCGACAAATTTACCAACGAATTCAACTGATGCAGCGCGATTCTCGTCGCGCGCGCGAAAATTTTCTTGGTTACCGCTTGCGTGAGAACAAAAAGGGAATATAAGAGAGAACAGGAACGGAGCAGGAACATGATCGAAGCTGTCAACTTCTGTGGCCGGAGCGGGGACTCCTACAGGTTTGAGCGTATGGGCGTGGATCAGGACTGGGTGAAGGTGCCCGGCCTGGTGCTGTTTGCGGCCCCGGAGGGACGTGGCTGGCGCGTGATCCGCGTTGGCGACCAGGGCGGGGTGGATGGCGATATCGGCGCCTTCTGCCGCTGGCGAGAGGCGCGGCGCTATGGGGCGACGGCGGTGTTCGTCCGGCCCGACACGGATATCTCCCGGCGCCGCCAGCATGTGGCTGATCTCAACGCTGGTCTCGAGCCGGTGTGCAGCGCGGGAACCGAGAGCGCGCTGCTGGCCGCCTGATCTGACGTTTCAGGAACCTCGTCTGCCCTGACCTAGCCGGTTGAGCGCCCCTCGGCCGAGTATGGGTCCGGCGCGGGAAGCGGGCCCGCGGCGAATGAGCCGCGGGCCCGACTATTTTGGGCGGCAGGCAGAGCGGGTCCGCCCGCCGGTCGCCTATTCGCCGCCCGGGCCGGAGGGGCGGGGCAGCGCCGCCTGGCTGGCCGCCGTCTTGGCGAGCCGGGCGAGCTGGATGAACTCCGCGCGGTAGCCGAACTCGTCCTTGCCCTTCGCTGTATTGGCGAGGTCGATCACGCTGTCCCAGTTGAACGACTTGTCGAGATAGGGATCGCCGCGAAGCAGTTCGCCATAGCCCGCGACCGCCACTGCAAACCGGGTGGAGGGATCGGCCCTGGCGATGTCGGTCACCTCGTCCTTCTGGGTGATCGGGCGTTCGATCAGTTTCGAGGTGTCCTGGCCCGGCAGCTTGTAGCGCATCTTGAGGAAGGCGAATTCGCCGGATTTCGGATCGCCTTCGACTTTTGGCGCGGCGGCGTAACGGCCCGGATCGACCAGGCGGGCCGACGAGCCGACGGGCGTCAGTTCGTAGATCGCCGTAACGGAGGCGCCTGCGCCGATGTCGCCGGCGTCGACCTTGTCGTTGTTGAAGTCCTCGCGGTTGAGGATGCGCGTCTCGTATCCGATCAGCCGGTATTCGGCGACCTTGGCCGGGTTGAACTCGACCTGGATCTTTACGTCGTTGGCGATCGAGAACATCGAGCCCGAGAAGTCGTCGCTGAACAGCTTGCGGGCTTCGTTGAGGTTGTCGATGTAGGCGGCGATGCCGTTGCCGTTCTGCGCCAGCTTCTGCATCAGCGCATCGTTGTAGTTGTCCTGTCCGAAGCCGACGACCGAGAGGTAGACGCCGCTTTCACGTTCGCGCGTGATGAAGTCCTTGAGGCGTTCGGGATCGTTGATGCCGACGTTGAAATCGCCGTCAGTCATCAGCATGACGCGGTTGACGCTGGCCTTGTCGTAATTCTGCTTCGCAAGGTCGTAGGCCAGCCGCAGGCCTTCGCCGCCGGCGGTCGAACCGCCCGCATGCAGCTTGTCGAGCGCCGCGATGATCTTGCCCTTGTCGGCGCCGCTGGTCGGCTCCAGCACTTCACCGGCCGCGCCGGCGTAGACCACGATCGAGATGTGGTCCTTCGCGTTCATCTGGTCGACCAGAAGCTTCAGTGATTTCACCACCAGCGGCAGCTTGTTGGGCTCGCTCATCGAGCCGGACACGTCGAGAAGCAGCGTAAGGTTCAGCGGCGGGCGGGTGTCGTGGGGCAGGTCGTAGCCCTGCACGCCGATCCGCATCAGTTCGCGGCCCTTGCCCCAGGGCGACGGCGCGATCTGGACGGAGGACGAGAACGGCACGGCCTTCGAATCCGGCAGGGCGTAATCGTAGTCGAAATAGTTGACCAGCTCCTCGATCCGCACCGCATCCTTCGGCGGCAAAACGCCGTTGTTGAGGTAGCGGCGGACGTTGGCGTAGCCGGCCGTGTCGACATCGATCGAGAAAGTGGAGACCGGCTCTTCGGCGGTCAGCTTCACGCGGTTGATGTCGACGTGCTCGTATTTCTCGCGGTCCACATCTCCGGGCCACGGCTGGGGCGCGGCCTGCGCGGCGATTGCGCCGTCGAACGCGTAGGGCGCGGCGCGGAGCGCGAGCGGTGCTGGCGGCGGCGGCGGAGGCGCGGAGGGCGTGTAAACGTCAGCGGGGCGGGCTTCGGCGGATTTGTCGGCACGGCCGGTCGCGACGTTCGATCCGGTGACGATCACTTCCTCCTTGGCTTGAGCGAGCTGTCCGGGTTTTCCAGGCGCCTCGCCCGTCTGGCTGGCGCACGCGGCGATGGCGATAGCCGAAACGGCGGCGAGCATCGCATGTCGCGCGTGAGATCTGGCGTGTTGCATTGGAGGTCCCCTCAATTGCGTACAGTCATGCCGCGCGCCGAATGGGGCGGGTTTGCGACCCTGAGACGACGCAAACGGATCAAGCGCAGTTCGCTTTTGCGGCGGAGGGTTCCGCGCCCGGAAGCCGGCTCAGGACTTCGGAGCGGGGGGCGGCGGCGCCTTGCGCGACGCGACCCAGTCGCGGATGTCGGCTTCGACAAGGCCAAGCGGACGCGCGCCATCGGCGAGCACGGTGTCGTCGAACGCTTTGAGGTCGAAGGCCTTCCCAAGTTCGGTCTGGGCCTGCTTGCGCAGGGCGCGCAGCTTTTCGCGGCCGATGAAGTAGGCGCAGGCCTGGCCGGGCCAGATGGTGTAGCGGTCGACTTCGTTTTCCATCGATGCGCGTGAGAGGCCCGTGGTCGAGACCATGTAGTCGATCGCCTGCTGGCGCGACCAGTGATCGTGATGGATGCCGGTGTCGGCGACGAGACGCGCGGCGCGGAAGAGCAGCGACTGAAGATAGCCGAGGCGTCCCAGCGGGTCTTGCTGGTATGCGCCCATCTCCTCGGCGAGGTCCTCGGCATAGACGCCCCAGCCTTCGGAGTAGCCCGAGAAGTTGGCGAGCAAGAACAGCATCGGCATGCTGTTGCGCTCGCGCGCCACGCTGACCTGCAGGTGATGGCCGGGAACCGCCTCATGATAGGTGAGCGTCGGCAGGCTCCAGCTTGGCAGTTCGGCCATCGATTTCAGGTTGAGATTGAAGGTCGCCGGCCGCGAGCCGTCGAGCGCGGCGGCGTGATAAAATCCGGCCGGCGCCGTATCCTGCGAGAGGAGCGGTGCACGACGGATTTCGACCGGCTTGGCGGGGCCGACCGTGACGATCTCGGAAAGATGCGTTTCGGCCCATTTGATATGGCCCTGGATCGCAAGCGTCAGTGCAACCTGGCCCTCGGGCGTGTCGGCGTAGAGATATTGCGGGTCTGCAGCCAGCGTCGCCATGCGTTCGCCGACCGTGCCCTCGGACTGTCCGACCTGCGCCAGAAGAAGATCCATCGCGGCGGTTATCTGCTCCACCTGCTTTTCGCCGATGGAGTGGATCTGGTCCGGCGTAAGGTCGGTCGTGGTGTAAAGCCGGAGCGCGTCGCGGTAATAGGCGTCGCCCTTCGGCAGGCGCCAGACGCCCGGATCGTCGGAGGCCGTCTTCAGGGCTTTCTGCAGGTCGGCGATGAGGCGTGCGTTGGCGGGCGCGATCTTTTCCTTCACCACAGCGACCGCTTCATCGGTCATGCGCGTGATGTCGCCCTCGGGCAGATCCGAAATCTGGGAAAGCGCCTCGGAGAAATAGGCGACCAGCGGATGCGTGCGCGGGTCGGCGGGCTGCAGCGACACCGCCTTGTCCAGCGTGCGCTGCAGGATGGCGCGCGGCGGCGAGGCGCCGGTGGCGAGATCGACCTCGAAACGGCGCCGCTCGTCGTCGATCGACTTTGCAACGCCGCGAAGCCGGACCAGCCACGCCTCCGCGCCGGCGCGCGAGGTGACATGGGCGTGGGAGGTGAGGAACTTGACCAGCTCCTCGTAGGACCCGTCGGACTGGTTTATCAGGTAGGGGCTGGCCCAACCGAGGTTCACATAGCCATAGCCGTAGGCGCCCAGACGCGTCGCCGCATCCATCAGGAAGGTTGCCTCGTCGAGCTGGTGGAGGGCGGGGCGCGACAGCGTGCTGCGATCGATCCGTTCGAGTTTCTCAAGGGCCTCGAGGCGGTCGGCCTTGTTGCGGGCGACGGAGGCCAGCGAGCGGTCGTCGAGGAGCGTGTCGTAGGGGCCGCCAAAGGTTTCCGCCGAGACGCCCAGCCTCGAGGCGCGCTGGGGCGAGCGGTGCAGTTCAGCCTGGCCGAGCGCGTCGATCAGGCTGTAGACCGCAGGGTCCGTGTTGACGGCCTTCGGCGTGCAGGCGCCGATGCCCATGAAAAGGCCCAAAACGCCAAGCATAACGGCCCTCGAGGGCATTCTTCGGTCCTCTGCTTTTGCCGAATCGCTTTGTTGAGAGCGGATTGTTTTTCCGATAAGCACCGCCGGGCAACAAGGCGGTCCAACCAGTATCAGACCGTAATCAATCAGGAGTGAGTAAATGGAAAACGGCGCCACGGGGGCGAACCAGCCGGATCTCACCGGTCAGGTCCTATTTTACAAGCGCCCCGAGCCGCTGTCGCTGGAGCGGCACCGCGCCCTTGGCGTGAAGCAGATTCCCGCGCCGTTCGCGTTTCTCAAAGGGGCCCACGCGGTTCCGATCACGGTCAGCGAGTTCGGCCTCGTCGCCACCTGTTTTCCCATCATTTTCGTCGGCCAGGAGAAAACGCCCGTGGCCGTGATGGGCATCCGGCAGAACGAGAACGAGTACGTTGACGCTGCAGGAAACCCGGACCCGGATGTCTATCTGCCCGCGTTTGCGCGCCGCTATCCCTTTGTTTTCGCCTCGGACCAGCAAAGCGATCGGCTGCTGCTCTGTATCGACCGCGATGCGCCGATGATCTCCGACCAGCCCGACCTGCCGCTGTTCGAGGGCGACGAGCCGTCGAAATTCACGCAGGACGCCATTGAATTCTGCAAGGAATTCGAGCGTCAGCGCCGTGCGACGGTGGAATTCGTCGAGCTGCTGGACAAGGCCGGACTGCTGGAATCGAAGAGCGTTTCGTTCACGCCGCGCGATGCGGCGGGCAACCCGATGCCGGCGCAGAAGATCGCCGACTATTTCGCGGTTTCCGAGGAAGGCCTGAACAACATGCCGGCGGCCCAGTTCGAGGACATCCGGGCGACGGGCGCGGTGGCGGCGGTTTACGCGCACCTCGTGTCGCTGATGAACTGGCAGCGCGTGATCCAGCGGACGATGCGGCGGCTTTCGGCCCAGCAGCCAGGAAACTAAAGCCGGAAATCCGGCTCTTTCCGCTGCGTAAAGCTGTCCGCCGTGTCACGTTCCGGCGAGCGGGGTGGACCGTGCTGGACCCGCCCCGATATTCGGCAGACCCTAGAAGTCGGCTGCAATCCCTGTGAGCGCGGCCAGCGAGCACGTGGAGCAGCGATTTGATCAGGTGGTGTGCGGCCCTTCTTGCCTCGTTTCTGGTGGCGGGCGCGGCGATGGCCGACCCGGTCAAGACAGAGCACGCGACGGCAGAGATCATAGCCGAACGCTCGGCGGTCGTCCCTGGCGACCAGTTCCTCGGCGCGCTCAAGCTCGACATGATCGACGGCTGGCACGTCTACTGGAAGAACGCGGGAGATTCAGGAGAGTCGCCCGAGATCGCCTGGGCGACGGCGGACGGCGTGAAGACCGGCGCCTTTTCATGGCCCGCGCCGCACGCCATCCCGGTCGCGACCCTGATGAACTACGGCTACGAGCACCAGGTCGTGCTGCCGTTCGAAGTGACCGTGCCGGCCGATTACAAGCCGGGCGACAAGCTGGAGCTGAAGGGCCAGGCGCGCTGGCTGATCTGTTCGGACGTGTGCGTTCCGGAGCAAGCGCAGCTCGACACCGTGCTGTCCGTCGCCGATACGCCTGCGAGCAATGAGGCGTCGAGCAACCTGATCGCCGCCGCGCTGGCGAACGTTCCCAAGCCCGCGACTGGCGACCAGAAAGTGAAGCGCGCGCCAACCGGTTTTGCGGTCGGCGTTGCCGATCCCGAAATGGCGCTGGCGGCGAAAACCGCGACGTCGATCCGCTTCTATCCGGACGGTCCCGAGATCGAGAACGCGGCGCCGCAGAAGGGCTATTACGGCGCTGACGGCGTCTCCATCGACATGCAGGCCTCAGACCTGGCCGCCAAGGGCGATGCGCCGCTTTCCGGCGCGATCATCATCGAGGCCAAGGACGGCGGACGGCACGCGTGGGACGTGAAGGCGACGCCGGGCGATCTGCCGGCGGGCGTCACCGGCAAGACGATCGGCGCCGGACCGGCGCTGGGCGGGCTCGCTCTGCTTGGAATTCTCGGCGCGGCGTTCCTCGGCGGGCTGGTGCTGAACCTCATGCCCTGCGTGCTCCCTGTGCTGTCGATCAAGGCGGCGGGGCTCGTCCACACGGCCCATGACCCGAAAGAGTCGCGCGCGCACGGCGTCTTCTACACCGCCGGCGTGGTGATTTGCTTCCTGGCCATCGGCGCCATTCTCGTCGCCCTGCGTGCGGCGGGCGAACAGGCCGGGCTGGGATTCCAGTTGCAGTATCCGCCGCTCGTGGCGGTGTTCGCGCTGCTGATGTTCGCGGTGGGCCTCAACCTGCTGGGCGTCTTCGAGGTCGGCACGTCGCTGATGGGCATGGGCGGCAACCTCGCCGAAAAGGAAGGCGCATCGGGCGCGTTCTTCACCGGCCTGCTGGCGGCGTTCGTCGGCGCGCCGTGCGTCGGGCCCTTCATGGCGCCGGCCGTGGGCGTGGCGCTGGCGCAGCCTGCACTGGTGGTGCTGCTGGTCTTCGCCGTGATCGGCCTTGGCCTCGCGGCGCCCTTCCTGGTGTTGAGCTTCACGCCGGCGCTGGCGCGGCTGCTGCCCAAGCCCGGCAAGTGGATGTCCACCTTCCGGCAGGTGCTGGCCTTCCCGATGTTCCTAACTGCCGTGTGGCTGCTCTGGATTCTCGCGGCGCAGGCGGGCTCCGATGGCGTGATCCTCGTCGTGGGCGGCGCCATCATCCTGTCGTTCGGCATCTGGCTCGCCACCAAGATCGGCGGCAAGCTTGTGGGGCGCGGCGTTGCGGCGCTGATCATCCTCGCCGGGTTTGTGACGCCGGCGGTGCTCTCTGCGGGAACAACCGCGCCCGCCGAAGCCGGGACGATGACAACCGCCGAGGCCGACTCCCAGCCCTGGTCGCCGCAGCTGGTTGCAGACCTGCAGGCGCAGAAGAAGGTGATCTTCGTCGACTTCACCGCACGCTGGTGCGCCACCTGCCAGGTCAACAAGCGGCTGGTTCTGGAAAGCAGCGAAGTGAAGAAGTTGTTTGCCGAGCACAACGTCGCATTTCTGGTCGCTGACTGGACAAATCGCGATGGTGTGATCGCCGAAGCGCTCGCGCAGTATGACCGCGCCGGCGTTCCGCTGTATCTCGTGTATCCGGCGTCGGGAGGGCCTGCGGAAGTGTTGCCTCAGATCCTGTCGACGGGACTGGTGACGAAGGCGGTGAAGGAAGCTGCGGGCACGCAGACCGCGCAGGCCTCAGCCGCCACGCCGATCAACAGATAGGAAGGCGCCAGGGGGAGAGATCATGACGTTCGTCACTCGCGACCGGCTTCTCCTTGGCGCCGGCGTTACAACCGCAGCGCTTCTCACCGCCGCCGCCGTGGTCAGCTCCACCGCCGCGGCCCACGCCGCCACGGTTGGCGATCCGGCGCCCGCCTTCAGCGAGCATGACAGCACAGGCCGCCTCGTGTCGCTCGAGGAGTTTCGGGGCAAGACCGTGGTTCTGGAATGGACCAATGACGGCTGTCCCTATGTGCGCAACCAGTACGCCACGGGCAACATGCAGAAGACGCAGGCCGCCGCCGTGAAGGATGGCGTCGTCTGGATTTCGGTCATCTCCTCGCGGCCGGGTGCGCAGGGCTATGTGACCGGCAAGCGCGCCGACGAGCTGACTGCCAGCCGGGGCGCCCATCCCACGCACGTCCTCCTCGATGCCGATGGCTCGATGGGGCACGCCTACGGCGCCAAGTCGACGCCGGACATGTTTGTCATCACTCCGGACGGCAAGATCGCCTATTCCGGCGCGATCGACTCCATCGAGACCACCAATCCCGCCGAGACCGCGAAAGCGACGAATTACGTCGTCGCCGCGCTGCATGCGCTGAAGGCGGGCGGCAAGCCGGACCCGGCGCTGACGCGATCCTATGGTTGCGGCGTGAAGTACTGACCGCCGCGCGGGGATCCGCCGGTTAACCTTTCAGCCAGGCCGCCATCGCCCGCCGCCCCGCAATGTTGCGGTGGAGGGGGCGATGGGTTACGCACCGCCCGGATCATTGGACGCCCATCATGGCCAAGGACGAGCAGCCTCGGCCGGAGGCCCGCAAGCCGCGGGGATTTCCGGACAAGACGGCGGCGATCATCGCCGCCGAACGCCGCCTCGTGGACGCTATCAGCGCGGTTTACCGCCGCTGGGGCTTCGATGCGCTGGATACCGGGCCGTTCGAATATGTCGATGCGCTGGGCAAGTTCCTGCCGGATACCGACCGGCCCAACGCCGGCGTGTTCGCCCTGCAGGATGATGACGATCAGTGGATCGCCCTGCGCTACGACCACACGGCGCCGCTGGCGCGCTATGTCGCCGAGAACTGGGCGACGCTGGCCAAGCCATTCCGCCGATACGCAGCCGGTCCGGTCTGGCGGAATGAAAAGCCGGGTCCGTTCCGCTTCCGGGAATTCATCCAGTGCGACGCCGACAGCGTGGGCGTCGCCGGGCCTGCCGCCGACGCCGAGATGATCGCAATCGCCGCCGAGGCCATGAAGGCGGCGGGCGCGAAAGCCGGCGAATATGCGGTGCGCGTCAACACGCGGCTTCTGCTCGACGGCGTGATGGAGGCGGCGGGCGTTGAAGACCCGGCCACGCGCGGCATCGTGCTGCGCGCGCTGGACAAGCTGGACCGGTTGGGAACCGAGGGCGTGACGCTGCTGCTCGGCAAGGGCCGCAAGGATGAGTCCGGCGACTTCACGCAGGGCGCCAAACTCAAGGACAACCAGATCGAGCGCTTCCTGGCGTTCGCCGCGGCGCGCGCGGGCACGCGGTCCGAAACGCTGGGGCGGCTGGGCAATGTCGCCGGCTCCACGAAATCGGGCGCGGCGGGCGTCGAGGAACTGGCTGCGATCGACACGGTATTGAAGGCGCTCGGTGTCGGAGAAGACGAAGTGACCTTCGATCCGGCCATCGTGCGCGGCCTCGAATACTACACCGGCCCGGTGTTTGAAGCCGAGCTGCTGCGCGAATTCCACGATGCGGACGGAAATCCGATCCGCTTCGGCTCGGTGGGCGGCGGCGGACGGTATGACGGTCTGGTGGCGCGCTTCCGGGGCGAGGCCGTGCCGGCGACCGGGTTTTCGGTCGGGATCAGCCGGCTTGCGGCGGCGCTGGCGGCCAGCGAAGGGCAGGCGGCCGATGGGCCGGTGCTCGTGCTGGTGCTCGATCAGGCCGAGATCGCCGATTACGCGGCCATGACCTCCGAGTTGCGCAAGGGCGGTATTCGCGCCGAAATGTACCTCGGCTCGTCCGGCATGCGGGCGCAGATGAAATATGCCGACCGGCGCGGCTCTCCGGCCGTGGTGATTGTCGGCGGCGATGAACGCGCCAAGGGCATCGTTACCATCAAGGATCTCAAGGCGGGCGCCGAGGCCGCCAAGGCGGTGGCCGACAACGAAGCCTGGCGCAGCGAGCGGCCAGGCCAGTTCGAGGCGCCGCGCGGCGAAATGGTTCAGCGTATCCGGGCGATCGTCGAGGCGGGCCAATGAGCGGCGGGCGGGCCAAAGCCGGCGCCGCGCTGGCGAAAATCGCGGCCGTCAGCGGCGCGCTGATCGATCCGCCGACGCTTCTGCCTGCGCGGACAATCCTTGAGCTGTCCGGTGAGGCGGTGCGCTCGCGCCTGTGCACGTTCACCGATGCGATGGGCGAGGAGTTCTGCCTGCGCCCCGACATGACCACGCCGATCGCCAGCCAGGTGGCGGTGGGCAGCATTCCCGCGCAGCGTTACCACTATTCCGGTTCGGCTTACCGGCTGGCCGCGCCCGGGTCGAATGACGCCATCGAATTCGCCCAGATGGGCTTTGAATGGTTCGGCGGCGGCGGCGTCGATGAAGACGCCGAAGCTCTGGCACTGGCGCTGGAAGCCGCGAAGGCTGGTGGAGCTCGTGAAGTTTCGTTGCGCGTTGGTGATGTTGCGTTGTTTCGCGCCGTCGTCGACGCACTTGGATTCTCGCCGCGCTGGACGGAACGGTTGAAGCGTTCGTTCGCACGTCGCGCCGGTCCGAAGGAGCTTCTCGAACAGGCGGCGGACGGACTTGATGCGCCATCGCCCCTTGCCGCCGGTCTCGCCGCGTTGCCGGCGGAAGACGCGCGTCGCGCCGTTGAGGAAATATTCGCCATCGCCGGCGTGCAGCCCGTTGGCGGCCGCGGCGCCGCTGAGATCGCCGAACGTCTGTGCGATCGCGCCGCCGAACGCGCGCCGGACGCCGGCGCCGCCGCGAAGTTGATCGCATATCTCGACATCGAAGCGCCGGCCGGAAACGCGTTGGCGGCGTTGCGCGCTTTTACGAAGGACGCCGGCGTTGACGTTGCCGCGCTGGACGCGTTCGCCGAACGCATGGACCGCATCGCGGCGTTGAACCCGCCGTTCTGGAAATCGGCCACGTTCAGCGCCGAAGCGGGACGGCGGTTCGAGTATTACGACGGCTTCGTTTTTGATCTGGGCCATGCAAACGCGCCGGACCGCCCGATCGGCGGCGGCGGACGCTATGACGGCCTGGTCGGCCGGTTGAGCGGCAATGCGCGGTCGTCCGGCGCGATTGGCGCGGCGTTGCGCGTCGACCGCCTGGAGGCGGACCGGACATGACCCTGTTGCGCCTCGCCATTCCGTCGAAGGGACGCCTGAAAGAGCAGAGCGAAGCGTTCTTCGCCGACGCCGGTCTCGCCATCGAACAGATTGGCGGCGCGCGCGGCTATGCGGCGCGGATGAGCGGCGTGTCGGGCGTCGAGATTGTCCTGCTGTCTGCCTCCGAAATCGCGGCGGGCGTTATCTCTGGCGATCTGCACGCGGGCGTGACGGGCGAGGACCTGTTGCGCGAGGCGGCGCCCGACATGGAGCGTGTCGCGCATCTTCTTTCGCCGCTGGGATTTGGCCGCGCGCGTGTGGTCGTCGCCGCGCCGAAGAGCTGGATCGACGTCGACACGATGGCCGATCTCGATGATGTCGGCGCGCGGCACGAGGCGCGCTTCGGACATGCGCTGCGCGTCGCGACGAAATACACGCGGCTGACGCGGCGGTTCTTTGCATCCTCCGGAGTGGGGCACTACCGCATTGTGGAAAGCGCTGGCGCCACGGAAGGCGCGCCGGCGTCAGGCGCTGCGGAACTGATTGTCGACATCACGACCACGGGCGCGACGCTGGAAAGCAACGGCCTCAAGATTCTGCGCGACGGACTCATTCTCGACAGCCAGGCGCAGCTTGCCGCGAGCCTGCGCGCATCTTGGACGGATGAGACGCTGGGCGCGTTGCGTGCGCTGATGGATGTGTTGAATGCGCGCGCTGCCGGCAAGTCGATGGCTACCCTGCGGTACAATCCATCTTTCAATCTTGCGAGCCTTGCAGCGGCGCTTCCCGAGCTGACGCCGACGGGACCAGGCGAAGCGTTGTGCGCACGACGCATGGTGCACGAAGCTGCTCGCGCGATCGCTGCAGCAGGCGGCGATCCGGTTCGCACAGCGGATGCGGACTTCATCTACCTGTCGACCAATGCGCGCTACGACAGCTTCATTGCTGGTCTGAAGTCAGGCGCATAGCGACTGACAAGCGGGCATCCTGGGGGGACCGGGGACATCCATTGCTTGAGAGGGGCAAAGGATTCGTTTTTGTTTCGTCCGGGGCGGCGCGCAGGCCGTGTTAGGGCGATTTTATGCGTTTCAATGTAACCAAACTGTCAGCTTTGCGCTTGACTCTGACGGCGCGTCGCGTGATTGTAACTGTGAACTGCTTCGGCGGTTTGGCGTTTCGGGGAGGAAACGCTCGTATCAGACCCTTTAAAACGGCGGCGCGGTGATCGCGCCGCCTTTTTTTTATTCAATTTGGCGGTGGCTGCGGGGGAGTGAGCCGCTGGCCAATTCCAGACTCGCTGGCCAAAAAATCGGGGCGGCCCGTGTCAGGCGGGCCGCCCCAAGCATTTCGGCATTCTGAAGCTCTCTAGCGGCGTCGCCCGGGGTCAGGAGGGCGGCCAATGAACTTCTGCGTCGAGATTAATCTGTTATCGATATTCGATCAATTGGCGGATCATCCGATTATACATCGGAATATGCAGATTATTTGGGGCGCCGTTTTTCAAGGCTTGCGTTGATAGGCGTCCAGCCTTCTCAGAAGCCGCAATCGTGCGGGCTAAATTACTGTCTTGACCGCAGTTTTGGACAGATTGGGCCCCGTGTATTTCAGGTCACGCCATCCTGCAAAATTCCGCAAGCGACCCGCTGCAACGAAAAAGGGCGGCCCTTGCGGGGCCGCCCTCATCGATTCGACTCGGTCGGGGTGGATCAGAAGTCCATCCCGCCCATGTCCGGCATGCCGCCGCCGGGGGCGCCATGGCTGTGGCCGGCGTCCTTCTTCGGCGCTTCGGCGATCGCCGCTTCCGTGGTGATCAGCAGGCCGGCGACCGAAGCCGCGTTCTGCAGGGCCACGCGGACGACCTTCACCGGGTCGATGATTCCCATCTCGACCAGGTCGCCGTACTCTTCCGACTGGGCGTTGAAGCCGAACGACGTTTTCTTTTCGCCGCGCAGCTTGCCGACGACGATCGAACCTTCGACGCCCGAGTTTTCCGCGATCTGGCGCAGGGGGGCTTCGAGGGCCTTGCGGACGATATCGATGCCCGCTTGCTGGTCTTCGTTGTCGCCCTGGGACTTGATCGCGATGGCGGCGCGGAAGAGAGCGGTGCCGCCCCCGGCCACGATGCCTTCCTCGACCGCAGCGCGGGTGGCGTTCAGCGCGTCGTCGACGCGGTCCTTACGCTCCTTCACTTCCACTTCCGTGGCGCCGCCGACCTTGATCACCGCAACGCCGCCGGCGAGTTTGGCCAGACGTTCCTGCAGTTTTTCCTTGTCGTAGTCCGACGTCGTTTCCTCGATCTGCCGTTTGATCTGGCTGATCCGGCCTTCGATGTCTTTCTTCTTGCCGGTGCCGTCGACGATCGTGGTGTTTTCCTTGGTGATCTGGACGCGCTTGGCCTTGCCCAGCATGTCGACCGTCACGTTCTCGAGCTTGATGCCGAGATCTTCGGAGATCACCGTGCCGCCCGTGAGGATGGCGATGTCTTCCAGCATGGCCTTGCGGCGGTCGCCGAAGCCCGGAGCTTTCACGGCCGCCACTTTCAGGCCGCCGCGCAGCTTGTTGACGACCAGGGTCGCCAGCGCTTCGCCTTCAACGTCTTCCGCGATGATCAGCAGCGGACGGCCGGTCTGGACGACCGACTCGAGCACCGGAAGAAGCGGCTGGAGAGTCGCCAGTTTCTTCTCGTGGAGCAGGATGAGCGGATCGTCGAGCGTCGCCTCCATCTTGTCCGCGTTGGTGATGAAGTAGGCCGAGAGGTAGCCGCGGTCGAACTGCATGCCCTCGACGACTTCGAGTTCGGTTTCGAGCGACTTGGCTTCTTCAACCGTGATGACGCCTTCGTTGCCGACTTTCGCCATCGCGTCCGCGAGGAACTTGCCGATGTCCGCATCGCCGTTGGCCGAGATGGTGCCGACCTGGGCGCTCTCGTCGTTGCTGGAGACTTTTTTCGACTGTTTCTTGAGGTGCTCGACGACTTCGAGCGTGGCTTTTTCAACGCCGCGCTTGAGGTCCATCGGGTTCATGCCGGCGGCGACGCGCTTCAGGCCTTCACGCACGATGGCCTGGGCGAGAACCGTGGCGGTGGTGGTGCCGTCGCCCGCGACGTCGTTGGCCTTGGAGGCCACTTCGCGGATCATCTGGGCGCCCATGTTCTCGAACTTGTCGTTCAGTTCGATTTCCTTGGCGACGGTGACGCCGTCCTTGGTAGAGCGGGGAGCGCCGAAGGATTTCTCGATGATCACGTTGCGGCCTTTCGGGCCCAGCGTGACTTTCACTGCGTTCGCGAGGACGTCGACGCCGCGCATCATGCGCTCCCGGGCGTCGGCGGCGAATTGTACGTGCTTGGCTGCCATGTTTCAGGATCTCTCTGAATGGGGTGAGGGGGTAGGGCGGTTCAGGCGCTGCCGGCCTTACTTTTTCGCCGCGGTTTTTTCGACGATGCCGAGGATGTCGCTCTCTTTCATGATGATGAGCTCCTCGCCCTCGAGGGTGACTTCCGTGCCGGACCATTTGCCGAAGAGAATCCGGTCGCCGGCTTTCACGTCGAGCGGGGTGACCTTGCCGTCCTCGCCACGCGTACCGGAGCCGACAGCGACGACTTTGCCTTCCTGGGGTTTTTCCTTGGCGGTATCGGGAATGATGATTCCGCCCTTGGATTTCTCTTCTTCCTTCACGCGGCGGACCAGCACGCGATCATGGAGCGGCCGAAAGCTCATGGATTGCCCTCTGTATGTTGATGAACCTGGGGATTCCCCCAGCGTCCCTGTGGATAAGCAGGCGCTAGCACTCACTCAGGGTGAGTGCTAACGAGGTGCGGAGATAGGGGCTTGTACGGCGGGGCGTCAAGGCGGGTCATGCGCCTCGGCAGACGATTTTTAGGGTCCCGAAGCGGATCAGCGCTGGCGGAAGCTCTCGGCCGGGCGGATCGCCTTCCAGGAGAGGATTTTCGCGGCGATCTTGCCGTTGGGCAGACGCCACTCCGCCTCCACATATCCTGTTGTTCTGGAACGGTTTTTGACCCAAGCCTCGATCTCGATGAGGCCGGGGCCGACCGGGCGGAAGATTTTCACCTGAAGGTCCTGGGTGGTGAAGCCTTCGCCTTCCTCGAGAGCCGTCGCCATGCACATGGAGACAACATTGTCGGACAGCCCTGCGATCCAGCCGCCAAAGACGCGGCCGTCGCCGATGTCGCGGGAGCCGTCGTTGGGCCAGTGAAACAGCACGTGGCCGACGCCTGTCTTCTTCACCCACAGGTCTGGACGGATGCCCATGTTGCGGTGCGCGGGCGGCAGGTCGCCGGTCAGGAACCGCAACACGCGGGCGCGGGTGTGCGGGGGCAGATCGGCGACGCGTGGATCAGACATGCTAAGAGCCCGCTTTCGAAGGAAAGGCGGGCTCTTAGCATGCACCGTCGCCGGAAATCGATGGGGCGTAACGACTAACTGGCCGGTTTGAAGTTCAACGCCACGCCGTTGATGCAATAGCGCAGGCCAGTGGGCGGCGGACCATCCGGAAAGACGTGGCCCAGGTGGCTGCCGCAGGTGGCGCAGTGCACTTCCGTGCGGACCATGCCGTGGCTGGTGTCGCGCGATTCCTCAACGGCCCCGTCCAGCGGAACCGTGAAACTGGGCCAGCCGGTGCCGCTTTCGAATTTCAGCTTCGATTCAAACAGCGGCGTGTCGCATCCGGCGCAGGTAAAGGCGCCGGCGCGCTTTTCGTGAAGCAGGGCGCAGCTTCCCGGCCGCTCGGTGCCGTGCTGGCGCATGACGGCATATTGCTCGGGCGTCAGGCGTTTGCGCCATTCGGCGTCGGTTCGCGTGACGGGATAGGTGTTGGCGTCCATGGCGTGCCTCCGATGTGTCGGCCTTGATACGTGTCAGCACCCAATATGGTTACGACGCAGCCGAAGGACACACCCGGTCGTCTGGCGCGGCTAGACAGCGGTGACGCCGCCATCGACGACGATGTTCTGGCCGGTCAGCCAGGCGCCAGCGCGCGAGGCGAGCATGACCGCCGCGCCCGCTATGTCGTCCGGCACGCCGAGACGGCGGAGCGGGGTTTCCTCCTCGCGCTGCTCTCGGGTGTTGTCGTCCTCCCAGAGCGCCTTGGCGAAGTCGGTCTTGACGAGGCCGGGCGAAATGCAGTTGACGCGAATGCCGCTCGGTCCGAGTTCCGCGGCGAGGTTGCGGGCAAGCTGGACGTCGGCGGCTTTCGAAATGCAGTAGGCGCCGATGACGGTGGAAGCGCGCAGGCCGCCGATCGAGGAGATGATGATGACGGCGCCGTCCTTCCGCTCCTTCATTTGCGGCGAGACGAGGCTCACCAGCGTGTTGTTGGAGATGATGTTGTTGGAGAGGATTTTAGCGAAAGCTTCGTCGGTGATGCCGGCCATCGGGCCGTAATAGGGGTTCGAGGCGGCGTTGCAGACCAGGATGTCGATCTTGCCGAACGCGGCGTTGGCGTCGTCGACCAGACGCTTGAGATCGTCCCTGGACGAGATGTTGGCTGGAGAAGCGATGGCTGTGCCGGCGCCATGCTTCTTGTTGATTTCAGCGGCGACCTCTTCGCAGGGGCCGGGCTTGCGGGACGAGATGACGACCTTGCAGCCGTGATTGGCCAGTTGTTCGGCGATCGCCTTGCCGATGCCCTTGGTCGAGCCAGTGATGACGGCGGACTTGCCGGTGAGGTCGAACAGGTTGGTCATGGGGCAAATCCTCCGTTTGGCTCTTCGACGAGAGCATGTGACGCAATTTCCTTGCGTTCTAGAGCACGATCACTTTGCGCGGAAGCGCGCAAAGTGTGAATCGTGCTCTACACTTTTTGAATTGGAGACGGATTCACGACTTGATCGGAACCGATCAAGTCGATCCGGCTCCAGGCGCGCGATTGCGGCTTGAAAAGCGGGATCAGGGATTGTCCGGCCGATAGGGGTGGGCTTTCACCCAGCGCCAGCGGTCGAACATGATCCAGGCGAAGAGCGCCCAGCAAGCGACGACAACCGCAAGGCCGGCCATCAGCATCCAGTGCGGCGCAAGATCGGGCCGGAAACGGGCGAACAGCATCATGACCACCCCGATCAGGCACCCGATGACCCCGGCCATGCGCTTGCCGCGATGCATCGCGCGGACCCTGCTCAGCCAGATGCTCGGATCCGGGAGGTCGGGTCCGGGGTTTGGGGAGGCGGTCATTTGGGCGGGACGTACTTTCCGTCGGCGTCGATATAGGGCGTGTAGTACTTCGAGTGACAGCCGGTGCAAACGTCGTAGAGATCGGCGCCGGACTTGAACATTTCGTCCGGCTTGCGCGCCGCCGTGGCGGCTTTCACCGCCAGCGCCACTTGCGTCAGGCGGTGGGCGAAGCTTTCCCATTCTCCGCCTTCCGTGCCGAAGGTGGGAGCGCGGCCCGGCAGGAGCAGCAGGTTGCCGCCTTCCGCCACGATGGCCGCTTCATTCTCAGCCGCCGCCCAGTCCTCATCGCTGGTCGGCGTCAGGTATTCCGTGCCCTTTTCGGTCTCGACCGATCCGGCGCGTCCCCAGAGCGCGACAGCGGCGGGGTCGATGATGTGTTTCATCACCTGCTGCGTTGAAAGCCCCGTCTCGAAGTGAGTTGTCTCTGCCGGTTTCGAGCAGCTGACGGCGAACGCGGCCGCCGCAAGAACGATGTAGATGCGCATGACCGGGCGTCCCTTCCAGATCTGTCGGGACGCCAGGAATACGCGCCCCGCTTTGAGGGCAGAGTTCACGCTGCGGGCGGGAAGGTCAACGACGCCAGAGGTCCAGCGCCCCTAGAGGTCCAGCGCCCCTAGAGGTCCCATTCACGGGCCAGATAGTTCACGAACATGTCGCGGCGTTCGCGGACGTTTTTCGGAGTGAAATCGGACAGGCCGCGAAGATCATTGCTAACGGCGAAATGCGGCTGTCCGCCGTCTGGGAAGTACAGCTCCATTTTCTTCGAGAATTCGAGCCGGTCGGCCTTCTGGTTGAGGGCATCCGGCAGCAGCGTGAAATTCCCGAGGCACTCGGTCAGTTCCTGGATGTCGTCCGGGTTTTGCCAGTGCTCGAGCCAGCTGGAGTTTTTCGGCGGGGTGCGGGGGAAGATGTGCTCCAGCGTGGCGTCGGCCTCGCCGGGGATCGCCACGCCGCCGGGAACCGCCGCGTTGAGCCGGAGAACGAGCGCCCGGCGTTGCTTGAAATTGGGGAAGCGGCCCTGCAGGCGGTCGCGAAAGCGCGCCTTTTCCTCGGGCGTCGGCTGCAGGGGTGAGTGGGGCTCGAATATAGCGCCTTCCTGATCCATCGCGTCGAGCACGCGCCGGTAGCGCTTGTGCCGGTAGTCGCGCTCCTTGACGGCGTATTGCAGCATGTAGGCGAGGCGCTCGAGGCCGGCGAAGAAGCGCGCCGCCTCTTCGTCGTTGCGCGGGTTTTCAACCAGGTACTTGATCGCCGGCGCCCGCCAGCTCTCGTGATGGATGGAGCGCAGGAAGCACAGGCTGCGCGCGACTTCGGGAGCGAACTGCATCCTGTCCTGATTGCCCAGCACCACCGCGTCGTAGGCGTCGACAAATCGCGGCAGCATCTGGTTGATGAAAGTCGAGACCGGCATGCTGGACATGACGACGTGCAGCAGGGTTTCGACGAATTCGCCCTTCATGTTGCGGTCATAGAGGAAGCGGATCTGCTTCAGCATGTCCTCGAAGGCGTCCGAGCCGAGACGGTTCGCGTATTCGTTCCATGTGTGGGAATGGCGGACGGCTTCAGCGTCGGTGAAGCCGGCGCGCTCGAAGAAGGCGGACTTCATGATGTCGTGGTCCGAGAGCGGCTTGCCGCGCTTGTTGAGAACGAGAAAGACGCGGTAGCCGATCGAATGTTCGGACACGCGCACCTTGACGACCGACACTTCATCGGTGAGCCAGCGCGCGAACCGAAGGCGGTCTTCGTCGGTCCAGTCTCCGCTGAATTCGTCGTGGATCAGGCGCACGGCGCGCGCGATGCGCTTCTGGGACTCGCTCTCGGCGGCCTGGTCGACGGCGTCGGGCGACAGCGTGCTGTTCTTGGTCTGGACGTTGTCGCGAAAATAGCGGGAGTCGAGATGGTTCAGCGTGACGCGCCAGCGTTGCGGCGAGCCCCAGCCGAATCCGCCCTGGCCGATCATGGCGTGGAGGGACGCCGCTTCATCGGCTGACGCGGCGAGATCGCGAAGCACGGCCAGGATGATGGTCAGCGTGGTGATACGCTGCTGGCCGTCGACCACGTCGGAGGGGCCGCTCTTGCGCGTCTGGATCACCACCATGGCGCCGACGAAGTAGACGGTGCCCTGGGTGAAGGCGTCGCGAAGGTCCTTGATCAGCGCCTGGACTTCAGTGTCGCCCCACGCATATCCCCGCTGGTAGGGCGGCACGCGCAGGTCCGCGCCGGAACTGAAGACGTCGCGAATCCTCAGCACTTCAGCCTGGAGATTCATCGGCATCGGAACGCCCCCGCACTGAACTCGGGGTAACTAGTCACAACTGGGCTTCGGGTCCAATGTCCAACACATGACTTTTGATCAGGAGCCGGAATGAAACTCGCGTGTTTTGAAGGGCCTCGGGGCGCGGGTCTCGGCTTGGTCGAAGGCGATGAAATTGCCGACGTGCGAAGCGTCGCTCCGTACTTTTCCTTGAATCCTGTGGATATTCTCGCTGGAGGCCCGCCTGTGCTCGAGATGCTGGCGGCCGCGGCGAAGCGCGCGCGCCGGTTCGGCTTGTCCAGTGTGCGCCTGACGGCGCCCGTGGCCCGGCCTGGCAAGATTCTGGGCATCGGCCTCAATTATCAGGACCACGCGCGGGAAACCGGCCGTGAGCCCCCGACGACGCAGATGTGGTTCAACAAGCAGCAGACCGCGGTCAACGATCCCTTCGCGCCGGTGTTGCTGCCGGCCGTCTCCACGGCGCTGGATTACGAGGTCGAGCTCGTCGTGGTGATTGGCCGGCGCGGACGGCATGTCCCGCGCGAACGCGCCCACGAAATCATCGGCGGCTACATGGTGGGCAACGACTATTCGGTTCGCGACTGGCAGCGCGCGACGCCGACGATGATCATGGGCAAGGGCTTCGATACGCACGCCCCGGCGGGCCCCTGGATCACCACGCCGGACGAGGCCGGGGACGTGACTTCGATGCGTCTCCGCTGCTTCGTAAATGGCGAGAAACGTCAGGACGGCGTCGCCGGCGACATGATCTTTGATATTCCCGCCCAGATCGAACACCTGACCAAGGCGTTTGTGCTGGAGCCGGGGGACCTGATCTTCACCGGCACCCCGGCGGGCGTCGGCGTGGCGCATACGCCGCCAAGCTTTCTCAAGGCCGGGGATCAGGTGCGGGTGGAAATTGACCGGCTGGGCGCCATCGAGGCCGAAATCGTTCAGGAACGGGCGGAAACCCGGATCGGCTAGCCCATTCTGGTGGACCCTTCCCGGCGTGCAACCGGCAGCCTGAAACGACAGGCGGGGTTCCGACCCAGGTCAGAACCCCGCACTCCCCGGTCGCCCCCGTGCCAGCAACGTTCGACCGATCTGAGGGCCATAACGGGCTGGCAAAGCCAAATTCGATTGTGGCGAGTTAGAGGCAAGCATTCGGCCAAGTCCATGCGGCGTAGCACCTGGCAGGCGAAGTCGTCGCGAGTTGTGGCCAAAAGTACACAAATCCAGCCTCGCCCAATCGCTGGTCTGCTGCGCCGCAAACTTGCGATTCCGGCATCAACCCAGCCGCCAGTGAGGCCGATCGCCGCTGGGGCGCCTGCTGTCGCATGGGCTCGCCGCGGCCGGTCGTCATGCTACACTCGTGACTTGTCATTCTGTGCGGATGCAAACAGAAACAGGGGTGTGTGAGACTCACACCTCCGAAGGGGCTGCTCCGGAAGAATATGCCTGTAATCGCCCACATCATGCTGGCGCTGCTCAGCGTCACGGCGTCCGCGCTCGGCGCGGCTGCGCTGATCCGCTATCTGGCTTTCGAGCCGACGATGGCGGGCGTGCTTGCCGCAGTGGTGGCGCTGGCGCTGATCCAGATACAGATGGCGCTGACGCGGGCAGCCGGCGGCAGCCAGATCGCCGACCAGCTGTTCGAGATGAAGGGTGAGCTGCGCCGCATTACGGCGCGCGTCGCCCAGGCCGAGGCGCGGGCCGAAGAACTCAAGGCCTCGTTCGAAACCGAAGTCACCGCGCGGCGCGAAACCATCGTCAACGAGATGCGCGGCCTCGAGGACATGATCGCCAAGCTGGGGCGCAACTTTGAATCGCGCCTGCAGATCGTCCGCGCCCAGGCGATCGACACGACGCTTGATGGCGGCGGCGCGCTCGACGCGGTCAAGGACGCGCTCCGCGAGAACCGGGTCGATCTTCATCTGCAACCGATCGTCAACCTGCCTCAACGGCGCGTCTGCTTCTACGAGGGCTTCACACGCCTGCGCCGGCCGGACGGCAAGCTGATCATGCCCGGCGAATTCCTCGCCGCTGCCGAGCGCGCGAATCTGTTGGGCGTGATCGACAACATGCTGTTGTTCCGTTGCGTCCAGATCGTGCGCCGTCTCTCGGAGCGCGACCGCCGGGTGGGCGTGTTCTGCAACGTGTCGATGGCGTCGCTGGAGGACGAACAGTTCTTCCCCTCCTTCCTGGAGTTCATGAAGGAGAACCGGGACCTCGCCGGATCGATGATCTTCGAGCTTGGTCTGCGCAACTTCAAAACGCGCTCGGACATCGCCGCGCGCAACATGGGCCGCCTGCGCGAGCTCGGGTTCCGCTTCTCCCTCGACAAGGGCGACGGGCTGATGGTCGATCTGCAGGAACTGCAGAATGCGGGCGTGCGCTTCGTGAAGGTGAACGGCGAACGCCTTCTGGAAGAACTGACGCCGGGTGGCGAACGTCCGATCACGGCGGTCACCCGCGACATCGCGCCGGAGGATGTTCCGGCTCTTTTCACACGCTATGGCATCGATCTCATCGCCGAGAAGGTGGAGAGTGAGAAGTCGGTGATCGAGATTCTCGAATTCGCCATCCCGTTTGGCCAGGGCCATGTGTTTGGCGCACCGCGGCCGATCAAGGGGTCGTTGCTTGAAGAAACGGCGCCGCCGCCGGACTTCATCCGCCGCGTCGCCGCGCAGGCGGTGTGAGCGGCTTGCCGGATCCATCACCGACACAATTGCTCGCGGGGCTGTCGGAGGTCGCCGGCCGTTACGACGCCATCCTGTGCGATGTCTGGGGCGTGTTGCACGACGGCAAACGGGCGTTCGACCGGGCGTGCGCCGCGCTGAAGGCATTCCGCACGGAGCGCGGCCCCGTGGTGCTGATCACCAACGCGCCGGTGCCTAAGGCCCGCGTGACGGCCGTGTTTCCCCGTGTCGGCGTTCCGGATGACTGTTTCGACGATGTCGTGGCTTCTGGCGATGCCACGCATCACGAACTTCAGATTCATGCGCCGGGCCCGGTCTATCCCATCGGCCTGTCGGAGGACCGGTCCGTCTATGGCGGGCTTGATCTCGACTTCACCGACGACCCGGCAAGGGCGCGCGTCATCTGCTGCACCAGCCTTCGCGAGTATCCGCACGGGCATCCTGACGATTATCGCGACGAGCTGGAGCGGCTGGCGGCCTATCGCCTGCCGATGATATGCGCCAATCCGGACATCCAATTCCGCCATGGCGACCGGCTGATCTGGTCCGCGGGGGCGCTCGCCGCAATCTACGAGACGCTCGGCGGGGAGGTTATCCGGCCGGGCAAGCCCGACGCGCCGATCTATCGCCTGGCCATGGAGCGTGTGGCGGAAATCTCGGGACGCGACATCCGGCCCGAACGGGTTCTGGGCATCGGCGATGGCCCTGCGACCGACGTGCGCGGCGCAAACGCAATGGGAATGGACGCCCTGTTCATCGGCGGGGGCATACACGGTCACGCCATGGCGGATGGCGAAGGGTTTCTGGAGTCCGCACAGGCGGTTCTGGCGGCGGACGGGGCGGTGGCGCGGTACGCCATGCCAGAGCTAAGCTGGTGACCGGCAAGAGGCGCCCCATGGACGGAAGCGTCCCCCAAGGCTAAGCGGCAGCATGATCTCTCCGCGTACAGCCCGGCTGGTCGCCCGCATCCACAAATGGCTCGGCCTGATTGTTGGCGCGCAGCTTGCGGTCTGGACGGCGACCGGCCTCTTCTTCACGGCCTTCGCCCTGCCTCAGGTGCGCGGCGAGCATCTGCTGCATCCGCCCGCGCACAGCGCCGTGGACATGCGCCGGGTGAAGCTGTCGTCCACGGACGCGCTGAAAGCCGTGGTGGAGGATGCGCCAACCGAGGTCACGCTTCGCTCGCTGGCAGGTATCCCGGTCTATGAAATCCGTGCGGCGCTCGGCGTGTTCCTGGTGTCGGCCGAGACGGGCGAGATCATGTCGCCGATTTCCGAAGGCCTCGCCCGCCAGGTCGCGACGCGCGCGTGGGCAGGCAAGGGCGCCCTGGCTTCGATGGATTTGGTCGACAAGGCGCCGCGCGAGGCAGGTCTGCCCGGTCAGGCGTGGGCCGCGCATTTCGACGGGCCGGGCCATCCCGTGGTCTGGATCAGCGCGATCAACGGCCAGCTCGGCCCTGCGCGCACCGATCTCTGGCGCACCTACGATTTTCTCTATGGTCTCCACCTGATGGACTATGCCGAGCACGAAAACGCGCATCAGCCCTGGACCATCGGCGCGGCGATCCTCGCCTTGTCCACGGTTCTGTTCGGCATTGTCCTTCTGCTTCACCGCTTCACGCGTGGCGTTCTGCGGCGTCCGGCCGACGGATCAGGCGCATGAGCGAGGAGCAGGGAGGATTGGGCGAAGGCGAACGCATCGCGAAGTATCTCGCCAGTGCGGGCGTCGCCTCGCGGCGCGATGTCGAGCGGATGATCGCCGAGGGACGGGTGAGCGTGAACGGACGCAGGCTCGACACGGCGGCGTTCAAGGTGACCGGCGAAGAGACGATCCTGGTCGACGGACATGCGGTGCGCCGCATCGAGCCCACGCGGCTGTGGCGATATCACAAGCCCTCCGGCCTGGTGACCACCAACAAGGATCCTGACGGGCGCCCGACCATCTTCGATGCGCTGCCGAAGGATTTGCCGCGCGTGGTCACAATCGGTCGGCTCGATCTCGCCACCGAGGGGCTGCTGCTGCTCACAAACGATGGCGAGCTTGCGCGGGCGATGGAGTTGCCGGCAACCGGGCTGCCGCGCCGCTATCGTGCGCGGGCGTATGGCCGGATCGAACAGGCCGAGCTCGACCGCCTGCGCGACGGCATCGTCCACGAAGGCGTCGAATACCGCTCGATCATCGCCACGCTCGAAACGCGCACCGGCGCGAATTCATGGATCGACGTCAGCTTGAGCGAAGGAAAGAACCGCGAGGTTCGCCGCGCGCTTGAGAGCCTGGGCATGAAGGTGAGCCGTTTGATCCGCGTCTCGTACGGTCCGCTGCAACTGGGAACGCTTGCGCCCGGCGAGGTGGTCGAGGTTTCGCCGGTAGAATTGCTGGCCGAATTTGGCGCGCTGATCCCAGAGCGCCGCCGGCCGCGGCTGACAGCCTCAGGCCGCGCCGCGCGCACGCCGACGCAGCCCGAAGGGCGAACCAGGGTGAAACGAACGAAAGTGCGCCGCCGATAATCCGGTGCAGCAGATTTGCGCGTGTGCCAGTATGCCGGCAGGCGGGCGACAGGAAGAGGATGTCCCGATGAAGCTCTACGTGGCCGACAAGGCGCCCAATCCGGACAGGGTGCGCTATTTCCTTCAGGAGAAGGGCATCTGGGACAAGGTCGAGCGCGAGGAAATCTCGATCATGAAGAAGGAGCACAAGGAGGCCGAGTATCGCGCCATCAGCCCCTTGAGCCAGGTGCCCGCCCTGGTGCTGGACGACGGCACGGCGATCACCGAAAGCCGCGCAATCTGCACCTATTTCGAAGCCACGAATCCCGAACCCAACCTGATGGGCGCGACGCCAAAGGAGCGCGCCGTCATCGAGATGTGGGACCGCAGAATGGAGCTCACCTACCTGTTGCCGGTGGCGCACTGGTTCCGCAACGCGCATCCGGCGATGGCCGAACTGGAAAAGCCGCAATCCGCCGAATGGGCCGAGATCAGTTCAGGCCGCGCCCGCAAAATGGCGGAATTCATCGACCTGCACCTGAAGTCCACAACCTATGTCGCCGCGGACCGGTTCAGCATTGCCGATATCACGCTCTTCGTGGCGCTGGGCTTCGGCCGCATCATGAAGTTCAAGCCGTGGGAAGACCTGCCCAACCTTGCGCATTGGCGCGACCGGATCTCGGAACGTCCGGGCCTGCAATAAGAAGGGAAAACCCTGGCAGGGGCGGAGGGACTCGAACCCACGACACCCGGTTTTGGAGACCGTTTCGATTTCTACGAAGCCGCACCGGCGTGTACCAACCTCTACGCTAGGTGTCAGTTTTTATTGGAAAAACGAGCGGCTTGGCCGTTAGGAACCACTTGGAAGCACGAAGCAAAGCGATCCCGCCTGCTTCCAATATGCTTCCAAACGGAGTTCCTACGTGCCCAACGCAAAGCGCAAAATCAAACTCACCAAAACCTTGGTCGCGGAGCTCGAAGCTCAAGGCGAAGAATATTCGGTTTGGGATACTACGGTTGAGGGCTTTCACGTCCGCGTTCTGCCGAGCGGTCTCAAGACGTTCTATGTCTTCTACAGGTCGAAACGCGGCAAGACACGCAGGCGGTCTCTGGGACGCTTTCCGACCGTGCGCGTCGAAGAGGCGAGGGACTCAGCGCGCGCAGATATCGCTGCCGCCACCGGAGAGTCATTGGTGGGTATTGAAATGGCTGCTCGGAGGACCCGGAAGAAATCTGACCGCATCTCCACGAGGTGAAGTTACCTGGAGATACTCCGCCATACTCGCGTCGGACTCGAGACTGTACGGCTTCTACTCCCTTCAAAGTCCGGAGACGGTTCCATTCCGGTCAATCGGGGCGATTGGCGTAAAGGCAGGGATTGGCCGAGGCTGTGTGAAAACGCCGGCACGACGAAAAGCTGCGAAATGAAATTGCGCGCGCAAAGTCTAGTTGAACGAAGCCATTCGCACGTAAGTATTGATAGCGCGGTCGGCGCCGGTTCCGACCTCTCAAAATCGGCGCTGGAGCGTTTTCACACAGCCTCGGCCCAAAGCAGCCGGACAGTCGGATAACGAACATCGGTCAATACCCGTCGCGCTGAGCCAGCCAGCCAAACCGCCGGGCTGGTACGTAGGTGAGATCCCCGGGGAGTGACTGTAACCAAAGCCTGTGCGTGAACGTATTCCTCAAAGACGAACATGGTTCGTCACGCGCCTCGGCTGGTCCTGCGGCGCGTTTTCAGTGAGGAGACACCCATGTCAGCTACCAGAACAGCCACGGCCGCCGCCCTTATGAGCGCGCTCGCCTTTACCGCGTTGGCGGGTGCAGCAAGCGCACAAGACAACAAAGACCACATGATGAAAAAACCCGTGACCGCCGCGCAGATGAAGGGCATGGAAAAATGCTACGGCATCGCCAAAGCGCACGAAAACGACTGCAAGGCGGGCGCTGGAACCACTTGCGCCGGCACCTCGAAAGTTGATTACCAGGGCAACGCCTGGTCGCTGGTCAAAGCCGGCACCTGTGCAACCGTCTCGACGCCTGCCGGCATGGGCTCGCTGACCCCGAAAGCCTGAGGCGGGACGAACCCATGACCCCGCAGCCAGCCGCCGGACTGAGCCTGAAGCCGCAATACTACGCGGACGCCCGCTCAGCCGATGCGGCTGGCCTTTGGTTCGAGGTCCATCCTGAAAACTACATGTGCGACGGTGGACCGCGACTGGCATGGCTGGAAGCCGTGCGGGTTCGCCATCCGCTGTCGCTTCATGGCGTGGGGCTGTCGCTCGCGGCCGACGAGGACCCCGATCCCATCCACCTTGCTGCGTTGAGGCGCCTTGCTGATCGCTTCGAACCTTTCGTGATGTCCGAGCATCTGGCGTGGTCACAACGCGGCGGCGTCTATCATCCCGATCTGCTTCCTTTCCCGCGTACCGATGAGGCGCTGAACCGTATCGCCGCGAATGTCGGCCGGGCCCAGGACGCGCTGGGGCGACGCCTGTTGATCGAGAACCCTTCCCTCTATTTGCATCTCGACGGCCACGCGTATGGCGAGGTGGATTTCCTGGTCGAACTGTGCCGGCGCAGCGGTTGCGGTCTGCTGCTCGATGTCAACAACGTGCATGTCAGCGCCAACAATCTTGGCTTCGACGCCAATGCCTATGTCGACGCCGTGCCTGCCGATCTGATTGGCGAGGTGCATCTTGCTGGCCACGCGCCCGACGAACGGCTCGGCGCAGCGCTCCTGATCGACACGCATGGCGTGGCGGTCTCCCCCGAAGTGTGGGCGCTATTCGAGCGGGTGATCCGCCGCACTGGTCCGCGCCCGGCGCTGATCGAGCGCGACGACAACATTCCCGAATTTTCCGAGCTGATGGCCGAACGCGCGCAGGCGGCGGGTATTCTCTCGTCGGCGCATGCGGTGACGCCAGCACCGGGCAGCCGGAGCCGCGTCAATGCGTAGCTTGTCCGCCTTCGAGGAGGCGCTGCGCGCAGCGATCAAGGGAGACGCTGCCGTGCTGGCGCCCTGGCTTGCGGGACACAGCGATGGCCTCTCAGTTTATCGCAACACGGTGATGAAGGGTGCGGTCGATGCGCTGGCGGCGACCTATTCTACCGTTGTGCAGATGGTGGGCGAGACATGGTTCCGCGCCGCCGCTCGCGAATACGCCACCGCGCATCCACCCACCGAACCCTCTCTCATGCGCTACGGCGCCGGACTTCCCGACTGGCTTAGCGCCTTTCCTCCTGCGCAGGACACGCCCTGGCTCGGCCTCGTCGCGCAAATCGATCAGATGTGGTGGGAGGCTTATTTTGCGGCCGACGCCGGTGTGCTGGGTCCGAATGCGCTGGCGGAGTTGACGACCAACGATCTCGAGACCACCGGCGTTGTCCTCAACCCGGCTATGCGGCTGGCGCGTTTCGGTCAGACGCTTGCTAGCCTGTGGCTTGTCCATCAGGGCCCGCGCCCACCGGAGGGAGACCTCGCCATCGAAGACCGACCCGAGCGCCTGTTGATCTGGCGGGCAGGTCAGGAGGTCAAAACCGATCTGATCGGCCCGGCGACGCACGCATTTCTGGCGACGCTCGGCGACGGCGGCAGCCTGATGGCGGCAGCGGAGGCGGCCTTTTCCACCGAACCGGACGCCGCGTTGCCGGATATCATGGCCCAGTGCGTCGCGCGCGGCCTTTTCGTCGGCCTCACATCAGCTGACCGGGGATAAATGCGATGACCGACACGGCGACCAAAGCCTCTGAACCAGGCCCGCTTCGCGCGTTGCTTGCCTGGCCCAACCGCGCGATCCCCGAATGGGCCGTCGCGCTGGTCTGCCGCCTTGGCGTCGCGGGCGTGTTCTTCATGTCCGGCCGAACCAAGGTGGATGGCTTCCTGCACATCAAGCAAAGCACCTATTTCCTCTTCCAGACCGAGTACAAGATCCCGCTGGTGTCACCCGACATCGCTGCGCCTATGGCGGCGTATTCCGAGCACATCTTCTCGATCATGCTGGTGCTTGGATTGATGACGCGCCTCTCCGCCGCGGCGTTCCTCTTCATGACGCTGGTGATCGAAGTCTTCGTCTATCCCGACGCCTGGCCTACGCATCTCAGCTGGGCGGGCCTGCTCATTTACCTGATCGCACGCGGCGGGGGCAGCGTTTCGCTCGACCGGGCGCTCAGCATTCCTTGACGCAGCGTGCGGAGCGATGGCTCAGATCGAAGTGGCGGAGGTTGGCTCGCATGACGAAGTCCAGAATATTCGCTCTTTTTGTATCGGTGACCAGCGCCGCCGCGATGCTGTACGTCGGGCTCTATCAAGCGCGGGTCATAAATCACATGGTCTGCCCGCTCACCGGATACGGCTGTGAAAATGTCGCCGACGCCCCCTTTGCCAAGCCGTTCGGCGTGCCCGACGGCTATTTGGGCGCCGGATTGTATGCGGTGATCGCGCTTGTGCTGCTGTTTCGCAGCAAGCGGAGTTGGGTTCACTATCTTCTTGTTGCGCTTGCCGTTCTTGCCACGATTGCGAACGTCGTCGGCGTGGAAGACATGCTGAAGCTCGGAAGCTTCTGTTTCTACTGTCTTCTCACCACTCTTCTTTCGCCCGTGCTGTTGTGGGCAGTCTGGGCCAGCGGTAAGCTCTCCGTCTGACGGAGTTGCAGAGTTGCGCGCGTCGACGAAGTTTAGGCGCGTGACACTCGCGGTGACGGTTGGCCGCCGCATGGTCGAGCCGCGCTCATGTCCGGCATAGTTACCAACGCCCGCCTTTGGCGAGCATCAGCCGTTTTGGTCAGCACGCCAGGACGGCTCGATTTGGCCCTTTCCGGTCGTCCACAACCGGCGCAACCGAAGGGGGCGATCGCGTCGCGTCAGTTGAGGCTGCACTCGATTGGATCTGCCGACGCGTCCGGTACGCGTACAAGCATTTGAACCGTCATTCGGCCGGCGCCAGCGGGCAGCCAGCGCAGAATGTGTTGCTGTCCGTTGACCTCAACAAGCCAGGCGGCGCGCTGTGTGGAATCGCCCAGCCGTCCTTCCAGGGCGCGCACCAGCTTCATGCCGTTGCGCAGTCCCGCCGCATATGCGGGACCTGCGCGGTCCACACCGGTCGCGATCATGGCGGCCTTCACGGTTGCCTCCATGTCGAACCCGCGGTCATAGGACGGGGTCTCCCTCGTTTCGACCTGGAAGCACGGCCCGAAGGCTCCCTGGCTCAAGATGATGCGTTGACTCTTGTCGATATGCGTCGCGAGATCGGCCGAGATATCCACGCCGGCCGATGCTGTCAGCTGACGCAGCATGTCGAGCGCGCTGGCCTGTGGATCAATCGATGCGCGCCGATGTTGCTCAGCAATGATGCTGTCCAGGGATATGCGGCCTGCGGATGCATCGCGCAGGCGTCGATCCAGCACCACCGCAAGGAGCGCCCCCCGGAGATACTGCATCCGCTCCGCGGCGGGATCGACCCAGCGATTGGTCATATCGGCATTGCCGCGCGTCCGGGCGGGGGAGGCGGCGTAGGCCAGCAGACGATCGTTCCAGACCTCGACAAATTCATCGAGCGTCATCAGACCGGCTCGCAGGGCGGTCGCCGTGGCGAAATAGTCTGTGAACCCTTCGTGTAGCCAAAGCTCTTCGCGTGTCGTCTGCCCGATAGTCCAGGAATGAAACGTTTCGTGAGCGAAAGTCGAGAGAAGCTGTGATCGCGGCACGTCTTCCGTCATGGCGATCGAGTAGGCGTCGTCCTGCCCTGTGCCGCCGATCGCGCCGCGCACGCCTGGTTCGCTCAAGACCTCGGCAATGTTCACGAGAAACGGTTGATCCTGGCGCTCGCCGAAAAAGGTTCGCTGATACTGGATGACGCCAGATGCGATTTTCAGAAGATCCTGGTCGGACGTCGAAAAATGTCCATGCAGGGCGATGCGCACCGGCCCATCTCTAAGCACACGCACATTGCGTCCGCCGAGAAGGGTGCTTCCGGTCATTCCGGTTCCGCCACCAAGGCGTCCACCGCCAGGCGGAAACTGTTCAAGGTCCGACGCGAACACGAAGCTTTTCGGCCCGTTCCAGGCAAATGTGGCGTGTGTATCTGCCGGAAGTAATGGCCTTGCCCAGATGGTTTGGCCATAGAGATAGAACCAGTCCTTGCGAATCTAGGGTGCAAATGGCTGTTCGTCAGCCGAGTCCGGATCATGATCGATGCCTGAGTGAACGAGGTAGCTGAATGTGATTTTGGCTCCAGCGAGGGCGCGCACGATCCATTGACCGGGATGTTCGCCTTTGAAGAGTTCGCCACCACTCGCTGTCACATCGGTGAAGGTCCGGGTCAGGTCAGGGCCTCCAGCGAAGCGCGCCGGCAACCGAACCTCGTTGGAGCCGCTAACTTGTCCGGTGAGCACAACGTCGACTTTCAGGGCTTCGATTTCAGTCCCGGCGTCGAAGACTGGAGAGAGCCGGTAGGCAACGACGACCTTTGACGACTGCTCATGTGGGGGCGATCCCGCATGCTTGCTTTCGATCGCTGAGTTGCAGGCGACGAGTGCAAGCAATGCCACTGGAATGGTCGTCCGCCACCATGCCAGCATTCTCGTCCTCCCCCTGCAGCGTTACATGCCAGTAGAGACCTAGACGCAGGCGCAAATGTGGCGTCTGAAGTCTGCGCCCGGATCTGACCGCGAGGCAATTTCGGACGTCAGCGCGTGAGCCCTTCAGGACATTCCGGCGGGTGGGCTGCGGTTGCGTAGGGCTCTGAATCTCCAGCGAAGCCACCCATGGAAGCGGCCCAATGCTTCACCATGACGCCCACCCGGCCAGGCATCTCGATGACCACAACATCATTGGGCATACGGGTCGGATAAGGATAGCAGGTCTTGCGCTCGCCAGCCTTCGTTCTGAAGCTCTTCGAAAGAAGATAGAGACCGGGACGCCCAACCTCGAACTTCATCGTGTCGAGCTGAGATTCCGGCCAGCCCTCGAAGATGAAGTAGGGGATCTTGGGATGGGCGGCGAGGCGAACCTGGATTCGCTGGCTTTTCGAATAGGCCCCCGGGATCCGCTCCACGCTGTCCGGTCGCCCGTCGCCGTCAAAGTCGCCCTTGGCGATGACCAGCGGATGCTCCGGCTGTGCAACTTGGGGCTCGCGAAGACCGGCCGGAGGCGGCGGCGGCGAACTTGGCGGATGCTCTACAAGCGACTTTGACTCCGGCGGTTGCGCATATGCCGAAAGGGCCAATCCGGCGCAGGCAAGAACAAGACCGGTGACTTTCATGGTCAACTCCCCAACTCGGGGAAGGTACCAGCTGGCTAGGCCCCGGTCACGGCGTAGTTGGCGACAATGTCTGGTCATGCAGCTGGTGAGATTGGGCGCCAATCATCCGCCAAAGAGCTTCTCACGAACCGGAGTCTGGGCAGAACCGATCCCCCAAGGCGACTTGAAACCGAAGTCTTAGAAAGGGCGCGACCACCACAATGCGGTGCCTCGGCATTTTTCGGCTGAGAAGTTGGTCCTTTACCCATACTTTGGAAGGTGTCTGACCAGCCAAAATTACCTCTATCCTAACGCCCGCAGGTGAACCCTCGAGTCTCAAACCGAAAAAGCACGTACCGGTCCAGCTTCGATGAAAGTACAGCCAGCCGTTCTCGTAGTATACGGACCAGCGGTCTTCCGTGGTCTCAGGAGCCAACCCTAGCTTCAGCTTCTCAGCTTCGGCGTCCGTCAATGCCTGAATGGGCCGGGAGACTTGGTTCGCCAAAGTTCGCGTCATACTGGCAACAAGGTTGACCCGACTCATATGCCGTGTGATGGGGCAAAAGGACTTCGGAGGGGGCCAATTCATCATGCACCGATCTCAACAAGCGATAGCGCTGTGCATTGCAGCGCTAGGCTTCGCCGGCTGCGCGACGATTGAGAAGGCTCCGGAGCGAATTGCTCCAACGACCATCGGGCCAACGGCAGTTGCTGCGACGCCAGCTGTTCCAACGCTCAAGCGCAAGATCGCGGTGGCGCGCTTCTCGAACAGCACGAACTACGGCAAGGCACTGCTCACCGGCGGCGAACTCGATCCCCTTGCGGCTCAGGCGGCGGACATGCTCACAGCGCGCCTGGTTGATACCGGTAGGTTCATGGTGTTTGAACGCGGTGACCTGGATGCCGTCAAAGCCGAGGGCGACATCCTCAAAATCGACCCATCAGCCAATCTTGTTGGCGTTGACGCGTTGATCATCGGCTCCGTGACCGAGTTTGGCAGGAAGACCGAGGGCCAGTCTGGCTTCCTTAGCTCAACCAAGAAGCAAACGGCGGTCGCGACTGTCGAGGCGCGTCTCGTTGATCCACGCACGGGACTCGCGTTCTTCAGCGCATCAGGCAAAGGCAATTCCGCCGTCGAGGCCGGCGAGGTCGCCGGATTTGGCTCTCGCGCCGCCTATGACTCATCAATCAACGACTCGGCGATTTCTGCCGCCATCTCAGATCTTGCCAGCGAGCTGGTGGGCAAACTCCAGTCCCGCCGCTGGACGACGGACGTGCTTCGCATTGATGGTGATCGCGTCTTCGTAAGCGGCGGCAAGAGTCAGGGCTTGAAGGTCGGAGACAAATTCTCCGTTGAAACCCGAGGTGAGACCGTGAAGAGCGGTCAGTCGGGTCTGCCGATCACGCTTCCCGGCGAGCACGTCGCCGAAATACAGATCGCTTCCTTCTTTGGCGATGGCGAATACGGCGAAGGCTCCACAGCAACGCTGGTGTCAGGTTCGCTTGCCGGTCGCGAGCCGACCAAACTTATTGTCGTGGAGGACAAGTGATGGGCGGCGTCAAATCATTCGGGCTCGTAGCGAGCCTCATGCTGAGCGCTTGTACCTATCCGACATCTACTGTGACACAGGGTGGAACATCGAGCTCGCTCAATTTTGGATCGCTTCCGAAGGATGCAGTCATTTCGGTCGATGGAACAACCGCCGGCAAGGCAGGAGACTTCGCAGGTAAAAGGGTTCTTGCGGTTACGCCTGGCACGCACCGTGTACGTGTCGAGTCAGCCGCCGGGACGCTAGTTGACCGGGATTATTATGTCGGCCGGGACAGCTCGGTGAAAGTCGAAGCCGCCTCGTGAGAGCGGACTGAGGGGAGGGGCAATGTTCAAGACAGTTTTGGCGGCGGCGAGCGCGTGTGTGCTCGTTGGCTGCGCCACGCCATCGCGCTTTGAATGGGGCGGATATGAAGGTTCGCTCTACGCCTACGCCAAGCATCCGGAGACGCGAGAAAATTATCGCAAGACGCTAGTGGCGGCGATCGACAAGGGTGAGCGGACCAACCGCCTCGCTCCAGGTCTCTATGCAGAGCTGGGATATTTGAACCTCGAAGATGGTCAACAAACCGAGGCCGTCGCTGACTTCAAAAAGGAGATGGCCGCATTTCCTGAAGCAAGACCGTTTCTGACAGGCGTGATTGAGCGAATAGACGCCGGCCACGGTGTCGCTCCGGCACCACAAGACGCTTCATCGCCTGCGCCGACTGTCACCGAGGCGACGGCCTCGACACCCACTTCTTGACCGAGGCCAGTCATGAAACTCAGCTTGATCTTTGTGGTTACACTGTCGCTGCTTGCTGCAGGGTGCGTCTCAGGACCGCCGCCGAAAGACTACACCGCATTTCGCGCTGCAGACCCGCACAGCATTTTGGTTTTGCCAGCTCTCAACAACACAGTTTCGGTCGAAGCGTCGGACTACTTCCTCTCGACCGTTTCCAAACCATTCGCTGAACGCGGCTATTACGTGTTTCCGGCACACATGGTGAAATCCGTTTTGGAAAAGGAAGGATTAGCCGACACCGGCCTGATCTATCAGGCGGATACCCGCCGACTCGGACGTCTCTTCGACTGCGACGCGGCGCTCTACATCTCGATCGAGAAGTGGGAGGCGAAGTACGCCATTCTCAAGACCGTGACGACCGTCGCGTTCAATTACTCGATAAGGAGCTGCAAGACCGGCGAGGAGCTTTGGTCCAATTTCGCACAGATGCAGTATTCACCGCAGAACAGCAGTTCGGCTAATCCGCTCGCTGCGTTGATCGCGGACGCCATAGTTGCGGCCATGGAAAAGGCGGCGCCGCGATACATTCCACTGGCGCAACAGGCCAACTTCCTGGCGTCGGCTACAGCCGGCTCCGGAATTCCCGGCGGTCCCTACCAGCCGGCGCAATACAAGAAGGACGAAAATCAGTTTCCCGCGAAATAGCGTCAGACCGTGCAGTAAACGCGGCGTCTCCGGGCAGTCTTTTGTAGGGCAGCAGTTGTTGGCATTCAGAGGGCATGGATAGACATCACGTCCAGTGGGCAGCGCAATTTGCGACCGCGGCAGAACTGTGTAGGCGCGAATGCGCAGTTTCGTTCACGATGGGAAACGCGACGCCGTTGGCGGATTTGCTAGTCATGGCGAAGAGCGGCTCATGTTTTTCCATTGATGTGAAGGGCCAATCGACTCCCAATTTTTGGCGCATCCGCGAAAAGGCTTCCATCGAGAACTTGTATTATGTTCTCTGTCTGGTGACGCCAGAAAGACTGAAGACTCGCTTTTTCGTTCTACCGCAACCGCAGCTTAACGAGTTGCTTCAAGCCTACAGGGTCAGCGGGGTGAAGTACAAACCGGAATGGAGTGGCATGAATTGGGGCACGGCCATTCCGTTCGAGGACAGATGGGATCTTTTGCCGATCTAACATAAGCGGCCGGAGGCGCTCGGACGGGCAATGTTCGTCTGTCCGCGCATGTATGTCGCCAATTTGCGGAAGGGGGAGAACCACAGTGCCGGCATCGAGATCGCTCGCCAGATGGTCCGTGAACTCGACCATATAGTTTGGCGCGTGACGAGTGGCTCGAGGCGTAAGGTCAAGGACCTTGGGGACGCCATCTGCCTTGGCTTGTCGATGAGCGATGCAGTGACCTTGGCTTCAGATGATCCCGCGGAGAATGTTTCTGCGCGGGACAGCGCGGTCATTATGCAAGAGCCTTGGTTAATCCAAAGTGACGCTCGTGCGAATGACGAGCGGCTGACTTGCCGCTCAATTCGCGGCATTTGCTCAGAGGTGGCTCGGGAAATCTGCACACGGGGCTAAGTGGAATTTCCGCCTGAGATCGGCATGATAGCCGAGAGCAGGAGCGACGATGAGCAGACGACCACGCCGGAACCACAGCCCGGCCTTCAAAGCAAAGGTGGCGCTTGCCGCGATACGCGGTGAGAAGACGATGTCGGAGCTGGCTGAGCAGTTCGACGTGCATCCCAATCAGATCTCGACGTGGCGGGAGCAGTTGCTGCAAGGCGCCTCCGACGTGTTCGGCAGCGGCGAGAAGTCCGAGGCGGCCACCTCTGCGATCGACGTGAAGTCTCTTCACGCCAAGATCGGTCAGCTGGCGCTGGAGAATGATCCTCCGCAGGGCTTACGCGGCCTTCGGCCACGGTCCCTGCTGCGATATCCGGTGCGCTCGACAAGGCAGGCCTGTTGCCGGGCGCAAGGAAATGATCGACCGGAAGCACAAACTGCCGATTGGTCGCCAGGCGGGGTTGCTGGGGATCAGCCGGGGCAGCGTCTATTACCTGCCCCGACCAACGCCGGCTGCCGACCTTGCGCTGATGCGCCGGATCGACGAGTTGCACCTCGACTATCCCTTCGCCGGGGGCCGGATGCTGCAGGCCCTGTTGAAGCGAGAAGGCTTCGAGGTGGGGCGTTTGCACGTCGCGACGCTGATGAAGACAATGGGCATCGGGGCGATCTACCGCCGGCCGAACACCTCGAAGCCTGCGCCGGGACACAAGATCTTCCCCTATCTCCTGCGCAAGGTTCCGGTGACGCAGCCGAACCAGGTGTGGGCGATGGACATCACCTACGTGCCGATGGCGCGGGGCTTCGTCTATCTGGCGGCGGTGGTCGACTGGTTCAGCCGCAGGGTCTTGGCCTGGCGGCTGTCCATCAGCATGGATGCAAGCTTCTGCATCGAGGCGGTGGAGGAAGCGCTGGCGCGACATGGCCGGCCTGCGATCTTCAACACCGACCAGGGAAGCCAATTTACGTCGGTGGCGTTCGCGAAGGTGCTGAAAGATGCCGATATCGCCATCAGCATGGACGGCAGAGGCGCGTGGCGGGACAACGTGTTCGTCGAGCGGCTGTGG
>WGLW01000007.1 GCA_016125405.1 Alphaproteobacteria bacterium | reverse complement strand
CCGCACCTGCAAGGCCAACGGCCGTGACATCACCTTCCCGAACGGCTGCAAACTGTTCGTGGGCTCCTCGGGAACCGGCGCGCCGCGCGATGGCGCCGACTCCTCCGAAGGCGGTCAGGAAGAAAAGTGCAGCGCGACGTCGAGCTGATCCTCGTCACGACTGCTATTTGAACCAGCAAGCCCGTCGCCGGACATCCGGCGGCGGGTTTTGCTTTTTGGGGTGGACAGGCGCGAGGTCCGCGCATCGCTGCGATGTGAAGGGCAGGGCCTCCATGCGGCTTGAATGACTCGGCGGAGACGCCGATGATCCCGGCAAGGAAAGACGGACCGCGAAACGTCCGCGCCGGGAGGAGACCATGATGTCCGCACGCGCCCTGATCGTATCAACAATGCTGGCCGCCGCGCTGGCGTGCGCCGCCGGACCGGCCGTTGCGCAGGCGGCCGCAGCTTATGAGCCGCCACGCACGCCCGATGGCCATCCGGATTTTCAGGGCGTCTGGACCAATGGGTCACTGACAACGCTCGAGCGCCCGTCGCAGTTCAAGGGTCCGACCATCACGAAGGACCAGGCGGATGCGATCGCCAGGCGCACGGCGGAGCGGACCGCCGCCGGCCGTATGCGGACCGACCCCAACAGCGGCGCGCCGCCTGCCGGACGCGGCGTTGGCGGCTACAACAATGTCTATATCGATGCCGGCACCACAATCGGGGTCGTCAACGGCGAATACAGGACATCGTGGGTGGTCGATCCGCCGGACGGGAAAATTCCCTACAGCGCGGCGGGCCGGAAAATCTATCAGGACGATCTGATGCGCCGCCGGACGACGTTTGACGGCCCGGAAATTCGTCCGCTGGGCGAACGTTGCGTTGTTGGCTACGGCTCGAGCGCCGGGCCGCCGATGATCAACGTGCTCTACAACAACCAGTACCAGTTCGTTCAGACGAAGAACGCGCTGATGATCGACGTCGAGATGAACCACGACGCACGCATCATAAGGATAGGCGGCAAGCACCAGCCGCCGGCGATGCGGCGCTGGATGGGCGATTCCATCGGCTGGTGGGATGGCGACACGCTGGTGGTCGAAACCGTCAGCATGCATCCGCAGGAGAGCCTGCGAACCAACACCAACGTCACCTTCTACATTTCCGAGGACGCCAAGATCACCGAGCGTTTCACGCGGGTTGGACCGGACGAAATCCTCTACCAGTTCCAGGTCGACGATCCCAAGATCTTCACGCAGGTGTGGAAGGCGGAGATGCCGCTGCGCCGTTCGGACGGGCCGGTCTACGAATACGCCTGCCATGAGGGCAATTACTCGCTGCCCGGCATCCTCGCGGGCGCCCGGGCAGACGACCGGAAGGGCATACACACGGTCGTCAACGCCGACGGGGAATAGGGCCGCTCTCGCTCTGGTCCGCTCCGTGGGACATACTGGCCCCAGGACCGGATCGGAGCGGCGCATGCGTTCATGGCTCTGGGCAGGGCTGGCGGCGGCTTTCGCTGTTTCGGCCGCTTCCTCGCTGGCTGAGCCGCCGCCGGCGCCCGTCAATTCGGGCTACCAGCCGCCGCGGACGCCAGATGGCCGGCCGGATTTCCAGGGCGTCTGGTCGTACAGGTTTCTGACGCCGGTCGAAAAGGCGCTTGGAAACGATCTTGTCGTCAGCCCGGATCGCGAGAAGCAGCTGGTCGCCCTGATCCGGCGCGCAGCGCGCGCCCTGGGAGAGGCTGGGCTCGATCCGGAGGCTGTCGATCCCGACAGCCATTCGCTCGCCCGCGTGAAGGGGGAATACCGCACCCGGCAGATTGTCGAACCTGCCGATGGCCTGCTGCCCTATACACCGGAAGCTCTCAAGCTGGTGACGGCGCGCCAGGTCGAGTTCCGCAAGCAGTTCTCAGGCGCCCTGTCGGACGGGCCCGAACAGCGCCTGACCTGGGAGCGCTGTCTGGCCGGCATGGGGCAGGCGCCTCTGATGACGACCTGGGCGATCAACATGGCGCGGCGCATCGTTCAAACGAAGGATGACGTGGTGATCTGGAGCGAGGCGGGCGGGGAGACGCGGATCATTCGCATCGGCGGCAAGCCGGGGCCATCAGAGATTCGAACGTTCCTCGGTGAGTCCGTGGCGCATTGGGACGGCGACACACTGGTGGTGGAGACCACGGGCTTTCGGCCTGACGACGGCTACCGGCTATCGATTGGCGTCGGGCGGCCAATTCTGATTGGGCCGGATTCGAAGGTCGTCGAACGGTTCTCGCGCGTTTCCGACGACGAATTGCTCTATCAGTTCACGGTGGTGGATCCTGCGATCTATGCGCGGCCATGGCTGGCGGAGTATTCGATGCTGCGCTCTGATGAGCGGACGTATGAGTTCGCATGCCACGAGGGCAATTACGGCCTCGCTGACATCCTCAAGGGCGCTCGCATGACCGAACGGCGCGCTTCCGGCTCCACTGCGGAACAATAGGGCCCTGGCGCCCGTGTCAGGCGTCTCCGTGACAGGCGCCAGGGCCAGACCGGCCTCTGCGGAAGCGGACGGGCGATCAGCTCAGTCCGATCCACCGCCCGGCCGCCGCCACGGTCACCCAGCTCAGGATCGAGAAGACCGCGATCAGTTTGGCGGGTTTGCCTGTATCGGCCTGCTTGCCCGTAGCGATCTCGAAGCCAAGCAACGCCACCAGAACCAGCGCCGCGATCTCGACGAAGAGTTTGGTGGTCGACATGAACCCGTCGTAGTCGCGGTCGAGACCGATAACGCCGTAGGTGATGACGAGGTCCGCAAGCATAAGGCCCAGGGACGCGATCAGGGCGAGGATTCGCGTTCTTTGTCCGAAGGCGAACAGGATCACGTATCCGGCGACGACCAGATGGAATGTGCCGGGGTTGGTTCCCGATGAGAGGGAAAAGACGCCCATTGACCAAAGCCACAGCGCGAACGCTGCAATCGCTGCGGCCATCACGCCGGGTGACACGCGCCCTTGCGAGCTTGCAACGGCGTTCGTGACGCCGAAGCTGAAGATCAGCGCCGCGACCATCGCGATCATTTTCGCGAAGAAGGCAGGACTGGTGAACAGTTTTTCGGGGTTAAGCATGCCGATGAGAACGCCGCTCAGCAGCACGCCCGCCACGCCAAGATAGAGCCAGGGACGCAGCTGACGTTCGACGCCTGCCGGCGTTTCGCTGGTGACGCCGACGCCCAGGAGGCGGAGGTTCAAAAAGAGCACGCATCCGCCAAGCAGGCCGAGTGCGAGGAGATGGACGGCTTCGACGGCCGCAAATCCCCATTGGGTGTTCTTCAGCAGCGAGGCCGGGAATACGTTCGGCAGGCTCGCGACCGAATCCTGCATTTGCGGAAAGAGGGCATGGAAATCCATGGTTCAGCGCCCCTGAGCAAGTTGGGATGTGGAGGATTCGGCGCCAGAAGCGGGAAAGACGAGTGGCGGGGCCGCATCCGCTGTGACGATGCCGGAGGGGGTGGAAGCGCATTCCGCGAACCAGTTCACAAAGCCTGGCAAGGGCTTGCCGCAATCATACCAGTTGTATGCGATGAACCGTCCAAGGATGATCACGATCACCCAGGAGGAAAGAGAGATCGCCCCCGAGAGGCGCGCACTGGTCGGCGGCTTGTCCGCCTCGTCCCATTCGGCCTCGTTCTTCTGCACCTTGACGTGGAACCAGAAGATGTTGAGCGCCGCGATGATCAGGAAGATCATTTTCGCCCGGAACCAGACGTTATGATAATAGTCCACGGGCTTGGCGAGGAAGAGGGCAATGCCGGTCACGATCAGGACGGCGAAGGAGACAACCGTATAGGGCAGGACCTTGTCGTTGAGCTTCGAGAAGGGCGTTGACTTGAAGGCGACGCCCATCAGGCGAAGATCGACGAGCCAGATCGATCCGGCAAACACCATCAGCGTCAAGACGTGCGTGCCTTCGGTGATGCCCCAGAGATTAAGCGAGCCGCGAAATTGCTGGCTCCAGGATTCGGCGCTGGCGGTTGCTCCCAGCGTTTCCTGAATCCATCGGAAAAAATCGTGAAGCACCCGGATATTCCTCTCCTGCCCGCGCCCCGCGCGTCCTTGCGCACGGCTGTTTCCGGCTGAGAGTCGTTGCGAAAGCCGCCTGCGATTTGGCCTAGATCAAACCGGCTGATCACGGCCGATCACGGCGGATCACGGAATGCAAAGTATTTTGACCAATCGGTCGAAACGAAAAGCCCCGGCGCACAGGACGCCGGGGCTTTTGTGAGTAGCTTTCGCGCTATGGCTGGATCAGCTGAGGCCGATCCACCGCCCGCCCGCTGCGACCGTGATCCAGGCAAGGAGTGAGAACAGGCCGACCAGCTTGACGACCGATGGCGCGTCCTTGTTGGCTTTGCTGTTGGCGCTGAACATTTCCCAGCCGAGCACGGCAACCAGCACCACAGCGATCACCCGCATGGCCCATTTGTTGATGGACATGAAGGTATCGTAGTCCTCCTGAACCGGGAAGAAGCCGTAGGTGACGATCGCCACGGCGACCACGAGCGTGGCCACGGCGGCGCCGAGCGTCACGCGGGTGCGGAAGCCGCCGATGCCCATCGCGACCAGGAAGAGGGCGCAGACGAGGTGGAACGTGCCGGGGTTCACGCCGGTGGAGAAGGCGAACACCCATACCGACGCAACCCAGAGCGCAGTCGCGAAGCTGAAAGTCACCGACGCCGCTTCCGTCTGCGTTTCCGAGCGCCAGATCCGCATCATCGTGACGGCGCGCAGAGCCTCGGACAGAATCACGGTTATGAAGCCGGCCATGCCCAGCTTGGTGTCGTGCTTCAGGAACTCCCAGAAGAAGTGCATGGTCTCGACGGGCTTGCCTTCCGCGCCGAGGATCGGTTGTCCCGCCGCGTCGAGCTTCGGCGCGTCGTAGAAAACCGGGATCGGCAGGAAGTTCATCGCGAGCGTGGCGAGAATGCCCGCGCCCAGCACCCAGAGCACGGGCGAGCGCGACGTTCCCTTTGGGGCCGCCGCCGCGACGCCGCCAACCAGCACCAGCGCGAGTGCGGTAAACGAATGGCCTGCGAACAGAAGGCCCAGAGCGCAGAGGAACCAGAAATTGGCTGCGACAGACGCCCATATCTTTGCTGGCGTAACGGCGTTTTCCTGTTCGTTGGTGAAGTAGGTGACGACGCCGTAGCTGAAGATCAGCGCGGCGAACATTGACAGCATTTTCAGGAGGAAGGCCGGACTGTCGTAGAGCTTTTCGGCGTTCGACATGCCGATCACGATGCCGGTGCCCAGCACCAGGGCGACGCCAATGTTGAACCAGAGGCGCAGCGTACGCGCGACGGTGGGGACCGGCACGCTTGATAGCAGAACGCCCATCATGCGCATGCCGAGGATCAGCGCGCATCCGCCCAGCATCGCGAGACCGAGGAGGTGGAAGGACTCGAGGACGGCGAAGATCCAGATCGACGGCTTCACGATCCACGCGGGGAACGCGAAGGCGAGGTTCTTCACCCATGGATCCATGAGAGGAAAGATCGCGTGGAAGTTCATGGATCAGTTCCCCTCGCCCTGAGTTTCAGCTGGCGTCGGCTCGGCGGGTGTCCCCTCCGCTGGCGGCGTGTCCGGGGGAGGTGATGGTTCGGCGGCGGGCGCCGCGTCCTGCGCGGCTTGCACCGCGTCGGGCACCTTCATCATCGAGGCGCATTCGCCGTAGGAATAAAGGCCTTTGAAGAAGGTCTCGCCGATCGCCTGGTGCCGCTCGGCATAGCCCTGGACGTAGGCGCCCAGCTTGTCGCAGTCGAACCAGTTGTAGGCGATGAAACGTCCGCACAGGATGATGATCGTCCAGCTGGTGATCGAGATCGCAGCCGATATACGGGCCGCGCGCGGGGGGTTTTCGGCCGTGTCCCACTCTTCCTGGTTCTTCTGAACCTTGAAGTGGAACCAGAAGATGTTGAGCGACGCGATGACCAGGAAGATCATCTTCGTGCGGAACCAGACCGAGTGGTAGTAGTCCAGCGGCTTGGCGAGGAAGAGGATCACGCCCGTCACGATCATGATGATGAAGCCGGCGACCGTGAGCGGCAGGATCTTGTCGTTCAGCTTGGAGAACGGCACCGACTTGAAGGCGACGCCGAGGAGGCGAAGGTCGACGAGGAAGATCGTGCCGGCGAAGAGCACCAGCGTCATCACGTGCGTGCCTTCGGTGAGGCCCCACAGGTTCAGCGAACCGTGAAACTGGAGGCTCCAGGAATCAGCCGTGTCGGTTCGGCCCAGATCCTCCTGGAGCCATCTGAAGAATTCGTGGAACAATGTTGGCCGGCTCCCCTGACGCAAGGGCGGGCGAGTCGCCCCCCAAGGCATTTTTCAAGCATTACTAGCGCGCCCTGACAGTCCGGCAAGGCGGCACAATCGCCGCATGATGGACGGCGCTCACATTCGCGCGATCACGCCGGCGGGACGGGCTATTTCGGCGGTTCTTCCCCCAGGATGTACATGGCGTGACAGTCCCGGCAGACGATGAAGATCTCGCTGCCGACGGAGAACATCTTTTCCGTGTCGCGCGCCTTGATGGCCCGGTATTCCTCCATCGCGGCCTCGTGGAGCTTGGTCGCCTGCTTGATCCAGCGGTCGTTGTCGACCGCGCGGCCGGGCAGCATCAGCAGATTGGCGGCTTCGGCGAGCGTCGCCGTTTCCTTGGCCGCGTTGGCCCATTCTTCCTCGGTTGTCGGGAACAGGGGGTGCTCGCCCTTTTCATCAACGTCCCAGCCCTGTTTCGCCCACATGTTGTCGGCGGCGAAGTCAATAACGTTGTCCATGACGTCCTTGATCTCGAAATCGATCTTGTAGGGCGTCTTGTCAGCGTTGTCGGCGCTGGCGGCCGGCGCCGAGGCGTTCGGCGCGGCGGCGTTCGGCGAACAGGCGGCGAGCAGGGCGGCCAGCGCGAGGCCAGTGGCGGTTCGGATCATGTTTCTTCCCTCGGCTTTCGGCGTCCGCCGTACCAGAAATTACGTACCGCAGACAGATTTTGTATACAATGCCTTGCTTGCCTTCAGGATAGACCTGACCTCCCCATGGCGCGACGAACCCGGTGTCGCACATATCTGCGCGAGGCGCACGACGGCCGGGTCGGAAATGGAATGCGGTCCAGGCTCGAAAACGATAGGCGAAGCCGCTTCGGATGCACTAGACAATGGAACGGAAAACCCGGCGTTTCGCCCGGGAACAGGGGTTTCAAGGGAGACAAACGTGAAGCCAGACAGGATGCTTGGGGCCGCGCGCATCGGCCTGACCGCCCTTGCGGCGGCGCTCGTGATGGCGGGCTGCGCGAACGGACCGATGGCGGGCGGAAAGGCCAAAGTGGCCGATCCGAACACCTCGTCGCTGGTGATGGCCGATCCGGCCTCACTGGGATTTGATCCCGCGAAACTCTCCGAAATCACCACGGCGGTCGATGCGGACGTCGCTTCAGGCAAGATTCCGGGCGCGTACCTGCTGGTCGGCCGGCACGGCAAGGTTGGCTATGCGCATGGATTTGGCGTCCAGGGTCCCGGCCAGACGACGCCCATGTCGGACGAGACCATCTTCCGTGTCTTCTCGATGACCAAGCCGATCGTCGCCGTCACCGCGATGACCTATGTCGAGGAGGGCAAGCTCGATCTCGACGCGCCGGTGTCGAAATACCTGCCGGCGTTCGCCAACGTGAAGGTCTACCAGAAGGACGGGACGGAAGTTCCGGCGACCAAGCCGATCCTGGTTCGCCAGCTGATGAGTCATACGTCGGGCCTGATCTATTCCTTCATCCAGCCCAACCTGCCGATCTCCAAGATCTGGGCCGAGGGCGGCGAGATGCGCACCGACCTTCCGGCCAAGGTCTGGGCGGAACAGGTGGTTGCGAAACTTCCGCTGATCGCGGAGCCGGGCACGGCCTGGAACTATTCGCATGGCCTCGACGTGCTGGGCGGCGTGATCGAGCAGGTTTCCGGCAAGACCCTTCGCGAAGCCGTGAAGGAACGCGTCACCGGTCCGCTCGGCATGACCGATACGGACTTCTTCCAGCCGGCGTCGAAAAGCGCTCGCTTCGCCCAGTCGCAGGACAAGGACGCGAGCATCTCCGGCGTGTCGCTCTATTACGACTACACGCAGGTAACGCCCTACATGCAGGGTGGCGGCGGCATATCGTCGACGGCGGAAGATTATCTCCGTTTCGTTCTGATGCTGGCCAACCACGGCACCTACAGGGGCGTGCAGATCCTCAAGCCCGAGACGGTCGACAAGATGCTGGTCGATCAGACGACGCCGGAGATTCGCAAGGCCGGTCTGTTCTTCCCTGGACAGGGGATGGGCTTCGGTCTCGCCATGTCGCTGGTGATCGACGACACCAAACAGCGCCCGGGCAATGGCACGTTCTCCTGGAACGGCATCGCCGGGACCGAGTGGTGGTATGATCCCAAGAACGACCTGTTCATGGTGTGGATGATCCAGGACCGCAGGCTGCTGGGCGAATACCAGCGCAAGAACCGCAACTGGATCTACGACGCCCTGCAGAAATAGCCGGGAAGGGCGGGCCATGAGCCCGCCCTTCAAGCTTTTGCGGCATTCGATCTGCGGATGACGTCGGAACTCGCCATCGTGGTGGGCGGGGCCGTCGCTGCGGGCTTCGTGCAGGGGCTTTCGGGCTTCGCCTTTGCCCTGGTCGCACTCAGCGTGTGGGCCTGGGCGGTCGATCCGCAGATCGCGGCGCCCATGGCGGTGTTCGGCTCGTTGATCGGTCAGCTGCTCGCCTTGCCGATGCTGTGGAGGGGGATCCAGCCGCGGCGCGCCGCTCCCTTCATTCTTGGCGGGATTGTCGGAGTGCCGCTCGGCGTCATGCTGCTGCGCGTGCTCGATCCTGGCGGCTTCAAGCTCGGGCTGGGCATATTCCTGCTGCTCTACTGCCCGGGGATGCTATTCGCGCCCGACCGACTGGCCTTGCGCTGGGGCGGGCGCTGGGCGGACGCAGCGATCGGCTGGGTAGGTGGCGTGCTTGGCGGCATAGGCGGGCTCGCAGGCGGCGTGCCGACGCTGTGGTGCACGCTGCGGGGCTGGGACAAGGATACCCAGCGCGGCGTCATGCTGGGCTTCAACATCTCCATGCACGTCATGACGCTGGCGAGCTATGTCGTCGCCGGTGGCGTGATCACCGGGCGCGCCTTGCAGATGTTCGCGATCATCGCGCCGGCTCTGGCAATCCCGGTGGTGCTGGGAACACTGGTGTTTCGCCGGTTGGACCAGCGCGCGTTCCGGCGGGTGGTTCTGGCGATGCTGTTCCTGTCCGGCGTCGCCCTGGTCGGGTCACGCGCGGCGGCGCTGTTCCGGCCGGGTGACGGCGATCACTCGGCCGGCGCCAGGCCTGCATCGGGGCTGTCGCGTTCTTCCTTGGCCAGCCTGCGCTCGACGTCGCGCGGGCTGCCCGTGCGGCGGGCCAGCAGCGAGTAGGCCGCGGGAACCAGGACAAGCGTCACCCCGGTTGCGGCCGTCACGCCGAAGAAGATCACAACGCCGATAACCGAGCGGGTTTCGGAGCCCGCGCCTTCCGAGAAGATGAGCGGCAGGGCGCCAGCGATGGCGGTGAGGCTGGTCATCAGGATCGGTCGGAACCGCGTCAGGGCGGCTTCGCGAAGGGCCGCGTTGAATTCGACGCCCTGGTCGCGCAGCTGGTTCGCGAATTCGACGATCAGAATGCCGTTCTTGGCTGCAAGCCCGACCAGCATGATGAGGCCGATCTGGCTATAGATGTTGAGCGTGTTTCCGGTCAGGTAGATGCCCAGCAAGCCGCCGCCGATCGTGGCGGGCACGCACAGCATGATGACGAAGGGGTGGATCCAGCTTTCGAACTGGGCCGCCAGCACCAGGAAGACGACAAGGATGCCGAAGGCGAAGACGAAAGTGATGGACGAGCCTGCGCGCTTGTAGTCGAGCGACTGGCCTTTGTAGTCGATCACGGCCTCGGCCGGCAGCACGCGCCGCGCAGTGGCCTCCATCTTGTCGAGCGCTGTTCCGATCGAGACGCCCGGATCGAGGGTCGCCGAAATCGTGATGGCCCGCACCCGGTTGTAGCGGTTCAGCCGGCGGCTGTCGGCCTGGGATTCGATCTTGACGAGGTTCGACAGCGGAATGAGCTGCTGCGTGCGCGAGGAGCGGACATAGATGTTCTGGATGTCGTTGGGCGTCGCCTGTTCGGACCGGTCGCCTTCGAAGATGACGTAATGCTCGCGCCCGTTCTCGAGGAACGTGCCCACGCGCAGCGAGCCCATCATGGTTTGCATGGTGGAGCCGATTTCGCTGACGGTGACGCCGAGATCGGCGGCGCGATTGTAGTCGACCGTCACGTTATATTGCTGCTGCGTTTCCTTGTAGTCGTAGTCGATGTTGCTGATCCCCGGATTGTCTTTGCGGATCGCATCGAGGAACGTGTCGCGCCACTGGCGCAGGATTTCGTATGACGGGCCGCCGATGACGAACTGGATCGGCTGGTTGCTGCCGCGTCCGAAAGCCGAGGGCATGGAGGCGAAGGCCCGCACGCCCGGAAGATCCTGAACCTTGGCGTTCACTTCCTGCATGATCTTGAAGCCGTTGCGGCGCTTGCCCCAGTCGGTCAGCATGACGGAAACCCGCCCGTTGCTGAAACCGCTGCTGCCGCCGCCGAAGCCCGGCGCCTGCACGGAAATACGCTCGATCTCGCCATTGCCAACCAGCGGCATCAGGCGCGCTTCGATCTCGTCCATGTATTTCGACATGTAGCTGAAGGAAGCGCCCTCTGGCCCGTTGACCATGATCTGGAACTGGCCGCGATCCTCCTGGGGCGTGTATTCCGCCGGAATCTGCGTGTAGAGCCAGAAGCTGCCGGCGACCAAAGCCGCCGCGCCGATCGCAACCGCGATGGGGCGTTTGACGGTTGCGTCGTAGACGCTGCCATAGCCGGCGCGCAGTCCGACGAAGAACCGGTCCACCTGATAGGCCAGCCCGCGCGAAGCCTTCGTCCGGTGATCCTCGCGGGGCTTGAGCAGTTTCGACGCGAGCATGGGCGAAAGCGTGAGCGCCACCAGCATCGAGAAGGCGATCGCCGCGGCGATCGCGATGGCGAATTCGGAAAACAGGCGGCCCATCTGGCCCTGCATGAAGGTGATCGGCACGAAGACCGAGATCAGCACCATGGTGGTCGCCAGCACCGCAAAGCCGACCTGGCGCGTGCCGCGGAAGGCGGCGACAAGCGGCGTTTCCCCTTCTTCCTCGATGCGTCGGTGAATGTTTTCCAGCACGACGATCGCATCGTCGACGACGAGGCCGATCGCCATGACCAGCGCGAGCAGGGTCAGCAGGTTGATCGACAGCCCGAGGCCATAAAGAACGCTGAATGTTGCGATGAGGCAGATTGGAACCGTGACGGCCGGAACGACGGTTGCCCGTAGGCTGCCAAGGAAGAGGAAGATGACGCCGACAACCAGCACAATCGCAATCGTGAGCGTCTTGATCACTTCCTTGACGGAAGACTGCACGTAGATCGACGTGTCGAACGCGATGCCGAGGTGCATGTCCTTGGGCAGGGACGCGGCGACCTCGTCGGCCCGGATCCGGGCGTCATGCGCCACCTGCACCACGTTGGCGGTCGACTGCTTGATGATGCCGATGCCGACCATGGGCACGCCGTTTCCGCGGAAGATGTTCCGATCTTCCTCGGCGCCGAACTCGATACGCGCCACGTCGCCCAGATGGACGACGACGCCGTCATCGCCCTTCTTGACCACCATGTTGGCGAAATCGTCCGCCGTTCGGAACGCGCGGCTGATGCGGGCGGTATAGACAAGGTCCTGGGACTGGATGCTGCCCGCAGGCGTTTCGACGTTTTCCTGCTGCATCGCGCGCTGCAGGTCTGCGACTGTCAGGCCGCGCGCGGCCATGGCGCGGCGATTGAGCCAGACACGCATGGCGGGCGTACGGTTGCCGCCCTCCTGAACACGGGCGACGCCGTTGATCGAGGAGAAGCGGTCGGAGATGTAGCTTTCGGCGAAGTCGGTCAGCTCGACGGGCGATCGGGTGTCGCTGGTGAGGGTGAGCCAAAGCACGACTTCTTCGCTGTTGTCGGCTTTTTGCACGTCCGGCGGGTCCGCGTTGACGGGCAGGTTGCGCAGGATGCCGGAGACACGGTCGCGAACGTCGTTGGCGGCGGAATCCAGGTCGCGCGAAATGTCGAATTCGATCGAGACGAACGAGGCGCCGTCGACGGATGTGGAGTTGATGTAGTTGATGCCGGCGATACCCGCGACCCGGTCTTCGATGACCTGGGTGATGCGGTTCTCGATGACGTTGGCGGACGCGCCCGGATAGCTGGTCCGGATGGTCACGATCGGCGGGTCGATATTGGGATATTCCCGCAGGGGCAGGCGGCTCGCCGAAACGAGGCCGATCGCGATCAGCAGGAGACCGAAGACCGATGCGAGCACCGGCCGCTTGATCGAGGTGTCCGAAAGGAACATGGCGCTATTGCCTCAGGTCGACGGCGCCAGAAGGTCCTTCACCCACCGCCACGCGGGCGTCGCCAGCCTGAACGGGTTCAGCCGTCCTCTGCCGGCTGAGCACCTTGACCGGACCATCCGCCCGGACTTTGAGAACGCCGTCCGTGACCACGAGATCGCCCGGGTGCAGGCCGTCGGTGATTTCGAGGGTGCCTTTTTCGCGAATGCCGACCGTTACCGCGGTCTTCACCGCGACGGCGGGCTGGCGGGTTTCATCAACCACGTAGACGAAATTGTCCGATCCCTCAGCCACGATCGAGATTTCCGGAATGGCAAGGCCCTGGTGGGGTTGCGGCATCAGATCGACCGTCATGAACATGCCGGACTTCAACACCCCATCCTTGTTGGGAAGGGTGGCCCGCACCTTCACGGCGCGCGTCACCGGATCGATCGCGTTGTCGATGCTGGTCAGCGTTCCGTGGAATATGCGGTCGGGCACGTCCGCCGTCCGGGCCTCGATCTTCACGCCCGGAGCGATCCGGCTGAGGTAGATCGAGGGAACGCCGAATTCGAGACGCATTTCACTGTCATCGACCAGGGTCGCCACCGGCTGCCCCAGAGAAACATAAGCTCCCAGGCTCACCTTCCGGAACCCGAGCACGCCGTCGAACGGCGCCAGGAGAATGTGGTCGCTGAGGCGCGCTTGGAGCGAGCGCACATTCGCCGCCGCGCTATCGGTCGCGGCCCTGGACTTGTCCAGATCAGCCTGGCTGATCGCCTGGTTGGCGGAGAGACGCAGGTTGCGGTTATAGGTTTCAAGCGCATCCGCCGCCGTGGCCTTGGCCTGTTCGAGCTGCGCCTGTTCCTCGTCGCTCTTGATCGTGAGGAGCACCTGTCCCTTTTTGACCCGCTGGCCGTCCTCGAAATTGACGCTGGTCACGCGGTCAGCCGCGTTGACCGACAGCACCACCTGCTCCCTCGGCGCCAGCGTGCCGAGGGCCTCGACCTGGCTGGAGAACTCGCGCAGCTCTGCGGGAACCGCCACGACGCCCACGGCGCCGCCGCCGCGTCCGCCACGCCCTGGCGGACCGGCACGGTGCGCTCCGGCAGCCGAGGCCGATTTGGCGCCCGCATCCGGCTTGTGCAGGGCGATGAATGCTGCTCCGCCGCCCAGGATCACGACTGCGATCACGGCAGCGATAACAGCAAGTTTCGGCTTGGCTGACGCCATCAACACTACTCCAAGTCTCAGATTACACGCTGCTAGCGTCCACGACCACGCTCGTGGTCGCCGGGCAAGCGGTATTTCCAACGCACCGCAACGGCCCTGTCCGTCGCGTGAACACCAACACGAAATCGCGACATTCTGATGGCTGGGCGAGATTAGCGGTTTTGCCCGGCGGAAACGGCGAAATTTCGTCTGGTGGCCAGTCCGGGACCATATCTGACCGAGCTTGAAAAACGGTCAACGCTCAAGGGCTAATGGCGGGGGTATGCCGGTTCAATTCGCTGTGATGCCTCGTCCGATTGCGCCTGGGGCGCGCAGATAGGCGCCGGTGCAAATTTCCTCATGCCTGCTGCCGGTTTTGGCGTCTGGGCGGGACCGTGTGGCGCTGGGCGTCCAACCACCCAAATCCCGCGGGACCCCATCGCCCGTTCGGCCCCAGCGACGGGCCGATCTGCCAATGGACCTCCAGCCCGGTGCCGCAGGTCAGGCCGGCCGTGAAGCGCGGCGATCCACGGCCGGGCGGGGCGGGTAGGGTCAGTTCTTGAGCGCGGTCTTTTTCGCCCTGGGCGCCTTGGCCTCGGCTTCGGCCCGCTCGCGATCCGCCTTGCGGTTGCCGGCGAGGATGTGCGGCAGGGCGTAGTTGCCTTCGTGGCAGGCATACTCGTAGAGCGGGCCCTTCGTCGCGTTCATGGCGATTTCCGCCTTGATCGGCGCGGTGAAGGTTTCCGGGGCGTTGATCTCGAACGAGTAGTCGATCTGCGTGTTGTTGATCCGCTTGAAGCGCTCGATGAGTTTCGAGTTCTCCGGCGCCCCACGGAAACCCTGGCCGGGACGGAAGTTGGTGGTCTCAACCACCAGCGTATCGCCCTCATACCAGCCGATCGCATCGCCCATCCATTGTTCGATGACTGCCGGGCGGGTGTGTTGATGATCCTGGCTGATGTGCACGATGCGTGCGTCGTGCACCATTTCGGTGAGGATCATGACGTCATTGGGCGTCTGCACGATCTGATAGGTGTTGTTGTAGAGCAGGGGCATCATCGGCGGACCGGAGGACGAGCCGAAATCCTTGAGGCAGCGTTCGGCGAGCGTCATCGATTCCGGATTGTCGCCGCGCGCCATGCCGGGCCGGTTGCTGCGAAACTGGGCGTACATCGCGGCCCGCGCCTTCTGGCCTTCGGGCGTCAGTGGCGGCAGGCGTCCATCCTTGGGCTCGACCAGGAAGGATGTGCGCGGTTCGCCGTTGATCCGCATGACTGTCTTGCCGGGGTCGACCCAGAAGCTGTTGTACCCGCAGTTGACGCCGGTGAAGCCGCGTCCGCAATTGACGGGCAGATCGGTGACCTTGGCGTTGGGATCGGTGGCTTTCTGGCCGTCGGCGACTTCGGCGGCATCGGCCCCTTCTATTTTCCTGACTTCCTCGGGCGACATGACCAGGTTGTCGCCATACTCCTTGGGGCGTTCCAGCGTGGTCAGTGTGGCGTTGGTCCAGAGACCCTGCAGGTTCACGACGCCCCAGGCGGTGCGCGGCGGTTTGTAGTCGGGGCCAGCGATCGTGTTCTTCGGAATCACCGTTGCGTTTGGGTTGCCCTCGATCGATTGGGCTTGCGCCCACGGCGAGGCGAGCGCGAGGGCGGTCGCAGCCATTAGCAGTGCACCGAGTTTCGTTGTCATGTCGGTTCCCTCCAGGTCCGGCCTGATCCTTCAACGCCCGTAACGGAAGGTCCCGTCGGCGTCGAGGCCAGTCATCTCTCGATCAAGTGTTTCAAGGCATTTCGCTGGGCGCCGGCGCGCGCCTTCGGGCGAGAACCATGACCGCCGCAAAGCCGGTGACGAGGTAACCCACATACCACCAGATCGCGATGCCCGTGTGGATCACAAGAAGCTTCTGCGTCGATACGGATACGACCGTCACGGCCGCCACAAAGACGTCGAGCATCGTGTATTTATGGGTGAATTCCGCCAGTTTGAGCGCCGTCTTCGGCGTGACGTTGAGCAGGATCAGAACCATGAGCGCGATCGTCTTGAGCACCGGGTAGACGATGCTGAAGGCGATGATCGCGGTGGCCGACACCTTGTCGCCGGCGTTGTAGAGCACCTGTGAGCTCTGCCATGCAGTGTAGCCCTGCGGTTTGGTCAGCTCCTCGAAGTTCTTCTTCGCGGCGTCGGTTTTCAGGACCATGCCGGTGAACAGGGCCTCGAAGCCCTTCAGCGACCGCTCATAGGCCTCAGGCGAAACGTCGGGGGCGGGCGAGGCGGGCGCTGATCCGTCTGCGGCGGGTTTGGGTTGCTTGCTCTCGACGAACGCCTGCATCGGGTACACGACCCGGATGATCTGGTTGAGACTGACCATCCGAGACGTGACAATGGGCTGGGTCAGCGCGAAAAAGAGAAACACGCCGCTGGCGATGACCAGCATCGCCGCAATCAGACGCGTCATGGCTTCCCCCGGGTTTCCTGTCCGCTGGCCAGATGGATGTCTCCCGGCCGCCGATATACTGGGTGGAATGACCCCCAGATTGGACAGTCAGTCAAGCGCGCGCGGGACCGCCGCCATTCAGGGGCGGCGGCCCCGGCGGAAGCTTACTTGCCGCCGAGTTGTTTGACGACGAAGTCTTCGGCCATCTTGATGCCGTTGGCGGAGGGCCAGTGCGTCGTGCCCTCAACCGTCTCGCGCTTCGAGGTGTAGCCAGCGCCCTTCACGGCCTCCTCGAATTTCACGATCAGCGGTTCCTTGACCAGGGGGTCGCCATCGTTGCGCACGATCAGGATGTTGGTCGCCTTGGCGCCCTTCGGCTTGTCGCAAGCGGATTCGAGAACGCCCGCGAGCGACACCACCGCCTTGACCGGGGTCGGCGTGCAGATGCCGGCGTCCAGCGCCATGCCGCCGCCCTGGCTGAAGCCGACGGCGACGATGTGGTCGGGTTTGATCTTCCAGGTGTCTTCCACGGTTTTCACGAGACCGGTGGCGAGATCCTTGGCGGCTGCCTTTGAGGCGGCGTTGTCGCCCTGCATGTCGTACCACGAGAAGCCGTTGCGGATCGGGTTCGGCGCGTTGTCGAAGATGAAGACCGCATTCGGCAGGCGGGCCGCCAGCGCTTCCGCGACGGGCTTCATCGCCTCGCCGGACTGCGTATAGCCGTGGAACATGATCACCGCTTCTGTCGGCGCCTTGCCGGAAGCAGGATCCATTCCCTGGTGGTTGATGCTGGCGACGGTCTGGGCCGAAGCCGCGCCGGCGCCAAGGGCGACCGACGCTGCGAGTACGAGGGCAAGCCGTTTCATGTCTCTCTCCCTGAGGGGCATGGCTCTTCCGCCGTGCCAACGGCGCGAACCCTATGAGGGCCGGCGGGGATCAGGCAAGGGCGGGGCGCAGCATCAAGGCTTTGTGATGGGTGTCCGCGCCGCAAACCTATCGCAAGCGGACATAGACCGGGTTGCCCAGCATGATCAGGCGCCCGTCCGCATTTCGCACGTTGGCGCGGATCCAGCCGTTCGGGGCGTTCGGCTCCAGCTGGAATGTCGCCGATCCTGTCGCGGTCCCGCCTCCATCCAGCAGCGACAGGCCATGCGAAACGATCTCGATCCGGCTTCCCGGCGCGCCGGAGGCCGTTGCGTCGAATTGGGCCTTTTCGCCGGGGCCAAGTTCCAACTCGCCGCCCATCGTCACGTTTTGCGCGCCGGCTGTCGCCGTGACCTCAAGACGATGCGCGGGATCGGGCGCCAGGTCTACAAAGACGCGGCCCGAGCGCACGCCGGCAAGAACGCCGCGTTGCGAGAGGTCCTGGGTCCACACCACGGTGGTGGGGACGCCGACCGGAGATTGCCGCCGCCCCGTCCAGTCGGTTGCATCGTGATTGTCGCTGCCGCCTATCGCCGTGATGTGGAAGCCTGCGTCCAGCCGCGCCTCCCAGAAGGCTATGCCGGATGTCGGTCCCTCCGTCTTTCCGGCCCGCACGCTTCCGCCGTTCACCGCCTCGATGGCGGCGATACGCGCATAGTCGGTGTCCGCCACCGTCCAGCCGCATCCCATGCAGTCCTCGCCGGACGGCTGGCCGGGATGGTTTATCGAGAGCAGCCCGCCCTGCGCGTCGACCTCATCGAGCAGTTTGCCGAGCGCGGGAAGCCGTTTTGATCCGAGTTGAAAATCAACGGGCGAAGACAGACCAAGGGCGTTGGCGTGGCCGTGGAAGGTCGTGATCTCTTCGCCGGGAATGAGCAGGAGGTGCGGGAAGGCGGGTTGCAGTTCGCGCATCACCTCGGCCTGCGTCAGCGTATTGTGATCGGTGATGGCGATGAAATCGAGCCCGGCATGCTTTGCGGCTTCCAGCGTGCGGATGACCGGGCAGGGGATGCGCTTGCCGTCGTCGTTGTCGCAACTGGCGTCGCTGTGTCCGGTGTGCATGTGGAAGTCGCCGCGACGCCAGCCTGGCTCGAGCGAAACCGGCGCGTCGAGAAAGGCCGAGGGCGGCCGCCAGGAATGATCGCCGTCAAGCGTCACGGTCGCGGTGAAATGCGCGCGCACGCCCTCGCGGATGTTGGGCACGCCCAGCACAAGCGTCCATACGCCTGGCAGAATGGGTCCGGCGCGATAGGACGGTGTGGCGTCATCGACACCGATGACGATGCAGGATTTGTTGCCGCCGCTCCATCCGCGCTGTCCGGCCGGATCCCGCAGACCGAGATCGATCACCGTGTGCTGGTCGTGGTCGTAGCTCAGTTCGATGGTGATGCGCGTCACGCCTTGCGGCACGTTGAAGGGAAGCTCGCGATAGGTCTGGTGGTCGGTGCGGGTCAGGTCGCCGGAAAGGACGATCTCGCGGTGTTGATCCTGGCGCGGTGGCGAGAGGTCGCGTGTCGCGCAGCCTGACAGAGCAAGCGCAAGGAAGACGGCGCAGGCCAACCGTATGTCGCGTCGCAGCATTCAAGCGGTCTCCCAAAATAGTGCGTGGCCCCACGCACCGCAGCGCCAGTCATGTAAGCGGCAAGTGTGACAGGTATCCATGCCGTTCTGTGGCGGTTCTCTACACCCATGGCGGAACCGGGTGAACGCAAGCGTGTTCAACTGTCAGCGCCCGCAAGGCGGCGCGCAATCAGGATGAACACTCATGCGCAGCACAGTATTGGCCGCGGGAATCGCGATCGCTCTGACATTTCCGGCAATCGCGTCCGCTCAGACATCATGTGAACAGCAGCAGAAGAACCGATTGGCTGGTACGCTTGTGGGGGGCGGATTGGGCGCCGCTCTTGGCGCTTCAGTTGCAGGCCACGGCGACAAGACCACCGGCGCCGTCGTTGGCGGATTGGGCGGGGCGCTGATCGGCAATCAGTTGTCTAAGGGGCAAACGGACTGCCAGCATGCGTACGGATATTACGACAATGACGGCCGTTGGCATGTCAACGCGGTCGACCGCTCTGCTGCGCGGGGATATTTCGACCGCGACGGCAGGTGGGTCGAAGGCGCACCCAACGGATATTACGACTCGCGAGGGACCTGGGTGGTGGCGACTGCGAATGCGGGGCATCGCGGCTACTATGATGAAGGCGGCCGATGGGTTCCGCCGGAAGTCGACGGCTACTACGAACCGGATGGTCGATGGATCGCGGTGGAGGAAAGGTCTGGCCGTTACGACGACCGCGATCGCTACGACCGGTATGACATCCGCGATCGTGAGGATCACATCCGGCGGCGCATCCTGGACAATGAACGCGACCATCGGATCACGCATCATGAAGCCGACCGGTTGCTCGGGACGCTGCGGCTGATCACCGATGACGAAGCCGCGCTGCCGCATCGCGGCGGACGCTTGTCGCCGCCAGATGCCGACCGGGTCAACATCAGGCTGGACGCGCTGAACGCGGACATGCGCAGGGATATCAGGGACTAGAGGGCTTCCCGCACGACGGCCTCGATCTTGTACCCGTCGGGATCGAGAATGAAGCAACCGTAGAACCCGGCGGTGTACTGCGGGCGGGGTCCGGGCCGGCCGGCGTCCGTACCGCCCATGCGAAGAGCGGTTTCATGGAAAGCATGAACCTCGCCGCGATCCTTCGCGCGAAAGCTGACATGCAAGCCGACGCCGGCATTCGCGGAGCCATATGCTGCTCGTGCGAGAATCCAGAAAACAGGCGGAGCGACAGGGTCCGGCCCATATCCGATCGCCCCCTCGCGCTCCTTACGGCGCATCAAGCCGAGGGTTGCGAGCACGGGATCGTAAAAGATGGCGGCAGCCTGAATATCCGCAACAGGAATGGAGACGTGATCAATGAAGGCAGCCATTGCCGCGTCCTGAGCCTGGCGCCCGCTGGCGCTTCGAGATTCAGTAGCGCCTGGCGGGGCTGGACGCCACAGAGCTTTCAAGGAACGAAATCGGTGCGCGCCAGCAATTCTGCTGAACCGGTCGGCGCTCCGTTTTGCCGTTTGGCCTCGTGAAACGCCCCGGAAATGAACAAAAGGGCTCTCAAAATTAACCGCCGCCAAACACTCCTGTGGGATCGTGCCTCCACACCGATCGTTGGAGCTCATCGTTTTGACCGCTGTCGCAACCGCGCCGAACGTCGAATCCCTTGCCGCAACCTTGCGGCGGATCGCACGTGAGCGCCCGTCTCTCGATGTCGCGCAGTTTCGCGTCATCGGGCTTGAGGAAATTCAGGCGGCCTACGGGGCAGACTGGCCGGTCCATCGTGACCGGGTCAGGCTGGCGGCGCACGAATACATTCTGAAGCGCCTGGGGGAGGGCGATCTGCTGGTTCGCGGGGGCGACGGCTTTCTCGTTGTCTTCGGGTCGATCGGCGGCCGGGAGGCTGAAATCGAGGCGCTCTCCCTGACGCACGGTCTGAACGAATTCTTTCTTGGCGAGGAAGGCGCCGAGCTGTCTCCGCGCTTTGTGGTCGAGACGCGCGAGGTGCCGCTGGCAGAGCTTTCAAGTGTGCTCAATCAGGCGGAAGTCGATGTTTCTCCGGACGCTGTTCAGCTCAGGGCGCCCGATCCGTCGGACATCAACTGGCTGTTCGAGCCCGAATGGGACGTGCGTGGCGAGGCGGTGGTTGGCTACAAGTGCGCCGGCGTCGTCCGTTCGACCGGCAAAAGCATCCCCGGCTACCGTTTCGAGCCCATCGCGGGACGGCTGCCCAGTCTGGCCCATCTCGATATCGCCGCGTTGAAACATTCCGACGAGGCGCTGCGCTCCCTGGTTTCCAACGGCATGCGGGCGCGGATCACGACGAAACTCCACGTCACGAGCCTGACCAACGGTCCGACGCGGGCAAAAATCGTCCGCGCGCTGGAGCAACTGGACCGCGATCTCCTGCGTTTTCGCGCCATCAGGATTTGCGGCGTCACGCCGGGATTTCCGCGGATCTATCTCGAGGACGTCATCAACCAGCTTCGCCGGGCGGTGTCGTACGTTGCCGTCGGCGCGGTCTGGAACGAACCGGACATGCTGACCCTGCTGCAGTCGAACGCCTCTTCCGTCGGGTTCTGCCTGCCGCCGGCGCCGACGGGACCGGGCTGCTCCGCACCCCAACAAGACCTGCTGGCCCGCGCCCGTACGGCCGTGGCTCTGGCGGCCGGCCAAAAGAAGCCCTTCTTTGTGGACGGGCCGTTCTCGCGCGATCTGGCAATCAGGCTCAGCGCGATCGGGGTTACGCAAATGTCGTCGAAGGAGATATGGCCCGCGGTGCCTGAGCCGGCCCCGATGCAGGCCTGGACCGCCGACCGCTTGTTCACACGATAATGGTCCGCGCCCGCAGGCGGCGTGTTCGATCCTAGTAGCGCTTGGTGAAACTGAACGCCACGAAACTCTCGCGGCTGGAAACCTTCCGCGCGCCTGTCAGGCCTGCAAAGGATATCTTGCGCTGCACCAGTCCAAGCGACATCTGGCTGTTGCCTGAGGTCGACCATGCAAGGCCCGCCTGCATGTCGCCAACGGTCACCTGGTCGCGCAGTGTGACGCCGCTCAGGCTTTGATGGTCGGCCGTGTTCCAGACCAGCGCCTGATTGTCGGCGCCGACGAAGAAATACCATGCCGGCGCCCTTGCGTCGGTGTCGCGAAGATCGCGATCGGCAAGTCCGCGTCCGACCCGGACCTCGCCGCCCACATTGGCGATATTGTTGCCGGCTCTGTTGCGCTGGAATTGCGCGCGCGGGGCGACCTGAAGGTCCAGGCCAAGTCCTGTGCGTTTGCCGGAGGCTGCGAAGGCCACCTCGGCCGAGATGTTGTCGCCTTCGTGCAGGCGAAGCGGCAGCGGCGTCGAAAGGTCGAGTTGCTTGAAACGACCGGCCTGCTCCGGCTGGGCCCAGTTGCTCGGGCTGAACGCGTTGCCAACCCTCAAGGGCAGGCGAAAGGTCTGTGCGTCGCTGGCGCCAAAGTCGTTGTCGGCGTAGCTGCTGTCCGACCGGGTCACATAGGCATGGCTGCCCGACACGGGCCCCATGTCGATCTGGACGACGTCGGTACCCGGCGTGCTTAGCCCCGAACATCCGAGGCAGAACATCACGGCAATGCTTCCAAGAGCGCCGGAAATCATCTTGTCCGTCCCCCAAGGTGGGATCAACCGGACAAGGTTCGTTCAGCTTGGTTTACAAGCGCATAACAGGTTGGTGGGAATTTTCGTCGATCCCGTTAAGGCGCCGGTAACCACTCGCTTGTCCGCCTACCAGCCGCAGCTTTGACCTTCGTTCTGCTGTTTCAGGTAGGTCATCAGCGGTGCGAAATAATCGACCATCGCTGTGCCGTCGATTTCGCGCGTGCCGGTAAACGCCTCCAGCGCATCAGGCCAGGGTTTGCTGGCGCCCATCTCCAGCATTGTCTTGAACTTCGCGCCGACTTCCTTGTTGCCGTAGATCGAGCAGCGATGCAGCGGCCCGGTCCATCCAGCCTGCTCGCATGCCGCCTTCTGGAACTGGAACTGCAGGATGTAGGACAGGAAATACCGCAGATACGGCGTGTTGGCCGCAATGTGGAATTTTGCGCCCGGGTCGAATGCATCGGCGGGGCGAGGGCCGGGCGGAACGATGCCCTGATACTGTTTCGCCAGCGCCCACCACGCGTCGTTGTACTGGTCCGGTGTTGTCTGGCCGCGGAAGACCTGCCAGCGCCATTTGTCGATGCGCAGGCCGAACGGCAGGAAGGCGACCTTTTCCAGCGCGCGGTTCATCAGAAGCCCGATATCGGCATCCGGGCCGGGGACTTTCGAAATCAGGCCGAGCTGCTTGAGATATTCCGGCGTGACGGAGAGTGCGATGAAATCGCCGATAGCTTCGTGGAAGCCGTCGTTTGCGCCGTCGCGGAACAGGATGTCCTGCTTGTCGTAGGCGCGCTGGTAGAAATTGTGGCCCAGCTCGTGGTGGACCGTCTGGAAGTCTTCCGCGTTGACCTGCGTGCACATCTTGATGCGAATGTCGTCGACATTATCGATGTCCCAGGCCGAGGCGTGGCAGACAACCTCGCGGTCGCGAGGCCGGGTAATCAATGACCGCTCCCAGAACGTCTTGGGCAGCGGGTCGAAGCCCAGCGAGGTGTAAAAGCCCTCGCCAGTCTTCACCATTTTCATCGCGTCATAGCCCTTGGCCTTGAGGATGCTGGTGAGGTCGTACCCGGGGTCGGACGCCCTGGGCGCAACCAGCGGATAGATATTGCTCCAGTCCTGCGCCCACATATTGCCGAGCAGGTCGGCCCGGATCGGGCCCGTCTTCGGTTGCACCGCGTCGCCGTATTTCTGGTTCAGGCGGGTGCGCACGTAGCAGTGCAGCTCCGTGTAGAGCGGCTGGACCTGGGTCCAGAGTTTCTCGACGGTCTGCTCCATCTGGTCGGGCGGCATGTCGTAGGTCGACAGCCACATGTCGGCGATGTTCTTGAAGCCCAGTTCCTGGGCGCCCTGGTTGCCGATCTCCACCATGCGGGCGTAGTCGGCCTTCATCGGCGGCGAAACCGTCCGCCAGCCCTCCCAGACCTGCTTCAGCTTCGCAGGGTCCCGCGATTCGCCGACGATGTTGGAGAGTTCTTCGAGGTTCAGCGCCTTGCCGTCGACGGTGAACTTGCCGGCGCCGTATTCGCTCTGCATCCGCGTGGTGATGGTCGCCAGCTCGTCGGCAACTTTCTTGTCTCCGGACGGCGAGGGCATGACGCTGGCTGTGCGCAGTTTCATGATCTTGCGTTGCTCGTCCTGAGGCAGGTCGAGGCCCTTGAACTTCTCGCTTTCGACCGCGAGCTTGACGCCAAGCTGTGTGACTTCCGAACTGGCGCGGGAATTCAGCCAGTCGGTGTCGTAGGTGATGAAGTTCTCGTTCACCCAGGCCGTGTGAGAGGCGTATTCGTACATGTCGCCGAGCTGGCTTTCGGCGTCCGCCAGGAACTTGTCCGCATCGGCGACAGTGGGTTTGTTCGCTGCGGCTCCGGTGTTTCCAGAACCGCTGCAGCCGGCGAGCGCCAGGGCGCAGGCAGCCGCGCCAGCGAGCAGAATTTTTCTCATGGACGCCCCCTTGTGATCGATCGCGCCCCTCGCGCGGCCGAGCGGAGACTAGTCGGCGCGTTCAGGCGGTCAACCGGGGGCGGGTCTTGCGCGAGGTTACTTCTTCTTCGCGCCTTCGGCGGTCGCCGCGAGCGTGGCCAGCGGCGTCGGCTTGGTGGGATCCCCGCCCAGCGCCAGATGCAGCACGATCCATTGTTCGAGGATCGAGCGCCGGTTGGCGATCAGCTGGCTCTCGGCGGAGTCGGCGCGGTCACGCACGCTGATCAGGTCGAGCAGGGACTGGCTGCCCTCGTTGTAGCGAAGTTCGGCGAGGCGAAGGGATTCCTTGGCCGCGTCGGAGGCCGTCTGCAGGCTCTTGTCGCGGGCCTGCAACGTGTTCAAAGCGTCGATGGCGCTGACGATGTTGCCATAGGCGTCGATCACCGTCTGGCCGTAACGCTCAAGCGCGGAACGTTGCTGGGCGTCGGCCGCTTCGATCCGGCCCTGGATGGCGCCGCCATCGAAGATCGTTTGCGCCAGCGTTGCGCCGATGGTGAAGGCGAGATTGTCGAAATCGAACAGGCCGCTCGTCGACGTCGTTGTCGTGTTGTTGAGCGCAAGTCCGAGATTTGCGTTGAGCTGCGGCCATGGCGTCAGGTGCACGACGCGCGTATTGCCGAAGGTCTGAATGAGGTTGTACTCGGCCGCCACCACATCGGGCCGGGCGCGAATGGTAAGTTCCGGAAGGCCCAGCGGAGGCGAGGGCGGTGTGGCGGGCAAGTCGGTAGCGACCTGCGCCTTCTGTTGCGGAAAGCGTCCCAGCGCTGATTCCAGCGCACGGATCGCCGAACGCACGGATGCTTCCTGCGCGATGATCGATGCTTCGCTGGAGGCGAGGCTGGACTGGCCGAGCACCAGTTCGTCGCGGGCGACTGCTCCAGCGTCGAAACGGGTCTGCGTGATGCGGAACGTGTCCTGCGCGCGCGCCAGCGTGCGGCGTGTCAGATCGAGTTGCTGGCGCTGCTCGATGACGGCGAAGTAGGCCCGCGCCACGGTTGCGGCCAGCTGGCGACGGGCAAGTTCGTAGGTCGCCTCGGTGGACCTCAGACCGGCGGCCGAGGCCCTCACCGATGCGTCCAGCGAGCCCATGATATCGACCGAATAGGCGCCGGTCACGCCAAAGGTGTAGAGATCGGACTCATTGCCGAAATCGTTGGTCGGTCGGGATTCCGTTGCGCCGACGGATGCTTTCAGCGAGGGCCACAGACCGGCCTTCGTCTGTTTCAGCAACGCGCGCGACTGGTTCACGTTTTCCATCGTGGCGCGCAGGGTGCGATTGTTTTCCAGCGCTTCCTGGATGTAGGCGGAAAGCTGCTTGTCGCCGAAGACACTGTAGTCTGCGAGCACTGAAGACGCGTCGCCCGTCATCGGCGCCACAGTCCAGTCTGTCGGCATGCCGGCGCGTTGTGTTTCCATCGCTTCGAATGCCGGTTTGGCTATCGGCAAATGGCCGCAGCCAGCAGCGAATGTGGCCAGAACACCCGCGGAGGAGGCGCGGAGGAAAGTCTTCTTATCAATCATGACGCAGAGCCTGAATTGGATCGAGCTGGGCGGCCCGCCGGGCCGGGAAGAAGCCGAAGATGAGACCCACTGACGCCGCAGCTCCGAGTGCGGTCGCGATAATGATCGGGCTGACCGACATTGGCCACCCACCAACTTTCGCGAAAACGAACGAGCCGATCCAGCCGATCGCGAGGCCGATTACGCCGCCGGTCGTGCAAAGCGCCACGGCTTCAACCAGAAACTGGACCAGAATGTCCCCGCCACGCGCGCCGATGGCCATGCGGAGGCCGATTTCGCGGGTTCGTTCCGTTACCGCAACAAGCATGATGTTCATCACGCCCACCCCGCCCACGATCAGCGTGACCGCAGCGGTAAATGCCAGAAGCATGCTCATGGTGTTCGTCGTTGCTGCACGCTGTTTTATGATGTCAGCAAAGTTAATAACCATGAAATTATCAGCATCGCCCGGCTGGATGCGCCGCCTCTCGCGGATCATGCTGGAGGTTTCATCCTGCGCCTGCTGCACATCGTAGCCGTCCTGCACCAGGAACTGGATGCGCGAGACGTGGCGGGCGACCCATTTGTTGCCCCCGGTTATGCGGTTCCGCACCATGGTTATGGGCGCGATAATGGTGTCATCACGGTCCTGTCCGCCTGCTGCGGATCCCTTGGATTCGAGAACCCCGATGATCTCGACCGGCACGGCGTTGAGCCGGATGCGCTGGCCGATCACGTCCGAGGGTTCGGCGTTAGGGAACAGATTGGTCACCACCGTGCGACCGACCACGACGACGGCGGAGCCGGACTGAGCCTCCTGAGCGTTAAACTCGCGACCGATATCCGTATGCCAGTTGTTGACGTTAAAGAAATCCGCATTGCCCCCCTGGACGGATGTCGCCCAGTTGCTTGTTTCGGAAACGGCCGTGACGGATCCGTTGAGCACGCCGGTCGCCGCCTCGACAAAGGGCTGCGCCGCGACGGCGGCGACATCGCTTTCCGAAAACGGCCTCGCGAAGCCCATGCCCATCGAGCGCCCGCCACGGCGAAGGCCCCCAGGCTGAAGCGTGAGCAGATTTGTGCCGATGCTCGATATCTGCGCGTCAATCTGGGCGCGCGCGCCTTCGCCGATCGACATCATCACCATAACCGAGGCGACGCCGATGATGATGCCCAGCATGGTCAGCAGGCTTCGCATTGGGTTGGAGATGAGAGCCTCGACCGCCGAGGTCGTCGCAACGCCCATTCGCATGGTCAGCCTCCAGCCGCAGCCCGCGAGGGCGGCACATTGGCAAGATCGCTCTCGATCTGTCCGTCGCGGAAATGGATCTGCCGAGTCGCGTATTCGGCCACTTCCGGCTCGTGCGTGACAAGGACGACCGTGATGCCCTTGGTATTCAGATCGGTCAGAAGTTCCATGATTTCAGCGGTCGTCTTGGTGTCGAGCGCTCCGGTCGGCTCGTCCGCGAGAATGATCCGCGGACGGTTCACAAGCGCGCGCGCGATGGCGACGCGCTGCTGCTGGCCACCTGAAAGCTGCATCGGGCGGTGATCCAGCCGGTCGCCCAGCTTCACCATCTCAAGGCATTCCTTGGCGCGCGCATCGAGATCGCCAGCATCGCCGCGTGAATACCGCAGCGGCAGTTTGACGTTGGCCAGGGCGTCCTGCCGGCTGAGCAGGTTGAACTGCTGAAATACGAAACCCAGCGTTTCATTCCGCAGGTCCGCCAGTTCGTCGCGGGCCATGCGGGAGAGCTCCTTGCCGTTGATCCACATCTCGCCGCCCGTCGGCCGGTCGAGAGCGCCGATCAGGTTCATGAGCGAGGACTTGCCGGATCCCGAGGGACCCATGATGGCGACGAACTCGCCCGCATGAATATCCAGCGAGACGCCGCGCAAGGCATGCACCTTCTGGTCTCCCATCACATAGACCTTGGTCAGGTCACGGCAGGAGATGATCGCTCTTTCTTCGGTCATCGCGTTTTCCAGTCGCTTGCAGCCGCCGCCCGGACAGGCCTTACCCGTTGCGGACCGAACGACCGAGGGAGGAGGGCGTCAGCGGGGACTGACCAGCCGGGGGCGCGTCAGCGACTTTGGCCTTCTTGGATCCGCCAGCAGGCCGCGCCTTGGTGACGAACTTGTCGCCCTCCTTGGCGCCGCGAACGATCACCGAATAGTTGCCGTCCGACACGCCAAGCGTCAGCATGTGGCGTTCGAGCGCTCCCTTGGCGTCCACGGTATAGGCGACAACCCGCTTTTGGGACTGGGCTTCGGCGCGCTTTGCGCTGAAGGCGTCGAACTCATCCGACGTGAGGTTGCGCTTCATCACAGCGTCCATCGTCTGTTGCATCTTTGTGCGCATTTGCTGCATCGCCTGCTGCTGCATGATGCTGGCGGGCGGACCAAAACCGCCGCCGCCCAAGGGCTGGTTGCCCTGCTGCGGACGCTGGATTGATGCGCGCACCTTCTCCATTTCAGATTGCATCTCTGCGGAGATTTTCTGGACGCGTGCGTCGTCGACGCCGATCTCCTTCAGCCACTCGCTGGAAGGGTTGCCGAAGCCACCGCGCCCACCCCGTTGGCCGCCGCCAGCTCCTGGCGCGCCGCCCGGGCCGCCGGCCATCGACACGGCTTGCGCGCCGCCCTGAGCGCCGCTGGGCTGGCCGCTCTTGTTCGCGCCAAGCGCTTGCTGCAATTCGCGCGGAGGCTGGAATCGCGTCGCATCATTGGCGATACGCAGGACATTCTCCGCGCGGTCGGCTGTTATTTCCGCATTGGCGGTCATGCCTGGCAGCAGCTTTCCGCCCCGGTTCTGCGCCCGGACGATCACGGTATAGGTGACGACGTTAGCCTGCTCGGCGCCGAGCTGGCGGACTTGTGTCACCTGACCCTGGAAGCGTTCACCCGGAAAGGCGTCGACCGTAAAGGTCGCCGGGTCGCCGGGATCAATGCCGCCGATGTCGCTTTCGACGACGGAGGCCTCGATCTGGATCTGCGACAGATCCTCGGCGATCGTGAAGAACTTGGCGACAGTCATGGACGACTGCACGGTCTGGCCGACATCGACGGCGCGGGAGATGACGACACCGTCGATCGGCGAGCGGATCTGGGTCTTTCCGAGTTTCACGAGAGCGTCGTCGAGTGTCGCCTGGGAGCGCGCGAGACCAGCGTTGGCCGATTGCAGCGATACGTTGTCGCTATCGAGTTGCAGTTGAGCGAACTTGTAGGTCTGGTCGGCCTGTTCCCAAGCCTGCTGGGAAATCGCTTGCTGGTCGTAGAGCGTTTTCTGGCGCTTCCAGTTTTTCTCGGCGATATCCAGCGCGACCTTCGAATGCTCAATGCTCGATTTGGCGTTCGCGACCTGCGCCTTCGATTGGAGCAGAGCGGCCTTCGCCTGATCGACAGTCGACTGGAAACTCGACGGGTCGACGACGGCGAGGACCTCGTCCTTCTTGACCTTCGAGTTGAAGTCCACGTTCAGTTTGACGATTTTGCCGGACACCTCCGAACCAACGTCAACTTTGGTCAACGGCTGGACGGCGCCTGAGGCCGAGATAACGCGCGATACATCGCCACGCTCAACCGTCGCGGTGTCGAACGCATAGGCGCCGGTCTTGCCGCCGGATCCACTGGTCGCCGCGACAGCAAAACCGCCGACAACCACGATGGCGACGCCGGCGACGGCCGCGATCAGTTTCTTGTTCATGTTCAGCCTTCCGACCCGGCAGCGCACCCGCGCTAACCCGCTCTGTTATACGCTGAATTAAATGAACGGACGCCGACTTTCCGTCGTGCTCTCACGGAAAATTCAAAGGTGTAACAGGCTGTCGCAAACCTGCCGCGCCTTTAGGCACGGGGTCTTTCGGGCTGATCAGCCCCGAGGCGGCTTTCCGCCGCGCCTGTCAATCTGGTGCGCTCCCGGCGGCAGGCAAGTCGGTTTGACGGCGAGAGCTACCGCCCGATAATGCCGCGTGGCCGAAGCAGTTTTGCGGCGGCGAGGAGTGGCGGGCGGGTGATGCTGGAACTGATATCCGTGTCTCTCGTCGCCAACCGGGAACCGATCCTCCGGAACGCCACTCTGACATTCACCGCCGGAACACCCAGCGCGGTGCTGGGGCTTTCGCGCGCTGGGCGATCCAGCCTGCTGAGGTTGCTGTGCGGGGCCGAGCGCCCCCTTTCTGGCGAGGTCCGTCTGGCTGGGCGCGACATGAAGGCGAATAAACTCAAGGCGCCGCACCTTGCCCTGATCGGCCGGGACGGCTGGCCGCCGTCCGGCCGGACCGTGGCAAAGGAGTTAGTGAAGGCAGGGGGCAACGGCGCGAGCCTCGCGGGGATCGCCGATCGAGTCGGACTGAGGGGAAAACTCGAGACCCGAACAAAAGCGCTCGCACTTGAGGACCGGATTCGCCTCGCCGTCGGCTGCGCGCTGGCGTCGGGCGCGCGGGTGGTCCTTCTGGATGCTCCGACCGAGGGGTTGGCCCAGTCGGCGCGCGAACATCTCCTGGCGGACCTGCCGGCGATGTTTGCGGACAGCACGGCGATCGTCGTTCTTGCAGCTGGCGCCACGGACGAGGCGCTGGCGATCGGCAGCCAGATCATCGTGCTGGGGCTGGGAGAGGTTGTTCAAGCCGGGCCAGCGGCGGAGGTTCTGGCGCAACCGTCCTGCCTTCGAGCGGCCGCGGCGACCACCGACCCGCGACTGAATACGCTTGCCATACAGATCGATCTCGGGGCATGCCGCCTTGGAGACGGTTCTACCTTCGCCGTGCCCGAAGGCGTTGCGATGCCGCCCTATGGTCGCTGCACCCTGGCCTTCAGGCCCGACGATCTGGTGCTTGACCGGCCCGACGACAGAGCGCTGCGGTTCGCCGTGCGGTCCGATGGCGAGGAGGTCGCTGGCGGGCGGAATTATCTGAGAATCCACTTTGCCGGTGAAACGTGGCTGGCGCGGCGATCGGACAGCATTGCTGCTGTCGCCCCGGGCATGATGCTGAACGCCTTCATAGATCGCGCCAGGATCATGGTGTTCGACAATGACGACCGCGCGGTCAGCCCAGGATGAGATCCGCGGTGTCGGTCAGCGCTTCGGCGGCTGACGAGATGCCGGCCACCGATCCGGGCGCGCGCGAGAGCGTCTCTTCGGCGTAGAACCGGGCGAGACCAATTGCGCGGTCGCGCAGCGGGCCGTCGGTCTTGAGTTCGTCGATCGCGGACCGGGTAAGGAAATAGCCGCCGACGACATTCCCAGCCAACCGGGCATACGCTGTGGCGCCGCCCAACGCGGTTTCGCGTTTGTCCTTCATGGCTGCGGCCATCCATGTCGTGGCCTCGCCGAGCGCCGCCGCCGCCGCATCCAGCCGGTCGGCGATCGCCACGAGATGCGGATGGTTGGCGTTGCGCGCCTCTCGCGCCGTTGCACGGATATCGTCCAGCATTGCCGACATTGCCCCGCCGCCACCCATGGACAGCTTCCGCCCGACCAGGTCGATCGCCTGTATGCCGTTCGTGCCCTCGTAGATCGGCGTGATCCGCGCATCGAGATAATACTGCGCGGCGTCAGTCTCGCCCATGAAGCCCATGCCGCCATGGATCTGCACGGCAGTGTTCGACACTTCGACCGCCTTGTCCGTCGACCACGCTTTCGCCATCGGCGTCAGCAGGTCTTCACGGAGTTTCGCCGCGGCGCGAACGGCGGGATCGGATGCGTGTTCGGCCAGGTCGGCAGCGGCGGCGCAGGCGTAGCAGATAGACCGCGCGGCCTGCACCGAGGCTTCCATATTCATGAGCATGCGGCGAATGTCGGGATGCAGGATGATCGGCGCCGCACTGTCAACGCCGGGCGCTGCGCCCTGTTTGCGGTCGCGGGCATAGGCGAGCGCCGCCTGGCGCGCCGCCTCGGCGATCCCGACGCCCTGCGTGCCGACGTTGACCCGGGCCGAATTCATCATCGTGAACATGGCGGCGAGGCCCTTGTTGGGACCGCCGATCAGCCAGCCTGTCGCGCCATCGTATTCCATCACACAGGTCGGCGAGGCGTGGATCCCCATCTTGTGCTCAAGGCCGATGCAGCGAACCTTGTTGCGTTCGCCGAGCGAGCCGTCGGCGTTGACCAGGAATTTGGGCGCGAGGAACAGGGAGACGCCGCGCGATCCCTCCGGAGCGTCGGGCAGCCGCGCCAGCACGAGGTGGACGATGTTCTCGGCCACATCGTGATCGCCCCAGGTGATAAAGATCTTCTGCCCGGTGATCGCATAACTGCCGTCGCCATTCGGGATAGCCTTTGTCTTCAGCGCGCCGACGTCCGAGCCGGCCTGGGGCTCGGTGAGGTTCATCGTGCCGGTCCATTCGCCGGAGACCAGCTTCGGCAGATAGGTTGTCTTCTGCGCCTCGTCGCCGTGCGCCAGCAGCGCTTCGACGGCGCCCAGAGACAGCATCGGACAAAGCGCGAAGGAGGCATTCGCCCCCTGCAGCATTTCCATGACGGCCAGCGACAGAACGCGCGGCAGGCCCTGTCCGCCCCATTGCTCGGGAAAGGGCAGTCCCATCCATCCACCCTCACGATAGGCAGCGTAGACGTTCTTCAGGCCTGGGGCGGCCGTTACACCGTCGGGTCCAAGCTTTGCGCCAGTCTTGTGGCCCTGCGCGTTGACCGGAGCGACGACATCGCGCGCGAGCTTGGCGGCCTCTTCAAGGATGGGCTCGACAAGGTCCGCGTCGAAGTTCGGGAAGGCCCCCGTGGCGGCCAAGTCACCCAGCCGGGCCACGGTGCGGAGCGTCAGGGCAATCTGATCGAGCGGTGCAGTGTAGGGCATGTACGGAGTTTATCGCTGCGGCGTTGTAGATGTCGATGAATTTGGAAGGCTGTCGGGCTGGGTGGACGGGAATGCATCGCCTTGCAAGGGGCGATTGACGATGCCCGGGTGCTGGCCCGCGACGGAGCTTGCATCCTGCGGGTCTCCGCCGAGTGGCCCCGCGAGGAAGGCCGCAAGAATGTCCGCCGTGGTGCGCTGGGTATCAACGGCGCCGCGACCGCCGCCGATGAGAAAGGAGGCGGCGAAGCGGGCGGGCGGCGAGAGGAACAACAAGGCGTCCGTAAAGCTGAAGTGGTTCGCATGTGTCAGTTCAAACCGGTAGTCGCCGCCCCTGAACTGCTGGAAGAACTTCGCATTGCCTGTCTCATATCTGTCGGAGTGCGGTGTTTCTGAATGATCGCTTTCGACCAGAAGAAAAGGCCGTGGCGACACGTCGCCGGACAATCCGCCATAGAGCGTGCCATCGACGTTCACCGCCGCCTTGATGCGCGGGTCACGGTCCATCGCCGCAGCCGCTGTCGCGCCGCCCAATGAGTGCCCCGCGGCCGCGATGTGGCTGGCGTCGAGGCGACCGGATAGCCGTGGACCAAAGGCGCCGGGCCGGGCCATCTGGTCGATCGCGAAGCGGACATCTCCGATGCGCAAATTGAGACGACCCTCCATGAACCGGGTGCGGTCGGGGTCATTCTTGTCGAAGTGCTCGACGGTTGTCGCTATGCGTCCGTCGGCCAACTTTGTCACCGCAGATTCATAGGGATGATCGAGGGCGAGAACGATGTAGCCCTTGCTGGCGAGGTTTGACACGAGCCCGGTGTAGAACGCCCTCGGCGCTCCGTAGCCGGGCATGAAGATGATGACGGGCCATTCCGCTTGCGTGTTGGATACGGGGGCGTCGACGATCCCGTGCGTGTCGATGTGCCCGAAATGCGCCATCAGGAAGCTGGGCAGCAGCGAGATGCTTGGGGGCAGGTGGCCAAGACCGTCAATGTAGACGGAATGTCGGCCTTTTGAGTTGTCCGCTGCCGGGTACCAGGCCTGAACGATCACGTTTCGGTGGTCCGACGGGTCTTCGGTCGATGGTTCGTCACGCTGCGTGTCGATCCATCGGAACGTTTCCGTTCCCACAGCGTAAGGCCCTTCCGGGCGCGGGAGTGCCGGAACCGGCAGGAACATCGTCCACGGTGCGATGGCCGCGAGCATCAGGAGGACGAGGCCGGCCTTGCCCGCCCAGCGGGCAAATCCCCTGACCTCAAGCCGCGGAACGACGGACAGCACCACGACCACTGCGAGAACGAGATAGGCCGGGACAAGCTGCCAGTAGAAGTCCTCGAGCGCGAGCTGGATGATTGCAAGACCAACCAGCCCCGCTGGCGCGATCCGCAGCAGCGGCCGTTTCCAGTCCGGCGCCAGAATCCACCATGCCGGCACGGCCAGGCTCGCGCCGAGAAAAACCATATCCAGAAATGACACGCCGCCCCTCCACTCAATCGGCGCAAAGAGAGTGCGGGAAATGCGACCCTATTTCGGCCCTATCATGTTTTCCGGACGAACAATCTTGTCGAATTCGGCGTTGGTGAGATAGCCGCCGCCGACCGCCTCCTCGCGCAGCGTGGTGCCGTTCTTGTGCGCGGTCTTGGCGATCTTGGCGCAGATATCGTAGCCCAGCCGTTCGTTCAGGGCCGTCACCAGCATCAAGGAGCGTTCGACACCGTGCTTGATGTTGTCGAGACGCGGCTGGATGCCGACGACGCAATGATCGGTGAAGCTGATCGCCGCATCCGACATCAGCCGCACGGACTGCAGGAAGTTGTAGGCCATCATCGGATTGTAGACGTTGAGTTCGAAATTGCCCTGGCTGTCTGCAAAGGCGAGGGCTGCGTTATTGCCCATGATGTGAATGCAGACCTGGGTCATCGCCTCGCACTGGGTGGGGTTCACCTTGCCGGGCATGATCGACGAGCCGGGCTCGTTTTCCGGCAGCGCCAGTTCGCCGAGGCCGGCGCGAGGGCCCGACCCGAGGAAGCGGATGTCCTGCGCGATCTTGAACAGCGAGGCGGCGACCGTGGTGATCGCGCCGTGGCTCATGACCATGGCGTCGTGTGCGGCCAGCGCCTCGAACTTGTTGGGCGCCGTCTTGAAGGCCAGCCCGGTGATGGCCGCGATCTTGGCCGCGACCAGTTTGTCGAAGCCTTTGGGCGCGTTGAGGCCCGTGCCGACGGCTGTGCCGCCCTGCGCAAGCTCCATCAGCAGCGGCAGTGTTGACTTGATGCGCTGGATGCCGAGTTCGACCTGCCGCGCATAGCCCGAGAATTCCTGGCCCAGCGTCAGCGGGGTCGCATCCTGCGTGTGCGTGCGGCCGATCTTGATGATCTTCTTCCATTCCGTCGACTTGGCCTTGAGCGCCGCCAGAAGATGTTCGAGCGCGGGCAGCAGGTCGGAGGAAATCTGTTCGGCGCAGGCGATGTGCATGGCCGTCGGGAAGGTGTCGTTGGACGACTGGCTCATGTTGACGTGGTCGTTCGGGTGAACCGGCTTCTTCGAGCCCATGACACCGCCCAGCATTTCGATGGCGCGGTTCGAGATCACCTCGTTGGCGTTCATGTTCGACTGCGTGCCGGAGCCGGTCTGCCAGACGACCAGCGGGAAGTGGTCGTTGAGCTTGCCGTCGATCACTTCCTGGGCGGCGGCGATGATCGTCTTGCCCAGTTTGGGGTCGAGCTTTCCGAGCTCGATGTTGGCCTCCGCGGCGGCGCGCTTGACGACGCCGAGGGCGCGGATGATCGGGGCGGGCTGCTTTTCCCAGCCGATCTTGAAGTTGCCCAGCGAACGCTGGGCCTGGGCGCCCCAGTACCGGTCCGCCGCCACCTCGATGGGGCCGAATGTGTCGGTCTCGGTGCGGGTCTTGCCGGCCATGTCGGTCCTTCCGGGTGTGTTCGAGCGGGCGAGCGGGTTGATCCCGTCCGGGGCGGGAACTAGACCCCAAAGCGGACTGGATCAATGGGGCGGAGGGGCGCTCCATACCCGATGCGCGAGCCTGAATTTCGAAAAACATCGGTCTGGAAGCCGACCTGCCCGGATCATTCCCCAGCCAGTTCGGGAAGGGGCCGCAAGAAGGACACCGCATGCCCGACGCTGATCCCGGCCCGCAGTGGACGCGCTCCGGCAAGGTGCGTGCGCGCCTGGACGGTAGCGGGGGTCTTGAAGTCTGGGTCGACGGGCTCACCACACAGGCGAAATACTACAAGCCCCTTCTGCGCGAGTTCTTCCGGAAGGAGATCGCTGTCCGTCCCAAATGGGGCGACTTTTCCGTTCATATCGTGATGCAGTTCACCGGCGACCCGCCGCACATGGACCTCGACAATCTCGCCAAGGCGATGCTGGACAGTGTCTGCGGCGTGGCGTTTCACGATGACGCGCAGGTCGCCCGCCTGCTGGTCGAGCGCAGTCAGGCGGATCGCGAGGGTGTTGAGATGCGGCTCTGGCCGATTGTTCCGCCGTCCGGTCCTCCCGCGCATCCGTGAGGCCTGCGGTCCCCCCCGCGACATTCGACACCCAGTGGAAACGGAATTAGCATCGCGCGGCGTTTATCGAACGACATCGGAGGCGGGACCAACCCGCCCGGGAACGATAAAGGGAACGGAAACAATGACCAAATTCATGGCGACCGCCTCGGTGGCGGCCCTGGGTTTTCTTCTGGCCGCTGGCGCGCCAGCGACCGCGCAGCAAATCCAGCCGAACTCTGGCGTGGGCTTTGCGGATTCCAGTGCGCCGGTCGAAGGCCCGAAAACGATCGCCGGGACGAGGTCCTACGAAAGTCCGATACCGTTCTTCAAGGACCTCAAACCCTGGGACCCGAACTACAAACCGCCGCGCACCGCCGACGGCCACCCGGACCTTCAGGGCGTGTGGTCCTCGGCGTCGCTTACCACGATGACGCGCGGCAACGGACGCAACGCGGGCGTGGGCGTCAAGACGCTGGTGATCCCGCCGGAACAGGTTGCCGGCGCTACCGAGCGCGCGGGCTATACCAAATCAGCCGAGGACAGCCAGAAACGCACAGATCCGAATGCGGGCGTCTTCACCGACGGCAACACCCAGGCTGGCTACAACGCCTTCTGGATCGATCCCGGTTCGGAGTGGGCCAAGGTCAACACTGAGTGGCGGTCATCCTGGATCACGTCGCCGGAAAACGGGCAGGTGCCTTTCTCTAAGGAAGGGCGGTCATTGCGCGGCAATCGCATGGCGTCGGTTCGCCAGATCAACAACACGGGGCCGGAGATCCGCCCGGTCGGTGAGCGCTGTCTTGCTTCGTTCGGCAGCCAGGCGGGGCCGCCGCTCAACAATGCGATGTACAACAACAACTACCAGATCGTGCAGACGCCGGACAATCTGATGATCGACGTCGAGATGAACCACGATGCGCGCATCATCCGCATCGACCGGCCGGGGGCGAAGAAAGCAGCGCTTCCGGACTCGGTGAAGCAGTGGTTCGGCGATTCCATCGCGCACTGGGAAGGCGACACGCTGGTGGTCGAGACGCGCAATCTCAATCCTACCCAGCTTCAGGTCGGCGCTTTTCCGATCTCTCCGAAAGGCAGGGTCGTCGAGAAATTCCGCCGCGTTTCGGACGAGGTGATCGACTACCAGTTCTCGGTCGAGGATCCCGTCTACTACACGCAAACCTGGACCGGCGAGATTCCGCTGCGCAAGTCCAGGGAGCGCGTCTACGAGTACGCCTGCCATGAAGGTAACTACGCGCTGCCGGGCATCCTGCGGGCCGACTCCAAGGGGCGCGACACGGCTATCGACAAGGAAGGCGAATAGCCTTTCCAGCGTTCGGCGAAATCAGGCCAGTCCGGTTTCCGGACTGGCCTTTTTTCTGACGCTAGCCTCGCAACACGCCGCCGGTGGCCTTTGCGACCGCCGCCACGACGGAGCCCGCAATCTTTTCGATCTCGGCGTCCTTCAGGGCTTCGCCGCGCGGCTGGATGGTGATTTCGATGGCGACGGATTTCTTACCCTCGCCGACGCCCGCGCCGCGGTAGACGTCGAAGACTTTCGCGGCGGTGATCAGCTTGGGATCGGCCTTGGCCGCGGCGCGCAGGATGTCGCCGGCGCTGACCGTCTCCTCGACCACGAAGGCGAAGTCGCGGCGGATCGGCGTGAGGTCCGCCTTGTCGAGCAGGGGCTTCGTCTTGCCTGCCTTGGCCTTCGCCGCAGGTATGGCGTCCAGGTAAAGCTCCAGCGCGATCACCGGGCCATCGACGCGCAACGCCTTGAGGAAGCCTGGGTGGAGTTCCCCGAAGGCGGCGACCGTCAGTTTCGGTCCGAGCTTCAGCGTTCCGGCGCGGCCGGGGTGCCAGTGCGCGCCCGCGGCGGGGCCGATCTGGAAGCGCTCGCCCGGCTGGTCGAGCGCGCCAAGCATCGCGAAGAGGTCTGCCTTGGCGGCGTAGGCGTCATAGCCAGCGACGGCGCCGGACCAGTTGCGCGCCTTGCTCGCGCGCACGACGGCGGCGATCTGGGCGTGCTGCCCGTCAGGCTGGTCGCTGAGATAGACGGGACCCGCCTCGAACAGGCGGACATCTTCCGCGCCATGGTCGGCGTTGCGCTGGGCCGCCTCGGCAAGGTTGGCCAGCATCGTGGGGCGCATGTAGTCGAGGTCCGAGGCGATCGGGTTGTCGATGGTCAGCGCATCGCTGAGGCCGTTGCCGCCGACCACCAGCGCGGCCTTCTCACGCGACATGAAGCTCCACGTGACGGTTTCGAGGAAGCCGCGCGCGGCCAGCACCCGGCGTGTGGTGCGGACGCGGTTCTGCAATGGCGTCACCACGACACGCGACTCGCGTTCGTTATCAAGCGGCGGCAGGGGCGCATCCGGCAGCGCGTCAAACCCCTCGATGCGGATCAGCTCCTCGACGAGGTCGGCCGAGCCTTCGACGTCCGGCCGGAAGGTCGGCACGGCGACCGTCCAGCTTTCGTCCTTGGCGCCGGGCTTGCCGGGATCGAAGCCGAGATCGCGCAGGATCGACGCCATGCGCGCCGGCTTCATCTTGACACCCGTGAGACGGGCCATGTCGCGCGGCTTGAAGTCCACCGGCGTTCGCGCCGCCGGGTCGGCGCCCGCGATGACGACTTCGGACGGCTCTCCGCCGCATGTCTCCATGATGAGCCGCGTCGCCAGCTCCATGCCGTCGCGCTGGGATTGTGGATCAACGCCGCGTTCGTAGCGGTAGCGGGCGTCGGAAATGATGCCGGTGGCGCGTCCGGTGCGCGCCGTGCGGTTGGGATCGAACCAGGCGGCTTCGATGAAGACGTCGGTGGTGTCGATGGAGACGCCGGTCGAGGTCCCGCCCATGACGCCGCCAAGCCCGATGGCGCCGGATCCGTCAGCTATGACGCACATCGCGGAGAGGTCGGAATAGGTCTTGCCGTCCAGCGCCTCGAAGCTGTCGGTCGCAGCACCCAGCCGGGCGACAATGCCGCCCGTGAGCTTGGCCGCATCGTAGACGTGAAGTGGACGCGCGCGGTCGAAGGAAAGATAGTTGGTGACATCAACCAGCATGTTCTTCGGATTGATGCCGATCGCCTTGAGGCGTTTCTGCATCCAGTCCGGCGATGGGCCGTTCTTCACGCCGCGGATCAGGCGTCCGTAGAATACCGGGCAGGCGCCGGGCGCGTGCGTGGAGACGTTGACCGGGCAGGGGAACTTGCCTTTCACGGCGTCCACCTTGGGCAGCTTGAACTTGCCGACGCCCTTGGCGGCGAGATCGCGCGCAATGCCGGTAACGCCAAGCCAGTCGGGCCGGTTGGGCGTCACCTCGAAGTCGATCACCGGGTCGGTCGCGCCCAGCGCGTCGGCGACGGGCGTTCCGACCTTGAGGTCGTCGGGCAGTTCGATGATGCCGCCGTCCGCAATGGCCTGCTCATCGGTGAGGCCGAGCGCGTGGGCGCGGGGCTGCCAGTCCTCGAAACGGGCGATACGCAGGCGGAAGGGATCCTCGTCGGCGTCCATCTCGCCGCCGGAGCACAGCATGCCGTTGGAGACGACGCCGCGCACCGGCTTGGGAACCAGCGTGATGCCGGAGCCGGGAATGTAGGCGCCGATGGGCGCATAGGCGGTGACGAGGCCGGGCCGCGCATTGAGGCCGCCGCAGACGATTTCCTTCGGTCCGTCGACCGTGTCGACCTGGCAGACCTGAAGTTTGTCGGCGTTGGGGTGTTGTTTCGCCGAAACGATGCGGCAGACGGTGAATTGCTTCAACGCCTCGCGCGGATCGTGGACATGCTCCACTTCAAGACCGGCCAGCGTCATCGCGTCGATGATCGCCGCAAGGTCCGCGTCGGTGTCGAGATAGGCCTTCAGCCAGGAGAGGGTGAATTTCATTGGCGTGCTCCGGTCCTGGCAGTTAGCGTGTTTGCCTGAACAGGTTGAGGGGAATCCATGTCATGCGAACCACACCGGCCTTGATCACGGGTCTCATGCTGGCGCTGTCCATGCCGGCCGTCGCGCAGACGCCCAGACTGGCTGTGGGCCAAGTTTGGACTTTCAAGGACGCCCCGTCCAAAGAATCGCGTGTCGTGATCCGCAAGCTTGAGAAGATCGATGGCGAAGACGTGGTACATCTCAGCGTCCACGGCGTGCCATTCGTTCGGGCTGGTAATGGGCTGATTGGCGGCGTGATCGGGCACGAGCCCTTTGAACAACAAGCGTTTCTCGCGTCGATCGACAAACTCACCGCGGAGCCGCGGCCTGCCGATCCCCTGTTTGCAGAGGGCTATAAGCAATGGCATGACGCACATGGCGGTGTGTACACGATCAGCGTGGCGCAATCGATCGAGCTGATGCGGCAGACGGTTCAGAAGAGCCACGCCCCCTAACGCTGGCGCGCTCACGACAGCCCTCCGGTCACCGTCGGCAATAGCCAGGGTTTGAAGCCGTAGTGTTTGATCCAGTCGACATCCGCTTCGAAATAGGGGCGCAGGTCGGGCATGCCATATTTCAGCATGGCGAGGCGATCGACGCCGAGGCCGAAGGCGAAGCCCTGGTATTCCTCCGGGTCGAGATTGCAGTTGCGCAGCACGTTGGGGTGCACCATCCCGCAGCCGAGAATCTCCAGCCAGTCATTGCCTTCGCCGACCTTGATCTCGCCGCCGGAACGGTCGCAGCGCATGTCCATCTCGGCGCTGGGTTCGGTGAAGGGGAAGTAGTGCGGACGCAGGCGCGACTGCGCCGTCGGCACCTCGAAGAAGCGCGAGAAGGCCTCGGTGAGGCAGGTCTTCAGGTGGCCCATGTGCGTGGACTTGTCGATCATCAGACCCTCGATCTGGTGGAACATTGGCGTGTGCGTGGCGTCCCAGTCCTTGCGATAGACGCGGCCGGGGATGATGACGCGGATTGGCGGCGCCTGGGTCATCATGGTGCGGATCTGCACCGGGCTGGTGTGGGTGCGCAGCACCTTGCGCTGGCCTTCCGCATCCGGCTTCAGGAAGAAGGTGTCGTGCATCTCCCGCGCCGGATGGCCGGCGGGGAAGTTGAGCGCGGTGAAGTTGTGGAAGTCGTCCTCGATGTCCGGGCCCTCGGCGACCGAGAAGCCCATGTCGGCGAAGATCGCGGCCAGCTCCTCGAACACCTGCATCACCGGATGCAGCGCGCCGACGGCTTCCGGGCGCGGCGGCAGGGTGAGGTCCTCGCGCTCGGTTTCGAGGCGGGCGTTGATCGCGGCGGCCTCGAGTTCGGCCTTGCGGGCGTTGATCGCGGCGCCGAGGCGGTCCTTGAGGCCGTTGAGGGCGGGTCCGGCGGTGGTGCGCTGCTCGGGCGTCATGCCGCCCAGTTCGCGCATCAGCAGCGAGACGCGGCCCTTCTTGCCAAGCTCGGCGACCCGGATCGACTCGAGCGACGCCTCATCTCCGGCGGCGGCGATGGCTTTCGCCGCTTCGCTCTCGATCTTGGGCAGGTCGTCAATAACAGCCATGTCGGCCTCGTGCATCTGTGGTCAGGTCGCACGGGGCCCAAGTCCGCCCCGCGCCCCGAATAATCATCCCTGCGGGCAATTATTCGATTCAACGGTTGGGATTACGATTCACACGTCGCATACAGCGACACGATCGCAATCCGGGTCGGAACTAGCGGAGAAAGACGTCGGAGGTAAGCGCTAAGCGAGCGCCGCCCGGGCCTTCTCCACCAGGGCGGTAAACGCTGCGGGCTCGTGCATGGCGAGTTCGGCCATCACCTTGCGGTCGACGCCCAGGCCGGCCTTGTTCAGGCCGTCGATGAAGCGCGAGTAGGTGAGACTTGAATCCACCGAGCGGACGGCGGCGTTGATGCGCATGATCCAGAGCGAGCGGAAATCCCGCTTCTTCTGTTTGCGGCCCTTGAAGGCGTTGGTGCCGGCCTTGACCAGAGCGGCCTGGGCCGTGCGGAAGGTGTTCTTGCGGCGGCCGTAATAACCCTTGGCGGCCTTGATGACTTTGCGGTGCCGGGCGTGGGCCGGAACCTTACCGCGTGCGCGTGGCATGGACTGTCTCCGAAATTCTGATCAGTGGATGTGGGGTGTGAAGCTCAGCGCGACGCTTTTTTCTTTGCGTAGGGCAGGAACTTCTTGATCACGCGCGGAGCATCCATGTCGCCCATAACCTCGGTGCCGCGGTTCTGGCGGATGTACTTCGCATTGTGGCTGATCAGGCGGTGACGTTTGCCGGCGACGCCGTGTTTGAGCTTGCCGGTTGCAGTCATCTTGAACCGCTTTGCAGCGGCCTTGGTGGTCTTCATCTTCGGCATTTCATCTCTCCTGGGGCGACAGACCGACCCGGGATTTCGCCCGGCGCGACGCCTGAAATAGGCCGGTGAGGCATGCCATTGGCCCCGTCCGGCGGTGTGGAAGCGGGGGTTATACGCAAGAAAGCCCTGAAAGCAAGGGCGCGGGGAAACGGGCCTGGCGCATCGTCAGGCCCGGTCCTGGCTCAGTTCGGCGGGCACGGCTTCGCCGTGGGCCTTCGCCGCCTGTGCGTCGGACAGGAGTTTCTGGGCCCGCTGCCACATCTCGTAGCGCATGCCGATGACGCTGCCGCCGTAGAAGGCCGTGAGGCCGTCGAGGATGATCGAGACCGGTATGCCGTCAAACTCGTGGGCGCCGTTGAGGCCGAAGCGGATGCCGTAACGCGCCCCGATCAGGCCGAGAAAGATCAGCATTCCCCACGGCGATTGCTGGCTGGTCAGGGCGTGCGTCTCCATGTCGATGCTGATCCGCACCATCCGGCCGCGATAAAAGCCGATGAAGACGCCGAGCGCGCCGGCGATCGCCAGCACCGTCCAGGATAATACGCCGGGCGGCGGGGGCTGGTCGTAGATGGATATGGCGAGGATGAAGACGAAGATCGCAGGGCCGACCCACATGCGCTCGACGCGGAGCTTGCGGGCCCGGGTGCTCATCCAGACCCTCAAGCCCAGCACGATAAGCACGATCGGTACGATGATAAGGGCGGCCTCGGACCGATCCATACTGTCCCTCTCCCAGCGTAATGGACAGTTTGTAACCCAGTTTGTCCGGGAGGAAAGCCCACCTGCCCGGGTTTTGAGCCCGTATCAGCCGCAGCGCAGGCCCGTGATCACGCCCTTGTCGTCAATGTCGATGTCGAGACGGTCGGACCGGTAGTCCATCGTCACCTGGTCGCCAGGGTGAATGTGACGGACGAGTGCGCTGGCGGGAGGGACCATCGGGTCCTTCTCACTCTTGCCGATGATCGAAACATACGCCGCCTTGTTGCAGCTATCCTCGTCCGATTGAACGGACCCTTCATGCGGCGCGCGCCGCTCCGGGGTTGAAAGGGCGCTTTCAGTCGAAATGACCTCCTCGCCCGGCGGGGTGGGATCGGGGGAAGGCCCCGCCAGGTCGGGCGAGCGCGAGCAGGCCGCAAGCGTCAGGACAACGACGAAGGTCAGGAACCGGTTCATTCGTCTGATCTAGACCACCGTCCACAGCCAGCAAGCGCCGCACGTCCATCCGGGCAATCAGCGCGGCGAGAGCACCATGACCATCTGGCGGCCTTCGAGCTTGGGCTCGGATTCCACCTTCGAGACGTCAGCGAACTCCTCACGCACCTTGGCCAGCAATTCCATGCCGAGGTGCTGGTGGGCCATTTCCCGGCCGCGGAAGCGCATGGTGATCTTCACCTTGTCGCCTTCCTCGAAGAAGCGGCGGATCGCCTTGCCCTTCACCTGGTAGTCGTGAACGTCGATGTTCGGCCGCATCTTGATCTCCTTGAGATCGGCCGACTTCTGCTTCTTGCGGGCTTCGGCGCGCTTCTTCTGTTCGGCGAAGCGCTGCTTTCCATAGTCGGAAATCTTGACGACGGGCGGGTCATTGTCGGGCGCCACCATGACCAGGTCGAGCCCGGCTTCCCTGGCGGCGTCGAGAGCGGCCTCGACAGGCATTTCGCCCTGTTTCTCGCCTTTCTCGTCAATGAGAAGGACGCGTGGCGCGCGGATGTCCTCGTTGATCTGCGGGCCTTCTTTCTTGGGCGGGGGGGCCGCCTGGGGTCGACGAGCTATGACCGGTCTCCATGTCAGTTGAATGCAGGCGCGGGAGTATGCCCGCAGCTGCGGAATTGTTCAAGAATCTGTTGTTCCGGTGAGGTCCGTCGCCCGGCTGGGGCCGAGGTCGGGCGTCTGGCCGGTCGCCTGGACGGATGTTTGGCCGGGCGCTTCTTCGCCAGGCGCCTCAGGATCGGCTGGCGTCGCTGCATCGGTTTGCGTCTCGGGTTCCGGCGCCGGGAGAGGTGGGACCGTGGCCTGGGGGAGCACGCCAAGCATGACAACCGCCTGCTGGACGTCCCGTACGCCAATCTGGTCGACGGTATCGGCGTAGAGGATCATCATCGGCCCGCCCCGGGGCGCCGCGCGGCCAAGCCGGGTTTGCGGGTTCCAGACCGACGTCAGCTCCTTTTCCTGGGATTCGGTCCATTGCTGGGCGAACAGGCAGACGCCGGGCGTCCGGGCCGCCGCGGCCAGGTGCATTGGGCCGGTATCGCCGCCGATCGCCAGCACCGCCCGCTCGGAGAGCGTCGCGAGTTGCAGCAGGTCGGTGCGGCCGATGATGTTCTTGGCGCGCTGCTCCGCCTTGATGATGGTGGTGCCGATATCCCCTTCGGCCTTGGCGCCGACGACGACGGGCGTCACGCCCATGTCGGCAAACCACTTGGCCAGCTTGATGAAACGCTCGAGCGGCCAGCGCTTTTCGGGGTGGTCCGCAGACGACCCCGGGATCAGCAGCATGTAGGGGCCGTGCAGGTTGAAGAATTCCGGCTGGAAGCGGGGCGGGTCGCGGAACGCCGGGCGGATCCAGTCGAGATGGGGCAGGATGTCCTGGCCCTCGATCCAGCCGGACGGGTCGCCCGGCGGCTTGGGCTCTAGGCCGGCATGGCGCAGCTGTTCGGCCAGACGGTCAAAGTTGTGCATGGCTGCGCGGTTGGGATTCCGGTGCTGGTGCGACGCCCCGTTGGCGGCGCCCGACCAGAGCGGCTTCTTCCCCGACAGCCCGGCAAAATACTGCGCCGTGCGGTCATTGTTCTGAAAGTCGTAGACCATGTCGTAGTTCGCCGCGCGGAGGCGGCGGATCAGGTCTGACCGGCCCTTCAGGTCGCGCGGGCGGCCATCGGATTCGACGATGTCGAAATACGGACACGCCTTGGCGAAGGCGGCGAAGGGTTCGGTGGTGAGGAGCGTGATGCGTGCGGATGGGTGTGTCGCCCGGACGACGCGCATCGCCCCTAACGCCTGCATGAAGTCGCCCATGGCGCCCAGCTTGATCACGAGGACGCGCCGCAGCGTGTCGCCCGGGTTGGGAGGCGGTGTAAAAGCGTTCAAATCATTCATGCTGTCTGACCGATCAGCCTGTCATAAACGGCCAGCGTCGCCCGCTGAAGGGCTGATGTGGTAAATTTCTCCCGTACGCGTAGCTGCGCAGCGGCCCCCAGCGCGGCGCGGCCTTCCGCGCCCCGGTCCAGCAGGCTTGAAATGGCCTCGGCGAGCGCATTGACGTGGCCGGGGTTCACCAGCAGGCCGGTCTCGCCCTGAACGATGACCTCGCGCTGGCCGCCAATATCGGAGCCGACCACCGGGCGGGCCATCGCGCCGGCTTCGGCCGCAACCCGGCCGAACGCCTCCGGCTCGCGCGAGGGCGCGATCACAATATCGGCCAGGGCGAAGGCGGCTGGCATGTCGGAACAATGCCCCACGATCGAGATTCTGTCCTGCAGGTCTTGTCCGAGCACCTGCTCTCTCAGTCCCTGCTCGTAGGATTCGCGGCCCTGCGCATCCCCCGCGAACACCATGCGCCAGCCCTTGACGCCGCGTGCATTCAGCAAAGCGGCCGCCGCAATGGCGTCCCGCTGGCCTTTCCATCCTGTAAGGCGCGCGGGAAGAAGGATCAGGACGCCCCCGGCCTCCTTGTCCAGTTTCCAGAGCGAGGCGAGGTCGCGGCGCCGCTCGTCGGAGACCGCCTCGGGTGAAAATCTCGCAATGTCGACGCCGCGCGGGATCGCCACGACCCGATCCGCAGCGAACGGGTGTTCGGCGCGGACGTGGGCCGCGGTGAACTCGGAGTTGGCGATCACCACGTCGCCGCGCGCCATGACGGAATTGTAGAGCCGCTTCATGCCCGACTTGCGGTTGTAGATGCCGTGATAGGTGGTGACGAACGGCCGCTTGGTGCGGCGCGCGGCCCAAAGCGCAGTCCAGGCCGGCGCCCGGGAACGGGCGTGGATCAGGTCCACCTTGCGTTGCCGGACGATCCGCACGAGCGCATTGGCGTTCGCGGCGAGGGCGAGTGGCGACTTGGCGCCGGCGTTTTCCATCCGGATCAGTTCGCCGCCGGCCCTCGCGAGGTCGCGCTCCAGCCGGCCGCCGCGGCTGACCACGAGCGCAGTTGCGCCTTCGGCGGTCAGGGCTTCGGCGATCTCTATGGTGGTGCGCTCGGCCCCGCCGGCGCCGAGATCAGGTATCACCTGAAGGATGGTGCGTCCGGAAAGCGACATTCGTCCCCGCAGCAAGGTTGCCGCCGCGAGCGATAATCGCTTTTCAGCCAGCGTCAAAACGTTCAGGTTTGGAACAGTTGGAAAATCGCATGCCGTTCGACAAGTCAGAGTTCTTCCAGCACGAAGGCGCGCGCATCGCTTACCGGCGCACGTCGGGCGAGCCGGGGCGCGCGGGGGTCGTCTGGCTCGGCGGCTTTCATTCCGACATGGCGGGGGAGAAGGCGTCCAGCCTGCACGCCGCCGCGGCGAGCGCGGGTCGGGCCTTCGTGCGCTTCGACTATTTCGGCCATGGCGAGAGCGAGGGGGCGTTTGCGGAAGGCACGGTCGGGCGCTGGCGCAGCGACGCCCTCTCGGTGATCGATGAGCTGACGGATGGACCGCTGGTGCTGGCCGGCTCGTCCATGGGCGGCTGGATGGCGCTGCTTGCGGCGCTGGCCCGTCCGCTGCGGGTGAAGGGATTGCTGTTGCTGGCGCCCGCGCCCGATTTCACCGAACGCCTGATGTGGGCCGGTTTCGACGAGACCGTCAGGAAACAGATCATGGAAGCGGGCGCATGGACGCGGCCCTCGCCCTACGATCCCGGAGGCTATCCGATCACCCGCCGCCTGATCGAAGAGGGGCGCGACTGGCAGATCATGGACCGTCCGATCGCCCTCGATATTCCGGTCGCCATCCTTCAGGGGCGGCGCGACGAAGACGTGCCATGGAGCTACGCCCGGCAACTCGTCGAGCGCATTGCGGGCGAGGCGGTGACGTTCACGCTGGTCAAGGACGGCGACCATCGGCTGTCGCGGCCGCAGGATATTGCGCTGATGATCCGCTCAGCGCTGGCGCTGGCCGATCAGGTGGATGCGGTTTCCGCCTGACGGATCGCGGCGAGACCTTCGCGATAGGTGGGAAAGCGCGGCGTCCAGCCAAGTTGCGCCTTGGCGCGGGCGTTGGAGACGCGCTTGCACTCCGCGTAGAAGCGCTGCGCGGCTGGCGAAAGGCCGGCCTCCTCGAAGGCGACGGCGGGCGGCGGATCGAGGCCGAGAAGCCGGGCGGCGTAAGCGAGCACCTCGTCGGCGGGCGCCGGTTCGTCGTCGCAGATGTTGTAGATGCGGCCAGGATCAGGCCGCGCGATGGACGCCTCAAGCGCGGCGGCGATGTCGTCCCGATGCGCCCTTGAGAACACCTGGCCGGGCTTGATGATCCGCCGGGCGCCCGGCTGGCGCACGCGGTCGAGTTGCGAGCGCCCGGGGCCGTAGATGCCGGGAAGCCGGAACACCTGCGCGCCGGCCGCTAGCCACTGGTCTTCGGCGCGGGCGCGGTTGACGGCTTCGCGGCTCAGCGGGTTGCGTGGGGTTTCCTCGAAGGCCCAACCGCCATCGAGATCGCCATAGACGCCTGTAGTCGAGAGGTAACCAATCCACGACGCCTGCTCTGCGTTCGATCCGAAGCTGCGACAGACCGGGCAGCCGTCTTCGTCTGGCGGAACCGAGATCAGCCAGGCTGATCCGGGCGGCGGCGCAAACGGATCGCCCGGCCAGATGACAGGATCGATCCCCTGACGCGCCAGGGCTTCGGCGGCCCCGGCGGTGCGCGCCGTTCCGGTCGACGGGACGTCGCGCCCGGCCAATGAGTGGGCCAGGGCGGTCGCGACATAGCCGCAGCCGAAGGCGAGAAGGCGATTTGGGGTCATGCGCGTCCTGTCGCGGCCCGGTTTCCCTGCCGATAGGCTATCACGCGCCTGCGCGCCAAGGGCCTGCCGCGGAAACCTCGGCTGGCGCCAAGGATTCGACGCATTTGCGCGGGAGCAGGAAGACCATGATCACCCTCGCTGTCTCGCTGCTCGCTCCCTTTCTGCTCGGCCAGGCCAATTCGGCCGCGACGGCGGAGGCCGCGCGGCTCAACGCCTGCGTCGAGAAGATCGGCAAGGATCCCGAGGACGCCTACGAGGACGGGATCAAGTGGCTCTACGAGGGCAAGAGCGCGCCCGCCCAGCAGTGCACGGCGATGGCGCTAATCGCGCTCGGGCAGGCCGGCGAGGGAGCCGCGCGGCTGGAGACGCTGGCCAATTCCAAGGAAGGCGGCAGCCTGGAACAGCGTGAGATCTATCTGGCGCAGGCGGGCAACGCCTGGCTGGTCGCCGGCGCGCCGGACGCTGCGGTGGTCACGCTGGCGAATGCGATCAAGCTGAAGCCGGACGACGCGGACCTGCACAAGGATCGCGCCCGCGCCTTCCTGATGATGGAAAAGTGGCCCGACGCGCAATCGGAACTCGACCAGGCGATGAAACTGTCGCCCGGCGACGGCGAGACCTACCGGCTGCGCGCGCAAGCAAAGCTCGGCGCCGGACGGCTGGATGAGGCGGCAGGCGATATCAAGCAGGCGCGGAAGCTTCTGCCGCACGACGTGCCCACGGCGGTGATGCGCGGCCGTATCGTCGAGGCGCGGCGCAAGAAGGGCCTGCCGGACGATCCAGCGCTCTAGATTTTTCGATTAGAGACGGATTTCCGACATGATCGGTATCGCCACGCGAGTCCGATCATGTCGATCCGGCTCTAGCGGCCGATGGCGCACCGGTCGAGTGCGTCGCGGCGGACGACGCCCATCACCGTCTGGATCTTGCCGGCGCGCTGCTGGGCGTAATTGCCCGTGACCTTCCAGCGGTTCGGGCTCGGCAGGACGGCTGCGAGGAGCGCGGCCTGACGGGATGAGAGATCCTTCGCGGACACCTTGAAGCGGGCCTGCGCGGCCGCCTCGGCGCCGTAGTACCCATCGCCCCATTCGGCGACGTTGAGATAGATCTCCATGATCCGCGCCTTGGACCACATCTTCTCGATCAGGAAGGTGAACCAGGTTTCAAAGCCCTTGCGGACCCAGCCGCCGCCGTTGAACAGGAAGACGTTCTTCGCCGTCTGCTGGGAGATCGTTGATGCGCCGCGCACGCGGCCGCCAGCCTGCGCCTCATCCATGGCGTTCTGGATTTCCTCGAAATCGAAGCCGTGATGTTCGCAGAAGCGCGTGTCCTCGGACGAGATGACGGCGCGCACGAGGTTGCCCGAGATGTCCTTCAGCGGAACCCAGGTCTTGCGGACCTCGACGCCGGACATGGCTTTCTGCGCCATGTTGAAGGTAGGCGGCGGTCCGGTCCAGCCGACAACGAAGACGGCAAGCGAGCTGAGGACGAGAAAGGCGGCGGCGAGGATCGCGGACCATTTGACGAGGAACACCAGGACGCGGCGCCAGACCGGCTTTCCATATCCTTCGCCGCCGGGCATGGCGCGCACGCCCGCGCGGAACCGGCCCAGCGCGCCGCCGCTGCCGCCTGAACTTGCGCTTTCCGGGGGCGTCTCCTCAGCCGGCGCGTCGTGGAACAGGGCGTCCTCGACATCGCTGTCGTCGTAACCGGGGGGCCCATCGGACTTATGGTCCAGCATCCCACTCCTCACACACGCTGGCGTCGCTTTCCGCCGGCCGGCGGGACGTGCGTTCGCCAATGAAGCTGTCGGGCGACAGAGCGCCCAGCGCCCAGACTGCGGCGCCGCGCACCAGAGGCGAGGCATCGCTGAGTCGATCCTTACACGCGGATGCGAGTCGGGTCGCGCCCGAATTTCCAATTGCGACCATCACATTTCGTACAAACCGGTCCCGTCCGATCCGTTTAATCGGGCTTCCGGCGAAGATTTCCCGGAAGCCGGCGTCATCCAGCTGCGACAATTCTTCCAGCAATGGCGCAACCAGTTCGGGTCTGGAATGAAACGCGGCGTCGCGCGCGGCGGAGGCGAACTTGTTCCACGGGCAGACGGCGAGGCAGTCGTCGCAGCCATAGATGCGGTTGCCGATGGCGGCGCGGAACTCGCGCGGGATCGGGCCGGCGTGTTCGATGGTGAGATAGGAAATGCAGCGCCGGGCGTCGATCTGGTAGGGCGCGGGGAAGGCCTGCGTCGGGCAGATGTCGAGGCAGGCGCGGCAGGTGCCGCAGGTGTCGGTTTCCTCGGTATCGGCCGTTAGCTTCGCGTCGGTCAGCATGACGCCAAGGAAGAGCCATGAGCCGAAATCGCGGCTGACCAGGTTGGTGTGCTTGCCCTGCCAGCCGAGGCCGGCGAGTTGGGCCAGCGGCTTTTCCATCAGCGGTGCGGTATCGACGAAGACCTTGACCTGCGCGCCGCTGCGGCGGGCGAAGTCTCCGGCGAGACGCTTCAGCCGCTTCTTCATCACGTCGTGATAATCGGCGTTCTGCGCGTAGACGGAGATGGTGGCCTCTTCGCGGCGGGCGACCTGCTCCATCGGGTCGCGCCGCGGGCCGTAGTTCATCGCGACGACAATGGCGGAGCGGGCTTCGGGCCACATCGCCTGGGGATGGCTGCGGCGGGCGAGGGTGTCTTCCATCCAGGCCATGTCGCCATGGCGGCCGTCGGCGACGAACGCGGCGAGCCGGTCGCCGGCGGCCCATGTGTCGCGCACGCTGGCGATCCGCGCGGCGTCGAAGCCGAGCGCGCGGGCGTTGGCCTTGAGGTCGGCTTCCAGCGCGGACATGGCTCCACCAGACTAACCGGCGGCCATGATGGCCTTTCGGAGCCCGGGTTCAAAGAGTTGCGTGATTTCGCCGGGCGCAGATGGATGGGATTTCATCTGCGGCCGATTGCGCACGTGGCGGCGCCTCCGCCGGAGGGGGATCCGGGGAGCGCAAGTTTCGGTGTGGGTCCGCGGCCTAGGTTGGCGGCGGGGGTGCCTGCGGCTCATCCTTCGACAGGCTCAGGATGAGTCCTTTGAAGGAGGAGCTGGAGGCCGAGAGAACTGGACCCCGGCCTTCGCCGGGGATGCGGACGCGAGGGCGTGCGCAGGTATGTTTGGAAGCTGGGCGGTGTGGCGCCGCCGGTGTGATCTCCTGATGGTTGCGTGGCTCGGGGGAGGGATCGTCGTACGTCTCCGGCGTGTGCCAATCACGCTGGAAGCAGTTGAAGACCCATCCGCAGGTCATCGCGATGAGAGGCGCAAGCTCGGCCCACACAGCCATCACTCCGCCAAGCCAGTGCTTGTTCGAAGAGGGGAGCCGACCCCGATATGACTGTGAAGGCGCTTGCGTCATGCCCGCGATGAT
>WGLW01000020.1 GCA_016125405.1 Alphaproteobacteria bacterium | reverse complement strand
CCGGGGCTGTTCGCCCCCGGTCCCCGGAAACACTCCTGCGCCTGGAGGGGTTAGCTCATTCACGCAAGGCTCATCACGCTCGACCGCATCGCCGCCGCATCGGGGAACAGGGTGCACGACTGCCCTCCCGCAACGGCGATGGCTCTCAAGATAGGGAGACGCCAATGCGGTCGGATAAGTATTTTCCCGTCGCCGATGGCGGTTGGGGATGTCCGGGCTTGTGTGGGGGGATAGACCTGCTGGGCCCGGCCTTCGCCGGGGATGCGGTGGTCAGGCTGTCATTCCGGAAACGCGGAGCGTTATCCGGGATCCATCAAGCAGCGGGACAGATTGAGGGCTGGGTCCCGGCGCTTCGGCCGGGACGACAGGCGGGGGACTGGCGCGAACAGGCGCGCGTCAGTTGTTCATCGACTGGAAGAACTCGCCATTGTTCTTCGTCTGGCGCAGCTTCTCGAGCAGGAACTCGATCGCGTCCTGTGCGCCCATCGGGTTGAGGATGCGGCGGAGGACGTAGACCTTCTGCAGGTCCTTCTGGTTGGTGAGCAGCTCTTCCTTCCGCGTGCCCGACTTGATGATGTCGATAGCGGGGAAGACGCGCTTGTCCGCAACCTTGCGGTCGAGAATGATCTCCGAGTTGCCGGTGCCCTTGAACTCTTCGAAGATGACTTCGTCCATGCGGCTGCCGGTTTCAATCAGCGCCGTGGCGATGATGGTCAGCGAGCCGCCTTCCTCGAGATTACGCGCCGCGCCGAAGAAGCGCTTCGGGCGCTGCAGGGCGTTGGCGTCGACACCGCCGGTCAGCACCTTGCCGGAGGAGGGGACAACCGTGTTGTAGGCGCGGCCAAGACGCGTGATCGAATCCAGCAGGATGATCACGTCGCGGCCGTGTTCGGCGAGACGCTTGGCCTTTTCGATCACCATCTCGGCGACCTGGACGTGACGCGTCGCGGGCTCGTCGAAGGTGGACGAGATGACTTCGCCCTTCACCGAACGCTGCATGTCGGTGACTTCTTCCGGGCGCTCGTCGATGAGAAGCACGAGCAGGTAGCACTCCGGATGGTTCTCGGCGATCGACTGCGCGATGTTCTGCAGGAGAACGGTCTTGCCGGTGCGGGGCGGGGCGACGATCAGCGCGCGCTGGCCCTTGCCGATCGGCGAGACGATGTCGATGACGCGGCCGGACCGGTCTTTCTTGGTCGGGTCCTGCGGCTCCATGACGAGGCGTTTGTCGGGATAGAGCGGCGTCAGGTTGTCGAAGGGCACCTTGTGGCGCGCCTTTTCGGGATCCTCGAAATTGATCGAGGAAACGCGCACCAGGGCGAAATAGCGTTCGCCGTCGCGGGGGCCGCGAATCTGGCCCTCGACCGTGTCGCCGGTGCGCAGGCCGAGCTTCCGGATCTGCTGGGGCGAAATGTAGATATCGTCCGGACCCGGAAGATAGTTGGACTGCGGCGAGCGCAGGAAGCCGAACCCGTCGGGCAGAACCTCGACCACGCCGATGCCGACGATTTCAACGTCGCGTTCGGCCAGTTCCTTGAGGATGCCGAACAGGAGTTCGGACTTGGAGAGGAGGGATGCGCTCTCGACCTCGAGGTCCTCGGCCATGGCGAGCAGTTCGCCCGGGGGTTTCTTCTTGAGGTCGTTGAGCTTCACGCTTTCGCGCGCTTCAATCACGTCGTCGGACATGTGCAATACGTCGTTTCGGTTGGGGTTGTCCTAGGAGTCCGCGCTGGGTTTGGAGCCAGGGTCTCGAACGACAACTGAGGGAAGGTCTGTCGGCCACGCCGGGCCAACGCTTGAGTAAAAACACGAAAATCCCTGAAAGGTCAAGTTCATTCGGGCCGGCGACGGCGGCGGAGCCCGGCCCGTCAGCGCGAAAACGGCTGAACCACCACGGCGATGACGGCGAATATCGCAATCAGCATCGGGATTTCGTTGAGCATGCGGAGCCGCTTGGGCTCCACCGGCCGTTCACCGGCCGCGACCTTGCGGCCGATTGAGACGAAATAGCCATGCATGCCGGAGATTCCAAGCACCAGCACGATCTTCGCCCAGAACCAGGGCTGGCCGACATAATAGGCGAAGTTGGTCGAGGCGAGGCCGATGCCCAGCAGCCAGACGATGATGATGCCGGGCGTCAGGATGATATTGCGCGTGCGCCTGGCCGCATCGTCCATCATCTTTTCCAGCCGTTCGTCGCCCTGGCCCTCGAGCCGGTAGACCAGCAGGCGCGGATAGATCAGCAGGCCCGCCATCCAGGCGATGACGAAGATGATGTGGAAGGCGCGCAACCAGTCATACATGGATCGAGGCTTTCAGCTCAGGCGGCGTCCAGCCTAGCGGCCGGGCGCCGGTTGGGACAGTCCCGCCACCCGGCGGGACAGATCCGTCCCCCGCAATGTGACCGCACCGAGGCGTCGGAATCGTTAAGCGCAGAAACCGTGAGGTCTGCGAGGGTTTCGATGAAGCCGGCGTCGACGCCCAGGGCAGGGACCCGGACATAGGTGATTGCGCCGGCGGCTTCTGCGACGTGTCGATAATCCTCGTCGAGCTCGACCAGCGTCTCGATGTGTTCCGAGACGAACGCGATGGGGCAGACGAGGATCGATTTGCCGTCGGCTGCGGCGCGCGTGACGCACTCGTCGGTGGGCGGCCCGATCCAGACGAGGCGGCCGACGCGCGACTGGTAGCAGATCTCGATCTCCCAGTCGGTGGGGAGCAGGGGACGAAGGGCGGCGGCGGTCTGTTCGACCTGCCACTGGTATGGATCGCCAGCCTTGACGATCATCTCTGGCAGGCCGTGGGCCGACAGCAGCAGGCGGACATTGCCGGGCCTGTCAGCGGCTTCCCAGGCGGCGAGGATTTTCCTCGCGTGCGCCTCGATGAATTTCGGCGCGGTCGGATAACAGCAGACGGTCGCAGCCGATAGTCCGCCGGCGTCAGCCCATGACTTCAGCGAGGAGGCCGTGGTCGTCGTCGAGAACTGCGGATAGAGCGGCAAAAGGACGACCCGCGTCGCGCCCCAGGCCTTCACGGCCGCAACCGTTTCCGGCGCGAAGGGCTTCCAGTAGCGCATGGCGATGAAGCATTTGGCCTCAAGGCCGCGGCGGGCGAGTTCGGCGTCGAGCGCATCCGCCTGCTTTCTGGTTTCCGGCAACAGAGGCGAGCCGCCGCCCATCTTGGCGTAGTTCGCGACGGCGGATTTCTTCCGCGACATCGAAATGAGCCGGGACAGGAACCAGCGCACCGGCGCGGGCGAGCGGATGATCGCAGGATCGCTGAACAGATTCTGCAGGAATGGCCGCACGTCGGCAGGACCATCCGGCCCGCCAAGGTTGAACAGCACGACAGCTATGCGTTCCGACATCTAGGCCTGGTTCCGGATGACGGCGAGAACGCGCTCGACATTGGCGATCGGCGTTTCGGGCAGAACGCCGTGGCCAAGGTTGAAGATGTGCGGCCGGTCCTTGAGTTGTGCGATGATCTCCCGCACGCGCGCGTCGAGATCCGGCCCGCCGGTCAACAACCGCAACGGATCGAGATTGCCCTGAACCGCCATGCCGGCGGGCAGCAGTTTCGTGGCGCGATAAAGAGGCTGCGCGGTATCAAGACCAACTGCGTTGACGCCGGTTCGGGTTGCGTAGTCGATGGCGAGGCCGCCGGCGCCGCGCGGGAAACCAAGGATCGGCAGATCAACGCCAAGCTCCCGCACGCGTTTGACCAGCGCGGCGGTCGGCTCGATCACCCAACGCCCGAAAACGTCGCTTGGAAGACCTTCGGCCCAGCTTTCAAACAGCATCAGGGCGTCGGCCCCGGCCCGGGCCTGCATAACCAGATAGTGCGCAGTCACTTCGACCAGCTGCGCCAGTATGGCGTCGAGTTCGGCGGGGTGTTGATAACCGAAAAGGCGGGGCGCGGACTTGTCGGCGCCGGCCTTTCCATCGATGGCGTAGATCGCAACCGTCCACGGGCTGCCGGCAAAACCGATCAACGTGGTTTCCGGCGCCAGTTGCGATTTCACCCGGTCGACTGTTTCGCCGACCGGAGCGAGATGCGCGAGCATCTTTTCCAGGGAAACCCTGTCCAGCTCGGAGGCCTTCGTCGCCGGATCAATCCGCGGGCCTTCACCCTCGACGAACCGGACATTGCGGCCCATGGCGTCAAGGATCAGCAGGATGTCCGCGAACAGGATCGCGCCATCCATGCCATAGCGGCGGACCGGCTGCAGCGTCGCCTCCGCCGCGAGGGCGGGGGAGTAGCAGAAATCCAGGAAGTCCTTCGCCTTCTTGCGAAGCTCCAGGTACTCGGGAAGATGCCGTCCTGCCTGACGCATCATCCAGACGGGAACCGGATCGACCCGTTCGCCGTTCAATACTCGTCTAAGCGTTTTTCTGTCAGCGCTCACGCGTCACCCGGATTCACTCAAGTCTTCCTTCTAGACTCTCTTTCTTCTTAAAGAGACTCTGATGGTGGTTAGAGCGTTGATAACCTCGACCGACGCTCCATCCCCGTGCCGCTCACACATCCACCCACAGGGAATCTGCTTACGTTCCGACAGGCCTGTTGGATTTAACGAAGCGTTAAGCTCTTCGTTAACAAGGGATTAACGCGAGTCGAGTCCCAATGCGTCGAATCCCGGGGGCCGCGGAGAAAAGATTCGCTCAGGCTACTCACCTGTCCATAAGCATGTGACTCGAATCTGGACCCGCAGGCGCCCCCCTGCTTGTCCACAATCCGCTCCCAGCGCTAATGGACTTATGCCTCCGGCCTGGGGGTCCATTGAGCGGCCCGCAAGGCGGATCCATGACCTTCGAGACCTATTTCAACGTCCACCTCGTGTCGGACTCGACCGGCGAGACGCTGAATGCGGTGATGCGGGCGGCGTGCGCCCAGTTCGACAACGTTTCGCCGCTCGAGCACAATTATTACCTCGTCCGTTCGCCCCGCCAGCTTGAACGCGTGCTGAAGGAGATCGAGGGCGCCCCGGGTCTTGTCTTCTATACGATCAGCGACGAGGCGCTTCGCGGACGGCTGGAAGAGCGATGCCGCGAACTCGGATCGCCGACGCTTCCGGTGATCGATCCAGCCGTCGATGTTCTGAGCCGCTACCTGCAGCTCAAGTCGGCGCACAAGGTCGCGGGCCAGTACCACCTCGACGCCGAATATTTCCAGCGCATCGAAACCATCAACTATGCGCTGCAGCACGATGACGGGCAGGGGACTTCCAATCTGGGCGAGGCGGATGTCGTTCTGGTCGGCGTCAGCCGGACCTCTAAGACGCCGACCTGTGTCTATCTCGGCAACCGGGGGATCAAGGCCGCCAACATTCCGCTGGTCCCCGGCGTGGAGCTGCCCGAGATCGTGCTTGGGCCCAATGCTCCACTGGTGGTCGGCCTCAAGATTTCTCCCGACCGGCTGGTGCAGATCCGCCGCCATCGCCTGCTGTCGCTCAACGAGCAGGCCGACACGGTTTATGCCGACGAGGACGCCGTGCGCGAGGAGATCACCCAGGCCAACCGCCTCTTTGTTCGGATGAAGTGGCCCACCATCGATGTCAGCCGGCGATCCGTGGAGGAAACCGCCGCCGCCATTCTCAACATCATCCAGGAGCACCAACGTTGAGCGTTGAGCGCCTCATCCTTGCCTCCAAGAGCGCCTCGCGCGCGGCGGTGTTGAAAAACGCGGGCCTTCGCTTCGAACAGATCGTCGCCGGCGTCGATGAGGATGCAATCAAGGACAGCCTGCGCGCGGAAGGCGCGCCGGTTTCGAGACAGGCGGACGTGCTGGCCGAAACGAAAGCCATTCGGGTGTCGGTCGCACAGCGCGGCGTGGTGCTGGGCTGCGACCAGATGCTGGAAGTGGAGGGCGAGGCTATGGACAAGCCGCGCTCCATGGAAGAAGCACGCGCGCACCTGGTGCGGCTGCGCGGCCGCACGCATGTGCTGCAGACGGCCATCGTTGCGTGCATCGACGGGGTCGCCGTATGGCGCCACCTGGCCCAGCCAAAACTGACGATGCGGACATTCAGCGACGCCTTTCTCGAATCCTATCTTGAGGAGGCGGGCGAACCGATCCTCGCCAGTGTCGGCGCCTATCAGCTTGAGGGCAGGGGCGCGCAGTTGTTCACGCGCATCGACGGCGATTTCTTTTCCGTTCTCGGACTGCCCCTCCTGCCGCTGCTCGGCTGGCTGCGAGATCGTGGTACGCTGACGCCATGACCATTACGCCCGCCACCCGGCTCTATGGCGTTGTCGGCGATCCGATCGCCCATTCGCTGTCTCCGCTGATCCAGAACCGCTGGATTCAGGAGGCGGGGATCGACGCCGTCTATGTCGCGCTGCACCTGCAGAGCAGGGAGCCGGCCGCTGACTTCAAGGCGCTGGCCCGGGCCGGCTTCTGCGGTCTCAATGTCACGCTGCCGCACAAGGGCGCCGCCTTCGACGCGGCGGTGCGCACCGGGCCAAACGCCGAACATCTCGGCGCCGCCAACACGCTTGTGCGCGAGGACGATGGCGGATGGACCGCGCACAATACCGATGTGGACGGCTTTGAACTGGCGCTTGAGGAAGCGGCGGGAAAGCGGCTGGCCGGCAAGCGGATCGTGCTTATTGGTGCTGGCGGAGCGGCGCGTGCGGCGGCGCTGGTGATCGCCGCAAAAGGCGCCAGCCTTGCAATCGTGAACCGGACAGAGGCCCGCGCCGTAACACTTGGCGAGGAGCTGGCGCCTGCCGCGGAGATCTGGGGCATGGATGCATTGCACAGGCTGGCAGGCGAGGCGGACGCAGTGATCAACTCCGCCAGCCTCGGCCATGCGGGGCAAGCCTTGCCCGCCCTGCCGCCGGGCGGCGGCCGCCCGTTTCTCGACATGTCCTACGGCAAGGCGGCGGCGCGGACGCTTGCCGCCGCCAGCAAAGCGGGCTGGAAGACACACGACGGCTTGCGGATGCTGGTTGGCCAGGCCGCGGCGGCCTTCCGTCTCTGGTTCGGACAGTCGCCCGACGCGGAGAGCGCGCTGGCGGCCTGCCGCGCTGTCGTGGCGGTGCGCCGATGATCAAGCTTGCACTGACCGGATCGATCGGCATGGGAAAATCCGCGACAGCGGCGATGTTCGCCGCGCGCGGCCTGCCGGTCTATGACGCAGACGCTGCGGTGCATGCTGCTTACGGTCCGGGCGGCGAAGCAGCAGCGCCGCTGGAGTGGGCGTTTCCCGGCGTGATGCGGGAGGATGGCAGCGTCAACCGCGACCTGCTGCGCGAGAAGGTGCTCGGCAAGCCGGAAGCAATGAAGAAGCTGGAGTCGATCGTCCATCCGATTGTCGGCGGGATGCAGAAGGCATTTCTGGAGAAAGCGGAGGCCGAAGGCGCCGATATCGTCGTGCTGGATATCCCGCTGCTGTTCGAGACGGGCGGCGACAAGCGCGCCGACGCCGTGGTGGTCGTCACGGCGCCCGCCGATGTGCAGCGCGCGCGTGTGCTGGCGCGGGGCGTCTCGGCGCGGGAGTTCGAAGCGATTCTGGCGCGACAGACCCCGGATGCGGAAAAGCGCAGCCGGGCCGATTTCATCATCAATACGGGCCTCGGCTTCGAATATGCCGAAGGGCAGGTCGACGCCGTGATCGCCGCATTGCGTTCGGGTGGCGGCGCACGGTATCAATCGCGCGCCGGCGCCTAGGGCGCGCCGCGCTGAGGCAAACGCGGAGACGGGAATGCGCGAGGTCGTCTTCGACACCGAAACTACCGGCCTCGAGCCAGCCGCCGGCGACCGTATCGTCGAGGTCGGCTGCGTCGAGCTTGTGAACTACCTGCCGACGGGGCGCGAGTTTCAGATCTACATCAACCCGGAGCGTCCGGTCAGCGAAGCGACGGTGCGCATCACCGGCATTACCAACGAGGTGCTGCGCGGCAAGCCGCCGTTTTCACATCCCGATGTCGTCGACCGCCTGATGGAATTCTTTGGCGACGATCCGATCGTCGCGCACAACGCCGACTTCGACCGCATGTTCCTCAATGCAGAGCTGACGCGTCTCGGCCGCGCGGAGATCGCCAGGGAACGCTTCATCGACACGCTTCCGCTGGCGCGGGCGCACCGCCCAGGCTCGCCCGCATCTCTCGATGCGGTGTGCAAGCGCTTCAACATTTCCCTCGAGGGCCGGGAGCTTCACGGCGCTCTCAAGGACGCGCAGCTGCTGGCGCGCGCTTATCTGGAGCTCAAGGGCGGCCGCGAGCGCGCGTTTGATTTCGCAGGCGAGGCGGCGGGGGAGGCCGGCCAGAGCGCCGTGCGGACGCCGCGCGCCCAGCGACCGGTTCCGCTTCCGCCCCGGCTGACGGCGGCGGAAGAGGCCGCTCACGCAGTCTTCGTCGAAACGCTCGGCGAGGCGGCGATCTGGAAGAAACTGGGCTAAGGCGCCAGACGGCCCGATCCAGCCACTTTGCCGGACCGCCGAGGTGCGCTAACACGCCTATCCCGTCGCGGGCGTGGCGGAATTGGCAGACGCGCCAGACTCAAAATCTGGTTTCCTCGGAAGTGTCGGTTCGACCCCGACCGCCCGCACCACGGATTTTCACTCTTTGAAGCCGATCACGTTGATCACCGTTTTTTCGCCGGTGACGGGGTCGACATTGACCGTGTGGGTCATGAAGCCGGGATTCTCGATCGGCTGGCTGGCCATCGGCGAGGCGTACATCGCCACAAGCGCGCCCAGCGCAGCTGTTCCAAGCAGGATCGCGTTCATCGGTATTCCTCCGTTCCGACAAACCAACCCGATGACGCCGTCATTGTTCCGAGATTAAGGGCCTGTCATCAGCTCGCGCGCGACGCGTTCGCCGGCGTCCACCGCGCCATTCATGAAGCCGTTGAACTCGACGCTGGTGTGTTCGCCGGCGAACAGCAGCGCGCCGTCGAGATCGGTTGCGGCGGCGTCCTCGATCATGCCGGCATACTGGCCAACCTTGGCGGCGGAATAGCTGGCCAGCGTGTGGGGATGGCGCGGCCAGAAGAAGCTGGCGCGCAATTCTGGAACCAGGACCGACGCAATATCCGGCGCCAGCGATTGAAGACCGGCTTCAAGCGTCCGGAGTGTCGGCGTTTCTTCTCCACGCGCCTGCGCGGCGGCGAGAAAATTGGTGAGGATGCCGCCATGGCCCGGCTGGCCGGCGCTGGTGTCCCACACCTGCTGGAAGCCGCGGTCGGTGTAGATGGATCCGCTGCTGGGCGCGTTGACGCCGAAGGGTGCGCCGTCGCGCCAAGGGCGGGAGGACGTCGCCACCACCAGCTTGGCGTTGGCGCCGTAGCCGAGTTCGTTGATTGCGGTCATCTTCGCAGCCGAGAGGCCGAGACCGCCGAGACCCTCCACGGTGCGAAGCCGCGTGAAGGGCAGGGCGAGGACGACGCGTTCGGCGGAGATTGTCTTCACGCCCTCCGGAGATTTGAAGGTGAGGGTGAGGGTCGAGCCGTTGCGCGCGATGCGGACAAGTTCGCTGCGCAGGTTGATTGAGGCGCGGTTGGAGAGGGGCGGCGACGTCAGTCGCGCGGCGAGCGTTTCGGGGAGCGTGGATGAGCCCCTGGCGATGCGATGCGATTCATCGCTGTCGCCGAACACGGAAAAGCGCTGCGCCGTATCCGTGCCGATGAAATCGATGAGGTTGAGCGAAGACTGCTGGTCGAGCGGGAGGCCGTATTCGCCGAGATAGGCGCAGGCGAGAAAGGCGATCACCCAAGGCTCGGTTTCGCCCTTGAGACTGTCGAGATATTTCGACAGCGGCAGGCGATCGAATTCGCGGGCGCGCGGCGTCCAGGCGCCGTTCGCGTCGAGCAGGGCGTTTTGGTCGGCGGCGATGCGCGCGGCGACGGGCAGGAAGGCGCCGGTCTGCGCCGCGGGATCCAGCAGGTCGGCGATGGTGCGCACCTTGCCGCCAAAGTCGTAGATGTCGGTGGGATCATCGCCGACAGGACGGAGGCGCTCGACGCCGATGCCGAGTTCCTTGCAAAGGCCGATCAGCGCCAGGTGATCCGTGTCGACAAGTTCGCCGCCAAGTTCGCAGAACTGACCCTCCGGCGTGAAGTTGCGCTGCGTGAACATCCGCCCGCCGGTCCGGCCGCTGGATTCGTAAACGGCGACGCGGCGGCCAGCGAGCGCAAGACGCCATGCGACCGTAAGACCGGAGGTTCCTCCGCCAACGATGACGACCGGCGGCGCATCCTTTGGGCCATCGCCCATCTGCCCCGGAGAACAGGCCGTGGCGGCGCCAGCGGCGAGCATCACGAGAGCAGCGCGGCGGGTGACGGCGCGAGGCCCCGGATCGGGCGCATCCCGGAGATTGAGGCGCGCGGACGCCAGCGCGCGAGAGGCAATGGCCAACAGGGGCGTGCGCGGCATCGAAGACTCCTTTCGGTCGCAAGGATGCCGTGCGTCGGCCAGCGCGTCATCCGGGTGGCCTAGAGATCCGGCAGCCGCCGCGCCCTGCCATCCGCGCCAATGGCCACGAACGTGAACATGGCTTCGGTGACCTTGCTCATCTCTGTCTCGTGACGCGCGCGTCGCCACGCCTCGACGGCGATGCGGATCGAGCTGCGTCCGGTTGAGAGGATCTGCGCATAAAGGCTGACTTCATCGCCGACCAGAACCGGTCTCAGGAACGTGATGGATTCGACGGCGACCGTCGCGCAGCGGCCCCGCGCCCGCAGCGCCGCGACATTGCCGGCGGCGAGGTCCATCTGCGCCATGAGCCAGCCGCCGAAAATGTCGCCCGCGGGATTGGTGTCGCTGGGCATCGCGATGGTTCTGATGACGGGAATGTCTTCCGGTCCGGCCGGGTCGTTCATGGGCGAACCCTTCGCATCTGGCGTTCGCTAGCGTCATACAGTCTGCAGCAAATACAGAAAGGGCCGCGAGGGGATATCCTCACGGCCCTTTCCGTCATTTTTGAGCGGGGTGTCTCCCCGGCCTTCGGACCGCTTGTCCGTCAGGCCATGTCGATCAGTCGTGGCGGACGAAGGTTGCTCCGAACGCCGCGTCGCTCGACAGGGAAACACCCTGGCTCATTGTGACTGACATTGGATCACCTCCTTTCACATGGTTGATGTTGATTCGAGTGTGGGGAGCATCGTGCTTCAACGCAAGTGCGATCCCTGACATATCGGCGGCTGTCTTGCGGCGCGCCCGATTCCGAGGCGCATCACGGATCGGTGTCTGAGCCGGGCGGGGCAACAGGGATGGGCGGCTGGGGCCGGGGCAGCGGGCGCGTGGGCCCGTCGCCGGTTGGATCCGTAGGCCTGGGATCGAGAACCTTCACCACAAGTTCCGATGTGGAATCCACAAGGACGAAGCGGCCGTTGAGGCGAGCGTAGTACTGTCCGGGCGGCGCCGAGGGCAGGCCATAGTGCACGGGATCGGTCACGACCAGCACGCTGGATTTGGCGATCCGGCGATTGGGCAGGGCGGTATCGGTGATCGCATTTTCGCGGGCGACATGCTGGCGGTCCTGCTCCGCCCGCAGCTGTTGCCGGTAGATCTCGTCCTGGATTTCGCTCTGGCGGAGAGCGGATGCGGCCGCGTTGGCGCCCGGCGGCTGCCCGGCAGGTCCGGGCTGAAGCGTGCGCAAGCGCTCGTCCTGCAAACGCTTTTGCGCGGCGTCGAGATTGTTCTGTTGCTGGATCTGCTGTTGCTGCTCCAGGCCCTCAAACCTTGGCGCCGTGAACTCCTGCGCGATCACGCTCCCGGTCGCGGAAACGAGGACCAACACACCGGAAGCAAGACCGAATGCGATCTTCATGCGGCTATCCTACCATCGATGCGGGATGCCGGCGAAGGGTGCGACTGTCCCGCCTTCCAACAACGACAGGCAGGACATGGTGGTTGCAATCACACCGCGCAATTCGCCATGTGCGCTGCGTTGGCGCCGCCATTCTGACGACATCGTGCGCGGTGCGCCTGCACGCCACGGTTGACGCCCGGCCGCCGGGGCGGGACGATTGTATGCAATAGACTGGAGGATTTTCGATGCGCCGCGCCGCCCTTGCTGTTCTTGCCGCCGCCGCCATGGCCAGCCCGGCGCTGGCGCAGCGGTCCCCGTCCGAAACCGCCGCGGTCACGGCGGGCCTCAACAATCTGTGCGGGCCGTATTTCTCGAAGGACAAGTCCAAGAAGCCGGAGGACTACGCCGCCGCGGTGAAGGCGAGCGGCTGGGAAATGAAAGAGGCGCCGGGCGTGGTGGTCTTCAACACCGAAGGCGGCTGGGGCGAGGGCCGCATCGGCTTTCAGTCGGATTTCGACGGCGCAACCTGCCGTATCGCCATCTGGCAGCCTGCGGGCATCACAACGCCGCACGACGATGCGCCGACCATGAAAGTGCTGACCGACTGGATGGCGAAGGAGATGCCGGCGGCGAAGAAAACCGTCGACGCAAAACCACCGGGGAAGGGCAAGGGTCCACCGGAAGCGACTGACACATGGTGGAGCGACAGCAAGTCCGGCCTTCAGGTGATGTTCCGGTCCATGCCGCCGAAGGGTCACCGGCCGGTTGTCTACATCGACGTCAAGCGCGGGGACGATTGAGCGACCGGGCGACCTTCTGACGTTCGGCAAGCCGGGCGCGAAGGCCGTCCAGGAAGGTCTGCAGGCCAAATTCGAACCCTTCCTTGCCGGCGACAACAATGCCGGTCGCGGCCGGCGTCGCCTGTTCCTGAAGCGCCGAGCCGATGGCGAAGCGGCGAAGGGTCTGCATGGTGAGGCGCGCCTCCATGTCGGTGAGACCTGACCGCATGGCCGTTTTCACATTGTCCTCGAAGGAGAGGCCGGGCGTCCTGGGCCGGGGCCGCGCCATCACCTGCGCGCCGTCGCGGCAGGAGAGGGCGGTGCGCCGAATGGCCCGGGCGCCTTCAGCAAGCCATTCCGCCCAGTCGAAATCCGGACCGTCGACGTTCGGCGGGCGAAGCGCCTTTTCGAACATGGCTCCGGACATCTCGTTGAGCAGTTCGTTCTTGTCCTTGAAGTGCCAGTAGAGCGACGCGCTCTTGATATCGAGCTCTGCGGCCAGCCGCCGCGTGCTCAGGCCGTCGATCCCGACTTCGTCGAGCAGCCGCAGGGCGGTGCGGACAATGGTCGCCCGGTCGAGAGTGCCTTTCTCGCGTGAGGCGCCGGAGCGGGTCGAGGCGGGCGCGTGTTTCATGCAAGGCTCCGTTGCTGGCGCCGTCCCTGACCGGAGCTATTCAGAGCGATCCGCGAGTCCCCGGCCCGGCGCGGCCGGAGAATTGTCACGACGGCGTGCAAACCTTCAAGTCCCGGCGCTGACGGTTTCCGGCCACAGCGTCGCAGGGATCAGTTCACGGGCGAATCCGGCGTGCGCTGGACGGAAATCTTCTGCTGGCGGTAGAGCCCGACAAAGTCGATCGGATCGATCAGCAGCGGCGGGTGACCGCCCTCCCGGGTGATTTCCGCAACGATGCGGCGCGCGAAGGGGAAGAGCAGGCGCGGGCACTCGATCAGCAGCATGGGTTCGGCGTCCGCCTGGGTGGCGTTCTGCAGCTGGAACACGCCGGAATAGACCAGCTCGATGATGAAGACGACCGCCTCTTCGCGTTTCGCCTTCGCGTTGAGTTTCAGGTCGACGCCGAAAATGTTCTGGTCCGGCGGGCCGGGTTCGACCCGCACGTCGATGCCAAGCTCGATCTCAGGCGCGCCCTGGCCCTCCTGACCGCTGAATACGCCCGGGTTTTCGAACGACAAATCCTTGGTGAACTGGGCCAGAACCCGGATTACCGGCGCGGATGCAGCCTGTTCTTCAGGTTGCGGCGTGTCGCTCATTTTGCAGTTTCCAGCCTATAAAGTGACGATTTGTCAGGGGCGGTCGGGCTATCATGCTGATGCAGGGGGAGCAACTGCGGGCTGACTTGCCGGCAATTGTGCTTATATTGGACGAAAGGGCCACTGGAGGACCGGTCAGGCGACCTGCCTCCCGCGAACGAAGGCGAACCGTGAATATCGAACTCATCATCCTGGCGGCCGTGGCGGTGTTTGTTATCTCGCGCCTTTATTCGGTCCTGGGTCAGAAAACCGGCGCCGAACCGCCGGCGCACCGCCTTCGCGAGGCCGTCGCCCGGGCCTCGGAGGTCGAAGACGACGCCGAGCCTGCACGCGCCCCCGTGCGTCCTGCGTTTACCGGACCTGCCGCCGCCGGCCTTGAAACCATCGCCGCAACAGACCCTGGCTTTTCTCCCGATGATTTTACGCGCGGCGCGCGCAAGGCCTACGAGCTCATCGTCGCGGCCTACGCGGACGGTGATCGCGACGCGCTGAAAACACTGGTCGATGACGATGTGTTCGAGGCCTACAGCGATGCGATCGCCGAGCGCGCCAAGGCCGGAACCGAACCGATGCGGCTCAACCGCCTGCGGTCCGCGCGCATTGCCGAGGCTTCGGTGGGCGAGGATGGCTTCGCGCGCGTCTCTGTGTCGTTTGAGGCCGAGCTGACCGACGGCGAAAACCTGCGGATGGCGAAGGAAATCTGGACCTTCAAGCGCCCGGTGAAGAGCGCCAATCCCAACTGGGTGCTCGACGAAGTCGCCACCGCATCCTGATCCGGAATTGCAGGGATGAGCCGCCGCCTGTCCGACACCGAGCACAGGCTCTGGGCCCGCGTGGCGAACACGGTGCGCCCGGCGGCGGGACGCATCATGCCGCTAGCCGAAAGCGCCGACCGGCCAACGCTCCGCAAGACGGAAACGTCATCTTCAAACGAAGCCCGTGAACGGCCGGCGAGCCGGCGGGCACGGGCCCCGGGTCCCCTGGCGGACCTCTCCAACCAGCGTCCCGTGCGGCGCGGCCAGCTCGATGTCGAGGCGCGGCTCGACTTGCATGGCCACACGCAGGACAGCGCCCATCGCGAACTGACGGGGTTCATCGCCATGCAGCGCGCGAGGGGCGCACGCTGTCTGCTGGTGATCACAGGCAAGGGGCGCATGGGCGCCGGCGTCCTGCGCTCGCGGTTTCTCGAGTGGATCGCGTCGCCGGAGATTCGCCCGCTGCTGGCCGGGTATTCCCGCGCGCACCAACGGCACGGCGGCGATGGCGCGTTCTACCTGCTGCTGAAGGCAAAGCCCTGAGGCGAAGCTATTTCGGGCGCGATGCTTTCTCGGCGAGGCCCGACACGCCCTGGCGTTTGACGAGAACCGCGGCGACATCGTCCAGCGAGACGCCGCGCGAGCGCAGCGCGACCAACAGGTGATAAAGCACATCGCCAGCTTCGGAGGCGACCGCATCTGGCCCCTCGGCGGCGACGGCAAGGGCCGCTTCGAGGCCTTCCTCGCCAAGCTTCTTGGCGCAGGCGCCGGCGCCCTTGGCCAGAAGTTGCGCCGTGTAGGATGAGGCGGCGTCACCTCCGGCGCGTGCATCGATGGTTGCGGAAAGTTCCGACAGGACAGCCGCGAGCCTGTCGCCGGATCCGAGCGGGGGCAGGGCGGTCATGCTGCGGTCTCCTCTGTCCAGCGCACCGGCGCACCGGCGGCTGCAAGTGCACGCTTGGCGTCGGCGACGCTCGCTTCGCCGAAATGGAAAATCGAGGCGGCGAGCACGGCGTCGGCGCCGCCAAGGCTTACGGCGTCCGCCATGTGCTGCACATTGCCCGCGCCGCCCGATGCAACGATCGGAACATGCACCACGTCCCGGATCGCGCGCAGCAGGTCGAGATCGTAGCCGTCGCGTGTGCCGTCGCGGTCCATCGAGGTCAGCAGGATTTCGCCGGCGCCAAGTTCGGCGGCGCGCTTGGCGAACGCCACGGCGTCCTTGCCCGCGGACTTCCGGCCGCCATGCGTATAGACGCCCCAGCCATCGCCTTCCCGCCGGACGTCGAGCGCCATCACGACGGCCTGGGCGCCGACCTTGCGGGCGCACGCGGTGAGGATTTCGGGCTCAAGGACGGCGGCGGTGTTGATCGCCACCTTGTCGGCGCCAGCCTTCAGCATCGCCACCATGTCGTCCGGCTTGCGGACGCCGCCGCCCACCGTAAGCGGCATGAAGCAGGCGTCGGCGGTGCGCTCGATCACATTGATCATTGCGCCGCGCTCCTCGACGGAAGCTGTAATGTCGAGAAAGCAAAGCTCATCCGCGCCCTGCGCATCGTAGGCGCGGGCGAGCGCGACCGGATCACCGGCGTCGCGCAGGTCGACGAAGTTGACGCCCTTGACGGTGCGCCCGTCCTTGACGTCGAGACACGGAATGACCCGGACTTTCAGCATGTCATGGCCCTGAACATGGCTTCCTGTGACGCGGAGGAGGGCGGGCGTCAACGGGCGCTAGCCATCGTCCGCGCCGATGTCGCGGCGCAGATGAGGCGGCAGGCGCGAGCGCAGGGAGCGGGCCGCGCGCAGGCGGTCCCGGTCCAGCCGGATCGGATCAATTGTACGACGGGGCGGCGCCTTGCGGCGCAGGCGATGAAGGAAGGCCGCGCAGCGCGCGAGCCATGAGGGCGTGTCCATGAGAACCTGAAGCTTTGAGGAAAGGGAGGGTGTTGCGATGCAATGCACGGTCTCCTTTCCTGGCTTGAGGTCGTGGCGCAGCGCGCCCAGGAACGGCGCGATGCATACGCGCAGCCGATCAGGGCGCCAAGTGACGTTTTCTACAGGGCGGCGTGGATTGCTTCGGCCGGGTCGATGTCGCCATCGTAAAGCGCGCGTCCGAGGATCACGCCTTCGACCGGCCGGCCGGCGCGCGCCTTCAGCGCCCGCACGTCGTCGACACTGCGTACGCCGCCCGAGGCGATAACCGGGATCGACACCGCGTCCGCCATGGCGCCGGTGAGATCGACATTGACGCCGACCTTGGCGCCGTCGCGTCCGATGTCGGTGACGATCAGGGCGGCGACGCCGCACCCCTCGAAGGTTCGCGCGAGATCGACGGCCTGCATGTCGGTCGTTTCCGCCCAGCCCTGAACGGCGACGCGGCCCTCCCGGGCGTCGATGCCCACGGCGACTTTTCCCGGAAACGCGCGCGCCGCTTCCTTCACAAGACCGGGATTGCGCACCGCAATTGTTCCGAGGATCACGCGGGCGACGCCGGCGTCCAGCCAACGGTCTATCCCCGCCATGTCGCGGATGCCGCCGCCGAGCTGGACCGGCGCGCGCGTCGCCTTGAGGATCTCCGCCACGGCGGCGCGATTGACGGACTCGCCTTCAAACGCGCCGTTGAGATCGACGACATGGAGCCGGGTAAACCCCATCCCGGCGAATCGGCTCGCCTGATCGGCGGGGCTATCATTGAACGTCGTCGCGCTCGACATCTCGCCTCGCAACAGGCGGACGCAGACGCCGTCCTTGAGGTCGATGGCCGGGTAAAGGTTCATGGGCGCCACGAGAGAAAGTTGGACAGCAGGCGCTGGCCGGTCTGCTGGCTCTTTTCAGGATGGAACTGGGCGCCGAAGAGGTTGTTCCTCGCGACGGCGGCGACAAACGGTCCGCCATAGTCCGTTACTGCGGCGACATCCTCTTCGGACTCGGCCGTGAGCGCATAGGAGTGGACGAAATAGACGTGCGGCTCCGCGCCGAGATCCTCGAGAAGCGGGTGGGGCTTGGTAGTCCGGAGGACGTTCCAGCCCATGTGGGGTATCGGCAGGGCAGGGTCGTTCGGTGCAAGGAGCTCCACCGCACCGCCGATCCAGCCGAGGCCGGGCGTCTCGATATCCTCTCGCCCGACATCCGCCATCAGCTGCATGCCGACACAGACGCCAAGAAACGGGCGCCCCCGAGCGAACGCCGCCTCGCTTATCGCCTCAATGACCCCTGTGCGGGCGGCGAGCCCTTCGGCGCAGTCGGCATAGTGCCCAACGCCCGGCAGCACGATGCGGTCGGCGCGGGCAATGGTTTCCGGATCGCTGGTCAGGGTCACGTTGATTGTATGCCCGCCATGCGCTGCGGCGCTTTCGATGGCGCGCTGCACGGACCGGACATTGCCGGAGCCATAATCGATGATGGCGAGTGTCGACATGCGCGCGAGATAGCCTGTCAGGCCGGGCCTGTCACCGGTCCGCCGCCGCCCGAAAGGCGGCCGAAACAGGCGTCAGAGAGCGCCTTTGGTGGAGGCGACCTGGCCCTTCAGCCGGGAATCCGGCGCGGCCGCCATGCGGACGGCGCGCGCGAGAGCCTTGAAGCAGGCCTCGGCTATGTGGTGCGAATTTTCACCGTACAGCAGCTCGATGTGGGCGCACGCGCCGGAATTCATCGCGAAGGCGTGGAAGAATTCCTTGAACAGCTCGGTGTCGACCTGGCCAACCTTGTCGCGCGTGAAGGGAACCTTCCAGACCAGATAGGGCCGGTTGCACAGGTCGATCGCAGCGCGGGCCAGGGTTTCGTCCATCGGGATGTAGGCGTGACCGAAGCGGACGACGCCGCCATAGCCGCCGACGGCCTGTTTGAACGCCTGGCCGATAACAATGCCGACATCTTCCATCGTATGATGCTGGTCGATGTGAAGATCGCCGGCCGCCTCGACGGTCAGGTCCATCGCCGAATGCTTGGCGAAGCTTTCCAGCATGTGGTCGAAAAAGCCGATGCCGGTTGCGACCTGCGACTTGCCGGAGCCGTCGACATCGACGGTGACCCGGATTTTCGTTTCCTTCGTCTCGCGGACCACTTCCGCGCGACGTTTGCTCTCGGCCACGGGCCTGCTCCTGCCGTTAACTGCGTATTCGCATCCCGACCCTAGCTTTCTCTCGGAAAAGTCACGGAATCCTGAATGCTCCGGAGCATTTAGGCCTGTGGCGCGCGAAACGCCATGCCTGCGTGCGGGGACGCGGGCGCTGGCCAGTCGGGTGAGACGTCATGCCTGCCAACACGGGCCGCGGGAGATTCAGGCTAGGTCTCGCCGGCCGGGTGGCGCTGATCGGCTGCGGCGCCGCAATTGTCGCCACCCTGGCGCAATGGGTGATCACGCCCGTCCTCGCCCGCAGGAGCTTTGACAGCGCCCGCATGGTCTATGTCTCGGCGGCTGCGCAACAGATGGCGCTGATCTCCGCCCGTCCGCTGGAACAGTACGACCGCACACGGCTCGAACAGATCACCCAGATGATGGCCGGTCCGCTGCCGGGAGGGCAGGCGGCCATTCTCGACGAGAGCGGCGTTATCCTGGGATCGACAGCTGGCGCGGCGCCAATTCTCGGCACGCTCAAGCCTGACCTGCTCAGCCATCCGGACCGCGGCGTGATGGTGCACAAGGGCGACCTCATCGCGGTCGTGCCTGTCGCCCGTGATAACCGCAAGCTCGGGACGGTCGTGCTGTCGATGCATCCCAAGACGCTGGTGGCGGCCTGGCTCGGCGTCATCTGGCGCAATGCGCTTGTGCTCACCCTTGCGCTTGCCGTGATCGCGCCCTTTCTTCTGCCGCTGGCGCGCCGCGCTCTGTCTCCTGTATCGGCGCTTGAAAAGCGGATCCGTAGCCGATCCGCCGCCGACAAGACCAGGCTCGCCGACGCGGTGGACGACTCTCTGCTCAAACCGCTTCTGTCCGCAATCGACGAGGTGCACGAGCGCTCGGAAACGGCGACCCGCCGCGCCATGCGCCTGGCGTTCGCCGATCCCGTGACGCGTCTTCCCAACCGGCTTCGTTTCGTTTCGTGGCTGGAGGGTCTCGTCGACCGCAAGAAAGGCGCTTCGGTCTTTCTCATACTGGTCGACATCGATGGCTTCCGGAAGATCAACGCGGCGCTGGGCCCGCGGGATGCGGACAAGGTTTTGGTGCAGGTCGGGGAGCGCCTGAAGGGCTGCACGGCGCAGATCGCTGGAGGAAATTTCTTTCTGGGCCGGTTGGGCTCTGATCAGTTCGGCGTCATCGCCGCCGCCGACCAGGCGGTCGTGAAGGCGTTCATGGCGATGGCCGATCGCGCCATCTCCGAGCCGATGTCGATCGAGGGTCAGATCCAGCGGGTCAACGCCTCCTTTGGCGCCGCTTGCGCGCCGGGGGATGCAAAGTCTGCAACGGAACTTCTCAAACAGGCCGAGCTGGCGCTGAAGGAAGCCAAGCGGGCCCAGAATGGACGACGCGTCTTTTTCGACAGCCGGCTGCTCGACAAGGCGCGCGAGCAGTCGCGCATGGAGGCCGACCTGCGCGCGGGGCTGGAGCGCGGCGAGTTCGTGGCCGTCTTTCAGCCGAAAGTGATGCTTGAAACCGGCGAACTGGTTGGCGCCGAAGCGCTGGCGCGCTGGCGGCGGCCGGACGGGAGCGTCGTATCGCCTGGCGTCTTCGTGCCGATGGCCGAGGAGCTGGGCCTGATTTCGAAGCTCGGAAATTGCGTGATGCGGGACGCCTGCTTTGCGGCCGCCGGCTGGAACAGGAGCGGTCTGTCCAAGCGCATCGCCGTCAACGTGTCACCGCATCAGTTCAATGATCCGGACTTCATTTCCAGCGTGCAGCTGGCGCTCGATGAGTCTGGCCTCGACCCGCAGCTCCTTGAGCTGGAGATCACGGAATCGGCGGCGGTCGAGGATCCGGAAAAGGTCGCGCGCACCATGTGGCCGCTGCGCAATCGCGGCGTGCGGCTCGCCATCGATGATTTCGGCACCGGGCATTCCAACTTCACCTCGATCACGCGGCTACCGTTCGACGTCTTCAAGATCGACCAGCAGTTCATCCGCGCGCTGTCGGTTGACCCGCACGCGCCTGCCATCGTCGAGATGATCCTCGCCATGGCCGAAGCGCTTGGTCTTGAAACGGTGGCGGAAGGCGTCGAGACGAAAGAGCAGGCCGATTTCCTGCTTCGGCGTGCGTGCACGATCGGGCAGGGGTATTTCTACTCGCCCCCGCTGCCGGCCGAGGAGTTCGACGCCTTTGTCCGCTCCTGGCGGCCCCGGCCTGCGAGCAAGTTCGCAGCCTAGTCCGTTCGTCAGGCCGATTGACCGTAGGGGGTCGATTTCGCGATGGCGATTTCTTCCTCGGTCATTTCAGCGGGGATGTCCGCGAACAGCGGCGTCGACAGGTAGCGTTCGCCTGTATCGGGCAGCATGCAGAGGATGTTGGCGCCCTTGGGAGCCTCCGCTGCAATCTGCAGCGCGCCGGCGAAGGTTGCGCCCGCGGTGATGCCGACGAAGATGCCTTCCTTTTTCGCCAGCTGCTGGCTCCATTTCAGTGCATCGGGGCCTGGGATGGTGAGGAGCTTGCCCACGAGTTTCATGTCGACCGCATCGCCGGTGATCTTGGGAATGAAGTCCGGCGTCCAGCCCTGCATGGGGTGCGGTTTCCATGCCGGGTGACCAGCCGCAGGGCTGCCGTCGGCGTTGCGCTCCTGCGGGATGCCGCTGGCGAGAAGGGCGGCGTCGGCCGGCTCGCACACAACCACTTTCGTGTTGGGGCTTTCCTTGGCGAGGACGCGCGCGACGCCCTTGAACGTTCCGCCGGTGCCGAAGCCGGTGACCCAGTAGTCGAGTTGCTCGCCCTTGAAGTCGTCCATGATCTCGCGCGCGGTAGTGCGCGTGTGCATGTCCGGGTTGGCCTCGTTCTCGAACTGGCGGACGTAGAACCAGCCATGCTTCTTCGCCAGTTCCTGCGTCTTGACGATCATGCCGGTGGCGCGCAGCGCGGCCGGCGTGAGGATCACCTTGGCGCCGAGAAAGCGCATCAGCCGCCGCCGTTCGATCGAGAAGCTCTCGGCCATGGTGATGACGAGGGGATAGCCCTTGGCGGCGCAGACCATGGCGAGACCGATGCCGGTGTTGCCGCTGGTCGCCTCGATCACGGTCATGCCGGGCTTGAGTTCGCCGGATTTCTCCGCCGCCTCGATGACGCCCAGCGCCAGCCGGTCCTTGACCGATCCCAGCGGGTTGAACGCCTCGACCTTGACCCAGAGATTCACATGCTCCGGCGCCAGATGGTTGATCTTCACGACCGGCGTGTGGCCGACGGTTCCGAGGATGCTCTGATAACGCATGATGATGTCCCTTGGCGGCGAAGCGATTGGCGCGGAGAGTTTCCATACGCCCAGATGCGGCATTTTGGCCACCTCGCGGCGGGGAAACGTTCGACACCCAAATTCATCGATTATCGATAAAATCTGTTGCGCGGGTTCGGGGGGATGGGGTAGGATAGGCCACGGTAGCATAAGAGTTTTTCGCTGATGACCGACAAAGCCGTCTGGCATTCGACGACGATCCTGGCCGTGAAGAAGGGCCGGAAACTTGTTCTTGTCGGCGATGGTCAGGTCTCGATGGGCGAGACGGTCATGAAGGGAAACGCACGCAAGGTGCGGCGCATCGGCGAGAAGGGCGACATCCTGGCGGGCTTCGCCGGCGCCACGGCGGACGCGTTCACGCTCTTTGAAAGACTCGAGCAAAAGCTCGAGCGTTTTCCCGGCAATCTTCAGCGTGCGGCGGTGGATCTCGCCAAGGACTGGCGCACGGACAAGTACCTCCGCAACCTCGAAGCCCTGATCATTGTCGGCGACGCGACAAGCCTGCTGGTCATCACGGGCAGGGGAGACGTGCTGGAGCCGGAGCATCCGGTCACGGCGATCGGGTCCGGCGGCAACTACGCGCTGGCGGCGGCGCGCGCGCTCTACGACTACGAGGACGACGCGGAAACGATCGCGCGTAACGCAATGAAGATCGCATCCGAAATCTGTGTCTACACCAACGCCAATTTCATCGTGGAGACCCTCGATGTTTGACAAGGCAGACCTGAAAGCCGCGGTTGACGCGGGCGCGCTGAGCCAGGACCAGGCGACGCGCTTCGAAGCCTTCCTCAAGACGCGCTCGGACCCGGACCGGATGCTGGACCCCGAGAACCTGCGCTTCCTCGCCAATTTCAACGACGTGTTTCTCGCTATCGGCATGGCGGTGCTCGTCGCCGGCATCTCGTTCCTGTCGGCGAACATCTTCGGCAACATGATGGGCATGTCGAAGTTCACGATCACGATGACGGCGCTTCCGGTATTGGCGGCGTCCTGGGCGCTGGCGGAATACTTCTGCGGCCGCCGGCGATTGCTGTTGCCCTCGATGGTGCTCTCTGCCGTGATCTGCGCGTCGGCTTCGGCGATCGTCGCTTCGCTGTTTCTACCGAGCACCCAGCATCTCGATTTTGGCGACGACGGGCTGAAGGGTCTCGCGTCGGCTGTCAGCTTCGCGGCCTTTGGCGGGTCTGCGGCGGCGGCGGTGGCGATCTTCTACCGCTTTCGCCTGCCGTTCTCGCTGTTCCTGCTCGCTCTTTCCGGGGCTGGTCTCTTCTATACCGCGGTCGCCAGCGTCAGCGGGGATGCGCATCTCCTGTTCGGCGGCGTTGCGATGCTGATTGCCGGATTCCTCACGCTTGCGGCCGCCATTGCCTTTGATGCGCGCGATCCCAACCGGGCGAGCATCTGGTCCGATGGCGCATTCTGGCTGCACATGGCCGCCGCGCCGCAGATCATGTTCGGTCTTCGCGGGCTGATCCTCGGCTCGCATTTCGCGCCCGGTGGTCCGGCCGACGCCATCATCATGCTTCTGGTGCTGGCCGCCTTCGGCGTCTTTTCGCTGGCGGTAAACCGCCGCGCGCTGATCGTGTCAGGATTGCTGTCGTTCGCAACGGCGCTCTGGGTTCTGGTCGACAAGGTCGGCGGCGGAAGCTCGCTCACCACGCTGATGCTGACGGCGCTGCTGGTCGGCGGGTCGATTGTCCTGCTTGGCGGCGGGTGGAAGACGGCGCGGCGCGGCCTGCTGAGGCTGGTTCCGCACGATGGCTTCGCCGCCCGGATATTCCCGCCGGAACCCGCCTGAGACACCTCCTGAGATTCCGCGTCCGGCCAGAACCCGCTTGAACGAACGGGATCGCCTGAGCTAGCGAGGAAGCGAGAGCGGGCAAATTCCGCCAGCCGTGCAGGGCCATCCATGACAGAATTCACGCCTCGGGAGATCGTCTCCGAGCTCGACCGCTTCATCGTCGGCCAGCCCGAGGCCAAGCGCGCCGTGGCGCTGGCGCTGCGCAATCGCTGGCGCCGCAAGCAGTTGCCGGATGCGCTGCGCGAGGAGGTGACGCCGAAGAACATCCTGATGATCGGCCCCACCGGCGTCGGCAAAACCGAGATTTCGCGGCGCCTGGCGAAGCTGGCGAAGGCGCCGTTCCTCAAGGTCGAGGCGACCAAGTTCACCGAGGTCGGCTATGTCGGCCGCGACGTGGAGCAGATCATCCGCGACCTGGTCGAGATTGCGATCGGCCAGGTGCGCGAGCGCCGCCGCAACGAAGTGCAGGCGAAGGCGGACCATGCCGCCGAGGAGCGCGTGCTGAATGCCCTGGTTGGCGCAAGTTCGCAGGCTTCAACCCGCGAAAGCTTTCGCGCCAGGCTGCGCAACGGCGAACTCGATGACAAGGAGATCGACATCGACCTTGCCGATACAGCCTCGCCGTTTGCGGGCATGGACATTCCCGGCCAGCCCGGCGCCAGCGTCGGCATGCTGAATCTGGGCGATCTCTTGTCGAAGGGGTTTGGCGGCCGCACCAAACGGGTGCGCACGACCGTCAAGGACGCCTACAAGCCGCTGCTGGCCGAAGAGAGCGACAAGCTGCTGGATAACGACGCCATCACCCGCGAAGCTGTGCAGGTGACCGAAAACGACGGCATCGTCTTCCTGGACGAGATCGACAAGATCGCCTCGCGCTCGGAACGCGCCGGGGCGGATGTGTCCCGCGAGGGCGTGCAGCGGGACCTGTTGCCATTGATCGAGGGCACCACGGTGGCGACCAAGCACGGCGCGGTGAAGACCGACCACATTCTCTTCATCGCCTCAGGCGCCTTTCACGTCGCCAAACCGTCAGACCTGTTGCCGGAACTGCAGGGGCGGCTGCCGATCCGCGTCGAGCTGAAGGCGCTGACGCGGGACGATTTCCGCCGCATCCTCACGGAGCCGGAAGCCAACCTGATCATGCAGTACGAGGCGCTGATGAAATCGGAGGGGCTGACGCTCGCCTTCGAGCCAGCCGCCATCGACGCCATCGCCGATCTCGCTGTGCAGGTGAACGACAGCGTCGAGAACATTGGTGCGCGGAGGCTGCACACGGTGATCGAGCGCGTACTGGACGAGATCAGCTTCACCGCGTCGGACCGCAATGGTGAGACGGAAACGGTCACCGAAGCCTATGTACGCGAGAAGGTAGGCGCTCTTGCGGGCGACAAGGATCTGTCGAAGTACATTCTCTAAGAGAACTCACTAACCTGCCGCCTTGCGGACGGGCATGTGCTTCTTGCCCCAGTCCTTCAGGCCGACCAGCGCCGGGGCGAAATCCCGCCCCTTGTCGGTGAGCACATAGTCGTAGCGCAGGGGCCGGGAAGAATATGCGTTCCTTTCCAGAACGCCCGCTTCGACCAAGCGCTTAAGCCTGTCCGCGAGAATATGGCGGGTGACGCTCAGGCTTTTTTGAAACTGCTCAAACCTTGATTTTCCAAGGAAACAATCCCGGACGATCAGCAGCGTCCAGCGGTCCCCGATGACGGACATGGCCCGGGCGACAGGGCACCAGTCGGTGGAGAGATCATCCCATTTCATCTTTTTGAGTCTCGCATGCTTGGCGGGCGGGCAAAAGAGGGTTTAGGTTCCTTTTCTGAACGGAGCGTGACCATGGGCGAGAAACGCGCGGCCCTGATCGTCGGCGCCGGCGATGCGACCGGCGGGGCCATCGCGCGGCGCTTCGCGCGGGAAGGCTATGCCGCTGTCTGCACCCGGCGGGAGCTGTCCCGGCTGCAGCCCTTGCTGGAGCAGATCCGCGACGAAGGCGGCGAGGCGCATGGCTTCGGCTCGGATGCCCGCGTCGAAGAGCAGGTGGTCTCGCTGTTCGAGACCATCGAGCGCGATATCGCCCCGCTGGACGTGCTGGTCTTCAACATCGGCGCGAACGTCAATTTTCCGATCCGGGACACAACCGAGCGCGTCTATCGAAAGGTGTGGGAGATGGCGGCGCTCTCCGGCTTTCTGGCCGGGCGCGAGGCGGCGCGTGTCATGGTTCCGCGGGGCAGGGGCACGATCATTTTCACCGGGGCCACCGCTTCGATCCGCGGCGGCTCGGGGTTCTCGGCTTTTGCCGGAGCGAAGTTCGCCCTTCGCGCGCTGGCGCAATCCATGGCGAGGGAGCTCGGGCCGCAAGGTGTGCATGTCGCGCATTCGATCATCGACGGCGCCATCGACACGGAATGGATCGCGAAGAACTTTCCACAGCGCCACGCCCTGAAGGATCAGGACGGCATCCTCAACCCCGATCATATCGCGGACGCCTACTGGCTGCTTCACAGCCAGCCGCGCGATGCCTGGACGCACGAACTCGATCTGCGACCGTGGATGGAAAAGATGGCCTGACAGGGCCGAGGGAAAGACAATCCAGATGTCCAAACGCCTAGAATTTTTCTACGACTTCACCAGCCCGACAGCCTATCTTGCCTGGGCCCGGCTGCCGGCCATCATCGAGCGCACTGGCGCGACGCTGGTTTATCGCCCGATGTTTCTCGGCGGCGTGATGCAGACCACTGGCAACCGGCCGCCGGGAATGGTCGCGGCAAAAGGCGCCTGGATGGCCGCCGACCTGCAGCGCTGGGCGAAGCGTTACGGAACGCCCTATGCGCCCAACCCGCACTTTCCGATGATGACGCTGATGGTTCAGCGCGCCGCGCAGGAATGGATCGACCGGCCTGATTTCGACATCTATCTCGCGGCGATCTTCAACGCCGCGTGGCGCGACCAGAAGAACATCGCGGACAAGGGTGTATTGGCCGAAATCCTGGAAGGCGCCGGGTTTTCGCCGGAGGAATTCTTCGCCGCGGCGGAAAACCCCGCAAACAAGGAAAAACTCAAGGCGACCACCGATGAAGCGGTCGCCCGCGGCGTGTTTGGCGCGCCGACATTCTTCGTCGGCGATGAAATGCACTTCGGCCAGGACCGCCTGGATTTCGTGGAAGAGGCGTTGAGCCGCTAGACCTTGAACCCGGCCGCCATCGCCAGTTCGCGGAGATTGACCGCCGGGCGCGGGCCGACATGGGCGATCACTTCCGAAGCGGCGAGATTGCCAAGTTTCGCAGCTTCGATCAGCTCCAGGCCGTGCGTGACGCCGTAGAGGACGCCGGCCGCGTACTGGTCGCCCGCGCCGGTGGCGTCGGTGACGCGGGCAGGCGTGACCGGCGCCGTCCAGGTGTCGGATCCCGACACGATCACGGAACCCTTTTCAGAGCGGGTGATGGCCGCGATCTGGCTGTCAGCCCGGATAGCCGTGACGGCCTTGTCGAAGTCGTCTGTTTCGTAGAGCGCCAGCAATTCCGACTCGTTTGCGAAGACAAGGTCGCAGTGCGTGCGGACAAGCTGATGGAAACTATCGCGGTGACGGTCGACGCAGAACACGTCGGACAGGGTGATCGCGACCTTGCGGCCGTGGCTCTGTGCGACTTCGGAGGCATGGACAAAGGCGGTCTTGGCGGCCGGTTTGTCGAACAGGTAGCCCTCCAGATAGAGCCACTCGGCCGCAGCGATCGCTCCGGCGTCAACATCGGACGCTGCGAACTCGGTCGAGGCGCCCAGAAACGTGTTCATCGAGCGTTCGCCATCCGGCGTCACCGCGATCATCGAGCGGGCGGTGGCCGGTCCGCCCTTGAGCGGCGTGCCGAAGAAGTCAGCGCCGACATTCTTCATGTCGGCGACATAGGCGGCGCCAATGGCGTCGTCGGCGACCTTGCCGAGGAATGCCGCGCGCCCGCCCAGGCTCTTGAGGCCGGCCATCGTGTTTCCGGCCGATCCGCCGGAGGTTTCGATGCGGGTGGCGGGCAGGGCGTTGTAGAGCAGTTCGCAACGCGCCTCGTCGATCAGGTTCATCCGCGCCTTGGCGATGTCGTGGCGCACGAGGAAGTCGTCATCTACCTCCGCGATCACGTCCATGATCGCATTGCCGAGGGCGACGACATCGTATCGGGTGGCCATGAAAATCCCTTTGGCGAACTGACGTTTGTGGCGGTGATTCCGGCTGGATAGGCGGGACGCGAGGTCTTAAAGACCGGAGCCCCGCCGATTGCAAGTTGGCGCAGTTGCCAGTGGATCTCACATGAGTCGGCGCATCGCCCTTCTGATTGCCGCAAATCTGGCCTCGGACGCCCCGGACCGCCGGGCCGACGCCGGGCTGTTCGACCTTGAGCGCAGGATGCTGGAGGCGGCGTTTGCCGAGGCCGGTCTTTCTCTGGAGACTGTGCGCTGGAGCGAGCCGGGCGTTGACTGGTCGCGGTTCGAGGCCGCGCTGGTGCTGGCGTGCTGGGATTATCAGGACGATCACGTCGCCTTTCTCGCCCGGCTCGAGAGTATCGAGGCGGCCGGTTGCCGGGTGTTCAATCCGCCGGCACTCGTGCGCTGGAATATCCGCAAGACGTATCTGAGGGAGCTGGAGGCGAAGGGTGCGCCGATCGTTCCGACGCTATGGGCGGAGGCGCCCCAGGGGTCGGATATCCGCGCCGCGTTCGCCCGGTTCCAGTGCGACGACGTCGTGTTGAAACGGCAGGTCGGCGCCGGGGCGCGGGGGCAGGCCCGCTTTTCGCGCAGCACGGCGCCGGCGGACGGCGCCGTGCTGGACCGGCCGGGAATGATCCAGCCATTGATCCGCTCCGTTCTCGATGAAGGCGAGTACTCCTTTCTTTTCGTCGACGGCGCCTTCAGTCACGCCCTGATCAAGCGCCCGACGGCGGGCGACTATCGCATCCAGGCGGCCTATGGCGGGCAGTCGGCGAAGATTGAACCAGCGGCCGCCGATCTGGCGCAAGCAGACGCTGTGTTGCGGACGCTCGCCGAGCCGCCGCTCTATGCCCGCGTCGACATGGCGCGCGGCGATGGCGGCGGACTGATGCTGATGGAGCTGGAGGCGATCGAGCCGTTCCTGTTTCCGGTCGAAGGACCGCAAATCGGCGCCATGCTGGCGAAGGCGATCCTGAAAAGACTCGGCGAGGCGTGACCGTCCTGCACTTTCATCCGTCGCCATGAAGGCCTAACTTCTAAAGTATGCAGTATGTGTGCGACGCGCCGGGAAAGCGGACCTGGTTCCGCATCGAGACGGATGCGGAGGCGGAAGCTGAGACCCGGCTCATGCGCCACGCGGTCGAGAAGTATTTTCAGCGTGAGCAGCAACGCGCCCGCCGCTCCTATCAGCCGGGGCAGGGGATCGAGCGCGACGTCGCGCTGAAAGGGCACATCGCGCGGACGACGCCGTTGTTTCTGACACTGCGGGCGGATGACGGCGAAGGTCTCGCCACCGCGATGCTGCCGCCCGGCGGCCGGGACGACCCCGATTTCCACATCATCATTGTGGGACCGGAAAACGCGGATCCTTACCTTCACTACTCTGACGCCATCGTCGCGCTCGGCCGGCATTTTGACCTGAGGCTCGATCGCGAGCGGTGCTATCCCTACGCGCGCAACGACTGACCTGATTCAGGACGCCGGCGTTTTTTCCTTGAAGCCGCACAGGTCGCGTATCACGCACTCCGGACATTTCGGCTTGCGCGCCACGCACACGTAACGGCCATGCAGGATCAGCCAGTGATGCGCGCCGTGTTTGTAGCGGTCGGGCGTCACCTTCATCAGCAAGGCTTCGACCTTGTCGGGCGTGGGGCCGGGCGCGAGGCCGGTCCGGTTGGCGACGCGGAAAACATGCGTGTCGACTGCGATGGTCGGCTCGTTCCAGGCCTCGTGAAGCACGACGCTGGCGGTTTTCCGGCCGACCCCCGGCAAGGCTTCCAGCGCCTCGCGGTCGTGAGGAACCTCACCGCCGTGCTGGTCGATAAGCTGTTGCGAAAGGGCGACGACGTTCTTCGCCTTGTTGCGCCAAAGCCCGATGGTGCGGATGTGGCGGGCGAGGCCCGCTTCGCCCAGCGCCGCCATTTTTTCAGGCGTCGGCGCCAGCCGGAACAGCTCACGTGTCGCCTTGTTCACGCCAGCGTCGGTCGCCTGGGCGGACAGCACCACCGCAACCAGCAGCGTGAACGGACTGTCGAAGGCCAGCTCGGTTTTCGGGTCCGGCCGGTCCTCGGCGAGACGCCGGTAGAGTTCGGCGGCCTTTTCCGGCGGAAAGCCCCTGGGCTTCCGGGGGGAGCGGGAGGAGGGGAGTTTTTGCGCCGTTCGGGTCATGGGCGCGGACCCTAAAGCAGTTGCGTGCGCGCTGGATAGCGCCTGCGCGCTTGCGCGGGCTCTCCGGCGATCTATGATTCCCTCATGTCCATTGGCGCTGTCTATCTCGACGCCGTCCTGGAGCCGCCGAGGTCTTTGAGCCCGGCTGGCTTCGACCGGGTCATGCTGACGCTCGGGACGTTCAATTTTCTGCTTGGCGTGGGGTTTATCGCCGCCGGGGCGTTTCCGGTGGTGGGCTTCATGGGACTGGAAGTCCTTTTGCTCTGGCTGGTGTTCCGCGCCAGCTTCCGGGCCCAGCGTGCGCGCACATTCGTGCGGGTGACAGCCGAGGCAGTGGATGTCCGAAAGGTTGATGGCCGGGGACGCGAGCGCCGCGCCAGCCTGCCGTCGGGTTTCGCCCGGGTCGAACTGGACCGCGACGCCGAGGGACCGCATGCCCTGCGTCTCAAGGCGTCCAACCGGGCCTATTCAATCGGTGAGTTCCTGACGCCGCACGAACGTGAAACCTTTGCCCGGCGGCTCGATCAGGCGCTGAGCGACGCCCGCAGCGAACGGCATCCCGCCGCTTGAGGGCGGGCGGAAGCATAGCCAGAGAGAAAGTCCGTCCCATGTCCGTCGAATTTCTGCACACCATGATCCGGGTTGGCGATCTTGATGCGGCGGTGAAGTTCTTCTGCGAGGGTCTTGGCCTCGTGGAGGTTCGCCGGAACGACTATCCGCAGGGAAAGTATACGCTCGCCTTCCTGGCTTCGCCGGATGATATCAGGCGCGCCGGTTATGACGGCAAGGATCGACTGCCGGCCGGGTTGCCGATGGTGGAGCTGACCTACAACTGGGACGAGTCGGAATATGGCGGCGGCCGGAATTTCGGACACCTGGCCTATCGCGTCGACGACATCTACGGCGCCTGCGAGCGCTTTCAGAAGATGGGGGTCACGATCAATCGGCCGCCCCGCGATGGCCGGATGGCGTTCGTGCGCTCGCCCGACAACATATCGATCGAATTGCTGCAGAAGGGCGAGGCCCTCGCGCCAGCCGAACCGTGGGCCAGCGCGCCAAATATCGGAAGCTGGTGACGCCTATCGCCGGGCCGCTTGATTCGGCGGCCGGCTCCTGGGCGATTTGCCGGTGGGGCCAGGGGCATGCGCCGCCGCTCCGCCCGGTTTGGCGGACAGGTCTGGGGGCGGCTGGAATCCGCCCATTTCTTCCTCAAGCGCCTCGGCGATGGCGAGCACGTCCATGTCGCCGCCCTCTGGTCCGATGATCTGCACGCCGCAAGGCAGCTGACCCGCCTTGCGCGGAACCGGGATCACGGCGGCAGGTAGGTGACACACGGTCGCCAGCGCGATCCAGGAATGGAAGGTGTGATAGGGCGTGGGCCGACCATCGACCAGCAGCTTGCGGGTCACGCTGTCGCCGCCTTCGGCATGTTCAAAGGCCGTGGAAGGCGCGATCGGCGCCAGGATCGCGGTCCACTTGCGGAAGAAGCCGGCGACTTCCTGCTTCAGCTTTTCACGCGCCTCGTCGGCCCTGAGCCAGTCGTGATGTGTGGCCGCTGAATAGAGCGCCCACTTCGATCGCGAAAACGGCTCCCGTCCGGCCAAAGCGCGGGCAAACGGCCGGCCGACTTCCATCGCCTTGACGAGCGGGCCCGGCATGTCGGTCGCAAGGATGGGCAGGAGAAGCTGAAGATAGAGATCGAGCAGCGCTGCGCCCTCGATCTCCGGCTTGGCGACAACGACCTGGGCGCCAAGCTGCGCTGCCGCCTCCGCCGCCGTTTCGACGGCCTCGGCGCATTCCGCAGAAAGGGGAAAGGCGGGTTCCCGCGCCCACACGCCAAACCGTTTTCCCTTGAGGCTGGCCTTGCGCGTGGCGCCGGTGGTGATGTCGGAGATAACGGAGAGCAGCAATCGCAGGTCGGCGACATTGCGGGCCATCGGACCGGCGACATTGAGGTCGCGCACGGAAAGGGAGCCCGGCGCTGGCGGCACGTGTCCGAGGATCGGGACCCGGCCCCAGGTCGGCTTGAGGGTCGCGACACCGCAGAAATGCGCTGGCAGGCGCAGGCTGCCGCCGATGTCCGAGCCAACTTCAAGTGGCGTCATGCCCGACGCCAGCGCCGCGGCCGCGCCGCCGGATGAGCCACCTGGCGTCCGCTCCACATCCCATGGATTGTTGCTGCGTCCGTGTACGCGGTTGAAGGTCTGATTGTCGCCGGCGAGGTAGGGCGTATTCGTCTTGCCCCAGATCACGGCGCCGGCGGCGCGCAGGCGCGCGACCACCGCTGCATCGGGCGTCTTCGCGGGCCGTTTGGCGTATTCCGGCGCTCCGGCTGTTGCAGGCATTCCCGCAACATCGAATGTGTCCTTGATGGTCATCGGCAGGCCATGCAACGGCCCCGCAAGATCGCCGCCCTTCGCCATCCGGTCGAGTTCGCGGGCACGCGCGCGCGCCGTTGAAATGTCGGTGCGGACGACTGCATTGATGCTGTGGTTCACAGCGTCATATCGATCAAGGTGGAGTTCCAGGAGATCGGCTGCGCTGGTTTCACCGCTGGCCAGATCCTCCAGCATGTGCCGCGCCGGCAGATAGACGTCGCCGGTATCCGTCATGCTGCACCCATGAAGGGCAGGGCGCTCAGCTGGCGGATGTCAGATCGAGAGGACATCGCGCATTGAGTAAAGACCCGGCGGCTGGCTGACGGCCCAGCGCGCGGCGTGCAAGGCGCCTTTGGCGAAGATGGCGCGATCAAGTGCGCGGTGTCCGAGTGTGAGAATCTCTTCGTCGGACGCAAACGTCGCTTCATGGTCGCCGATCACTCCCCCCGCCCGCGAGACCGCGAAGCCGATGCGGCCGGCCTCTCGTGGTCCCGTGACGCCGTCATAGGGAGGCGTCCGGAGACCGGCAAGCTCGGCTCCCCGGCCCTTCGCCGCTGCTTCGCCCATCATAAGGGCTGTGCCGGAGGGCGCATCGACCTTGCGGCGATGATGCGTCTCGGAAATCTCGATGTCCCAGTCCGGGCCCAGGCGCGCCGCGGCCTGTTCGATCAGCGCCAGCAGCAGATTGACGCCGAGCGAAAAATTGCCCGCCCGGACGATGGCGATACGACGGGCGTGGGCGGCGATTTTGGCTTCCTGCGACGCGGTAAGTCCGGTGGTGCCGACGATGGCTGCCTTCACTGGAGTGGATTCGAGGTGATCGAGAGCCAGAAGCGTTGCGTCCGGCGCGGTGAAATCGATCCAGACATCGGCCTGCCTCGCCGCGTCAGCGGCGGTTTCGACCGCGACCGCGCCGAGCGCGTGAAGCGCCGCAAGCATGCCGAGATCCTGTCCGAGCTGCGAGGCGCCGACGCGCTCCGTTCCCCCGACGATCGTAAACCCGGGACCGGCAGCCCGCATCAACGCCTGGCCCATCCGGCCGCCGGCGCCGGCGATGGCGATTCGAATGGGAGCGTGCTGGCTCATGGGCAGAGCTTATAGCGGGATTTGGCGAGAGCGCGAGAGCAGGGCGTTCTCAGGTTCGGGTGTCTTCCTGGTCGAAGAACTTCTTCACCCGGTTGAAGAACCCCTGGCTTTCCGGGTGGCACTTCTCGCAGCATTCCGCGGAGAACTCGCGCAGCAATTCCTTCTGGCGCGGCGTCAGTTCGCGCGGCGTCTCGACGAAGAGTTCGACGAACAGGTCACCCTGCGGACCCCCGCGAATGGACGGCATGCCCTTGCCCTTCAGGCGCATGCGTTTGCCGGTCTGGGCGCCTTCCGGAATCAGGATGCGCGTGCGGCCGCCGTCGATCGTGGGCAGTTCGATCTCGCCGCCGAGCGCCGCCGTCGCCATGGGAACAGGCGCGCGAGCGTAGAGCGTCTGGCCATCGCGTTCGAAGATGTCGTGCTCCTTTACGGAGACGAAGATGTAGAGATCGCCCTTGGGTCCGTTGCGCGGACCCGGCTCTCCTTCGCCAGACAGCCGGATGCGTTGTCCGTCCTCGATGCCTGCCGGAATGTTGACCTGCAGCGTCCGCTCGCGGCGCAGCGCGCCCCGGCCGCCGCAGTTCCGGCACGGCTTCTTGATGATCTGCCCTGTGCCCTGACAGCGCCCGCATGTGCGCTCCATGGTGAAGAAGCCCTGCGACACGCGCACGCGGCCGTGACCGGAACAGGTGGTGCAGGTTTCGGGCTGGGTGCCCGGCTCGGCGCCCGAGCCGGAGCACACGTCGCACTTCTCGGTAGCCGGCACGGTAATGTCGGCCTGCTTGCCGACATAGGCGTCCTCCAGCGTCACCTCATAATCATAGCGAAGGTCGGCGCCGCGCGCTGGGCCGCCGCGCGCCTGACGCTGGGCGCCGAAAAATTCGGAAAAGACGTCTCCGAACACATCGCGGAAAACATCCTCGGGGCGGGCGCCGCCGGGCCCGCCTGGGCCTCCGGGTCCGCCGCCATTGAGACCGGCCTTGCCGAAGCGGTCATAGATCGCGCGCTTCTGCGGATCGTTGAGCGTCTCGTAAGCCTCGCTCAGCTCCTTGAACTTGCCCTCGGAAACCGTGCAGCCGGGATTGCGGTCGGGATGGTATTCCATCGCCTTCTTGCGGAAGGCGGACTTCAGCGCCTTCTCGTCCGCGTCTTTCGCGACGCCGAGCACGTCATAGTAGGAGCGCTCGCTCATGACGGAAAAAGTACCCTACGCATTCCGATCGTCTCCGTGGCGGGCCGTCGTCCCGATTCTGACCCTTCAGCCCCAAAGCGGACCAGACTTAACATTGGCAAGTCTTAGCAACCGCTAAAAGCAGATGGGCCGCCTCGAGCGGGGATTAAAGTCCCGATGAGCGCGGCCCATGCATGCATTTCAGCTATCCTGCGTGTCTTCAGGCGCTTTTCTTGTCGTCTTTTACTTCCTCGAAGTCGGCATCAACTACGTCGCTGTCGCCCTTACCGCCGGCTTCTGCTTCCGGCTGGGCGCCAGCACCGGCCTCGGCCTGCTGCTTGGCGTAGATCGCCTCGCCCATTTTCATGGCGACGCCCGCGAGCGCCTGGCTCTTGGCCTTGATATCGGCCGTATCGTCCTTCTCGAGCGCGGCCTTGAGATCGGTTATGGCGCTCTCGATTTCGGATTTCACGTCCGCAGGAACGGCTGCGCCATGCTCGGCGAGCTGCTTTTCGGTGGCGTGAACAAGGCTTTCGCCCTGGTTCTTCGTTTCCACTGAGTCGCGGCGTTTCTTGTCCTCGGCCGCGTTCAGTTCGGCGTCGCGCACCATCTTCTGGATTTCGTCCTCGGTCAGGCCGCCGGAGGACTGGATGGTGATCTTCTGTTCCTTGCCCGTGGCCTTGTCCTTGGCCGACACGTTGACGATGCCGTTGGCGTCGATGTCGAACGTCACCTCGATCTGCGGCATGCCGCGCGGGGCCGGCGGGATGCCTTCAAGGTTGAAATTTCCCAGCACCTTGTTGTCGGACGCCATCTCGCGTTCGCCCTGCAGCACGCGGATGGTCACCGCGGACTGGTTGTCGTCGGCCGTCGAGAAGACCTGGGACTTCTTGGTCGGGATGGTCGTGTTGCGGTCGATCAGGCGCGTGAACACACCGCCCAGCGTTTCGATGCCAAGCGACAGCGGCGTCACGTCGAGCAGAACCACGTCCTTGACGTCGCCTTGCAGAACGCCGGCCTGGATCGCAGCGCCGATGGCGACGACCTCGTCCGGGTTGACGCCCTTGTGCGGGTCCTTGCCGAAGAACTCCTTCACGGCTTCCTGCACCTTGGGCATGCGGGTCATGCCGCCCACGAGCACGACTTCGTCGATCTGGGAGACACTCTTTCCAGCGTCTGCAAGAGCCTTCTTGCAGGGATCAATCGTGCGCTTCACCAGGTCCTCGACCAGCGTCTCGAACTTGGCGCGCGAGAGTTTCATGTTGAGGTGGACCGGGCCAGAGGGGCCGGCGGTGATGTAAGGTTCGGTGATGTCGACCTGCTGGACCGTCGAGAGTTCCTTCTTGGCTTCCTCGGCTTTCGAGCGGATGCGTTGCAGCGCCATCGGGTCCTTGCGCAGGTCGATGCCGTTCTGCTTCTGGAATTCGTCGCAGATGTAGTCGACGAGGCGGTTGTCGAAGTCTTCGCCGCCGAGGAACGTGTCGCCGTTGGTCGACAGCACCTCGAACACGCCTTCGCCGATCTCGAGGATCGACACGTCAAACGTGCCGCCGCCAAGGTCGTAGACGGCGATCACCTTGCCGCCGTCCTTCTTGTCCAGGCCATAGGCGAGGGCGGCCGCGGTCGGCTCGTTGATGATGCGGAGAACTTCAAGGCCGGCGATGCGGCCGGCGTCCTTGGTCGCCTGACGCTGTGCGTCGTTGAAGTAGGCCGGGACGGTGATGACCGCCTGGGTCACCTTCTCGCCGAGATAGCCCTCGGCGGTTTCCTTCATCTTGGTCAGGATGAAGGCGGAAATTTCCTGAGGCGAATAGGCCTTGTCGCGACCTTTGACCCAGGCGTCGTCATTGGCGCCTTTCACGATCTCGTAGGCGACAAGATCCTTGTCCTTCTTCACCATCGGATCGTCGTAGTTGCGCCCGATCAGGCGCTTGATGGCGGAGAATGTGAATTTCGGGTTGGTGACGGCCTGGCGCCGGGCAATGACGCCGACCAGTTTTTCGCCGCCCTCCTGAAAGGCGACAACCGAGGGGGTCGTGCGCGCACCCTCGGAGTTTTCGATTACCTTGGCCGTGCCGCCGTCCATGACGGCGACACAGGAGTTGGTCGTGCCAAGGTCGATGCCAATAATTTTTCCCATGATCTACTCAAGGTCCTTCTCTGCGGCAGCCGTCTCAAGCTCGGTGGGCCCGCTTGTGCGGCGCCCGCTCCCGACGACCCCTATGCTCATTAACGCAGACGCTGGGGAGGCGTCCGACGAACGTGGGGCTCATATGGGAAGCGTACGCATACGCTCAATAGGCAATCTCACACATCGTTGAGCCCGGCTGAAGCCGACCGGGCCCGAATGATGCGTTGGGCCTCTACATCCGTCGGATGGCGTCCGCGTTCAAGCAGTTCCAGACGATATTCCCGGTAGGTGAGGCCCAGAATCGCTGCTTTTTCCGCCCAGCGGCGGCCGGTTTCCGCATCCGGCGGCGCAAAGGCGGCCGCTTGGGCTGCGCGCCACTGGCGTTCCAGAAGCAGGGTGGAGGTCAGGATCGGCGGGCCGTTGTTGTGCCCGAGCCAGTCGGAAAACGGAATGACAAGACCGCTTTCCTTGAGATCGTTCTCGCGACGTTCTCGCCAGGAAGACACGGCCTGTTTCAACTCGACACGCGCGTCCCGAGCGCCCGATCGGGCGCGGGCCTTGGCTGCAGAGAGGGCGAAATTGACGGCCAAGCGTGCCTCCGGAGTCCGCCAACTGAACCACGCACCGGCCCAGTGAGGAAAGCCCAGGTTAGCGGAAGGGACCTCGAAGCGGGTTGATACAGGACAAACTGCAAAACTCCTGACCGCATCCCGCCATGTTTTCGCCAGCCCTCGGGAAGAAGATTCCGGCATGCGCCGCCGGCGCACGTGGAGGGGACACACCATGTTTCGCAAATACCTGATCATAGCGGCTGCCCTGGCGGCCTCGGCCTGTTCCTATGGCAGCGCTGTCGACGTCGCGCCGATGGCGGACCGCATCGCCCAACCGGTCATTCCGGCCGGCGACTACTGCGCTGCGAAAGGCGCACAAGGCGCCTACGAGATACATTCGGAGGATGATTGCGCGCCGATCATCTGGCACGCGGAAGCGCGCAGCTACACCATGGTCGATACGGATACGCCGAGCGATTCCGTGACGGCGGCGATCGTGGCGCTCGGCGGAGGCGTTTACGCGGCCCAGTACGAGACGCCCGATTCAAAGGGCATGCATGAAATCAATATGGTGATTGCCAGCGGCAAGGCGTTCGCCGCCCTTGCGCCGCTTGGCGACGCCGAACTTGACGCCGTGGTGAAACGCCACCGCAAGCTGGTGTTCGGCAGGGATGGCAAGCGCGCAACCGTAGCCAGCGGCAAGGTCGAGGACGTCAAAGCCTATCTACGCGATGCGGCGGGGGAGGCGCTGAAACTTCAGCGGGCCAAGGGCGAGGAGCTCTCGGTTGGCGTTCTCGACAAGCAGGGAACACCTGATCATCCGGCGAGCCCGAGCCAGGTGAAAGACATCGAAAGCGTCAAGGCGCTGGCGGAGAAATTTACGCCCCGGTGACGCCGCCTCGCCCGGCGCCTACATTCTGCGGCATGATCGAGGGTTTCCGGCTCCTGGCCGATCATATTCCTGCCACTGCGCAGAAGCGTCTGATCGAGGAGGTGCTGGGCCTCACGGCCGAAGCGCCATTCTTCCGTCCGACCATGCCGGGCTCTGGCAAACCGATGTCGGTGCAGATGACCAACCTTGGTCCGCTCGGCTGGGTTTCTGACATCTCGGGATACCGGTATGAGCGGCTGCATCCAGAAACCGGACGCCCGTGGCCGTCAATTCCGCAAGCCTTGCTTGAACTGTGGCGCAACGTGAGCGGCTATGATGCGGATCCGCAGGCGTGCCTCGTCAACTTCTATTCCCCCACGTCCCGCCTCGGCCTCCATGTTGATGCGGACGAAACGGCAAAAGACGCGCCGGTTGTATCCGTATCGCTGGGAGACCGCGCGCTGTTTCGTCTTGGCGGACAGAAACGATCGGATTCTACCTCTTCCTTCCGGCTGGCGTCCGGAGATGTTGTCGTGCTTGGTGGGCAATCCCGACACGCCTTCCATGGGATCGACCGCATCTATCCCGGCACGTCCCGGCTTGTGCCTGGGGGAGGGCGCATCAATCTCACGCTGCGCCGCGTAACGGCTCCGCAGGAACGCGCCGGAACAGCACCCGACGCGTGATGCTAGACAAGAACCTCCGGATCCGTGCGCCAGTGCAGGCTCAGGGATGGCCGGCCTTCCTTGTTCCGCTCCATGCGGGCGGGATCCAGCAGCCGGTTGAGAGGATGTTTGCCGATCTTGCGGCGAAGTTCATCGCTCGGCGTTTCCTGGCTCATCCGGTAAACGCGGTTTCGCGGGTCGCGCTCGTCAATAATCAGCACGTCCGCCTGGCCGCGAAAGAAAGCGCCCTTGGCGAGCCCGTTCTGATCGATGTGAAAGACCACCACGGCGCGGTCCGGCTTTTGGGAAAAAGGCCACATGATTTGCCCCTAAGACATTCCAGCCCGGCGCTTCCGGGACCCGGCAACCAACGAATGACCTTAGGTGGTGTTCCCGCCGTCGCGTTTGGAGGCCTGCAAATATGACAAAGTGTGCTGTTTTTGCCGCCGGAAGCGCTTCCGGCGGCCGATCTGGCCCGATTCAGGGCATGGTATTAAGCGGAGTTTAACGGCGACTGGCGCAAGCTGACGAGATGGTTGCGAGCCTTTCCTCTCTGTCGATTGCGACGAGCCTGCTGGCCTCATCCGCCTCGCAGACTGGGTTCGATTTTACCAAGCTGTACCCAACGAATGGGTCGGGCACCTCGAGCCTGCCGCCCGCTGTGGCGCTCCAGCAGGCCGAAGACAATGAATCCAAGCAACTGGACCAGGTTCGCAAAGATCCTCAGGTGCAGAAGGATCTGGCGCGTTACGCGAAAGTGGTGGCCGGTGCGAAAACCCTCGATGACGTGCTCGACGATCCGGTCGCGCGGCAGGTCTTTCTGAAGGCAAATGGTCTGGGCGACCAGGTTGACTATGTCGGGCTCGCCAAGAAGGCGCTGGCGTCCGACCCCTCCGACACCACGTCGCTCGCCAATAAGTTGTCGAGCACGAACGGGAACTGGCTCTCGACTATCAACCGGTACAACCTGAACCTGCTCGGCGTCACCAGCCTGAGGTTGCCGGATTCACTCCAGCAGGTCTCCGACGATTATGTTTCCGAAAAGCGGCTCGACAATCTCGACAATCAACTGCCCGGTCTTGGGTCGGCGATCCTGTTCAAGGCGCTCGCGCCGACGCTGACATCACCCCTTCAGATTCTCGGCAGCGCGCTTGGCAGGGAGGTCGTGACGACCGCGCTTGGTCTGCCGAAAGAGATCGCGATCCAGTCGCTGGAAGCGCAGGAAAAGGCAATCAGCCAACGGCTCGACGTCACCAAGCTGCAGAACCCGGCTTTCGTCGACAACCTGATCCAGCGTTACCTGATCGAGAACAACAGCAGTTCGAGTTCGTCGACTGGCCTCTACGCCTAGGATCCGGCCGCGACCCAGTTTCCGTGAAAACCCGCCGGCACGCGGCGCGGCAGTTCGAGAACCGCCGCCGGATCGCCAGCGATGTCCTGCGCGTTGAGGATCAGGAAGTCGCTGCGGTTTTCAGCGGCGCGGTGAACGATCGCCAGCAACCAGCCATCGCCCTCGTCCGCGTTTGGCGCGCGGGGCACAAAGACGGGCTCTCCGACGGTATCGCCCGGTTCAAGCGGGCGCACGGTGCGCCGGTTGGTCTTGAGATCGACATGAGCCAGAGCGTCAAACTCCAGCGTTTCGTCCATTTTAGTGTTCGCCGCGTGCCACCCGTGGCGGTAGGGCAGCCCGGCAAATCGTTCGTCGAAGCGCGGAAATTCGCCCACCAGATCATCCAGCGGCGTCCGTTTCACGCGCGCCGCCGGATCGGAAAGGTCGATGGACCAGCGCACAAGATGCGCCAGCGAATCCTGGCCCTCCGATCCGTCCGCGTTGGGAAAGAGCGGCGCGGTTGGATACTCCATCAGCTCGCAATGGATCGTTTCGCCGTCTTCCCAGGCGTTCATCGGGTGAAAGACGTACACGGGATCGACTTCGATCCAGCGCACAGTGTCGACAGACGCGTTGCGCTTCATGACGCCGACCCAGGCGCCCTTGTCGGGCTCCCAGCCAAATGCCGGGCCGCCGCGCATTGCGCGATCGAGGTCACCGGTAAGTGGAAGAACCGGAAACAGGACATGGTTCCGCGTGACGATGAAGTCGTGAACCATCGAGCAGTATGGCGCCTTGAACCGGTCGCGCCGCATGACTTTGCCGTCGGCGCCTGAAACGCCGTAGTCGAGATAGGGGTTGAGCGGCTGGTCTCCGGCCGAGTATGCGAACCACACCATTTCACCGGTTTCGGGATCCATCTTCGGGTGTGCCGTGAACCGGCCGCCTGTTTCGACCCAGCCGACAGAATCGAGCGACGCTTTGTCCATCTGGAAGGGGTTTGACCCTTCCTGAAGCGCCATCAGCCTGCCTGCGTGGTGGACGATATTGGTGTTGGCGCCGCCGCCATGGATCTTTTCGACGGAGGGGTCTGACGGCCGGCCCATGCCGCCAAACAGGGGGCGGCCAGCCTCGTTCTCGGCCCTCCAGCGATCGGTGCGGACATAGCGGTTGCGATAATGGGCGCGCTGGTCGTCGCCGATCCAGAATCCATGGATCATGCCGTCGCCGATGAAGGCGTGATATTTCGGGCCGGGATCGAACTGCGGGTTGGGACCATTTCGATAGAAGGCGCCGCGCAGGCCCTCCGGAATTCGGCCTTTCACCTTGAGCTCGAAATCATCCTCGGACCGCACGGGCGCGAGATTGCCCTTGAGATGGGGGTTTTCGTGTGGGGCGGATGTTGTGGGTCCGGCGATCACCGTCTGCGTCATCACGACCCCCATAAATTTATAGCGTAAATTTACAAGGTAAAATATTGTGCCGTCAAGCCACCCGATGGAAGTGCTCCCGGCCATGCCCAAAATCCTGTCCGAAGCCGACATCGAGGCCTTTCGCACACGCCTGTGCGATGTGGCCGAAAACCTCTTTGCCGCGCACGGACCGGACGGCGTCACCATGCGCCAGCTGGCCGATGCGCTCAGCGTGTCCTCGATGACGCCCTATCGCTATTTCAGGGACAAGGACGCCATTCTCGCCGCGGTTCGAACGCGCGCGTTCAACCGGTTTGCTGCGGCGATGGAGGCGGCCGGGGCTCCCGCATCGGCGCCCACCGATAAAAGTCCCGGCGGGGCCTACTTTGATTTCGCGCTCGCCAATCCAGCCGCCTATCGCATGATGTTCGACGTCAACCAGCCGACCGCGTCGGACTATCCGGATCTGGTCGAGGCGATGGACCGGGCGCGGCTCACCATGGGCGCCGCGTTGCGGCGGCTGGAGGAGGAGGGAGCGATATCCGGCGATGTCGACCTGATGGCGCATGCCTTCTGGTCGGCCATGCATGGCGCCGTGATGCTTGATCTCGCAGGCCTACTCGAAAGCCCGCTGGATGCGCGCGCAGTTGCGCGCCCGGCCCTGGAGGCGCTCGGTTCGAGGTTTGGAATTCCCTGGCCGTGGCGGTCGACGCGAGACTAGTTCACGCTGGCCGGGCCCGCGCTCACTGCAACCATGGCGGCCCGCAGCGTCCGGTCGCCGATACGCCAGCCGGACTGAAACAGCTCCGCAACGGTGCCGGCGGGGTGTTCGGACGGAATTTGCGAAACGGCCTGATGGAAGACCGGATCAAACGCCGCTCCCGGCGATGCGTCGATCGCGGTGACGCCATGGCGGGACAGAACGGCCACAAGATCCTTCTGGGTCAGGTCCACGCCTTCGATCAGCGCGCGCGCGCCTTCAGGCAAAGTCGCGCGAGCCTCGGGGGCGAGGTGCTCAAGCGCACGCGCCAGGTGATCGGCGATACCCAACATGTCCTTGGCGAATTTTTCAACGGCGTAGATGCGCGCTTCCTCGATCTGGCGGTTGGCGCGTTTGCGCACGTTTTCCGTTTCGGCGAGCGCGCGCAGGAGCGCGTCCTTCAGCTCGTCGCGTTCTTTCTCGACGACCAGAAGCTGGTCTGCCAGCGGATTGGCGTGCGCCTGCGCGCCCGGCGCTTCGCTCATGCCTTCGTTTTCGGCGCGCAGGATGTCTTCCGTCGTGGATCCATCCGATCCGTCATTGCCCTGCCTGCGTGTGTCGTCACTCATACGTCCTACTCTCTTCTGCCCGCGCGGACGTCGCCCAGAAGGCGCCCCACAACCTGCGCGGTATAGTCAACCATCGGGATCACCCGGGCGTAGTTAAGCCGCGTTGGGCCAATCACGCCCAGAGCCCCTACGATCTTTCGCTCGGCGTTCATATAGGGGGCCACGATCATGGCGGAACCCGACAATGAAAACAGGGGGTTTTCCGACCCGATAAACAGGCGCACGCCCTCGCTTTCCCGGGCCGTGTCGAGCACGTTGAGCAGGTTTTCCGAGCGTTCCAGCTCGGCAAACAGGTCTCGCACCCTTTCCAGGTGGTCGGCGGCCGACGCGTCATCAAGCAGGTTGGCGCGGCCCCGCACGATCAGGGACCGGCCCCGGCCGGGATCCTCGCCGCCCCACTGCGCCAGGCCGTCCTCAACCAGCTGTGAGGTGACGGCGTCCAGGGCGGCGCGCCGGGAGCGCACCTCAGCGATGACGGTTTCGCGTGCCTCTCCCAGCGTCCGCCCCTTCATCCGGGCATTCAGGAAATTGCCCGCCTCGATCAAGGCTGAAGCTGGCAGGCCGGCAGGCAGGGCGAGCAGCCGGTTTTCCACGGCGCCGCTCTCCGCAACGATGACCGCCAAGGCCTGTTCGGAAGAAACCCGAACGAATTCCACATGCCGTATCGGCGCATCTTCCGCGGGTGTTGCAACCAGACCCGCGCCGCCGACCAGGCCGGACAGGAGTTCGGACGCCTCGGACAGGACGTTTTCCATCCGTCGGCCGCCGCCAGCCAGCCGGCTCTCGATGTCGCGCTTGTCTGACTCGGCGGGTTCCCCGATCTGCAGGAGCGAGTCGACGAAGATGCGCAGGCCCGCATGGGTGGGAATGCGGCCCGACGATGTGTGGGGGGCATCGATCAGGCCCATTTCGGCGAGGTCCGACATGACATTGCGGATCGAGGCCGGCGAGAGGGACACGCCGCGCCTGGAAATCGTGCGCGAGCCGACGGGCTCGCCGGTGTCGAGATAGGCCTGGACGATTTCGCGGAAGATCTCGCGGCTCCGCTTGTCCAGCGCGGAGAAGGCGCTTGGGGCAGTGGGGCCGGACGGAGGAGGCGGGGTGGCGGTCATGGCCGAGGGAAGCTAAGGGTGACCGCCCGGCGATACAACGGCCCGAAGCTGGGTTCAGCACACGCGAAAGACCTGATTCCATGAGACCTTCCGGACGAAAACCCGATCAGCTCCGCGCGATTTCGCTGGAGCCGGGTCCAACGCGCTATGCAGAAGGGTCGTGCCTGGCGAAATTCGGCCACACCCATGTTCTGTGCACGGCGAGTTGGTCGGCCGAAGCGCCGCGCTGGAAGAAGGGCCGCGGCGAGGGCTGGGTGACAGGCGAATACGGTATGTTGCCCCGCGCCACGCACACGCGCGGCCGGAGGGAAGCCGCTGAGGGAAAGCAGTCCGGCCGCACCCAGGAAATCCAGCGCCTGATTGGCCGGGCGCTGCGCTCGGTAACCGATCTCAAGGCGATGGGCGAAAACACCATCACGATCGACTGCGATGTGCTCCAGGCCGATGGGGGCACACGCACCGCCGCCATTACAGGAGGGTATGTCGCCCTGGCGCTGGCGTGCCGCTATCTGAAGGAAGAGGGCGTGATCAAGGCCGACCCGCTGTCTGCGCAGGTTGCGGCGATCTCGTGCGGCATCTTCGAGGAGACGCCGGTGCTGGATCTCGATTATCCGGAAGATTCATCCGCGCAGGTCGATGCGAATTTTGTCATGGCGAGCGGCGGCAAGTTGATCGAGATACAAGGCACCGGCGAACAAAGAGCCTTCAGCCGGGCCGAGTTCAACGCACTGATGGACCTTGCCGATAAGGGTTGCGGCGAACTCTTTGCCGCGCAGAAACTGGCTCTGGGGTAAGCGCGCGAATGACGACGCGGCGAAACGTGCTTGCGGGGAGCGTCGTCACGCTGGCCGCCAGTTGCATGCCGGCGACGACGTTTCCGAAGTTCGCTACCGGCGTTGATGCGAAGTTTGCCGCCATAGAAGCGACGTTACGCGGCGGACGTCTTGGCGTTTGCGCCATCGATACAGGATCGGGCGCGCGGATCGAACATCGCGCCGGCGAGCGTTTCGCAATGTGCTCGACGTTCAAATGGCTGTTGGCGGCGGCGATCCTGAAACGATCCGAGAGCGGACAGTTGCCGCTCGATCAGCGCGTGCTCTACGGCGCGAATGATCTTCTCGCATACGCTCCTGTTACGACGGCGCACGTCGCCGACGGCATGACGGTGGCGCAGCTTTGCGAGGCGGCGGTGACGGTCAGCGACAATACCGCCGCAAACCTTCTGCTTCCAGGTGTTGGCGGACCTGACGGGCTGACGCAATTCATTCGCGAACACGGCGACAACGCAACGCAACTTCAACGCAACGAACCGACACTCAACGAAAACGCAGCGGGCGATCCGCGCGACACGACAACGCCGGAGGCCATGGCCGGCCTGCTTCAGCGGCTTGTCGTCGGCGATGCGCTCAGGGAGGACTCGCGCGAGACGCTGGCGCACTGGATGGAGAGCGCGTCGACGGGTCTCGACAAGCTGCGAGCCGGGTTGCCGTCGGATTGGCGCGTCGGCGACAAGACGGGCAGTGGAGGCAACGGCGCTTCCAACGATGTGGCGGTCGCATGGCCTCCGGGCCGCAAGCCCCTCGTGATCGCCTGCTACACCAGCGAAGGCGACGCTGACGCGAAGATCCGCGCCCTTGCGATGGCGGCGGTTGGCCGGCTGGTTGCGGAACAATTGACCTAGGAGACGCGGCTCATGGCCGACAAGCAGAACGTGACCATTCATTCGAGCCGCACCGCCTACAAGGGCCGGTACGCCATCGACGAGGTGGATTTTTCCTTCGACCGGGTTTCCCGGCCGGGTCGCATCGAGCATGCGCGTCGGGAAATCTTCCAGCGCGGAGACAGCGCCGCCGCGCTGCTGCACGACGTCGAGCGGGACGTCGTCATCGTCACCGAGCAATTCCGTCTGCCCACCTACGCACACGGACCCGGATATCTGCTCGAAGCGGCCGCGGGCTCCATCGATGAAGGCGAGGATCCGGCCGATTGTGTCCGGCGGGAGCTGCTGGAGGAGACCGGCTACAAGGCGGGAAAGCTCACGCGCATCTGCGCCTACTATTCGTCGCCCGGGGCGTCATCGGAAAAGGTGTTTCTGTACTATGCGCCCGTAAGGCCGGCTGACCTCGTTGATCCCGCCGCTTCAGGCGTCGAGGCCGACAATGAAGACATTCGGCGGGTCGAGTTTCCGCGCGAAGAGTTCCTCGACAAGCTGTCCTATGGAGATTTCGAGGACGGCAAGATCATCGTGGCCGGCCTCTGGCTGAAAACGCAGCCGCGGAAGGGCAAGCCCGCCGCGCGCTAGGGCCGTCTATTCGGCGGCCACAGCCTTGCTCGCCCCGGGTTCGTCGTCTTCCTCGCTGTCGGACGCTTCATCCGGATCCCAGACGAGAATGTCTCCGGGTTGGCAGTTAAGCTCCCGGCAGAGCGCCTCCAGGGTTGAGAAACGGATCGCCTTGGCCTTGCCGGTCTTCAGGATCGACAGGTTGGCCAGCGTAATGCCGACCTTGTCGCCCAGCTCGGTGAGCGACATGCGGCGGTCCAGAAGGACCCTGTCGAGGGTGACGCGGATGGCCATTCGCTTCCGGTTTCGTCCCGTTCGTCAACTAGAGCCAATTCACCAGGCGCAACACGCGCCGGGCGCTAGATCGTCATCTTCTGTTCTTCTCGCATCGCGGCGCCTTCACTGAAGACCTGGGCGAGCACGACCAGGGTCAGCACGGACACCCACACAGAAAGATTGAGCGAGATAGTGATGCCGTGCGCCGCGCCATCTTCACCCGTGACGCCGAACGCCATGAGAAGTAGGTCGACCAGCAGGCTCGCCGTCATTCGCACAAGCTCCAGCACAGCCAGCACGATGGCGATCGCCCGAAGCCGGCGCGCGTTTTCAGGCACGAAAGGATCGCCGCCGATCAGGGTCTCGAAGACGCCCCGGAGATAGGCGCAAACGATCATCGCCCCGACGCAGGCGATGGACCATTGCAGCGTCCAGCGGGCGATCCCGCGGGGTTCGGCAATTGCGATCCGTTCGAAAATCGCCATGTGCTCCCCGCCGGTCATCATGCCGACAAGCGATATGGCCGTGACGATCCAGATGAATCCGAGCGCCGCACACGCCAGCACCCAGACGATGTCGACGGTCAATTTGAGGAAGGACGAGATCGATCCGCGACCAATGGCGCTGATCCGCATCAGGGTATGGCTCCGTTGCATCCCGCAGAGGCCCGGCTCATAAGCGCCACAACACTTGAACTCCTGGCTGGCATCCGCCGCCTGCGCTCCACGCGGAACAGCCCGCACCCACGGTCAGCTTGGCTGGCGATGAGGATTCGGACCATATCGAAAATCAATATGGCCGTCCATGCTGGTGGACGAAAGGACGCAACTTCAATGGTCGAGACGCCCCCCAAGCCTGCCGCCGGTCACCGGAAGCTTCTCCCGGGGCGTATTATTGTCGCCACCCATAACCCCGGAAAACTAAAAGAAATCAAAGACCTTCTGTCTCCCCTGGGGTTTCGGCCCGCCTCAGCCGGAGAGTTGGGCCTGCCTGAGCCAGAGGAGACGGAGACCACGTTTCGCGGCAACGCGGAGCTGAAGGCCCTGGCGGCCGCGAAGGCTGCGGGCGAGCCGGCGCTGGCCGATGATTCCGGGCTCGCGGCGGACGGCCTTTCGGGCGCACCGGGGATCTATTCGGCGCGCTGGGCCGGACCGGACAAGGACTTCGCGGCGGCCATGCAGAAGGTCGAGGACGGCCTGGCGGCCGAGGCGGGCCCCGGCGGCGATGTTGACCGGCGGGCCAGCTTTGTCAGCGTTCTCTCGCTCGCCTGGCCCGACGGGCATGTCGAGAGTTTCGAAGGCGTGGTGCGCGGGCAGCTGGTGTGGCCGCCGCGCGGGGGAAGGGGCTTCGGGTATGATCCCATCTTCGTCCCCGAGGGAGAGACGCAGACCTTCGGCGAAATGGATCCCGCCCATAAGCACGCCATCAGCCACAGGGCCCTGGCGTTCGCGAAACTGAAGGCGCGTCTCGAAGCCTGACGCTTCCGGAGCGACACCTCCGGCAGGCCGCGGATGCCTCGTCAGGAAGGTAAACAATCCGGGCGTGTCGGGGGCTCCCCCGGTTCGGCGGCATTGCACAAGGACATTGCTTGTCCACGGCCGGTGTGAGCCATAGTCTCTGTGTCGCAAATGCAAGCCCTTGGGGGGCAAATGGCGAAGCTCGAAAGCCTCCTCATTATCGACGACAATGAACGCTGCGTGGAATTCCTGTCGTTGGCCTTCCAGAGCCGGGGCGGCTTTGAGGTCCTGACGGAGACACGGTCGATCATGGCGCTTGATCGAATTCGTGTTGAGAAGCCAGATCTTGTGGTGCTGGACATCAAGATGCCCGACATCGATGGTTTCAGCGTGCTGACTTTGCTGCGCGGCGAGGGCAATCCCGTGCCGGTGGTGATGTGCTCCGGATCCGCCCGTCAGCAGGATGTGGATCGCGCCTACGCCTCCGGTTGCAACGGCTATGTCGCGAAGCCCGCTTCGCTCGATGATTATCGCAACATGGCGAGCGCAATCGTCGACTACTGGGGTCGCAGCGAATTACCAAGGCACTAGACAATCCTGGGGGAAAGCGGCCGAAACATGCGGCGAACGGTGGACGCCTACCTTCAGTTGCCCAGCCGCCGTTTCTTTAGCGCGCTTGAGCTGCACGCCGTTGCGATAGGTTCGATTGCCGCTGTCGTGCTGCTGATCGGATGGGGCTTCGGCGTCCGGCCGCTGCAAAGCCTTGCGCCGGGATTTCCCACCATGAAGCCGAGTACGGCCGCCAGCTTCATGGCGCTGTCTCTTGGATGTCTGCTGACCTTGAGGGGCAAAGGCCGGAGGCTCGATTTTGCCGCAGCTTCCCTTGGCCTCGCCGTTCCTCTCTTCATGGGGTTGCTGACAATCTATGACGGGGCGTGGGTCCCCAGTCATGAGTGGCAGCGTCTTCCCTCGGATGCGACGCGCATTTGCCTTTCCATGGCCGGCGCAGCGATCACCGTCATAGCCCTCGCGCCCGGTGCGCGCGGCGTTGCTGGAATCCTCGCCCTGCTGGGCGTTACGCCAGCGCTCTACCGATTTGTGGTGCTTCTTCTCTTTCGTGGCGCACCGTCGGAACCCAGTCCGCTGGACACGATGGCCTTGCATACCGCGGCGCTGACCGTCTGGTTCATGACGGTCTGTGTGTTGATGCACCCGAGGCTCGGCTTTGGCGCCGCGATCATGGAGGCAAGCCTGCGCGGGCGGGTGCTGCGCAGGGCGCTGCCGGCCATGATTCTGGTTCCGGCGGCGGCCAGCGCGCTGAGCCTTGGCGGTGCAGGCGCGTTTGGCTGGACGGAAGAGCCCCTGTTCGCCCTGACCGCAACGCTGAGCGGCGGGCTTGGCGTTATGCTCATCTGGTGGATTTCGAAACTGCTGGACCAGTGGCAGCGTGAAGCCAACGAGCACGCCACGCGGCTGGTACGCGCCAACGAAACGCTTGAACAATACGCGAGCAGCGCCGCGCATGATCTCAAGGCGCCTGCCCGCCATGTCATGCTCTACAGCGAGCTGGTGCAGGAGGCGATCGGCCGGGGCGATCTCGAAACGGCGATGCGGCACGTGCGCAACATTCACGACAGCGCGGCCGAGCTGCCGGCGATGGTCGAAGGCCTTCTGGAGTTTTCCCGGTCCGGCGATGCGAGGATCAATCTCGGCGAGGTTTCCCTGAGCGAGCTGGTTCAGGCCGCAAGCGCGCTTGAATCGGCCGAGCTTGCATCAGCCAACGCCCGCGTGCTGGTTGAGCGCGAAGCGCAGCTTGTCTGCGACGCCCAGCTGATGACAGCGCTCTTCCAGAACCTCATCGGCAACAGCCTGAAAAACCGGCGCATCGACCGACCGCTTCAGATTCGTATCGACGCTGCGCGCAACGCAGACATCTGGGAAGTATCAGTCGAGGACAACGGCGTCGGCTTTTCTCCCGATTTCGCCGGCATCGCATTCAACCCGCTGGCCAGGGGCGTGATAAGCGCCGGAGGCGCCGGCATTGGTCTCGCCACCTGCCGGACGATCATACAGGGCCATGGCGGCGAAATCCGTGTCGACCCGACTTACCGGGACGGCGCCCGGATCGAGTTTACGCTTCCGGTGAAAGCAGGGCCCGGCCCGTCGCTGGAAGACACTTCCGGTTGACCCGGGCCTGCATTTGGCGCCAGCGCTTGCGGGATGGAGTTCGATTTCGATCCGGGCCGGGGCTTTGGCGTCTATGTGCACTGGCCCTATTGCGCCCGGGTCTGTCCCTATTGCGATTTCAACGTGTACGCGGCGAAGAATCGCGACACCGCACCGCTTCTTGACGCCATTCTGGTTGATCTTGGCGGATGGCGGGAGCGCAGCGGGGCGCGCCGCGTCGACACCGTCTTTTTCGGCGGCGGCACGCCCTCCCTGCTGGCGGGCGAAGACGTGTCACGCTTGCTCCAGCACATCGACAAGCTCTGGGGGATCGCGTCCGGGGCCGAGACCACCCTTGAAGCCAATCCGGATGACCGAAGCCGGTTCGTGGATTTCGCCGCCGCAGGCGTCAACCGGCTCTCGCTCGGCGTACAGTCGCTTGACGACCAGGTGCTGAAATTTCTCGGGCGCACGCATTCGGCGGCGGACGCCCGCGCGTCACTTTCAGTGGCGCAGAACCAGTTTGCGTCCGTGTCCCTGGACCTGATCTATGCGCGCCCGGAACAGACAGCGGCGCAGTGGCGCGCCGAACTGGGCGAGGCGCTGAAGCTCGGCGCCGATCATCTCTCGCTTTACGAACTCACCATTGAGCCCGGCGCCGCCTTTGCGCGAGCAGTCCGGCGGGGCGACTGGACGCCGGCCGACGACGAGCACGCGGCGGATCTCTACGAGACCACCGACGAGATGTGCGCCGCGTCTGGCTACCCGATCTACGAGATTTCGAACCACGCCTCGAGCCCGCGACATCAATCGAAGCACAATCGCATCTACTGGCGCTCGGGCGACTGGGTCGGCGTTGGCCCGGGCGCTCACGGACGTCTCACCGCGTCCGGCCAGCGTCTTGCCATCGAGGCGGCCGAAAGGCCGAACACGTATATCGACGCCGTCAGGCGAACTGGCGTGGGCTGGGCAAGCTCCGAATCGCTCTCCGCCCTCGACCAGGCGCGTGAACGCCTCTCCATGGGATTAAGGCTGGTCGACGGCTTGGCGCTGGCGGACATATCCAGCCTGGGCTACGGGCTCGACGAGAGTGCGCTCAGCGAACTGGCGGCGCTAGGGTTGGTCCGGCGTAGCGAGACCGGGATCGCATTGACGCCGAAAGGGCGCCTGACGGCGGACCGCATCGTCGAAATGATTTCGCCCTAGGGGCTAGGATCCCGCAGCAAAAGCGACGACCGCGGGCGATATGATCTTTACCCCGCCCTGATCCTGCACCTGCATCACCGCCAACGCACGCTGGATCGAGCCGTCCGGCATGAACCGGAACAGTCCGTTGACCCCGCCGAAACCCTCGGGACGCTGAAGCATTGTCGTGTCGAGCCTGTCGACCTTGGCCAGCGTCGCGGCCAGCGCACCGGCGTCATAGCCAAAGCTCGCCAGATTGGGCGCGGCCTCTCCGAAGTCCGCCTGGTAGCGTTTCCTGAAGTCGGCGATCGCGGTTGGATCCGGCGCGGGGAACGCGCCGCCGAAAAGTGATGGTTCGCGCCACACCTCGGGATCGTTCCATGAGCCGGTGCCCAGGAATTTCACATTGCGAACATTCACGTCGAAATAGAGCAGCAGCGCCGAAACGCTGCGCAGCTGGACGCCGCGGTCCGGAATCAGCACGGCGACATGTCCGGGCGAGGCGGCATCTTCCGCCTTCACGGCGGAAGCCAGCGCTCTGGCCGCCGCCTGAGGCGAGGTGTCGCCCGGTTGATAATACTGGGCGGCGACGACCAAGTCGCCATGCTTGTCAGCTTCCTGTCTCAGCGCCGCTTCTACGGTGTGGCCGTACTCCGTGTCGGGACCGAACAGGGCGAAACGGGTCACGCCTTGCTGCGCAGCCCAATCAACGATGCGCTCGACCTCGGTTTTGGGGGTGAGGGAGATGAGGTAGGCGCCCTGGCCCTCTTCAGACGCATCTGTCGAGAACGAGAACACGGGGGCGCCGACGCGCGCAGCTTCGGCGGTTACGGCAGGGATTTGCTGGCCAAACAGCGGGCCCACGATGGCGATCGCGCCATCGCGGATGGCGGCTTCGGCAACCTGACCCACCGCCTGCGGATCCGTTCCCGAATCCCGGGGCATCAGCACCACATCCGGCGCGCCGATCTCGAACAGCGACATCTGGATTGCATTGAACAGGGCGTCGGCGGTTTTGCGCACCTGCGGGTCGGTTGAAGAGAAGGGAAGCAGCACGGCGATGCGCTTCAGCTGCCGGGCCTCGGCGCGAGGCATGTGGCGCGGCATGTAGGCATTGCGGCTCTCGGCGAATTTGGTCGAGACGGGGGCTGCGGGGAGGGGCTCGCCCGGCCGTGGCGGCCGGGTTGGATTGGGCCGCTGGTTCCCGCTATAGGTTGGCGTCGTGGGGCGCGAGGGTCCATCGACACAGGCGGACAATGCGGCGATCGCAACGCCTGCGATGGCAAGAACACGCAACGGCGTGCGGGCTCGAGGTTCAGATGGCATGCGCGACCCCTCCTGAGGATTCGTCGACTATCCCGCCCCCGGGCCTCGGCCCGAATGACGATGATGTTAGGCTGGGGTCATCCCCCGAACAAGCTGAACCGCCGCACGCCGACGCCGATCCTTCATCTGCCCGTCTGTTCCGAGTCGATCCGCAACTCAAGGCCGGGCTCTACATCGTTTCCACCCCGATCGGAAACCTTCGCGACATAACCCTCCGTGCGCTCGACGTCCTTGCCTCTGCCGACGCGGTCTGGGCCGAGGACACGCGGGTCACCGCCAAATTGCTGGCCGCCTACGGAGTATCCGCCCGGCTGCGGCCATATAATGACCATAGCGGGGCCGAGGCGCGGCCAGTCATTCTGGCGGACCTCGAGGCGGGCGCCCGGGTCGCGCTGGTGTCCGACGCCGGGACGCCGCTGGTATCCGACCCGGGCTTCAAGCTGGTCCGCGAAGCTGTTGCGCGCGGCATCAATGTGGTCGCCATTCCCGGCGCCTCGGCGGCGCTGACGGCGCTGGCGGTGGCGGGCCTGCCGACCGACAGGTTCCTCTTTGCCGGCTTCCCGCCCCCCAAGTCATCCGCCAGGCAGCGTTTCCTTTCGGAATTGAAGGCGGTCCAGGGGACGCTTGTATTCTTCGAGGGGCCGTCGCGACTGGCGCAAAGCCTCGCTGACATGGTCGCCACACTAGGCCCGCGGGACGCGGTGGTCGGGCGCGAACTCACCAAGCTGTTTGAGGAGCTGCGCCGCGGATCCTTGTCTGATCTTGCTGCCCACTATGCCCAGGCAGGACCGCCCAAGGGCGAGATCGTCGTTCTCGTCGGCCCGCCTCAACCGTCTCAGCCCGGCGACGGCGCCGCCCTCGACGAAGCCATTCTGGCGGCTGACAGGGGACGGCCATTAAAGGAAGTGGCCGCGGAGATCGCCGGGCGTCTCGGGTTCAAACGGCGCGAGGTCTACGAGCGGGCGCTCGAACTTCGCGCTGATGAAACGCAGGACCCGGATGACGTCTGACGGCCGCCTCCAGCGCCGCGCGCGGGAGCGGGCTGGCCGGCGCGCCGAGGCGCTGGCGGCGCTTTGGCTTCAGCTCAAGGGATATCGCATTCTCGATCGCCGGGCCCGGACGCCGCTCGGCGAACTTGATCTTGTCGCCGTGAAGGGCCGCACCCTTGCCTTTGTCGAGGTCAAGGCCAGGATCCGCCGCGGGGCGGCGCTTGAGGCGATAACGCCCGCCCTTCGCGGCAGGGTGGAGCAGGCGGCCCGACTATGGGCCGGCCGGCGGCGTGGCATGGACGACAAGCACTGGCGGTTCGATGTTGTCGCCATCGTTCCGGGCCGGTTGCCGCATCATCTCCCGGACGCCTGGCGGCCTGAAAAGTGACATGCCCGAAAGAGCTGCGGCCAAAAGCGGGCTGCATCCGCCTACAAATCGCCTCATCGTCAGCTATGGTGCGGTCATCCCGCGGTTTTGGTTCTTTCGTCCAAGCAAGGAGAGGCTCGCCTCCATGTTCGTGTCCAGATACGTCCGGGTCCTGGCGGCGATCGCCCTCGCGGCATCGGCGTTGGGCGCGTGTTCGGCTTTCCAGAAGAAGACCTTCGGCGAAAGTCTCGATGAGACGTCTGCGGCGACGCAGATTCGCACCCGCCTGCTGGCTTCGGGAGGGCCGAACCACTTTGGTGAGGTGGATGTCGAAGTCGAGGGCCGGTTCGTCCTGTTGTCCGGCCGGGTCCCGAGTGAAGCGGACAAGCAGGAAGCCGAGCGTATCGCCTGGAGCGTCAGCCTGATTGATGAGGTCGCCAATGAGCTGGTGATCGAACCGCGCAATCTCGGCCGCGACGTCAACGATCTCTGGATCGGTCAGCAGGTCCGCGCGCGCCTGCTTGGCGATCGCGAGGTGAAGAGCCTCAACTACAACGTACAGGTCTATGACGGCGTCGTTTACCTGCTCGGGCTGGCTGGCTCCGACGAGGAAGTCCGCAGCGCGGCCGAACAGGCCAGCGTCGTCAAGGGCGTTCAGAAAGTCGTCTCTTACGTGAAGGTGCGCGGCGCAACGCCCAAGCCGACCGAGGAACTGGCCGGCGCGCCGGCGCGGCCCACAACCGAGCAAAGGCTGGACACAAGCCAGAAGGGACCGGTCCAGATCGCTCCGGCTTCGGACACGGCGGCGCCGATCGTGCCGCCCGAGCGCCCGCCGGCGACCCGCCAGGGGTATTCCGACCCTTACGCGCCGGGCGCTACGCCGCCTCCGGGCGCCGACAGCCGGAACAGCCTCCAAAGCTCTCCCCTGCCGCCTATTCAGTAAAATCAGGGCGCGGCGCATGGCGGGGGCTTGATTGCGCCGGGCCGCGCCCGCGCCTATGTCGGAGGACGCCTTTCGGGAAAGTCCTCCATGAGCCTGCGCATCGCCGTCCAGATGGATCCCCTGGAGACCGTCAAGCCGGCGGGCGATACGACCTTCATGATGATCGAGGAAGCCCAGGGACGTGGACACCGGGTCTTCGTCTATGGCGTCGGCGATCTCGTCTACGAGGCTGGCGACGTGCGGACAAAGGCGCGTCCGGCGAAGGTTTTTCCGGGCCAAACTCCGCATGCCGCGTTTGAGCCTAGCGTTGTTCTCGACCTGCGCACCGATGTCGATGTTGTGCTGATGCGGCAGGATCCGCCGTTTGACATGGGATATATCACCGCCGCGCACCTGCTCGAACTGATTCAGCCCGATACGCTGGTGGTCAACGACCCGGCTGGCGTCCGCAGCGCACCGGAAAAAATCCTGCCGTTGATGTTCCCGGACCTGCAGCCGCCAACGCTGGTGACGCGCAGCATGGATGTCGTGAGAGACTTTCGTGAGCGCCATGGAGATATTGTGGTGAAGCCGCTCTACGGCTTCGGCGGGGCTGGCGTGCTCAAGCTGGCGCGCGACGACAGCAATCTCGAATCCATCGTCGAACTGTTCCGCGGCCTCGGGCCTGAACCTTTCATCGTGCAGGCCTTCCTTCCGTCAGTCAGCGAAGGCGACAAGCGCATCCTGCTGGTCGATGGGGAGCCGGCTGGCGCGATCAACCGCCGGCCGCCGGAAGGCGCCTTCCGCTCGAACCTGGTGGTCGGGGGCAAGGCCGAGGCGAGCGAACTATCGGCCCGCGAACTGGAGATCTGCCGCCGCATCGGCCCGGAGCTGAAACGGCGCGGGCTGATTTTCGTGGGCATCGACGTCATCGGCGGCATGATGACCGAGATCAACGTGACCTCGCCCACGGGCGCCCGGGCCGTGAAGAATCTCTCGGGCTTCGATGCGGTCGCCAGAATGTGGGACGTGGTCGAGAAAAAACTGGCCTGACCCGTCGCGATGTTCTTGAATTGTTCCCGCGTTTCCGCTAGCCTGCACGGGTTGGGTTCCTGAACCGGGCAAGGCCTGCCCGGACGAGGAGGGGGCGGGCGTTGATCAGCCGCATCACGACATTTGCTTTCGAGGGCGTTGAAGCCCGGCCGGTGGATGTCCAGGTCCAGCTTTCCGCCGGATCGCCGGTTTTCCTGATCGTTGGCCTGCCCGACAAGGCGGTTGCGGAAAGCCGCGAGCGGGTGCGTGCGGCGTTCTCGGCTTTGGGCCTCGCCTTGCCGCCGTCCCGCGTGCTGGTGAATCTCGCCCCGGCGGACCTGCCCAAGGAAGGAAGCCACTACGATCTCGCTATCGCTCTCGCGATCCTCGCCGCGATCGGCGTCGTTCCGCGCGATGCGCTGGAGGATGTCGCGGCGATCGGCGAACTCGCGCTCGATGGCGGCCTCGCCAGAACGGCTGGCGCGCTGCCTGCAGCGATGGGCGCCGAAGGGATGGAGCTGGCGCTTGTGTGCCCCGCATCATGCGGACCCGAAGCGGCCTGGTCGGGTGGCACGGTGCTTGGCGCGGAAAACCTGATCGCGCTGGTCAACCATTTCAACGGAACGCGACCCCTGTCGCCGGCAAAGCCCGGACCGCTGGCGGATGACCCGGAAGCGCCGGACCTGCGCGATGTGAAAGGGCAGGAGGGCGCCAAGCGCGCGCTCGAGATCGCGGCGGCGGGAGGCCACAACCTCTTGATGATCGGGCCGCCCGGGTCGGGCAAGTCGATGCTGGCCCAGCGCCTGCCGGGCCTTCTTCCGCCGCTTTCCGCGCGCGAGCTTCTGGAAGTGAAGCCAGATCCACTCGATCGCCGGCCTGCTTGAAAAAGGCCGCTTGTCGCGAATGCGGCCTTTCCGTTCGCCGCACCATTCCGCCTCGATGGCCGCCATGGTCGGCGGCGGCGCCAAGGCGAAGCCCGGCGAGGCGTCGATGGCGCATCACGGGATTCTTTTTCTCGACGAATTGCCGGAATTCCACGCCCAGGTTCTCGATTCGCTTCGTCAGCCCATGGAAAACGGCGAGGCGGTGATCAGCCGCGCCAACCGGCATGTTCGGTATCCGAGCCGCTTCCAGCTCGTTGCGGCCGCCAATCCGTGCAAGTGCGGCGGCGGGCCGGGGGCCTTCCAGTGCCGAAAAGGCCCAGCCTGTCAGGCGAACTATTTCAGCCGGATATCGGGCCCGTTTCTCGACCGGATCGACCTGTTCGTGGATGCAGCGCCGGTCACCGCCTCGGATCTTTCGCTACCGCCGCCTGCTGAAGGCACGGGCGAGGCGGCGGCGCGGGTCGCAAGGGCGCGCGCGTGTCAGACGCAACGCTTTGGCGAGCCTGGCGGCGGCCGGCGCGCAATCAATGTGGCTGCGCCGGGGGCCGAGATCGAACAGCTTTGCGCACTTGAAGGATCGGCGCGCGACCTGCTGGTCAAGGCGGCCGACCAGCTGTCGCTGTCGGCCCGCGCGTATCACCGCGTTCTCAAGGTGGCGCGCACGATCGCGGACCTGGATGGCGCGGGCGCCGTCGCGCGCCTGCATGTCGCCGAGGCGCTGACCTATCGCTATCGCCCGGCGGCCCCAATGGCCGAAACGCGTCTTCCGGCCCGTTCACGTTGCTAGGCTTCGCGGCCGGCCGGACCGCCTCCCAAGAATCTTCGCCCTCTAACCATTAGCGTTAATCGTCTGGTCAATGCCGTGCGTCAGGTTCGGCGCATGTCGCGTACCGGTTCTTCCCACTCCCGTTCCCTTCCTGGCATGATTGCTGCGCCCGCTCCTTCGGGCATCGAGGCGCTCACACGCGGCTGGCCGGGTCCGGCTATTGTGGTGGGCGCGGACGGCATGATCGCTTCGGCAAGTTCGATGTCCGGATTTTGCGAGGGCATGCGGGCGCCATTCAGCCTGCCGGCGAACGATGCGGCCTCGCAGGCGCTCGATGCGGCGGGCCGCACGTGGCGCATTTCAGCGCCGGTCGGCGGGCAGCGCTTCGCGACCACTGAAGTCAAGCGGGAGCCGGATGCGGCGCATCGTTTCACCGCGGCAGTGAGCCACGAAATCCGCACGCCGCTGAACGGCATTCTCGGCATGGCGGCGCTGCTTGAGGAAAGCCCGCTGGAGCCTTCCGAACGTGAGTATGTCGCGGCGATCCGGAAGAGCGGGTCTCGCCTGCTCGATCTTCTCAACAACGTGCTCGATTATTCGAGATTGCAGAATGGCGACATCCCGCTTGAGGCCGCGCCATTCGATCCGGCGGAGCTTGTACAGGACGCCGCCGAACTACTGTCGACGCGCGCGCACGCCGCGGGTCTCGACATCGCAGCGATCGTCGATCCGGATCTTCCGTCACGAATGATCGGCGACGAGGGCCGGCTGCGTCAGATCCTGTTCAACCTCGTCGGCAATGCGGTGAAGTTCACCTCCGCAGGCGCAATTCTGATCGAGGCGCGGCGCGGGCCGGCAGGGAAGGGTCTTTCACTTATCGTTCGCGACACCGGCGCCGGAATCCCGGAAGGCGCGCGCGCCCGACTGTTCGATGCGTTTGGCCAGGCCAACGCCTCGGATTCGCGGCGCGACGGCGGCGTCGGGCTCGGCCTCGCCATTGTGTCGAGGCTGGTCGAAGCGATGAAGGGCGAGGTTGATTTCGCTTCGACGCCTGGCGAGGGCACGCAGTTCCGTTTCGACGTGCCCATCGATGATGTCGCGGGCTTGAGTTCGCCCACCGAGCAGCATCCGGAATACGCGCCATCGCCTCAACGACGCGATCTGGCCGTGATGCTCGATTTGCCTGCAGCATCGGAGCTCGCCGTGCTGTCGGCGCTGGCCGGCGACGGGGCGTCTGCCGTGAAGACGGCGCAATCAGCCGATCTCGCGGTTGTCGACGCGGCGTCCCCGCCGGCGCAGATCGAGGCGCTGGCGAAACGCGTGCCGACGCTCGTGGTCTTGCGTCCCGAAGACCGGGCGCTGATCAGCCAGTTTCGCGACATGGGGTGCGCCGGCTACCTGATCCGCCCGCTGCGCGCGGCTTCGGTCGTCGAACGCGCGCGGTTGGCGATGGCGGGCGATGTGCAGGCGGAACCGGTCGAGACCCGCGAACCGGGAGCGGCGGGGCGTGTGCTGATCGCCGACGACAACGCGGTCAACGCACTTCTCGCCACGCGCGCGCTGACCGCCGCCGGTTTCCGCGTCGATACCGCCGGCACGGGCGCGGAGGCGCTGGAGCTGGCGGAGAGCGCATCGTACTCCGTGGTCTTCATGGATATTCGCATGCCGGTGATGGATGGCCTCGAAGCGACGCGGCGCATCCGCAGGCTGGGCGGTCTCAAGGGCAAGACGCCGGTGATCGCGCTCACCGCAGACATCGATCCGGAGCTGGAAGACCGCGCGCGAATGGCGGGCGTTTCCGCCATGGCGGCCAAGCCGATCGATCCGCCGCGCTTGCGCGCCCTGGCGGAACAATGGGCAAGACAGGCCGCGGAGCCGTCGAACGACTAGCCCGGTGCGCCGTCCGCGGCCGGCGGGGTTTTGCGGGCGAGAAGGACGAGACAAAGCGCGACGGCCGGAACGGCCATCAGTCCGGCGCAGACGTAGAAGATCGCATAAGCGTCCAGCATCGAGTGGCCGGCGTTGTGGAAGCCATCAACCATGGCGCCGGAGAAGCCCTTGAAGAATTTTCCGAACCACGTGTTGAGCGAACTCATCAAGGCATACTGGGTCGCCGTGTAGCCAAGGCTCGTCAGGCTCGACATGTAGGCGATGAACACCACGCCGCCGAATGCTCCGGAGAAATTGTCGATGACCATGACGGTTGCAAAGGCGCCCAGGCTGGGTCCGAGCGATGGCAGCAACGCATAGCCGGCCACGCCGACGCCCTGAAGGATCGCCCCAACGATGAGCGTGTTCTTGAAGCCGAACCGCAGGGCGGCGACGCCTCCAGCGGCGATGCCGGCGAAAGAGGCGACCAGCCCGAATGACGCGCGCACGCCGCCGATCACGTCCTTCTCGAGGCCCAGCTCCTTGTAGAACGGTCCCGCCACGGGGCCGATGACGAATTCAGGCAAGCGATAAAGTGCGATCATCAGCAGCATCACGATGGCGAAGCCGCCATGCGCGCGGATGAACTCGGCGAACGGTCCGATCACCGCGTCGGCAAAGCCGCGCGGCGTCCAGATCGGCGCCGAGCGCTCCTTGCTCTCGATCGCCCGATCGGCGCGCTCCGGCTCGGGCGTTCTCAGCGCCGCGAACAGGCCGACCCCCATCAGCAGGGCCATCAGGGTGTAGGACATCGGCCAACCGAGATGCTGCGCGAAGATCAGGATCAGCGCATCGGAGATCAGCAGCGCGATCCGGTAGCCGAGCTGATAGGCGGACGTGAAGAGGCTGAGCTCTTCGGCATCCGAGGCGGATTCGATGCGCCAGGCATCGATGGCGATGTCCTGCGTCGCCGAGGCGAAGGCCAGGACCAGCGCAAAGGCGCCAAGCGTGGCTAGGCCGCCGGGACCGCCGGGGCCAACCGCAGCCATCGCCAGAAGGGCTCCTGCGACAACGATCTGCGTGAAGACCGCCCAGCTTCGCCGCGCCCCCAGGCGGCCAAGCACGGGCAGCGGCAGGCGGTCGACCAGAGGCGACCAGAGATATTTGAACGAGTAGGCGAGGCCGACCCAGGAGAGAAAGCCGATCGCGGTAACCGACGTCCCGGCGTCGGCGAGCCAGAAGCCGAAGGTTGCGCCGGAGAGCAGGAAGGGCAGGCCGGACGAAAAGCCGAGCGCCAGCATGCTGGCGACCTTGGGCTGGCCGAGCGAGGCCACGGTCTCGCGCAGGCCGTGTTTCCGTTTCGGCGCTGCGGCGGTCATGGCGAACTCCGTCGGGCGAGGGGCGTCCGGAACGTTGGCCGCATTCCCTTGAGGCGTAAAGCGGCCGGCTTCAGCCGTTTGTGTTGTACGCTGCGAAGGCCGCAAGATTGACGATATCGGCGGCCGTTGCGTCCAGCTGCGCGATCTGGACGGAGGATTTCAGACCCACCAGTACTGGACCGATGACCGTGGCGCCGCCCAGGGCGGCCGCCATCTTGGTCGAGATCGCAGCCGAGTGGACCGCCGGCATCACCAGGACGTTGGCGGGCCCGGTCAGCCGGCAGAAGGGATAGAGGCGCCGGGCGTCCGGATTCAGGGCGACGTCCACCGCCATCTCGCCATCGTATTCGAAATCGATGTCGTCGCGCGCATCCAGCATTGCAACGGCGTCACGCACCTTCTCCATCCGCTCACCCGGCGGATTGCCGAATGTCGAATAGGACAGGAAAGCGAGCCGCGGCGTGAAGCCGAGACGCTGGGCGGCCCTGGCCGCAGAGATCGCGATTTCCGCCAGGTCCTGGGCTTCCGGCATCTCGGTGACGCTGGTGTCGGCGATCAGCATCGGACCGGCCTTGCCGATCACGATGGAAAAACCGATCGACCGCATGTCGTCGCGCCGGTCGATTGCGAGCGAGATATCCAGCAGCGACGTATCGTAGTTCCGCGTGACGCCGGTAATCATGCCGTCAGCGTGGCCGAGGGCCACCATGCAGGCGGCGAAGACGTTGCGGTCCTGGTTGATCAGGCGCTGCGCATCGCGCTGCAGATAGCCGTGGCGCTGAACGCGCTTATAGAGATAGTTGCTGTATTCCTCGTTCCGCTCGGACATGCGGGCGTTGATGATCAGAAGCTCGTTGGCGGGCACGCCGGCCAGCTGCATGTTGCGCTTTACCTGCTCCTCGCGCCCGACCAGCACCGGTTCGCCCAGGTCCTGGGTCTTGAACGACCAGGCGGCCCGGATGACAGATGGCTCCTCTCCCTCGGCGAAAACGATGCGCTTGCGCTTGGGTTCGCGCCGAACCGCACCGTGAATGCGCTGAAGGAAGGAGGCGGCGGGATCCAGCCTTTGCGCCAGCCGGTCACGATAGGCGGCCATATCCGAAATCGGCTTCCGGGCGACGCCCGAATCCATCGCCGCCTGCGCGACGAAGGGCGGGACATACCAGATCAAACGGGGGTCGAACGGGGCAGGGATGATGTAGTCCGGCCCGAAGCTCGGCCGGTCGCCGGCATAGGCGGCCGCCACTTCGTCCGGCACATCCTCGCGCGCAAGCTGGGCGAGCGCCTGGGCCGCTGCGACCTTCATTTCCTCGTTGATCGTTCGCGCCCGGGCGTCCAGCGCTCCGCGGAAGATGTACGGAAAGCCGAGAACGTTGTTGACCTGATTGGGGTAGTCGGACCGGCCCGTCGCGATGATGGCGTCGGACCGGATGGATTTCACTTCCTCGGGCGTGATCTCCGGATCGGGGTTGGCCATGGCGAAGATCAGCGGGTTCTTCGCCATCGACTTCACCATGGCGGCGTCGACGGCGCCCTTGACCGAAAGACCCATGAAACAGTCCGCGCCGTTCATGGCGTCGGCAAGCGTGCGCTTCTTGGTCTTGATCGCGAAGGCCGACTTGAACTGGTCGACGTCGTCGCGGCCCTCGTAGATCACGCCCTTGCGGTCGCAGAGCAGGATGTTCTCACGCTTGACGCCGAGATGCCGGATGAGGCCCGCGACGGACAGGCCCGCCGCACCGGCGCCGGAGACCGCCACTTTCACATCGGCGAGTTTCCGGCCCGTGATTTCGCACGCGTTGATCAGGCCGGCGGCTGCGATGATGGCGGTGCCGTGCTGGTCGTCATGGAAAACCGGAATGTCCAGTTTCTCCCGCAACTCGCTCTCGATGATGAAGCACTCGGGCGACTTGATGTCTTCGAGATTGATGCCGCCAAAGGTCGACCCGATGGCGCGAACGCAGTCGATGAACTTCTGCGGGTCCTTTTCGTCCACCTCGATATCGATCGAGTCGACGTCGGCGAACCGCTTGAACAGCACCGACTTGCCTTCCATCACCGGCTTGGAGGCGAGCGCGCCGAGGTCACCCAGGCCAAGAATGGCCGTGCCGTTTGAGATCACGGCGACCATGTTGCCCTTCGAGGTATAGTCGTAGGCGAGGTCGGCGTCCTTCGCGATCGCCAAGACGGGCACGGCGACGCCGGGGGAATAGGCCAGCGACAGGTCTCTTGAGGTCGCCATCGGCTTGGTCGGCGTTACCGACAGCTTTCCCGGCTGGGGGTAGCGGTGGAAGGCCAGCGCCTCCTCGTCGGTGAAGTTCGGGCGTTTGCTTGTCATCGTCTTTACGGGCTTGAGGTCGCCGGCTGAGGTCGACTAGGCAGTGGATCGCGCGTCGCGCGACGGTAGGCTGGCGGGCATTCAGCCGCAAACGATGATCGAATCAAGCATGAAGCAGGGGGAAGCCCAGAAACCGACCGGCGGCGCGCTTTTGCCGCAACGGACAGACTCTGCCCCGAATCCGGGCGAAGAGGGCTCCAACGCGGCCGCCGAGGCCCTGGCGGCGGGTGCGACGCCCTTCATGGCGCAATATCTCGAAATGAAAGCGCGCCACGCCGACGCGCTCCTCTTCTTCCGGATGGGCGACTTTTACGAACTCTTTTTCGAGGACGCCGTCCGCGCCGCCGCGTCCCTGGACATTGTTCAGACCCATCGGGGCACCCACAACGGCCAGCCTATCCCCATGGCGGGGGTGCCGGCTCACTCGGCGGAGATGTATCTTGCCCGCCTGATCCGCGCCGGCCACCGCGTCGCCGTCTGCGAGCAGGTTGAGGATCCGGCCGAGGCGCGCAAACGCGGCTCCAAGGCCGTCGTCAGGCGGGAGATCGTGCGGGTGGTGACGCCGGGCACGATCACGGAGGAGGGTTTGCTTGAGGCCCGGGCTGCCAACTGCCTGGTTGCGATTGGAATTGCCGGGGGAGGGGCCGACGCGGCTCTGGCGCTGGCGGATGTTTCGACGGGCCGGTTCGAGGTCTTCGCGCTTGCCGCTGTCGATCTGGCCGATGCCCTGGCCGCGGTTGCTCCCGGCGAGGTCTTGGTTGCAGACGGTTCGATGGGCGTTGCCGAAGTATCGGCGGCACTGACCGGCCTTGCGGTGACGCCTCGACCTAACGCCCGCGCCGATCCGCGCGCCGGCGAGCGCCTGATGAAGGCCGCCTATGGCGTATCGACCCTCGATGGTTTCGGCGCATTCGCCCGCGCCGAACTGATCGCCTGTGCGCTCCTCTTCGACTATCTGGCCCTGACGCAGGCCGGGGCTGCCGCCCGCCTCGATCCGCCAAGGCGAACCGCTCCAGACGCCTTTCTGGCGATCGACCCGGCGACCCGGGCCAGTCTCGAGATCGAGCGATCAGTGCGGGGTCAGCGTCAGGGCTCCCTCATTGCCTGCGTCGATCGGACGATCACGGCGGCGGGCGGCCGCCTTCTCGCAGCGAGGATCGCGCGCCCCTTGCGCGACCGGCCAGGGATCGAACTGCGTCTCGATGCGGTGGCGTTCTTCCTTGATGCCTCGGACCGCCGCGAATTTGTGCGCGACGCGCTGAAGCGGGCCGGGGATCTCGAACGCGCCCGGATGCGCCTCTCGCTGCGTCGGGGCGGGCCGAGAGATCTGGCTGCTCTGGCCGCCTGTCTTTCGGTGGGTGAGCAGCTCGCGGCCGACATCGCGGGCGAGAAGGGAGGCCTGCCGGAAGAGATTGCCTGCGCCTGCGCCTCGCTGACACTTGCGGACAAGCCCGATCTCGCCGCGTTTGCGGCCCGGCTGGAGCGGGCCCTGGCCAGCGACCTTCCGGCAGACCCCCGCGAAGGGGCGTTCATCGCCCAAGGATATGATCCCTCGCTCGATGAGGCGCGCACGCTGCGCGAGAACGCTCGCGGGGTCATCGCGAAGCTGCAGGCGGACTACGCCCGGGATACGGGCGTCTCCGGACTGCGCATCAAGCACAACAATGTGCTGGGATACTTCATCGAGGTCGGCGCGAAATTTGGAGAGGCGCTGATGAAGCCGCCGTTGTCGGCGACGTTCATCCATCGCCAGACCATGGCGAACGCCGTGAGGTTCTCGACCGCCGAACTGACAGAACTGGAGGCTCGCATCTCGCGCGCCGAGAGCGAGGCCGTCGGCCGTGAGCTCGACATCTTCAACGGCTTTATCGCCGACGTCGATGCGCTCGGTCCAAATCTCGCCTCGGTCGCCGATGCGCTGGCCTGTCTCGATGTTGCGGCGGGCGTCGCAGAATGGTCGTCCGAAGCCTCCTGCGTTCGCCCGGAACTCGTCGACGACCCCGTCCTTGATGCAGAAGGCGTGCGCCATCCGGTTGTCGAAGCGGCGCTGCGCAAAACCGGAGATGGTTTTACCGCCAACGATTGCCGCCTTGATGCGAGCGGCGCCGAAGGCCCGCGCCTCCAGCTTGTGACTGGCCCCAACATGGCGGGCAAATCGACCTATCTCCGCCAGAACCTGCTGCTGGCCGTTCTGGCGCAAGCCGGATGCTTCGTGCCCGCCCGCCGGCTAAGGCTGGGCATCGCCGACCGGCTGTATTCCCGCGTCGGGGCCGCCGACGATCTTTCACGCGGGCGTTCGACCTTCATGGTGGAGATGATCGAAACGGCGGCGATTCTCAATCAGGCGACGCCCAGGTCGATCGTTATCCTCGACGAAGTCGGGCGGGGCACCTCGACCTGGGACGGGCTCGCGATCGCCTGGGCGGCGGTTGAGCACCTGCACGAGGTCAATCGTTGCCGCGCACTGTTCGCGACCCACTACCATGAACTGACAGGTCTTGCGGACACGCTTGCCCATTGCGCGAACGCGAGCCTGCGCGCCCAGGAGTGGGGCGGGGAGCTGGTGTTTCTGCATGAGGTGAAGCCCGGCGCCGCCGACCGCTCCTATGGCGTCCAGGTGGCGAAGCTGGCCGGAATGCCTGCGGCCGCGGTGAAGCGGGCCGAGGCGGTGTTGAAGCGGCTTGAGACCAAGGACGCGCCGGGACGCAGGCTGGAGGAGCTTCCCCTGTTTGCGGCGTTCGCTGAACCGGAGGCGGCGGCCGCTCCGGAGCCAAGCGAGGCGGACCGGCTGCTTGGCGCGCTCGATCCCGACACGCTTACGCCCAAGGAGGCGCTGGAGCTGATTTACCGGCTGAAGTCGTCGATGCGGCCCAGCTGAAGTCCGCGTCGGTCGCTTGTGGCGAAATCAGGCAATGTGTTGGCGAAAATCGCTTTTAGGCGCGGTAAAATTCGCCAAGTCCTTAAGCCGCGGCACACCGTTCGTCAGAAATAATCAATTTAAACAAACAGATAGTGGGTAAACAAAAACTGGCACGCTGGTTGCATTCTTCTGTTCGTCGGCGGATTGACCCGAACACGGGCGGTCCAGACCGATCGACAAGGAGAACGACTATGAAAGGTCTGATCAGCTTTCCCAAACCGGCCGACGTGGACTTTGCGGCCAGCCTCACAGTGGTGCTCGCGGGTCTCTCCGCGATGATCTACATCGTCGCCAGCGGCTTTGGCGGCGGCCTCGTCTAGACAGCGGGCCGGCCGCCGACCTCCCGACAGAGGAGAGAAGGCTTCCCGGCTCGCCGCAGACTTCCCAAGACTCCCCCAGACGTCTCCCGTGACCTGACGACCGGCCGGCGGCTCCCCCCGCCGGCCGTCCGCTGTTTCAGGCGGCGATACCTCGTCCAGCCACGGTTTGGCCGCGTTCCGGCGCCTGTTTATTCGGGTCCGGAGTGGATCAGTTCCGCGGGCATCCCTTATTTACCGGAATTGGTCTAGACACCCTTCATGGCCGACACGTCGCTTGCTCCTCCTCCCGCCGCTCTGGCCAAACCGGGGCCATGGCGGATCTCCGACATTGTCGATGGCCGCAAGCTGCGCGTGCAACTCACCGCCGCCGCACTCGACAACGGCTCCGACCCCGTGGCGCAGAGGAGCCGGGCGCTCGACCTCATTCACGCGGCCCTCTTTCGTGGGCGCATGATCGCCCAGGACCGGCTGGAAGAGGGCGCCGATGGCCTGGACACCGCGCGGTTGCTGTCCGGCGTAATGGATGAAGCGCTGGCGGCGCTTTACGACTTCACGGTCGTTCACATCTTTCGCGCCCACAACCCGACCGAGGCCGAACGCATGGCTGTGATGGCGGTCGGAGGATACGGCCGCGGCGTGCTTGCGCCGTCGTCCGACGTCGACCTGCTTTTCGTGCGCAACTACAAACAGACGGCATGGGCCGAGAGCGTGATCGAGTACATGCTCTATGCGCTGTGGGACATGGGCCTCAAGGTCGGCCACGCCTTTCGCACGATCGATGAATGTATCCGGCTGTCGAAGGAAGATGTCACCATTCGCACCGCAATCCTCGATCGCCGCCTGCTGTTCGGCGACCGAGGACTGGCCGACAAGTTGTCAGAGAGGTTCCAGAAGGACGTTGTCGCGGGCCGCGGCGCTGAGTTCGTGGCGGCCAAGCTCGCCGAGCGCGACCAGCGTCACGAACGCGAAGGCGGGTCACGCTACCGCGTCGAGCCCAATGTCAAGGACGGCAAGGGCGGACTGCGCGACCTGCAGACACTGTATTGGCTGGCCAAATACATCCACGGAGGCGAGACGCTTACGCAGGTGCTGGACAACGCGGCCTTCACGTCAGCCGATAAGGCCGTCTACATGCGCGAGTGCCGCTTCCTGTGGACCGTGCGTTGCCATCTTCACTATCTGACAGGCCGCCCGGAAGAACGGCTGTCCTTCGACCTGCAGCCGGAAATGGCCGAGCGGATGGGCTACACCGCGCGCCAGAATGTCACGTCGGTCGAACGCTTCATGAAGCGCTACTTCCTGGCCGCCAAGGAGGTTGGCGCGCTGACGCGAATCCTCTGCGCCAAGCTGGAAGCCGAAGAAAAGAAACGTCCTGGCGGCCGCATACCTTTTTTCCCGCAGCCCCCGGCCAAACCGCTGGCGCAGGCCGGGTTCGCCCTCGACCAGGGCCGGCTCACCGTCGTTTCGCCACGTCTCTTCGAAGAGGATCCCCGCAACCTGCTTCGCCTCTTCGCCATCGCCTGCGAGCGCGATATCGACATCCATCCCGAAGCCATGACGGCGGCGCGTCGCTCGCTGGGCGTGCTGACGCGGGAAATGCGTTACGACCCGGTGGCGCGCTCGCTGTTCTTCGACGTGATCGCCGGAAAGGCGCATCCGGGCCGCGTGCTGCAGCTGTTCAACGAAGCCGGCGTGCTGGGCCGGTTCGTTCCGGAGTTCGGCCGGATCGTCGGGCAAACCCAGTTCAACATGTATCACCACTTCACCGTGGACGAGCACACGTTGAAGGCCGTCGAGACCATTCATGACATTGAGGCGGGCAAGTTCCGCGACGCCCATCCGCTCTCGACGGAAATCTTCCCGAAGATACAGCACCGGCGCGCGCTCTATCTCGCGATGCTCCTGCACGACACGGGCAAGGGGAAGGGCGATCAACAGGTCGAAGGCGCCAAGGTGGCGCACACGGCTGCGATCCGGCTGGGGCTCCCCAAGGACGAGGCCGAGCTTGTTTCGTGGCTCGTCGGTAATCACCTTGAAATGAGCGACACGGCGCAGCGCCGGGATATTTCCGATCCGCAGACGATCTCGCGATTTGCAGAAAAGGTTGGCACGCTGGAGCGCCTGCGCCTGCTGCTCGTGCTCACTGTGGCCGATATCCGCGCCGTAGGGCCCGGCGTGTGGAATGGATGGAAAGGCCAGCTGCTGCGCGATTTGTATTACGCCACCGAGGCGGCGCTTCGCGGCGGCCGAACCGACGAAGAAAGCGTTCGCCGGCAGCTTGCCGATCGGGCGGAGCGGGCGCGGGATGTTTTGAGGGAACGGATCGGCCAGAGCCCGAAGGATCTGGCGGGCGTTGAAGACGCTTACTGGATCAGCTTCACCGACGAGGGCCACGCGCGCCACGCGGCGGCGCTGCAGGCGGCCGGTGATCAGCCCGTGGTCGTCGCTGCGAGCCAGTACCCCACCCAGTCCGCGACCGAAATCCTGATCGCAGCGCCGGACCGGCCCGGCCTGTTCGCTGACCTATGCGGTGTGCTGAGCGCCGCCGGCGCCAATGTCGCCGCCGCCCACCTTTACGAGAGCGGCGACCGGGTGCTCGATGTTTTCGATGTGCAGGACGCGCGCGGCGGCCCTCTGGGCGCCGATCATCCGCAGGCGCTTCAGCGCCTGATCGATGACCTTCGCGTTGCGGCCGCTGGCGGCGGCGTGGTTAAGGCGCCGCCCAAGCCGCCAGCGCCCAGCCGCCGCCACGCCGCCTTCATTATTGCGCCAACCGTCGAGATCGACCGCTCGGTTTCCTCCGACCGCACGCTGATCGAGGTTTCCGGGCGTGACCGCGCCGGGCTGCTCTACGACATTGCACGGGAACTCCTCGACGCCGGTCTCTCAATCCGGTCGGCGCACGTCGGCGCCTATGGCGAGCGGGTGCACGACGTCTTTTACGTGACCCCTCTGGATGGCGGCGATCTTCCGAAAGCGGCCGACGAGAAGCTGACCAAACGCCTGGTTGCTGTTCTCCGGGTTCACTCTCCTTCCGCTCCGCGCATACCGGCCCACACGCTGGCGCGCGCGCCATCCTCCAACGATCGCTGAGGCGGACCGCCCATGTCGCTGGCGCGCAACGTCTTTGTGCAGACCTTCTTCACGCTCGGCTCAAAGGTTCTTGGTTTTGCGCGTGACCTTGCGCTGAATTATCGGTTCGGCGGGCAGGGGCCCTTCCTCGATGCGTGGGCGACCGCGCAGATGATGCCGAACTTTTTCCGCCGGCTGTTCGCCGAAGGCGCATTCGCCCAGGCTTTTGTTCCGGTTTACGGCAAGACGCGAACCACCGAAGGCGACGCCGCGGCCGCCGAGATGGCTTCGCAAGTTCTGGCGTTCGTTGTGGCGGTTGTCGTCGGCGTCTCGATCATTCTCGAGGTCGCGATGCCCTGGCTGATGCCTGTGCTGCTCTCGGCCTATATTCACGAGCCGCGGACGCTCGCTACGGCGACGCTGATGGCCCAACTCGCCATGCCTTACCTCATCTGCATGACGCTGGCCTCGCTGTTTTCGGGCGTCCTCAACACGCTCGGCCGTTTCGCCCTTTCTGCTGGCGCTCCGATCCTGCTGAACATCTGCACGCTCGTTCCGCTTCTGCTGATCACCGACCGCCATATGGCCGCGATTGGCGCAGCGGCGGCCACAACCGTTTCTGGCGTGCTTCAGGCGATCATGCTCGGCTGGGGCGTGCGCCGCATGGGCGTCAAACTGAAGATCCATTGGCCGATGGTGACCAAAATCGTGCAGCGGGTCGTCGCGCTCGCAATTCCAGGCGCGATCGCCGGCGGCTCGATGCAGCTTAACACGCTGGTCAGTCAGATGCTGTCCGGATCCGATGCCGGCGCTCGCGCCGTGCTCTACAACTCGGATCGGCTCTATCAGCTTCCGCTCAGCCTCATTGGCGTCGCAGTCGGTCTCGCGCTTGTGCCGCGGCTTTCCATCCACTTCGCCAAGGCGGATGACGCCGCCGCCAGCCAGACGATGGACGACGGCGTTGGCCTTTCGATGGCTTTCACCTTGCCGGGGACGATTGCGCTCCTGGTGATGCCTTTCTTCATTATCGACGCCACGGTCACGCGTGGCCATTTCACCTCGGCCGACGCGCACCGGACCGCGGAAGTCCTTCGGCAGTTCGCCTGGGGCGTGCCCGCATTCGTGCTGGCCAAGGTGTTCACGCCGCCGTTCTTTGCGCGGCAACGAACAAAGCAGCCCATGCAGTTCGCCATCACGGCAGTGGTCGTGAACACGATCCTCGGCGCATCGCTCTGGTTCTTTCTGCCAACACTTGGTCTCGACGGCACGATTGGCCTCGGCGTCGCCACCAGCATCGGCGGATGGGTCAACGTGGCGCTTCTGTCCGGCACGCTCGCGCGGGAGGGCGTCTATGCGGTCAGCGCACGCGCGTGGGGCCGGATCCTCCGCCTCTGCGCGGCCTCGGCACTGATGGGCGTCTTCCTTGGCGTCTGCGCCTGGCAGTATCCGTTGTTGAAAGAGGTGCTGTGGCGCAAGGAGGTCGCGGTTCTTGTGGTCGTCCTGGCCGGCTTCCTGCTTTATGCCGCGACCGCCTTCGCACTGCGCGCCGTCACGGTTGCGGAAATCCGGGGCGCCCTTCGTCGCGAGCGCGCCGCGCCGGGCGCCGAGATTCCGCAAATGCCGGAGTAAGCGGGCCTAGAAGTCGGCCGCGAGTTGCGCGCCGATCACCACGGCGTCCGGGTAGGTCTCCGCGCCGCCGGGATGCATGATGTACTGGATGTCTGGCGTCAAAGTCAGCCCGGGATGGGCCGCCCAGTCATAGTGCGCTTCGATCACAGTTTCCTCTGACTGGACGCCTGGCGCGTCCATCAGGAGCGGCTGGTTCATCGTGGCCTGGATCTGCTGCGTTGCGGTGACTGAGCCGCTGATCGACTCCTTGGCGAATACGATACCCAGCACGTCATCCGGCCGCGAAGCGAGAAACCCCTTGTCGGTCAGTCCCAGGAAGAAGAAACGTGAAAGCTGGGATGTGGCCTTGTCCGACCAGACATAACCGCCGGTCACGATCAGGCCGCGTTCGGGCCCGGCGGCGTTCCGGACAATCATCTGGTCGGCCAGGACATAGGTTGAATCGCGTCCCCCGTGCTGTAGTTGCGGGAGCCCGGTTGCAGCAAAGGGATCGCCGTTCTGATCGCGATAAAGATCGGGATAATCCGACGTGTCATGCGCGAAACCGGCCTTGTAATGCCCCTCCAGCATGTTCGGGCCGAACACCGGCTCGTAACCGACTTCGACCGGATAGTAGGTTCCGGTCGTGCCTGACCAGCCCCAGTCGAAGCCGGATCGCCCGCCCGCCCGCGGCCGCACCTCATATGCGCCAGCCTGCACATAAAGGTGCTTTGCCGTCGCGACCCTGACGCGTGCGCCCCACGTGGAATTGGGGAACGTGCTGAAACCCGCCTTGGCCGCGATCGCGTTCGGATATCCGCAGACAGCTGTGTTCAGGAACTGGCAATAGAGCGGCGACGTTGCGTAGTCCTCGCCAACCGGCAACCGGCCGGCGGCGATGTCGATCCTGCCCTTGGCGAGTTTCAGGTCGCCGTAGACGTCAACCAGGTGAACGAGAACGTCGCCCGCGCCGCCGTAGATCGATTGAGCCTGGATGAGATTGTCGCCGACATAATCGGTCGAGACGTTGTTGCCGGCGCGGTTGATGAAAACCGCGTGCGTCGAGAAGCCGTTCAGTCCGGCCAGTTTTTTCCAGTCGATATCAACGCCAAGCTGGAGCTGCTGGGCGTAGGCTGCTCCCGTATCCATTCCCCCCGAGACGTTGTAGGCGCCCTGGCCGGTGTAGGCGGCAGAAAGATCGATTCCATCATCGTGAAGTCCGGATCGAAACCCGCCCCAATCGCCAAGCAGGTGCTGAGGTTGGGGGGCTTCGTTCTTGGGTTTGGGAACGTCCTTGCCAGAGGACTCTTCGCCGAACGCCGCCGTTGTAGCCGCCGCGCAAAGGACGATCGCAGACAATACAAGTGACGCAAGATGCATGCGTCTGGTCCAGTGCTTCAAATCAGTGCTGCCTTTGGAACTAGGGGGGCGGCGGCCCGGGTCCAGTCGACAGCGCCCTCAGCGGACGGATTTGCCGAGATGCGTGTCGCTGGTCGCCTCGGCCAGCAGGGCGGGCAGCTCCATCGGAGGCGACTTGAATTTTTCCTCGGCAAATAGCGGCGCCTGATCGGCATAATGCGGTGACGAGGCATCCACGGTCGCTGAACCGAACTGGTGGATGGTGTCGAGCCGATAGGTCCCATCCGGAGCCCAGTCGGCGATGACGATGTAGGTGTCGCCCGCAACGCCATGCCGAAACTTGTCCGCTTCAAGGTCGCCAGCGGCGTAGACGGCGCGCAGCGTGTCAGGTCCGCCGTTGAGTGGCCAGCTCTTGTCTCCGCGCTGCAGCCGACTGACCTCGCTCCATTGAGGATCAATACGGCCATAGACTTTCATCAGCAGGGCGGAGGTGTCCCTCAGAGCAGCAAGATCTTTTTCCGGCGTCGATGCCTCGTTGATCTGGCCGCCTCGCGCCTTCTGGCCGGTGAAGATGGCAAGCGCTGTGGCGCGGTTGGGCATGTCGGCCGATCCATCCCACGACGCCAACAGATCCAGCGCCGGCTTCAACGAAGGGTCATCGCCCGGGCCGCGCGTCACGAGACCGGCGATCATCTGCCTGACACTGGAGTTCGGTGAATAGCGGTGATCCATCTTGTATTCGATGAACTTGTCGCGGGTGATCGCGTGGTCAGCCTCAATCAGCTCGTGCGCACGCATCGCCCGGTTGGTCATGTTGCGTTCGATGCCGAAACTTTCGGGAAAGGCGTCCGGCTTCGGACTGTCCTCGGGCGAGGAGGCGGCAAATGGCGTATTGTTCGAATTCTCGACAAATCCTGACGGCGGATCGATCACCGCCGGCAGGCTTTCGACTGGTTCAAATCCTTTCCACAGCGTTTCGGAGGTGTCGCCGGGCAGAACCTTGTGGCGGTCCCATCCCTCCTCGCGTTTGGGCATCCGCGCGTTGTAGAAATAGGCAATGGTCCCCTGATTGTCGGCGACGACATAGTTGATTGAAGGGATTGCGTTGATTGAGGATTGCGCCGCGCGCCATTCGCCAACCGTCTTCGCCATGTTCATGGCGAGATACTGGTCCAGCTCGTTCAGGTCGCCGTCGCCAGCATAGCTGACGGCGAAGACGCCGCGGTCGGTGACGAAGGCCGGACCTTGCACCGAGCGTAGGCCACGTCGTTCCACCGGCAGGCTGAATGGTCCCCAAAGCTTTACACGGAACTTCAGAGGCTTGACGATGAAGTCCCGCCACTGGCCATCCAGCTTATACCGGGTTGGCTTTTTCGGATCATCCACTGTCAAGAGAAAGACGTCGGAAACATCCGGTTTGTTGACCGTTGCGGCCCAACCCAGGGTCGGGCCGGCGCCGTGCAGGATCAGCGGCGAGCCGGGAAAGACGCCGCCGATCATGTCGATGCCTTCGTCCGATTTCAGCCGCGCCTCATACCAGGCGACCGGCCCTGTATAGGGTTGGTGGGAATTGACGGCGAGCCGGGTGTGGCCGTCGGCGGAGCGCTTCGGGCTTACCGCTATACCGTTCGAGCCAAGTTCGACATCCGCGTCCGTCCCGAGATAGGCGGCGCGCGCCTGCTTCACGGACAGGTCAACCGGCCCTTTGCCCTGGATCACGCCCGCCAGTTCCGTATCCAGCCCGTAGAAGAAGGGCGGGCGGTTGGCGTAGCCCGCGATTACATCGCGGCCCGTCACCGGCGCCGTGCGCGCGCAGCCGGATGCGGGATGATTGGCGCACCAGAGGTTGAGGCCCGCAGCATAGCCCTCGGCAATCGCCTTGGCCTTGCTGCTTACCTTGGCGTCGTAGTTTTCGTTGACGGCTTCGATATTGCCGAGCGCTAGCATCAGATAATCACTTGCCGCCGCGCTCTTGCCCTGCAGGCGCGCAAGCTGCGCGCGGTTCTGCGCGATCACTTGCTCGATAGTCGGCCAGTCATCCTCGGCGTGTGCGTACGCGAGGCCAAACACGACATCGGCGTTGCGGGCGCCATATATGTGCGGAACGCCATAGTGGTCGCGGATCACCCTCGCGTCATAGGCCTGCGCCGCCTGCTTGGCTGCAGCCGCATCGAAGTGCGGGCCCGAGGGCGTCCAGAGCCAAGCGGCGGTTCCGGCAAGCCCTGCGACCACCAGCCCAGCAGCGCCGCCTATCGCCCATCGCCACATACCCATCGCGCGCTCCTGCTTTATCTCCCCACCCTATGCGATGGATGCGCGCTTCCAAAGCGCATCCCGCGCGCCGAGTCTTGCCGTAGGGGAGGAGCGGCTGTTAAAGCCGCGTCTCATTTCTATCGAGCGTTCTCATGCCTGACCTGACCAAACCCGTACCGGCAGCGCCCGCCTATTCAGGCCCGACCCGCGTCTTTTCGGGTGTGCAGCCTTCGGGCAGCCTGCATCTCGGCAACTATCTCGGCGCGCTGGTGAAGTTCGTCGCCATGCAGGATTCACACGAGTGCATCTTCTGCGTCGTTGATCTTCACGCCATCACTGTGCCGCAGGACCCCGAACGTCTTGCCGCGCAGACACGCGAGATCGCCGCCGCTTATCTCGCCTCGGGCGTCGACCCGAAACGCTCGATCATTTTTCCGCAGTCGGCTGTCACCGCGCACGCCGAGCTTGCCTGGATCTTCAACTGCGTTGCCCGCATGGGCTGGCTCGAGCGAATGACCCAGTACAAGGAGAAGTCTCAGGGCAAGGACGCCGAGAACATCTCGGTCGGTCTGTTCGACTATCCCGTTCTGCAGGCCGCCGACATTCTTGCCTACAAGGCCACGCACGTGCCTGTTGGCGAAGACCAGAAGCAGCATCTCGAGCTTTCGCGCGACATCGCCGGCCGCTTCAACCGCGAGTTCAATGCGCCGGACTTTTTCCCCCTGCCGGAACCGCTCCATCAGGGTCCGGGCGCCCGCATCATGTCGCTGCGCGATGGGTCGAAGAAGATGTCCAAGTCGGACCCGTCGGATGCAAGCCGCATCAACCTTCTTGATGAGGCGGACAGCATTGCGAAGAAGATCAAGCGCGCGACCTCGGATTCCGAGCCATTGCCTGAAACAGTTGACGGCCTGAAAGGCCGTAATGAGGCGGCGAACCTGGTCGGCATCTACGCCGTTCTGGCCGGACAAACGGAGGCGGATGTGCTGCGAGAGTTCGGCGGCAAGGGGTTTGGCGTGTTCAAGCCGGCGCTGGCCGAGCTGGCGGTCGCCAAGCTTGGACCTGTCGCGACCGAGATGCGCAGGTTGATGGCGGATCCGGCCGAGGTCGACCGCGTGCTGCGCGACGGCGCTGATCGGGCGCGAGCCATTGCGGCGCCGATCATGGACGACGTCCGGCGGGTTGTCGGGTTCTGGCGTCCCTAGGCGACTTCGCCTCTCCCCCCGCGCGAATGCGGCGCATGGTCCTGCCTGGCCTGGCGGCCTATGTCCTTATGCGTTGGACGTGGGGCACGCCATGAAACACCCGCTTGCGGCTCTTGCATTGGGCGCAACATTTGCCTTTGGCCTGTCGGCCTGCGGAGCATCCGGCGGACTTTCCATTGAAAACCCGGAGTTTCATGCGCCACTTGGCGCCAGCAATGTAGGCGTCGCCTATTTTTCCATCCGCTCGCCGAAGGCCGACAGGATAGTCGGTGTATCGTCGCCCGCGGCCAAGGCCATCGAGATGCATGACATGGCCATGAATGGTTCGATGATGACCATGAAGCGGGTCGAAAGCGTCAATCTGCCGGCCGGAAAAACCGTTAAGTTTGAGCCCGGTGGCTTGCATCTGATGGTGTTTTCGCCGGCTGCAGTCGGCGCTGGCGGAACGCTGCCGGTTACGTTCGAACTGGCATCAGGCTTGAAACAGACCGTTCAGTTTCCGGAAACGCCGCGATCTGGGACGCCGGCCAATTAACCAAGCGTAAGGAACTATTGGGTTGAGGTTAACGTCGGCTATCACCAAACTCCGATCTACCCTCTAGCTGGGGCTGGGCCATGTCAGTGTTGCAACTTCGCCGCGACATGGTCGTGGCCGATCCTCCCGCGTCTGACGCCGGGACGGAAAAGACGGCGGTGGTCGAAATCGACGCCCCGTTTCCGCTTCGCACGATCAATGTAACGCCAGAAGTCGTCGAACCCGCCGAAGCCGACCACGAGGAGATTTCGGGCGAGTCGCTTATGTCCCGCGCGCGCGGCTGGCTCCGCCTGGCCGCCGCCGTCGCCATTGTGGGCGCCTATCCGTCCATGATTGTCATGTCGAGCGGCGTCGGCGATCACAAGCTTGCCAGCGTGGTGGATCGCGCACAATGGACGGCGCCCTGGGCGGGTGCTGCGGCGACGCTCATGGAACGGCATTACGCTCATCTAGGCTGGGCGTCGGATGCGGCTGACTGGACGCCGATGGCCCGTCTTTCCGCAAAGCCGGCTCTGCAGCACGCGATGGCTGAGTCCCTCGGCGAATATATCAATCTGATGGCCCAAAACGCCGTTGCGGACGGTCATCCTGACGCCGACCTTTCCGCGGCCGCGCGGCTGGTGAACGTCAATTCTACTGGCGCGCAACTGCGTGCGGCCCGCGATGCGCTGGTCAACTATGATCGCAGGGAGCGTCGCCGCGGCGCGATTGAGAACACAGATCCCGCGAGGCTTGCCGCGCAACTGCAACTGGTCAGCTCGTGGGCCGAGCGCAGTCAAACGGAAGTTGCGCGGGTAGCGGCAATGACGGGCGGCGGTCCGATTGATCAAAGCGCAACCCAGGCCGTCTACGATGCAAAAGGCCGGGCGCAGGCGGCTTACGCGCTCATCGGCGCCATGCACTGGCCGGAAGACGCCAAGACAGTTGCGGCGCGCAACGCAGCGCTTGCGGCCTGGAAAGCGGCCGCCCAGTTTCATCCGCTTTTCGTCCTCAACGGATCTCCGGACGGCTCGATCTTCGGCAACCACGCCGCCTCGATGGGTTTTCTGATCGCACAGGCGCAAACCGCGACAGCGGACTACCTGGCGGCGATACGGTCGGATGCTGGCGCGGGGGCGACAGATGCATCAGTGGCTGTCGCCAAGTCTCCAGCCGACACGGTTCGCTGATATCGCGCCTGGAATGCAATGCGGGTTTCTGCCTTGACCGGCCTTGAGCGCCGGGGCCTGATGGCAACATGACCGATTTGTCACGAAAATTCCTCGCCGTATCGGACGAGACCGACGAGTGCCGCGTGGCGCTGGTCTATGCCGGACACCGCGCCAAGGCGGTGGGGGCGGGGCTGGTTATCCTGCGCTGCGCGCGCTCGCCCGGGGTCGGCGGATGGATTGGCCTCGATCAGGACATCAGCCAGGACGCCATCGACGCGGCAAGGTTGAAAGCGGCTGAGCACGCGCGGTTGGTCGAAGAGCGGACCGGCACGACGCCGGAGGTGGTGGTCAGCGACGAAGACCCGCTGGATGCGATCCACAAGCTGGTGCGGGAAGACCCGTCTATCCGGCAACTCGTGCTGGCGACGGGGTCGGGACGATGGGGGCCTGGCCAGCTCGTGGCGCGCCTCGGGAAGGGCAGGCCGCTGGCCGAACGGCCGATTGCCGTCACCGTGGTGCCGGGCGATTTGACCGATCGCCAGATCGACGAAATGGGCGGAATGGCCAGCTAGCGGGCCGCATTGCGCCAATGGCGCCATAGCCCCATGTTCAGCGTAGAGTTTTGCGAGAGCGGCGATGTTTATCCAGACCCAGTCGACCCCCAATCCGGAGACACTGAAATTCCTTCCCGGTCGGGACGTGTCGCCCGGACGGCCTTACGAATTCACCTCGCTGGAGGAGGCGGCGGCCTCTCCGCTGGCTGGCGCTCTCTTTGGCCTGAAGGGCGTGCGCGGCGTTTTTCTGGGGGATGACTTTGTCTCCATCACCAAGGACGAGGGCGCTGACTGGGCGCCGCTGAAGCCGCAGGCGCTGGCGGCCATCATGGATCATTATGTTTCTGGCGCGCCGCTGATGCTTGATGCGGGTCCGGAGGTGGATTTGGCCTCTGCGGAGGATGAAACGACCTATGAAGGCGAGACGGCGGAGATCGTCGCCGAAATCAAGGAGCTTATCGCAACACGGGTCCGGCCGGCCGTGGCCCAGGACGGGGGCGACATCATCTTCAAGCGTTTCGATGTCGATACCGGGATTGTACACCTCACCATGCGGGGCGCTTGTTCGGGTTGTCCGTCGTCAACGGCGACGCTGAAGCAGGGCGTCGAAAACCTGCTCCGTCACTATGTGCCAGAGGTCACCGCGGTCGAAGCCGCCGCCTGATCGATCTGGCGCATCGGCCTTTCGCGCGAGGAGATCATGCCCAAGCCGCTGCCCGACATCTCGCTCGACCAGCTTTTCCGGACCGCGCGCACGCACCGATCCTGGACAGAGGAAAGCGTGCCGGACGTTCTGGTACAGGCGGTCTACGAGATGCTGCGTATGGCGCCCACGAGCGGCAACTGCTCTCCAGCCCGTTTTCTCTTCCTGAAATCACGCGAAGCGAAAGCGCGTCTTGAGCCTTTGCTCGACGAGGGTAACCGGAAGCAGACCATGTCTGCGCCGTGGACTGTCGTGGTGGCTTACGATCTCGCCTTTGCGCGCTTCATGCCGAAACTGGCGCCGCATGCGAAGGGCGCCGAACACTGGTTCGATGGCGAAGAAACCACGAAATTCCATGCGTTCCAGAGCGGCACACTGGGCGGCGCCTATCTGATCGTGGCTGCGCGGGCGCTGGGTCTCGACTGCGGGCCGATGAACGGGTTCGATCACGCCGGAATTGACCGCGAATTTTTCGCGTCCGATCCGGCAATGAAGACTTGGCGCGCCAATTTCCTTTGCAACCTTGGTTATGGCGACGGTGCGCGAATCCACCCGCGCGCCCCGAGACTCGATTTCGAGGAAGCCTGCCGGATTCTTTGACGATCCGGCCGGCGTCGGCGTAAGAGGCGCGCCATGCTGGTGCTCGGGATCAACACCGTATCGGACGTCTGCGAGGCTGCGCTGGTGCGCGATGGCGTCGTCGTGGCCGAACAGTCGGAGCCGATGAGGCTCGGCCATGACGCGCGCCTCGCGCCTCTGGTCGAAGCGGTGATGACCTGCGCGGGAGAGACCTACGCCAGCCTTGATCGCATTGCCGTCGTCGTTGGGCCGGGATCGTTTACCGGCGTTCGCGTCGGCGTCGCGCTGGCGCGGGGGCTGGCGTTGACCCTCGATCGCCCGGCGGTCGGCGTCACCAGCCTTGAGGCGCTTGCGTTCGGTTCCGAGGGGCGCGTGCTGGCGGCGCTTCCGGCAAAGCGGCGGCCGCCCGAACGGTCGTGGTGGGCGCAGGTGGTCGAGCACGGCCGGGGCGCTGGCGAACCGGTCGAGGCGGATGAAGCTGGGCTCGCCGCTATGGCGCGGGACGCGACATCGCTCCTGACGCCCGACATCGATGCGATCGAACTCGACCTTCCGAAGCAAACCGCACGTCCATCCGCCGTAGCCGCCGCCCGGTTCGTTTCCCGTCTTGACGCCGAAGATCTCCCGTCGGCGCGTCCCGCTTATGTCCGCGATCCGGACGCGACTCCGGTCAGCCGGTCATGATCTGGTCCCTCAGGCCGGCGCTGCCGGAGGATGCCGCCGCGATGGCTGCGGTCCATAGCGCCGCCTCGACCAATGGCTGGAGCGAAGCGGATTTCGCCGCCTGGCTGGCCCGCGCCGAGGCGTTTGCCTGTGTCGCGGCAGGGGAGGCCGGCCTCAGCGCCTTTGGGCTTGCGCTCTCGGCAGGCGACGACGCCGAACTCCTGATGATTGCAACCTTTCCCTCGGTGCAGCGGAGAGGCGCCGCCCGCGACGTGCTTTCGACGCTCGACGCCGAAGCGCAGCGGCGCGGACTTGGGCGCTGGGTGCTTGAAGCGGCCAGGGACAATCTCGCGGCTCTCGCCCTCTACCGGAGCGAAGGATTCGTGGAAATTGCCGTGCGCCCGGGCTATTATCGCCCGACGGGTCCCGCCGCCTCTGGGCCGGTCGATGCCCTGGTGCTGGCCCGCGCGGTCGGCGTCAGTGGTGGACATGGGCGGACTTGAACCGCATATCTCCGGCAAGAATGCGGGGCGAAGGTCCGTTGAGCGTTCCCGGACGGAGGTTTGGATGATCGAGGAACGGTGCATCGAGAAAGGTTTGCGGATGACGGAACAACGCCGCGTGATCGCGCGTGTTCTCAGCGAAGCCGCCGACCACCCCGACGCCGAGGAACTGCACCGCCGCGCCGCCGCGATCGATCCCAACATCTCGTTGGCGACCGTCTACCGCACGGTGAAGCTTTTCGAGGATTCCGGGATTATCGAGCGCCATGATTTCCGCGACGGTCGCTCGCGGTACGAGGAAAGCCCCGACGAACACCACGATCACCTGATAGATGCGAAATCCGGACGAGTGGTGGAATTCCAGTCGGACGAGATCGAAAAACTGCAGATCGAGATCGCCCGCAAGCTCGGCTACCGGCTGATCGACCATCGGCTCGAACTCTACGGCGTGCCCCTGGAAGACGAGAAGAAATGAGCGGCGCGCCCAAGGGACTCTACATCAAGACCTATGGCTGTCAGATGAACGTCTATGACTCCGAAAGGATGAGGGACGTGCTGAAGCCGCTCGGCTATGCGCCGGTGAATGCGCCGGAGGCGGCCGATCTGGTTGTCCTCAACACCTGCCACATCCGCGAGAAGGCGACGGAGAAGACCTTTTCCGAACTCGGCAAGCTGAAGCGCATGAAGGAAGCAGGCGGCGGTCGCATGCGCATCGCCGTCGCTGGTTGCGTCGCCCAGGCCGAAGGCGATGAAATCCTGCGGCGGCAGCCGGCGGTCGATCTTGTTGTCGGTCCGCAATCCTATCACCGGCTTCCGGAGATGATCGCGCGTATTGCGCGTGAGACCGGCGACCGGCTCGAAACCGATTTTGCGGCCGAAGAAAAATTTGATGCACTGCCTGCACGTGCATCGGATGGCCCATCGGCGTTTATCTCGGTGCAGGAAGGTTGCGACAAGTTCTGCACGTTCTGCGTTGTTCCCTATACGCGTGGAGCGGAATTCTCTCGCGCCGCCGACGCCATCGCCGCCGAGGCGCGCCAACTCGCGCGGCAAGGCGTCAAGGAGATCGTGCTGATCGGGCAGAACGTGAACGCCTGGCACGGCGCCCCGCCATCGGGCGATGCTGGCAGAGGGTGGGGTCTTGGCCAACTCATCCGGCATATCGCGCGGATCGGCGGCGTCGAGCGCGTTCGCTATACCACCTCCCATCCGCTGGACATGGACGACGACCTCATCGCCACTCACGCAGAGGTGGACCAGCTCGCCCCGTTCCTCCACCTGCCGGTGCAGTCCGGTTCCGACCGCATTCTCAAGGCCATGAACCGACGTCACTCGGCCGCCGAGTATCTGCGGATTATCGAGCAGGTGAGGGCGGCGCGCCCCGATATCGCTCTGGCCTCGGATTTCATCGTCGGCTTTCCTGGCGAGAGCGAAAGGGATTTCGAAGCGACGCTCGATCTTGTCCGTGAGGTTCGCTTTTCCCAAGCTTACGCGTTCAAATATTCGCGGCGCCCCGGCACGCCTGCTGCGGGCATGGATCTTCAGGTTGATGAGGCGGTGAAGGAGGAGCGGCTGGCGCGCCTGCTGGACCTTTTGCAACGACAGGCCCAGACCTTCAATGACGCCACGGTCGGTCGCCGTCTACCTGTGCTTTTCACTCGCGCGGGCAAACATAGCGATCAGGCGCTTGGATATTCACCCTACATGCAGCCGGTGCATGTCGATAATGGCGCCGGCCTGATCGGACGGATTGCCGAGGCGGAGATTGTCGCCGCCACCATGTCCAGCCTGACGGGGCGGATCGTCAAGGAAAGCGGGACTGCGGCGGATGCGGCCAGCGAGGCGGTCGCGTGACCGAAAAGACAAGGCAAGCGCGCACCTGTCGCCAGAGCGTGGTCATCGAGAGTCCGCAACTGCTTCGTGAGGTCTGCGGTCCGGCGCATGTGCATCTTCAGGCGCTCGAGCGGGCTTTCGCGGATGATGCGCTGAGAGCGGAAAGCCAGGGCGGCGAGATTATCATCACAGGGCAGAACAATTCATGCCGACATGCCGCCGACGCCATCGGCGCGTTCATGCAGAGGATTGAAGCCGGCGCGGAAGCAAATGCTGACGAACTCGCCTCGGCCATCCGCCTTACGCTTGCAGATGGCCCGGCCGGCGCAACAGCCGATGTCATTGCCGGACTTCGCAAGCCGGTCATGGCTCAGACACCGGGACAGCGTTCCTATCTGGCGACTCTGCGGCGCGACGAGTTGGGACTTGTGTTCGGCGTCGGACCGGCCGGGACAGGCAAGACATTCCTCGCCGTCGCAGTCGGCGCCGCCGAGCTCAAGGCAGGCAAGCGCGAGCGGCTGATCGTAGCGCGCCCCGCCGTCGAGGCGGGCGAGAATCTCGGCTTCCTGCCCGGCGACATGGAGGAGAAAGTCGATCCCTACATGCTGCCAATCTGGGATGCGCTGAACGAATGCCTGGGCGCGCAGGAAGTCGAGCGCCGAAAGGAGCGGCGGGAGATCGAGGTGGCGCCGCTGGCCTTCATGCGCGGCCGGACGCTGAAAAACGCATTCGTCATCATCGATGAAGCGCAGAACGCGACCGTACAGCAGATGAAGATGGTGCTGACGCGGCTGGGGCGCGGCTCGCGCATGATCGTTACAGGGGATCCCTCCCAGACAGACTTGCTGGAGCGCACAGGGTCCGGGCTCGCTCACGCCATCGGCATACTCAAGGATGTGAAGGGCGTCGCGCTGGAGCAGCTGACGGCCAAGGATGTCGTCCGTCACGAACTGGTCGCGCGGATCGTCGAAGCCTACGACCGCGATGCGCTGGGCCGCCTCGGGCCGCTGCCGGGATCAGGCAGGAGGAAGTCGTGAGTCCGGCCGGGGCCGACGCTCTCATGATCGACCTGCGCAGCGACGATTCGCGGTGGGATGGGATGCTTGGCGATCCGGAAGCCGTCTGCACACGCGCGCTCCGGGCTGCCGCCGCCAGAATGGACGCCGTTGGCGAAGTGTCGGTCCTGCTGACCAATGACGTGGAAATGCGCGAGCTGAATGTCCAGTGGCGCGGGATCGACAAGGCGACCGACGTCCTCTCTTTCCCTTATAGCGGTTCGGGAATCCCGGGCCAGCCGAGACCATTGGGCGACATAGCCCTTGGCCTCGAGACAGCGAAACGGGACGCGGACTTGATGGAGCGGGCCTTCGAGGCGCATGTGAGCCACCTGCTGGTTCACGGCTTTCTGCATCTTCTGGGGTATGATCACATAGAATCGGCGGACGCTGCGGTGATGGAGCCGCTCGAAGCCGGTATCCTTGCCGGGCTTGGATGGCCCGATCCCTACCGGACCGGCCCTTACGGAGAGACAGACTGATCATGCCCGACGGTCCTGACGACCCGGAGCCTCCGCAACGATCGACGCTCACACAACGGCTCGCGCGTCTCGTGGGCTTTCAGCCGACGCAGGAGGCGACCGCTACGCCGACGACAGAGGGCCCGCCAAATCTGTTGCCGCAGCGTATCCAGGCATTCGAGACGGCGACGGTCGCCGATGTGCTGACCTCGCGTGTGGATCTCGCCGCAGTCGAAGTGATGACGCCCCTTGAGGACGTGCTGAAACTGTTCGCCGAGAAGGCGCATTCCCGCATGCCGGTCTATCGCGACTCGCTGGACGAGCCGCTGGGGTTCATCCACATCAAGGATGTGGTCGCCGAGCTGATGCGCACGGGATGGAGCCCGCAGGCTCTGGCGTCACGGCCGCTCGCCCGGCTGATGCGAGACATTCTGTTTGTTCCGCCATCCATGCGCCTGCCGGACCTTCTGGTGCAGATGCAAGGCCGAAGAATCCATATCGCGCTTGTGGTCGACGAATACGGCGGCATCGACGGCGTCGTCTGTCTTGAGGATGTCGTTGAGGAGATCGTCGGCGACATCGAGGATGAACACGACAGCATCGTGCCTGTCGTGCAGCGCCGGGGCCGGATGGTCTGGGATGTGGACGGCCTCGCCGATATCGATGACGTCGAGCGGGCGACGGGTCTCACGCTGGCGGTGGAGCCCTTTGCCGGCGAGGTCGACACGATTGGCGGCCTTGTATCCGCGCTGGCGGGGCGCGTTCCGGCCACGGGCGACGTGATCGCGCACCCCGGCGGGCCTGTCTTCGAAGTCGTTGCGGCAGATGGGCGTCGGGTGTCCCGGGTGCGGCTTCGAGCCACGGAAAAGCCTGCTGCGCTTGCCGACAGCACGCCCGGCGCGTTAGACCGCCGCGAGGTCTGAGCCGGTGCTCCGCTCAGAGTCTGGGCCAGTATCCGATCCGGGGTTCCGGGAGTTTTCATGACTGAGACCGGATCGGCCGCCGCAGGCTCGCACGTGCGAGGAAATCTTCTCACGCCGGCTTACCTCTGGATGACGCGCCAGCGTGGCGGCCGCGCGCTTGGCGTTGCGGCCGCTCTTGGTGTGATCGCCAATCTTGCCTTCCCGCCGTTCGGCCTGTGGCCTGCGATGGCGATTGGGCTCTCGGGCCTGATCTGGCTGCTCGACGGCGCGCGGCTCGCAGATAATCCGGGCAAGGCGGCGTTCTGGCGCGTCTTCGCGTTCGGTTTCTTTTACTTCCTTTTTTCGCTCTACTGGATCGCCGATGCGTTTCTCGTCGAGCCGGACATCTATCTCATCTTTATCTGGATGCCGCTGATTCTGCTTCCGGGCGGGTTGGCGCTTCTGCTTGCCTGGGCAATGCGTTTCGCGTTCCAGTTCTGGTGTCCCGGTCCGGCGCGGCTGATCATTTTTTCCGTTGCGCTGATGATTTCCGAATGGGTGAGGGGAGCGTTGTTCGGCCTCGGAGGCCTGCCGTGGAACCTGCCGGCAATGGTGTGGACGGCGGGCGGCGCGGTATCGCAGACAGCTTCGATCTGGGGCGTTTATGGCCTTTCGCTTCTGACCATCGTGGCGCTTGCGTCGCCGGCGGCGCTTGCCGATGCACGCCCGCGCGGCACGACGGCCTCAAGGGCGGCGCCGTTTCTGGTGGCCGCGGTCGCCTTCGGCGCCATATGGGGCTGGGGCGCCAGCCGCCTTGCCTCCGTGCCGGACGATGAAGGCGGGCCGATGGTTCGTCTGGTTGAGTCCGGCGTTCCGCAAAAGGACAAGTACAAGCCGCAGATGGCCGAACAGGTCGTGGCCCGTTTCCGCAACCTGTCTGGCCCGGACAGTCCAACGGCGCCTGCCATTCTGGTCTGGCCGGAAGGGGCTTTGCCCGGCTTGTTGTTCGAATGGCCCGACGCGCTGGATGCGGTCACTGGCCGTCTCGGAAACCGCAAGCTGATCATCGGCATCGCCCGGCGGGAGAACGCCGACACGCCGAATGAAAAATTCTACAACAGTCTCGCTGTGCTCAGCGCCGCGAGCGATGCGCGCGGGCCGCTGGCGATCTACGACAAGCACATGCTGGTGCCGTTCGGCGAGTTCACGCCGTTCAGCGATCTGCTCGGCAAGCTGGGACTGACAACCCTGCAGAAACTGGCGCCGGGTGGCTTTGCGGCCGGTCCGAAGCCTTCGACCATCCGGGTTCCCGGCATTCCACCGTTCGGACCCTTGATCTGCTACGAGGCGATCTTTCCGGGGCTGTCGCCAGTGGGCGCCGACCGGCCGCGATGGCTGGTCAACATTTCCAATGACAGCTGGTTCGGACACCTCTCCGGACCCTACCAGCACGCCGCCCAGGCGCGGTATCGCGCCATCGAGGAGGGTCTGCCCATGGCCCGCGTCGCGGCGGGCGGCTTTACCGGCATGATCGACGCCTATGGTCGCTGGACCGCGCGTGGGAAGCCGGCGGATCCTGCCGTCTATGGTCCGGACCCGGCGGGCTGGACATCGAGCGTGGTCGACGCGGCCATACCTGCGCAGGCCCATGCGACCCCTTATACGCAATGGCGGGACGGACTGTTTGCGCTGATGTTGATCTCGCTCAACCTTGGGTTGTTGGTGCTGCCGCGCCGCTGATCCTAGTGTTACCCAACTTCTGGGTGCATTGACGCCCAGTTACACCGGGGGGCCGTGGCCCATGGAAAGCAAGCTTCCCAGCCTGATCGACAAGCTTGTAGGTCACCGCCTGCGCGCACGCCGGAAGGAGTTGCGGCTGTCGCAGGACAAGCTGGCCGAACGGCTCGGGGTCACCTTCCAGCAGGTCCAGAAATACGAGCGCGGCGCCAACCGCATCTCGGCGGGCCGGCTCTACGAACTGGCCCGGGCGCTGGAAACCACGATTCCATATTTCTACCAGGGCGCGCCGGAGGTCAGCACGTCGGTCGCCGGCGTGGCTGAAGAAGGCGAGGAATTCGTCAGCCAGATCGATACGGAAGCCGTCGACCTCATGGGCGCGTTCCACAAGATCCGCGACCCGGAACTGCGCAAGAGCATCCTCGCGATGGTGAAGAGCCAGGCGGCGGTTTTTGGAGACCCCGAAGGTTCGGGCAGTGACGACTGACACGGCCCGCGGCGGAAGCGCCCGGCGCCGTTCCTGCAGGGACATAAAGCTTTCTTTATGCGATTTCCCGCTGTAGGGAAGGCTGCTTGGCATCAGGAGACCCACGTGGCGCGTTCGAATTATCTCTTCACCAGCGAAAGCGTGTCTGAAGGCCACCCCGACAAGGTGTGTGACCGCATCTCGGACGAGGTGGTGGACCTCTACTACCGCACCACGCTCGAAGAGGGTCTCGACCCGTGGAGCCTGCGCTGCGCCGCCGAGACCATGGCGACGACCAACCGCGTGATCATCGCCGGCGAATACCGCGGCACCGACACGGTGAGCCAGGAGCTGATCGCGCACGCCGCGCGGATGGCGATCAAGGACATCGGGTACGACCAGGAAGGATTCAGCTGGCGCGACGCCGAGATCGAGGTGCTGCTGCACGGCCAGTCCGAACACATCGCGCAAGGCGTTGATGCGTCGGGCAACAAGGAAGAGGGCGCGGGCGACCAGGGCATCATGTTCGGCTACGCGACGAACGAGACGCCCGACCTGATGCCGGCGCCGATCCAGTTCAGCCACCGCATTCTCAAACTGCTCGCCGACGTCCGCCATTCCGGCAAGGAGCCGACGCTGGCGCCGGATGCGAAAAGCCAGGTGACGGTCCGCTACGAAGACGGCAAGCCGGTGGAAGCGGTCTCGATCGTGCTCTCCACGCAGCACACCGATGCGAAGCAGACGTCCGAGGACATCCGGAAAATCGTCGAGCCCTATATCCGCACGGCGCTGGGCGATGTGCTGCCGATCGCGAAAAACTGCGTCTGGCACATCAACCCCACCGGCAAGTTCGTCATCGGCGGACCGGACGGAGACTGCGGCCTCACCGGGCGCAAGATCATTGTGGACACCTATGGCGGCGCAGCCCCGCACGGCGGCGGCGCGTTCTCGGGCAAGGACCCGACCAAGGTGGACCGCTCGGCCGCCTATGCGGCGCGCTATCTCGCCAAGAACGTCGTGGCGGCGGGTCTTGCCGACCGCTGCACGATCCAGCTCTCCTACGCCATCGGCGTGCCTGAGCCGCTGTCGATCTATGCGAGCTGCGACGGTACCGAGAAATGCGATCTCGCGAAACTGGAAAAGCGTCTGGGCGACGTGATGGACCTGCGTCCGCGCGGCATCCGTACGCACCTCGATCTCAACAAGCCGATCTACGCCCGCACGGCCGCCTACGGCCATTTCGGCCGCGCGCCGGACAAGGATGGCGGCTTCTCGTGGGAAAAAACGGACCTCGTCGACAAGCTGAAAGACCTCGCCTAGCCAGGCGCTTCGTACACATGGCGGCGCCTCCGCCGGAGGGTCTCCGGGGAGCGCGAGATTCGGGTTAGGTCCGCGGCCTAGGTTGGCGGCGGGGGATGATCCGCAGTTACGGCCATTGCCGGCTGCGTGCGGCGAGAGGCTGGATCGCGTGGCGCGGTGTGCGCGCTGGTCGCTTTCTGAGCCTGTAGCCAGAAGACTGGACCCCGGCCTTCGTCCGGTTGGCGCGAAGCGCCGACGCGGACGCGAAGGCGTGCGCACATGGGTTGGGACGTGCGGCTGTGTGGTTCAGCCGGGGTGATCTCCTGATGGTCGCGTGGCTCGGGGGAGGGATCGTCGTCTGTCGCGGGCGTGTGCCAATCACGCCTGAGACATCCGAAGACCCATCCGCAGGTCATCGCGATGAGAGGCGCAAGCTCGGCCCACACAGCCATCACTCCGCCAAGCCAGTGCTTGTTCGAAGAGGGGAGCCGACCCCGATATGACTGTGAAGGCGCTTGCGTCATGCCCGCGATGAT
>WGLW01000041.1 GCA_016125405.1 Alphaproteobacteria bacterium | reverse complement strand
TAAGGGATTATCCAGGTGAACAGACAGTCGCTGCTTATGGATGTGCTGCATCCTCGACCGATTGGCGAGCAGCCTCCCGTTCCCATTGGAGAGTCCTGAAGTCGAAATTGCCATCGATCGTCGGCTTCACGATTCGGAAATAGGGCGACACATCGAAGTCGCGCGGGACGAAGAGGGAATGGTGGCGGATGTGCAAAATCTCGTCCATACAGTGGGGACATTCCTGGGTCGCGGCCGCGCGATACTCGATGGTCGGAAGAACTGGATAATTCACCGACTGGAAAGCTTCGGCAATAAGCGTCGAGCAAATCGCTCTGGTGGGATCTCCGCTTCCGAGCGCGATCATCCGTCGGCGAAATTGGGACGGCACCGGGGGCGTTGGGAACAGATAGCGTGCAAGGTCGATGATATTCCTGAGATCGTAGCTGAGCCCTAAGCGGCTGATCGCGAAACCGACGACCGCGCGGCATTCTGCTTCGTTCAACCCGACCGGTCGGCATATCCGCGTCGGCATTCCCACGAATTCCTCGAAGCCGACGCTACGGACGCCTGCTACGAGATCGGCTTCGATAAAGCAATGCATCGGATCAGAAAATAACTCTGAGCCGGGCGGCCCGACATAGAGGGCCGCATGCGACCAGGTCGACTGTGTTAGGTACTTGATGGCGGTGCTGATCTTCGAGTGGCCCTCAACCAACACCACGTCGGCGGGCTCTAGGCAATTCATCAGCCGGTCCGGCGGCGTCAGCGGGGTTGCGCTGTGGACGTGTCGCTCACCGCTCAGAAATCTGGCGAGGGTATGACCGATCCTGGCCAATATACGGTTCATGCCCCTCACCGGTATCGATCATTATCTTATACGTTCATAGATTCGTTGTGAGCGCCAAAAGGGTTACGCTCGGATCGGACCGGATCAGTTTGCGACCGGGAGGAGCCTGATCGTCCTGTCGGAAATGCGATAGCCTGGCGGTCAAGCTGGGGGGCCGGCCCTCTTCACCGAGATCTGCGCCTGATGCTGCGTTTGTGCCGGCTCCCTTGCTCCCGAGCAATCGGCCGGACATACGCCCATGCCGGAAGGGTCAGCACTGGAGTTCACTTGGATTTGATCAGGCGTATCCCCCTGAATGCGGGCTACTTCGAGCGCGCCGTCCCGAGCAACCTCCTCCAGCCAACGTAACCTTCCGCCGACCGGCTCCGAACTCCGATATAGGGACTGTCGACGTCGCCAGACGCCGAGCGCTTCTGCTCAACTGTCATTGGGAGATCAGGATGCCATCCATCAAGTTCTTGTCGACGATCATGCTCATGATCGGACTATACTTCGCTCCAGCCGGGGCGGCCCTGGCGGCAAGCCAGGCACCGTACACGCAACAGGCGTTTGCGGCGTCCCAGCACGAGGGCAAGCCGATCCTTGTCGACATCTCCGCGACTTGGTGCCCGATCTGCGCGAAGCAGCATCCTATCATCGATCAGTTGGCCGAAAGCCCGATGTTCGGGGATCTCGTAATTTACAAGGTTGATTTCGACACGCAGAAAGACGTGGTCCGTTCGTTTGGTGCGCAAATGCAGAGCACACTGATCGTGTTTCATGGCCCCAAGGAAAAGGGACGGTCGGTCGGCGACACTGATCCCGATTCGATCAAGGCGCTTCTGCTGAAAGCGAACTGAACTCATTCGCGGAATCGGAAGCATGGCCCTCCCAATCGGCAGTATCGGTTTCGGCTTCCTGGCCGGAATCCTTTCGACACTATCCCCATGCGTTCTTCCGCTGCTACCGCTCGTCCTCGGACCGGCGGTCGCTGTGCATCGCCTGGGCGTGCCGGCATTGGCCGCCGGCCTGGTCACTTCATTCGTCGCCGTCGGTCTCTTCGTGGCGACAGTCGGCTTTTCCATCGGCCTCGATGGCAGCGTCTTCCGTTCGATTTCCGCAGTGCTCCTGGGTCTCCTGGGGTTGGTGCTGCTCAGCGGCACACTGCAACAGCGCTTCGCAATCGCCGCCGGAGGGATCAGCAATGCCGGCAATCGGCTGATCACGCGAATCTCGCCGAGTGGGCTCAGCGGCCAGTTCATTCTCGGATTGCTGCTTGGCGCGATCTGGAGCCCTTGTGTCGGGCCGACCCTCGGTGCAGCATCCCTCCTCGCAGCTCAGGGACGCGATCTTGCCAGCGTGGCGATCGTCATGGTGGCGTTCGGTCTTGGGACCGCCATCCCGTTGCTCATCGTCGGCTCACTCTCACGCCAGGCGCTCAGTCGCTGGCGTGGCAATCTCATGGGAGTGGGGAAGCTCGGTAAGGTCATCCTCGGCGTAGGAGCGTTGGCCGTGGCAACGATGATCCTCAGCGGGTTCGATCGCACACTCGAGGCCGCGCTCGTCGCTGCGTCTCCCACTTGGCTGGTTGATCTCACGACACGCTATTGAAGGTCGCGGTGTGGCGATCCCAATCGAATGTACCCACGCTGATGCAACAGCGTGGGTCGTAAACGGCTTTCGACTATTCACCGTAACTCGCTAGGACATGTAGCCATGAACAGACTGACCCGTCGACGCCTGCTTGGTGCTGGAGTAACTCTTGGTATTGCTGCGGCAGGGCGCACGCAAGCGTGGGCCGCTCCGGAGACAGCCAGCGATTTCCAATTCATTCTCCATGCCGTGTTTTTCTCAGATGAGACGCATCAGGCCCAGCCGCTTGATCCCCATGCGTTCGTCAAAGACCCCTCGGCCCCAGCCGCCATCGGGCCGCAAAACATTCCGCACATCGCGGGCTTTCGGCCTGCGCTCGTGGCCGGGCCATTGGATGTCGAAGCCTTCAATGCGCAAGGCGAGAGTCTCGACTTCAGTTTAGCAGATTGGTTCGCCGCCAAAGGGTCCGTCAAGATCACGCCGAGCGGTGCGGGAGCGCGACTTGATTGCCGCTTTACTCAGTTACGGCCGAACGGAGTCTACAGTCTGTTCGAGAACCATTTCGATCAAAAGCCAATAGGCTTCACGCCGTCGGACGGTAGCGGAAAGGGCAACAGCTTCACTGCTGACGTGAACGGAAGTGCCGCCATCAACATGACGTCACCGCACCCTCTGACACACGACAATGCCGTTCTGCTCGTCTACCATAGCGACGGCGTCACCCACGGATTGGAGCGTGGAGAAATCGGCGTCACAGCGCATCACCAGATCATCGCACGAATACCGGCATGACATACGCTCGGGAAAGGTGGCCACGTTGGGGTTCCCGATCCATTGAGACGGCTGATAATTTTTTCAGCCGGTCGGACCGGCTTTTTCCCTCTCCCGAGATGTTCGTTCTGTCTGGAGTGACGTCTAATCCAATCTATGAACACTGATACTGGTCGCATGCTGTGGCACGGCCACCCTGAGAAAAATAAAGAAGAAGACAGGGTTTGGTAGGACATAACGCCAGCCAAGCATGCGATCTCGCCGGCCATCACGATCGAGGAAATCAAGCCAGATGTAGAAGAACTTGTACACGCAGAATCCTGGAATCCAGTTCGTCCGGAATCCTTCGGTCTTCAGACAGCCTCTGCTGATGTAGTAGTTGCCCTCAAATGGGGTGATGCCAAAGAGTCCGATCGGACCTTCGGCAAGAAGTTCCCCGTCAGGCTCATGATGGATCTGGATGCGTGTCATGCAACGCCTCACCAGTGCAGAATTTTCGCAAAACTCGTGACGGCCACCCTGCGCCAGGCGAGGAAGCACATGGTCAGCAGCAGCGTTCCAACCCCCACAGAGATCGGAAATTCGTAGCCGACGTTTGGAATCACAAACGGTAGCAATCCGACTGCGAGTGCCGGCGGCACGTGCAGGTCGAATACGCGCAGAACTGCGATTCCGAAGAGGATGCTGGCCGCCGCCGCGAGCGGGACATCCCCAAAGAACACTACGAGGGCGACGCCGGCAGCCGCGGCGAGGGTGCAGGCAATCGGAAGAATGAATGGTCGGCCAGCCCACGGGCAGACGTGCGCATGGGCAAACATCTCGAATGCGATGACGACCAGCGGCGGGAACAGGAGTAATCGCCAGCCAGTCACTTCCACCAGAAGGATCGCAATGACCAGAAAGATGAGGAAGAAGGGAACCCATGAGTAATCGCGCGGCGCCTCTTCAACGATGTCGTCCACCAGATCCCTTGGCGATCCGGCCTCCGGCGGCGGAGGAACGAAGCGACGCCAGATGAGCGAAACTGCCGCGAGGGCGCCCAGCCCGATCAGCAACGAGGGCGCATAGAGGGGGGTTGAAATCCCTAGCGACAGCGGAAGGAGTCCTGCGGAGATGGCTGGAGCGATCGGGGATCGCAGCACGCCGATGATGGCAATAGCGATGCCGATCGTCAGGAGGACCGAAACGAAGCTGTAGTCGAAATGCTGAGTGACCAAAGTGCCAACGACGCCAGTAAGCAAGGGCGTGACGACAAGCATCAGTGGCGCTTTGGCCCAGGTCCCGTGCGGTCGCTTGAGAACGTCGTGAGAGAGCGCTCCGAGTTCGGGGAACAGCACGTAGGGAAGGTGTGTCGCCTGGGCGATCGACGCGATCACCGCGATATAAACAAGTGTACCGGCCTCTCCGAACCAAATCGCACGGGACGATTTCGCGGCTCGGGAACCCTCGAGATCCCGCCCCGATGATTTCCTTGGCAACATCCGTCGACTATCCCCTCAGCACCGAAGCCCGTTGCAGGCCCGTTCAGCGGCCGCAAAGCGAGCATCCAATCCGTCGTTCTCAAGCAGGATGGAGCAGGCACTGAACTGCTCGCGACCCGGCTGCAAGCAGAGCGAAAGCCAAGCGTGCGAAGTCGGGTGACAGTCAGCAGGCTGTGACTCTCACCCGGACTCTGAAATTGGAGCCCGATCCAGAGATTGCGGCGACACCGTTCGCGAGGCGATCAGGCCACAACCGCTTGGCCCCGACGCGTCGAGGCGCCATAGACGCCGCCTAGCACGGCTCCATAGATCCAGTGCAGCATGAGCGTGGCGACTGGCGCCATCATACCCAGGCCGAGTCCAAACAGGCCAGCCCCTGCCATCGGCATCAGCATGACCATCATGATGAACCAGGCGCCGGTCGCGAAAATCGCGCCGCGCAACCAGTGGGGCCCTGGCAGCTTGGCGTCCAGCGCCGCATAGAGGAGGCCCCAGAGCACCGTGCCGATCACGAAATGCCCCATCCAGCCCATCAGCGGCGTGCTGGAGCCGGACATTTTCGTGATCATCTCGATGGGGTTGAGCTCGGGCATGAGCCCCATGGCTTGCTTCATGATCATGATGACGGAAAGGACGACTGTCGCCGCCAGTCCGGCGAGAAGGCCTTTTCCGTATTTCTCGGCGTTGCTCATAGCTTGGCTCCTGGAGAGGATGGATGGAAACTCAAAGTCGAGAATGGCGCGCGCTGACGGCTATCCGATCAGTTCCAGGCGTTTCGCGCTGATATTCCGAGACAACGCCCGCCGTTTTCTCTGCGATGGAACAGACCATTTGGAGCCGGCTCAGGCCATCTTTAGCTTGTTCCGCAACGACATTTGACGAGGCAATCATTCGGGGCAGTCCGACGGCTGGTGATCCTCTCATGAAGTTCGGCTTGTCGTGGCAGAAGGTTACGGTGCGGTCATCGCAGTAGGCTGATCGGAAAGCCGCAGCGGCTTCACCCACTGCTGACGCCGCCGCCTCTTTTGATTGCTCGCCCTCCCGCGCTTTTCCCCTGGAAGCGCAATTTCGCGCGCGGGGCTTGACCTTCCAGTTACTGGAAGCCCCATCTTGCCTTCCAGTAAGCTGGAAGGAGTAAAGTTCCATGGATCAGCAAGGTTCACATCAAGCGCGTGAGACCGTTCTCACGGTCTCCGGGATGACATGCGGCGGATGCGCCAACACGGTGACGCGCATCCTGTCTCGAGTTTCGGGCGTCGTCGGAGCAAACGTAGATTTTGCGACCGGACGCGCGACGATCAAGGGGGAGGCGCCACCCGCGGAGCTCATCGCGGCCGTCGAGGCGGCCGGCTACGGGGCTAAGGACGCCGGCTCCGATGCCCAGACGGGAGGCTCCAATGGCGGTGATTGAAGCCCTCGATGATCGAACACATGCCATCATTCCGATCGAAGGGATGACCTGCGCGACCTGCGCAGGCCGGGTCGAGAAGGCGCTACAGGCCGTTCCTGGCGTCGAAGCCTCGGTCAACCTTTCGAGCGAACAGGCGGATGTGATGTTCGATGCGGCGCGCGTCGAGCCGAGGACCCTCGTCCAGACGGTCTCGCGCGCCGGCTACGACATTCCTCATGAGAGCCGGGAGCTCGCCATTTCCGGTATGACCTGCGCGACTTGCGCGGGCCGTGTCGAAAAGGCTCTTCTTGCGGTGCCGGGCGTGATCCGGGCAGAGGTCAACCTTGCAAGCGAGAACGCCACCGTCGAGGGCATCGCCGGTCTCCTGCGTCCGGCCGATCTCATCGCGGCCGTGCGCCGTGCTGGATATGATGCCGAACTTCGGACGGGCGACGTCGAGCGCGACCGGCAGATCCTCGCCGCGGAAGAAAAGCGGCTCAAGCAGGAAACCTGGCGGATGTTGGGGGCCGCCGTGCTCAGCGCGCCTTTGCTGCTGCCCATGGTCGGCGTCGAAGTGCCTGCTTGGTTGCAGCTCACGCTGACGACGCCCGTCCAGTTCATCCTCGGCGCGCGTTTCTATGTCGGCGCATGGAAGGCATTGCGGGCACGTACCGGCAATATGGACCTTCTGGTCGTGCTCGGCACGTCGACCGCCTATTTCTACAGCCTTTACATGCTTTTCGCAGGGCACGCCGGCGAGCATCTCTATTTCGAGGCGGCTGCCGTTGTCGTTACGTTGGTTCTTGTCGGCAAATGGCTCGAAACCCGCGCCAAGCGAGCGACGACCTCGGCCATCAGGGCACTCATGGCACTGCGGCCGGAGAACGCGCGCGTCATCCGCGACGACGCGGAGATCGAGGTGCCGATTGCCGCCGTTTCGCCCGGCGATATCGTTGTCGTCCGGCCAGGCGAGAAGCTTCCCGTCGATGGCGTGGTGCTCGATGGACACAGCGACGTCGACGAGAGCCTTCTGACCGGGGAAAGCCAACCGCTGTCGAAGCAGGCCGGCGATCTTGTCGTTGGCGGATCGGTCAACGGCAGCGGGCTGCTTCGCATCAAGACAACGCTTGTTGGAGAGCAATCGACGCTCTCTCGGATCATCGCGCTCGTCGAGAATGCGCAAGGCAAGAAGGCTCCGGTTCAGCGCCTCGTCGATCGTGTCGCCGCGGTTTTCGTTCCAATCGTGATCGTAGTCGCAATGGTCGCGTTCTTCGGTTGGTGGCTGATCGCGGGAGACCTTAACTCCGGCATCGTCGCGGCCGTCGCGGTGATGGTGATCGCCTGTCCATGCTCGCTCGGCCTTGCAACGCCGACGGCCTTGATGGTCGGCACTGGCGCGGCTGCCAAGGCCGGCATCCTGATTCGAGATCCGGAAGCTCTCGAACTCGCCCACAAGCTCGACACCGTGGTTCTCGACAAGACGGGCACGATGACGGAGGGCAAGCCCGCCGTAACGGAAATCCTCACCACGGAGATTTCGGAGAGCGAACTGCTCGCGCTTACCGCCGCCGCCCAGACCGGCAGCGAGCATCCGCTCGCCCATGCTGTCCTGACAAAAGCGGAAGGCCTCAAACTGGGCCGCCTCGAGGACTTCCAAAGCCATCCAGGCATGGGCCTCACCGCTTGCGTTGCCGGGCGACAGATCGCCATCGGCAATCGCCGCCTGCTCGCGGAGAAGGGCGTGCGGGCCGAGTGCTTGGAGGCTCAGGTGGCCGCCCTCGAGGAGCGCGGACGCACCGTGATGTGGGTAGCAGCGCTTGAACCCCAGGCGCTGTTGCTGGGTGCCATCGCGGTCGCAGACCCCATCAGAGAGACCGCCAAGGCTGCCGTGCAGAACCTGCAGCGGCTTGGCCTTCGGACTATCATGCTGACTGGCGACCACGAACGAACCGCTGCCGCCGTCGCGGCCGAGCTCGGTATCGAGCGGGTGATCGCCTCCGTTCTTCCCGGTCAGAAGGCCGAAGAGGTTCGCCGTCTCCAGGCGGAAGGACGCATCGTCGGAATGGTCGGGGATGGCGTCAACGATGCGCCGGCGCTCGCCGCCGCGAATGTCGGCATCGCCATGGGCGGCGGGTCGGACGTTGCGATGCAGACGGCCGGCATCACTCTGATGCGGTCCGATCCGCTTCTTGTCGGCGACGCGATCGCGGTCAGCCGGGCCACCCACAACAAGATTCGGCAGGGTCTGTTCTGGGCGTTCTTCTATAACGTGATTGGCATGCCGCTGGCCGCTTTCGGGCTTTTGAATCCGATGATTTCGGGTGCGGCCATGGCACTGTCCTCGGTGAGCGTTGTGTCCAATGCGCTGCTGTTGCGGCGCTGGCGGCCGGCTGCAAAGGAGGGGTTTGATCATGCAACCCGATAGCGAACTCATGATCGGCGAAGTGGCGGCCCTGACCGGCCTGCCTTCCAAGACCATCCGGTACTACGAGGAGAGCGGGATCATCGAGAGTGCGCGCCGGAATGACAATCGCTATCGCACCTACTCCCAGATCGACGTCCAAACTCTGCGCTTCGTCGCGCACGCGCGAAGCCTCGGCTTTTCCCTAAAGGATGTGGGCGAACTGCTGTCGCTCTATCGAGACCGGAATCGGGCAAGCAAAGATGTTAGGCGTCTAGCCCTCGTTCATCTCACCGATCTCGACCGCAGAATCGCAGATCTCCAAGCCATGCGAAATACGATCGCCGATCTCGCGCAGCGGTGCCATGGCGATGATCGCCCGGAGTGCCCAATCATCGAGGAACTCGAAGGCGCCCCCAACCGCCGGAAACGCTAGCGCGCAGGCGAAGCCACCGCGCACTCCATTTGTCCATTCATCTCACCTGCGGCCTTGATCGTTGATCGACCAGTCGTAGTCGTCGAAGACGATCTTGTAGTCAGTCCGCACCGGCGAGAGCCTATACTGATTGATATAGGTAGCAAGGCTCGGGGCCTTGGCGAGAAAATCCTTGGTGTAGAACTTGAATATCCCCGATATCCGGAGTTCTTTGCGGCCGTCGTCCACGTCGACGTTTCGCTTCTCAGCAACAAACTCGCGCGCGGCGGCGGCGAGCTGTTCGTCGAGCGCGTTCGCGGTGAACGCGGACTGCGGCAACCTCGGACAAGACACCGACATGCAGTTCAGCGCAAAATGCACACGCGGATCGCCGAGGGGGCGGATCACGCTGTTCTCGAGGCCGTAGAGCGAGATAGTGCGGCCGCCCATCGTGAACTTGCGGAAAACGAAGAATCGAATGCGGCCGAACCACCCGAACCGCTTCGGCACGCCGGCATCGAGGACGCCGTACATGGCGAGCGCATTGTACGCGTTGAGATAGTAGGCCAGGCGGGCATTCGGTGTGGGAAATTGCTCCGGCGAGGATGCCGGATCAACAGCCGCAATGAATTTGATGACCTCGTCCAGTCCGGTCCGGTCGCTGGCAAGACCCAAGAAGTCCACGCGGCCGCGCGCATCGACGTGATGCGCCAGCACATCTGCCCAAGCCGCGTCCCACTGGTCGAGATCAAGACTTCTGGGCGGACCGAATTTTGCGGGTGTTTCGTTCATAACAAGACCACCGATCGCCGCGACGACGATTGCAGCAAGGAACGCGAGCAGCAGTGTGCGCCGCCGGCCCCAAGGCGTTCGTGCCGCGCGTTCACGGCTCCACATCTGAGCTGCCTCGGGACGCTTTGGCCCTTGCGTGCCGCGGTCACTCAATCGCTGGGGCCGTGATCAACGGCTCGTCCTTCGTGACATCACCCGAAAGAGGATTCCAAAACCACTCGCCGTCATCCTTCCGGAGACGGACAGGTCTGAGAATGGATGCGTCGCGACGGGCATTGAATAGACACATCGAGACGGGACCATCCCGCGTTGCCGCCATGAACACGCAAGCTCTTATCCGCTCCTGATCCAGCTCGCAGGCGTCCATGAAGTTGTGGATGAAGAACGAGAGTTTGTTCACGCGGCCGCGCGCGGCGATCAGATCGTCCTTCATGTGCCACAGCTTTCGCAGAAACCACCAACTGGCCCGCGCCGCGACATCGGGGTTCATCACAAGGCATTTCAGAAAGGTCGCGATCGCATGGCGCGGCCGCTGGCGGTCGAACCGGATTCTTGCCGTTCGTGACAGCAGCGCGTTGTACAGGGGTTTGTTGTCCAGAGCATCATAGGCCCGACCGTTCGCGATGAACGTCATCCCATAGCGATTGCAGCGCGCGTGGCCGACATGCGCCGTATCGAAGGTCACCGACGTTCCGACACCGCTTTCAATCTGCCGGATCACGGCGTTTGTGGTGATCGAAGACCACTGGTCCAAGCTCCCACGTCCAGTCTTTGCAACCGGCTGGAAAGACGCCAATCGCACGACATCGCTATGTCGAGCAAAGAAAGCCACCACGTCCGGGATCTGTTCGATGTTCCCGTCGAAAACCGTGGTGTTGAAATAGATCGCCAGGGGCAATCCCCGGGCGCGCTCGATATAGGCGAGGCGAAGCTCATTGAGATCGCTTTCGCTCGCGTAGCCGCGCCGCTCCTGCGTCATGTCGACGTGGAAAGCGACATCAATCAAGCCGGCATCCGCCAGCCGTGTCAGCAAAGCGCGCGTGGCGCGAATGCCGTTTGTGAACAGCGCTGGACGCATTCCGCGTTCGCTGATGCGCTGAACGATCGCGACGAGCTCGTCGACCTTGCGGAGAGTAGGGTCACCGCCCGTCACCTGGATATCGACGTCCGCACCATAAGCACTGTAGATCATGTCGATGCGACGGAAAACCTCGTCCAGGGGCAGGTCTTTCACCGCTTCGGAGTGCTCGGACAGATAGCAGGCGCTGCAATCGAGGTTGCACCGCTGGGTGATCTCCAGGGCAACGCACCCGATCGCAGTTCGTCGGCCGACGAACTGCGCAGGATCCCATTGTCCCGTCTCTTGCATTCTCTGCCGGGCGCGTTCGAGGGGCGTGGTCACTACGGTCAGCTTGTCCTCGCTGCATCACTCGCCTGGATGGCAACGGCCGGCCGCTGAGGGAGTTCGGGGTCTTCACAGAAGATGTGCCCAGCGCGGCCGACCCTATCCGATAGTTCGTCCGACCCGTGCTGAAGGTTTCCGGCCAGGAGATTTTCTCGACATGTAATGGCTTCGAACTGCGCAGGGGCGTCGGCGCGGTCGTGGCGGCTCGCCCGTAACCTGCCACATGCCCCCGGCGAACTTAGAAGAAATGGCTTCAGCGCGAAGGAGACGCCGGCATGGACGCTATCGGCCTAGACAATTCCCGAGATTACTATGGCAAGGTCCTCGGTGGTTCGGCAGACTTGCGCACCGACGCCTGCACCATGCCGGGCGCGGTGCCTGCCCTGGTGCGTGCGGCGCTGGTCAACGTGCATGATGCGGTGAAGGCTCGCTATTACGGCTGCGGCCTGGTTGTGCCCCAAGCACTGGCCGGCACAAGGATTCTCGACCTTGGCTGCGGCAGCGGCCAGGATTGTTATGTGCTGGCACAGTTCGCCGGGCCGCGCGGACAGATCGTCGGCGTGGACGCGACGCGCGAACAACTTGCCGTCGCGCGCGACTACGCGGACTGGCACCGGGACCGGTTCGGCTTTCCGGCCGCCACGGTGACCTTCATCGAAGGTGATGTATCGCGCCTCGATGCGCTGGGTTTGGCGAACGAGAGTTTTGACGTGATCGTTTCCAACTGCGTGATCAACCTGATACCTGACAAGGCGGCGGTGTTCGCGGCCGCCCATCGGCTGCTCAAGCAGGGCGGTGAGCTTTATTTCTCGGATATTTATGCCGACCGGCGGATGCCGGCCGCGTTGCGGGCAAACCCAATGCTGCACGGCGAATGCCTGTCGGGCGCGCTTTATTGGGGCGATTTCCTTACCCTGGCGAAGTCGGCCGGGTTTGGCGAGCCGCGCCTGGTCAGTGATCGGCGACTCGGCATCATTGATCCCGAGATCGCGGAGCTTGTCGGGCCGGTCGCGTTCTATTCCGCGACCTATCGCCTGTTCAAGCTCGATGGGCTGGCAGCGGCGTGCGAGGATTACGGCCAGGCGGTGCGCTACCTTGGCACAATTCCCGGCGCTACACACAACTTCGTCCTCGACAAGCATCATGACATCGATGCCGGGCGTCTCTTTCCCGTTTGCGGCAACACCTATCGCATGCTCCAGGAGAGCCGGCTCGCACCACATTTCGAGTTCTTCGGCGACACAAGCCGGCACTACGGCATCTTCAAGGGCTGTGGCACGGACTTGCCGTTCTCACACGAAGAAGGCGCCGCGGTTGGCAGTAGCTGCTGCTAGATCGGTATGCGACAGACTGCGCCGCTACAAGCCGATCTAAGTCTCTGTCTTACAGACATCGTCGCGCGCCAGACTGTTGCCAGTTTCCGGTCGGGCGCGATCTGCTCTTCCGATGGCCGGTGCGGGCTTGTTGGGGCTGAAGCTCGGCATGATGGCACCGATGATGCCCCTGATCCTGCACCTGATCTGGGAAGTGGTGCTGGGATACAACAACCAAAAACCGACACCCTGCAGCGCGGCAGCGGCCTGACTGATCATCCGGAGTGAACGATGGATAGCGTGTTGCTGCTGGCGGTACTGTTCCTGGCCGGAACCAACGGGGCGAACGACAACTTCAAGGGCGTGGCCACGTTGTACGGCAGTCGCCGCGCGGGTTACTGGACCAGCTTGCTGTGGGCCAGTGCCGCCACGCTGGCGGGATCGTTGTGCTCGGTATTCCTCGCGCACGCCTTGCTCAAGACGTTTACCGGCGCCGGGCTGGTGCCTTCGGTGATCGCAACACAGACGCGCTTCGCCTTCGCCGTGGCCAGCGGCGGCGCAGTGACGGTGGCGTTGACTGCGTGGCGTGGCCTGCCGGTTTCGACCACGCATGCGTTGATCGGCGCGATGGGTGGCGCGGGTCTGGTCGCGGTAGGCAGCGCCATGCGGTTTGCTATCTTGGGTAGTACGTTTCTGCTGCCACTGTTGACCAGCCCGGTGATAGCGATGGTGCCGGCTTTTTTATTGGCGCCATTGCTGCGCCGGCTGGTTGCACGCGCCGCTGCAGAACCCGAGTGCGTGTGCACACAGTCGGCGACCATCGTTACGCCCGAAGGAGTGATGATGCGCGGCGCCATGCCGGTGCGAGTCACCGGCACCAAGGCCGAATGCAGGGCGGCGGGTGCGCGGCCTGCATGGCGGTTCGATGCGCGTGGTGCGGTGGATACGCTGCTGTTCCTGCTGGGCGGCACGGTCAGTTTCGCGCGTGGCTTAAACGACACGCCCAAGATCGCCGCGCTGTTGCTCCCCGTAACTGCGCTGGGCGGGCATGGCACGTTGGCGGTGGCCCTGGTCGGCGCGGCGATGCTGGCCGGCGGCCTGCTTGGCGCACGCCGCGTGGCGCGCACCATGAGCGACAAGATCACCCAACTGGATATCGGCGCAGCGCTGGCCGCGGGCGTGACCACCAGCCTGCTGGTCGGCACCGCGTCGTTCAGCGGCCTGCCGGTCTCGACCACCCACGTTTCGGTCGGCGCGCTGGTCGGCACCGGGCTCAACGGCGGTGGCGGCGTGGATCGCCAAGTCATGACGAACATCGTGCTGTCCTGGATCGTCACGCTGCCGATGGGCGCGCTGGTCGGCGCAATACTCTATGCCTTAGTGCGTTGAAGGGAGGATTTGCGCATGCGGCGGCTCCTTTTCCTGTCTACCCACAATTCCGCACGCAACATTCTACAGGAGGGTCCGATGAACCATCCGGGCGGGTAGTGTACCGCCGTGAAGTGCCGTCCCGGTACGGGAGTGATCCGACCCTGTTCGACGCGATCGCACATGGCAAAATGCCTGCTGCGCTCGGTGAGGCCGATCGCGCGGTCATGATGGGGCCGTCACGGTGACGCGTGCGCCGGCAACGACGGACGAGCGCCACTTTTCGCGCTCAGCGAGACAGGCTTCGAGGAAGAAGACATCCCGCCGGCCAAGCTGATCGTGGCCTATTTCGACTTCGTCAACCGGGTCGCGCCGGGGCTGGGCGTGAAATTCGACGCGGAAGAAATGCGAGGCTATGGGGCTGACCGCTGACCACGAACGATGAGACGGACGCCCCAGGCGAGGTTTGGCATGCCTAAGCCTGGAAAGAAAATCGACGTCAGCGGTGACTTACTTAGAGCAGATCGCGCCCCTCTCCGCTCCCGGATTTATCCTGGCGCAGATGCTTGGCGCCATAGCCGCCAACAGCGCGTTTAATTGGCTCCAGCGCCCGAAGGCCTCGCCACCGCAAACGCACAATGCCGACTGGGCCTCCGCATTGGATGGCTCATCCGTCGCCGTAACCTTTGCGGCCCGTGACCGAACTCATTCATAGATGGCGCCGACTTGGTCAGTTGCAGTGAGGTCTGCAACGCCCTCCAAAGCCCCCCGCCCCTTGGTGGTCGAGTCGGCGTCATCGCTCGCGAAGCACCCGGATCCAGCCGAGAGGTCCGTTTCACGACCGTCTGGTCCATTGAGGACAGGAGGATCTGATGAGCATGGTTTACAAGATTCAAGCAGGCGCAACGATGCCCGCGCTCACGGTGCCAAAAGTCGGTGGTGGGGAGATCACGATTGGATCCTCCGCCGGTTGGCAGATGGTGGTGGTCTATCGCGGCAAGCATTGCCCGATCTGCCGGGCCTATCTCAAGACGCTCGACCGGCTGCTTGATGACTTCCACGGGATCGGGACCGAAGTGATCGCCGTCTCAGCAGATCCCCAGGAAAAGTCCGAGAGTGAGGCGGCCCAGGAAGGCTGGCGCATCCCCATCGGCTATGGGTTGTCCGTCGATCAAATGCGGGTGCTCGGTCTCTACATCTCCGAGCCGCGCTCACCTGAAGAAACCGACCGCCCCTTCCCAGAACCCGGCCTGTTCATCATCAACCCGGACGGGCGGCTACAGATCGTCGATATCTCTAATGCACCCTTCGCGCGACCCGAACTTCATGGCGTGCTGAACGGGCTGAAATTCGTGCAGGAGAAGAACTACCCGATCCGTGGCAGGGCGGAATGAGCGGTCGGTGAACACGGGCCATTTACCCACGCGTGCGGGCGCTGACGATCTTCGACATCGGTACGAGCGGATCGCGCCGTTCTACGATCTGCTCGATTTGCCCTTTGAATATGGCCGCTATCGCTCGATACGGCCGCTCCTCTTCCAAGGGCTATCGGGCCGGCTTCTTGATGCCGGTGTCGGCACTGGCCAGAATATGCGGTTCTACCCTGCCGGTTCCGAAGTCGTTGGACTGGATCTCAGCCCGGCAATGTTGAAACGCGCCGAGCGCCGGCGTGGTCTCTCGCCGGCATCGGTCCAACTCATGCAAATGGATATCTCGCGTCTGGCCTTCCCGAACGCATCGTTTGACGCGGCCGTCGCCACGTTCGTGTTCTGCACCCTTCCGGATGAACTT